>CATQHX010000033.1 GCA_958296065.1 Vicinamibacterales bacterium | reverse complement strand
ATCCCTTCGGCCCGCGCCAGCAGCGTGCGCAGGCCGGTGCGGCGGAGCGCGGACACCGCGACGCCGCCGTGCCGGCGCGCCAGCGCACCGCCCTCGCCGTCCGCCATCCGGTCGATCTGGTTGAAGACGAGCAGCTCCGGCGCGTCGATGCCGATGTCCTGCAGCACGCGGCGGACGGCCTCGATGCGCCGCTCGCAGTCGGGCGTCGCGGCGTCGACGACGTGGAGCAGGAGCGAAGCGTCGGCCAGCTCCTCGAGAGTGGCGCGAAAGGCGGCGACGAGATCGGCGGGCAGGTCGCGGATGAACCCCACCGTGTCGGTGATGATGACCTCGCGCTCGCGCGGGAACCGCAGGCGCCGCGACGTGGGGTCGAGGGTCGCGAACATCTGGTCGGCGACGTGCACCTCGGTGCGCGTCAGGGTCCGCAGCAGCGTGCTCTTGCCCGCGTTCGTGTAGCCGACGATGGACAGGACCGGGACGGCGCGGCGCCCCCGCCGCTGCCGCCGGTTCTCGCGTTGCGCGGCCAGCTTCTTCAACTCGCGTTCGAGCCGCGTCACCCGATCCCGGGTGCGCCGGCGGTCGACCTCGAGCTGCGTCTCGCCCGGTCCCCGCCCGCCGATGCCGCCGGCGAGCCGCGACAGCGAGACCTCGGCGCGCTGCGCCAGCCGCGGGAGCAGGTACTTGAGCTGCGCCAGCTCCACCTGCAGCTTGCCGTCGCGCGTGGTCGCATGTTGCGCGAAGATGTCGAGGATGAGCTGCGTGCGGTCTATGACCCGCAGCTCCATGCGCTCGCCCAGGTTGCGCGCCTGCGTCGCGGTCAGATCCTGGTCGACGATCACCAGATCGACGTCGCTCTGGAAGGCGCGGATGACCAGATCGTCCAGCTTGCCGGAGCCGAGCACGGTCTTGGGGTCGACCCGGGGTCGATTCTGCGTGACGACGTCGACGATGACGACCCCCGCCGAATGGGCGAGCTCCCGCAGCTCCGCGATATGGACCTCCAGCTCCCGGGCGCTGCGTCCGGCGGTAACCGAGACCAGGATCGCGCGCTCCCGGTCGCCGATGCGCTCGGTGCCGGTACGGCGCCCGAGCGCGGCCTCGCGGTCGCGTATCCACTCCTGGAAATCGAAAGCGATGCGGGCCGGCGGCTGCGGGTCGAGGCATTCGATGCCGGCGTTGCGGTCGCCCGGGGTGCGGTCGTCGGTGGGGGTGAGGGCTGCGACATGGGCGAGCGCGGGCAGGCCGTCATGGTCCATGCCCACCGTCACCATGGCGTCGAGACGCAGCAGCAGCAGGTCGGCCCGGTCGTCGCGTGTCAGCCCCTCGTTCCCGAGATGGGTGTGCAGGCAGCGCAAGCCGCGCAGACGCCCGCGGCCGGCCCGCAGGCGGCCCCAGTCGGGCAAGGCAATCGAGTGGGCATCGCCCACCATCACGTGTTGGACCCGCCCGCGGCGATCGAGCAGCACGCCCACCTGACGCCGGATCTCGTGGCTGACTTCGGTCAGTTGCCGGGCGAGCTCCTGGGTGATCAGCCGATCGGCCGGCACCCTGCGCCGGAAGAGGCGCTCGAGCTGGCGGGTCTGACTGGCCTTGAGGCCGTGCGTATCACCGAAGACCTCTATGGGCGGTGCCTCCAGGCGCGGATGCGGGCCGGCCGAGTCCGGAGCCCCAATTGTACGTGGAACGGTTCATGACCGGGCCGGCGTCCACGGAATCCGCCGTGCATCGCGGCGTCGGGGTCCGGGGCGACCTCATCTGCCACCGGATCCCACGGCAAGTTTCCACGATGAAATCCTGGGCCCGAGCACCCAGAGCCCGGCCGCGGCAGCGAGCTTGTGATCCTTTCGCCACGGCCTGCCCGCCTCTCGGCCGAACCGGGCGATGAGCGCGTTGACCTCGGCCACGTCGGCCCCCATAGCCTCCGCGGCCAGCACCGCCGGGTCGGTCTTGCGCGGGTACCTGCGAACCTCCAGACCGAGCTCGGCGGCCGCCGCGGCCAGGGACTCGCGGTAGAGCATGCCGTCGGCGGCGTAGGTCAAGGGGCGCGAGCGCAGCACTTCCTCCAGCGAGTCGGGCAGACGCTCGTACGGACTCGCGGGCAGCGCCAGCACCCGGGCGCTGCAGGCCGTCAGGAGCGCCGCGACCGCCGCGCGCGCATGTTCGGCCACCGATCGTCGCACCCGATTCACGAGGTCGACTGCCGTCCCGATGTCCAGCTCCAGGGCCTCGTGGTGATAGGGCGCGGCCGGGAGGTCCTTGTCGAGCAGCTCGGCGCGCCGCCGATCGAGAAAGACGGGAGCGGCGTCTTCCACCCCGAGGGTGACCAGCTCGGCCCGGGCGTAGTGGTCGGAGGCCCCGATGACGGCTTCGGCGACACGCATCGATGACGACTGCGGGCTACGGTCGCGTCACCTTCCCGCCGCGCGGATGCTGTAGTTGTCGTTTCGCCACATCAGCATTCGTCCGTCGGGCATCTCCTCGAAGCTGAACTCCTCGCCCAGGGCGCCGTTGTCGCGCACCCGCCGGAAGGTGCCGTCCTCGATGTGGCGCAGCCGGGTCAGCGCGTCCAGCGGATCGTCGGTGGGCAGCGACAGCACATGCAGGTCGCCTTCCCGTACCAGCACCGCGCTTTCTCCCCCGAGCGGCCGCTGGTAGGTGCCGGTGAAGCGCAGGAGGGTCTCCCGATCCGGCGTGGCGCCGCCCTCGGAGCCGGCGGGGACGTCGACGCCGGGCGTATCGCCGTCCGTCTTCCCGGCGGCCTTGCGCAGGGCGGGCGCGACGATGTCGTAGGCGGTCTGCGCGAACCGGCGGGAATTGACGCCCTGACCGTTGGTCATGAACGCCGTGGCGACCTTGTCCTGCGGGCGCAGCAGAAGGTGGCTGCGATATCCCGGGCAGGAGCCGCCGTGGCCCACGAAGGTGTCGCCGTCCGACGTCCACACCGAGAAGCCCAGCCCGTAGGTGGTGTCGCCGTCGGGTTCGAGCCAGTGCACCCGGTGCATCTCGCGCAGCGTGTTGCGGTCGAGCAGCGCGTCGTCTCCGCCGAGCACGCGGAACTGCCACGAGGCGAAGCGTCCCAGATCTTCCACCGTCGAGATGAACCCGGCCGCGGGGCTGATGCCGCGCACCCGGTAGTCGGGCACCAGCTTGCGCTCGCCGTCGCGCCCCCGCGCGGTGTAGCCGCTCGCGAGCCGGTTGCCCCGGAAGCGGTCCTCGTGGTCGGTGAAGGTGCTCGTCATCTCCAGCGGGTCGAGGACGTTGGCGCGGATGTAGTCGTCGTAGGCCTGCCCCGACGTCGCCGCCACGATCTCGCCGGCCAGGGTGAGCCCCAGATTCGAGTACTGGTAGTAGGTGCGCGGGGGATACAGCATCGACTGGGTGGGCAGCGTGCCGACGATCGCCTCGTGGGTCGGGAAGAAATAGTCGGGGCCGGTCCAGTACGGCGCGCCCGCTTCGCGCGGCAGCCCCGAGGTATGGGTGAGCAGCCCTTCGACGGTGACCGGACCGGCCTCGGGGTGGTCGTCCTGAATCCGGAACCAGTCCAGGTGCTTCGCCACCGGATCGTCCAGCGCGACCTTGCCCTGGTCGCGCAACTGCAGCACGCCGACCGCGGTGAAGAGCTTGGAGATGGAGCAGATGGAGTACATCGTCGACGGGGTCGCGGGCTCTTCCCGTGCCACGTGCGCGTACCCGTAGCCCTTCGACCACACGAGCTCCTGGTCGTGCACCACCGAGAGGGAGGCGCCGGGGATGCCCCCGTAGGCCTGCGCCGCATCCATCCAGACGTCGAGCAGATGCAGGGCCTCGGCGACGCCGGGATCATCGGCGAGCGATTGCTGCGCGTGCAGCGGAAGCGCAGCGAGCAGGAAGAGCGCAAGCGCCGCGGCGGCGGCGCGGAGACGGGACGCTGGCCGGAGCCGGACGTGCGTTGTCTTCATCGGCGTAGTGTACCGATGGGCCACGGGCAGGTCCATGATGTCGCGGGGCGCCGCACGCGCTTCAGCCGTACGGCAGGCAGCTTCTTCAGGCGCTGATCCTGCGGGTCGACTTCAACGCCGACGGACTCCAGCGCCGTCACGCCGAGCAGCGGTTCGGCGTCGGCGGCGCCGAAGATGATGAGGCCCGCGGTGAGCTCGCCCATGAACTCGATCCGCGCGCCAGCGACGTCCATCCTGACCTCGCTGCCGTCAGCCAGCTCGTAGACGCGCTGTCCCTCCGGTCGGATGCCGATCGCTTCCAATCGGGATCGCGGCACGAGCGAGTCGATGGCGCCCGTGTCGACCAGAAAGCGGCCTTCCCAACTGCGGGTCGGGTCGGCCGGATTGCGAATCGTTGCGTCAACGTGGGTGACGCCCATGGTAACGTTTACAACTATACCGCAAGGCGCCGATCCGTCGGGGCTCGATTCCCCGGATTGCCGGATCGCTCTTGACATGATCCATCGGTTGGAGCGTAACTGGACCACCAAGGGACTGAGCGCCGCCCCGCCGCAGCCGGGCGATGGGGAAGACGCAACGATCCGGTCGCGCGGGACACGGCGACCGGCGGCGGAACTATCGGATACCCGCTTGGGCGCTGGTCGAAGACGCGAAGACGACTCGATTGGAGGGGGCTCATGGCGTTCCGCTTGCGCACCGTCGCCGCTGTCGCCGTTTGCGTCTGGCTTCCGGCCATCCCATTGGAAGCGCAGTGGGAACGATGCGCTTCCGGGCTCGACGCGTTGCGTGCGGCGGCCGAAGAGGTCCACGAAGCGAGCAGCACCGTCGCGTCGCTCGAAGCGTCATTGCTCGAGACCAGGGACGCCCACACGCGCTGCATGCAGGATCTCGACGTCTTCCGGATCGATCGCGATACGAGCCCGCTCCGCGAAGCCGTGCAGCGGGACGGCTGCAACCAGCAGGCACAGACGTACCGGACGACCGAGCGGCGGCTTGCCTCGGAGGTGGAGCGAGCGGGGACGCTCTTCCGTGCGCTGGCGGCGGCGGTTCAGGCGGTCGAGTTGAGCTGCCAGTACCCGCTCGCGGCCTACGCCCCGGCAGAGCCTCCGGCCGAGGAGCGGAGCCCCGCCTGCGAGCGCTTCCTCGGCAGCCGGCCGGGGGTGCCGATGGAGTCGTTACGTGTGCTCTGCACCGGGGAGATGTCCGCGGAGGAGTGCGCGGCCTGCCTGGGCGAGCCGCGGGACTAGTAGAGGATCGGCCGAATCCGGACTCCCCGCAGCCGCCGCGCCGCCCGCGCGTGGAGAGGCGCTGTCAGAAGAGCCCCACCGCACTCGCCAGCGCAGCAGCCTGCATGTAGGTGCTGCGGTCGGCCGACCCACTATCACCTTGCCGCGGGGCGTTCAACGGGATCATCTGTTGCATCCGGACGCCCGATGTGCTGCCATTGGCGAGCGGTGCGCGAGTGCCCGCGCCGGCCGGCCCGGGTCTCGGATTCGAGCGGGGGAGGTATCGATGCAGCGGAAACACCCGGCGTGGATTGGAGCGGCCGCAATCGCCCTGGGCGTGGCGTTCGGCCTCGGGCAGAGCGCGCTCGACGGAGCCGGCGCGGCGCAGGGCGACGTGCCGGGAGCCGTGCTCGAAGTGGATCCGTTCTGGCCGCAGCCGCTGCCGAACAAGTGGCTGCTGGGCCACGTCATCGGCGTCGCGGTCGACTCGCGCGACCACGTCTGGGTGCTGCACCGGCCCCGGTCGCTGACCGACAGCGAGCGCGGCGCAGCGGTCGACCCGCCGACCTCCGAGTGCTGCGTGCCGGCCCCGGCGGTGATCGAGTTCGACCAGGAGGGCAACGTCGTTCAGGCGTGGGGCGGGCCCGGGGACGGCTACGAGTGGCCCAACGAGGAGCACGGCATCTTCGTCGACCACCTGGACAACGTCTGGATCGGCGGCAACGGGCAGGGCGACGGCCAGGTGCTGAAGTTCTCGCGCGACGGCACGTTCCTGCTGCAGATCGGCAGCGCCGGCCCGCTCAGCGGCAGCCACGACACGACGCGGCTGGGGCGTGCGGCCGACATCGGCGTCGACCCCGAGGCCAACGAGGTCTACGTGGCCGACGGTTACGGCAATCGGCGCGTCATCGTGTTCGATGCCGATACCGGCGAGTACAAGCGGCACTGGGGCGCGTACGGCCGGCCTCCCGTCGACGGCGAGCTCGCGCCGTACGACCAGCAGGCGGACGCCTCGCCGATCTTCGGCGACACCGTCCACTGCGTGCAGCTCTCGAACGAGGGACTCGTCTACGTCTGCGACCGGATGAACCACCGCTTGCAGATCTTCGAGAAGGACGGCACGTTCGTCCGCGAGGGGTTCGTCGGCAAGGAGACTGCGGGCGCCTCGGCGTGGGACATCGCCTTCTCGACCGACCCGGACCAGACGTACATCTACAATGCCGACGGAGGCAACCACCTGCTCTGGACCGTGCGCCACGAGTCGCTCGAGACGCTCGGGACCACCGGGCGCCGCGGCCGGATGGCGGGCCAGTTCGAGGCGACGCACTCGGTGGCGGTCGATTCCGACGGCAATGTGTACGTCGGCGAGACTCTCAACGGGCGGCGGGTGCAGAAGTTCATGCCGGCGGGAATGTGACGGCGGGTGGACAGGCAGCAGGCCCGAAGACTGGAGCAGGTCCGCAGGTCCGCAGGTCCGTAGACCGGAACGGCCGCCGCATCGGGCGCGACGGCCGTCCGGCCAACCATGGGGGAGCGACCGATGCGCAAGTTCACCAGACCGCCGTTCGTCCTGATTCCAGGTGCCGCCCTCTGTGTCGCGGTGATGTACGTTGCCGCGGGCGCGACGCCTTCTCCAACCGCGTCCGGCGCGGCGAGCGCACAGGCCGAGATCTCGCTCCCGCCGGACGTCAACTCGGAATCGCGCAACCGGCTTTCCACCTCCGCGCCCGACCCGGCCGGCGGACCCGCCGCCGCGGCTGCCGCGATACGCGGCGCCGGCACGGGTCTGAACGCGCGCTGGGAGTCTCCGGTCGGGCGCCCGCTGCTGGAGCTCGCCATCCTGATCACCGCGCGCGAGCACGACGCGCCCTTCGAGTGGTCGCTGCACGAGATGGAAGCGGTGGCGGTCGGCCTCGACCCGGACGTCATCGACGTCGTGCGCAACCGCGAGGCGCTGTCCGGACTCGGCGAACGGGAGTCGGTCATCATCCAGGCCGGCCGCGAGATGTACGGCGAGCACCATCTGAGCCCGGAGACCTACCGGCGCGCCGTGGATCTGTTCGGCGAAGCCAACTTCGTCGACGTCGTAGACCTGATGGCGCGCTATGCCGGCACCGCGGGGCGGCTGGCCGCGTTCAACCAGCACATGCCGCCCGGCTGGCCGCAGTTCCTGCCGTTGCCGTTCACGCAGCCGGACGACGTGGACCCGCAATCGCGCAGCCGTCTCTCGCCGCTGCCCGCCCCGGCCGAGCAACTTCGGTCCACCCCCAGTCTCTACGGCCGGACGCTCTCTCCCCAGGGGACGGGACCGGGGCAGATCCGCGGCCATGGCGCCGGACGCGAGTCGCTGGAGGCCAACGTGGCGCGGCCGCTCCTCGACCTGGCGGTTCTCGTCACGGCGCGCGCCTACGACGATCAGTACACGTGGAGCCTCACCGAGCCCGTCGCGGTCGACAACGGCCTGGATCAGGCGGTCATCGATGTCGTGCGCAGCGGCGGCTCGGTCGCGGGACTGGGCGAGAAGGAGGCGGCACTTATCGAGTTCGGCCGCCAGCTCTTCGGTCCCCACACCGTGACCCCGGAGACCTACGCGAGCGCCCTCGCGGCGGTCGGCGGCTCGACCAACCTGGTGGACCTGGTGGACCTGATGGCGCAGCACGTCTCCGACGCCGTTCTGCTGATTGCGTTCGACCAGCACCTGCCGGCGGGGGTGGAGCCGCTGCTGCCGATGCCGTAGACCAAGGGTTCACGAAGAGACCAATCGGTGTGGCGGCCGTTCCCACGAGTACGTACGCCAAGTGCGCGCGGACAGCGCCCACTCCTGTCGTGACCTGCTCTGTCCGACGCGTGTAGTAGTCTTCCGCGAAGACCGATGCCGAGAGGAACGGAAGTCCCGATCACGCCGGGAGTGCTGAGCTGGGCCGTTGAGGAGTCGGGCTACACCGACGAGCAGCTCGCGGCTTACATCGGCGTGTCGTTGGACGACCTGGCGAGCTGGAAGCGCGGCGATACCAAGCCGACGCTGACTCCGTTGAAGAAGCTCGCGACGAAGTTGCATCGCCAGTTCGCGACGTTTCTCCTGCCTGCTCCTCCGAAGCAAGGGGCACTTCGGGTTCAGTTCAGATCGATCGGGTCACAACCCCCGCGAGGGCTGTCGCCGATGGAGCGAAGGTTCCTCCGGCGGGCGCGTCGCCAGCAGGAAATCATCGGCTGGCTGTCCCAGGAACTCAACGAGCCGGCGCCGCACCTTCCCCGCCATTCACCGTCTGACTCTCCGACCAAGGCTGGGGCCGTCATACGGGACCGACTGAATATCGAGTTCAGCCAACAGACGAACTGGACGTCACCATCTCGGGCATTCGATCACTGGCGTGAGGCCGTCGGAGGCATCGGAGTCACGGTATTCGTCTACTCGCTGGGGCGAGACTCCTGCAACGGCTTCTCCCTCTGGCACGAGCGCGCGCCAGTCATCGTCGTCAGCTCTGCATGGCGTGAAGAGGCGCGCATTTTCACGTTGTTCCACGAGCTGGGCCACCTCCTCCTCCGGGGCAGTTCAGCGTGCCTGGAACGCGTTGGACGACTGAGGAACGACCCGACCGAGCGCTGGTGCGAGCAGTTCTCTGCCGCAGTGCTCCTGCCCGCCGGGGCTATCGACGAAATCCTGCAGAGGATCGGGTCGGTCGGCCGCGTCCGCGAACTTGGCGTCGCGCGCACAGTCGCCAGGAGGGCGCGCATCAGCCTACGGGCAGCAACGCTACGCCTCATAGAACTCGGCCGCGCCGGTTGGGATCTCTACGACGACATCCCGCCCGTCACCGACCGGAAGCCTGAAGGGGGAGGCGGAGGCGGCGGGCGAAACCGCCTCGTCATCAAGGAGGATGAATTCGGCTCTAAAGCTGCGCGTTTCTTCGTGGACGCCGTACGCAATGATCTCCTTAGCCGCTCTCAAGCGGTCGAGTACTTGGACATCCCCGACGCGGCATTCGACGATCTCGCCAGCTCGTTGTCATCGTCGCGCTGATGGCCACCAGTCAAGTAGTCTGGGTGATCGACACCTCGTCGATCATCGAGGTGAGACGCTCGACCCAGAAGCGCCACCGGGAGCGGATCTTCCGGAAGTTGACGCGGCTGGTCACAGAAGGCCGACTCGCGTATCCGCCCCAGGTCGTCGCGGAGTTGGAACGTTCCGCTCAGTCGAAGCCGCCGGATCCTCAGCTTGTGTGGGCGAAGCAGAACGCTTCGGCAGCACACGGCAACGGTAGCTGCTTCGCTGGATGACGTGAAGGAGATCTTGGCTGAAGTTCCCCAGGTTCTCGACCCAAACAAGGACGCCGGTGCGGACGAGGCGGATCCCTACGTACTCGCGGTCGCGCAGCGGCTTCGCCAGGAAGGAACCGACGCCCGTGTCGTCACCGAGGAACGAAGGGATACGAACAGCAAGATGTCGATGAACACGGCCGCGGGCATCCTCGGCATCCCATCCGTTCCGTTGGCAGCCTTCCTGAAGGTCGAGAAAGTCGTCCCTTCCATCTAGATCAGCACTAGCGAGGCTGCGCCTCAGACCGACGAGCGTGTAGGTCTCGGTAACTGCTGGCGGCAGGTCGGACTCCGGCCGCTGCTCCCTCTGCGGCGTGAGCCGCGTTCATTAGTCGCACAATGGCGGCGGTGGCCATAGACTGGCCGATGGGGAGCCCATCGACCGGAGCCCGAGCCATGAAGGTAGCACGATCCGTCGCCGAGATCCTGTCCGAGCACACGACGCTAGCCCTCGAGTGCATCGACCGGCTGTACCTGAACGTCTACGTTCCGGTGCTGCAGCGGGCGGCGGGCGCGGCGTATTTCTTCCGCACGATCCGGGGCGCCGCAGTGCCGTCCTCGGTGCTGATGGCGCCGATCACGCAGCGCTTCGTCAACGCGATCAAGAGCTACGCCGAATGCAACGGCATCGACATCGTGTCGTTCCGTCGGGGCGAGCGCAAGGACGACCGTACGCAGGAGTACCTGCGGCAGTGGCCTGGGGGCGAGGGCGTGCTCTACATCGGCAAGGCCCAGGAGAAGGCGCGCGTGCTGCGCACCGAGCACCGCCGGCGCCCGTCGACCGGAGCCACCTACGCGTGGCTGGTCGACTCGACGGCGATGGTGAACCACTTCTACTTCTACGTGGTCGACGACGACTTCGGGCCGTTCTTCCTGAAGTTCTGTTCGTACTTCCCCTATAACGCGAAGCTCTGCATCAATGGGCACGAGTATCTGAAGCGTCAGTTGGCCAAGCGCGGCATCGGGTTCGAGGCGCTCGACAACGGAATCCTGCGCTGCGCCGACCCCAAAGCGATGCAGCGACTGGCCGACGGCCTGACGGCAGAGCGGATCGACGCGTTGCTGCGCAAGTGGCTGGCTCGGCTGCCGCACCCGTTTTCGTCCAACGACCGTGAGAAGGGCATCCGCTACGACATCTCGATCCTGCAAGCCGAATTCGCGCGCACCGAGGTCTTCGACCGGCCGCTGGCCGGACGGGTCTTCTTCGAGGAGGTGATGCGCGAGAACCTCGACCTGGGACGACCCGACCACGTGCAGTTGATCTTCGACCGGCGCGTCAGCCGACGCACCCCCACGCGGTATCGCACCCGCGTCATAACCGACGGGGTCATCCCGTCGCTGCATGTGGACTACAAGCACTCGCGGATCAAGCAGTACCACAAGGAGGGGCGCGCGTTGCGCACCGAGACGGTCATCAACGACACGTACGACTTCGATGTGGGCCGCCGGCTGAGGAACCTCGATGATCTGAAACAGATCGGCTTTGCTGCCAACCGACGCCTGCTCGGCGTCGAACGCCTCAGCCACGACGCCACCATCGGAGCCGAAACGCTCGCTGCATTGCACCGTCCGGCGCACATCGACGGCCAACGCGCGGCGGCCTTGCGTTTCGGGGACCCTCGGGTGCAGGCGCTGCTGGCCGCGCTGTTGCGCTTCGACCTGCTGCCCGCGGGATTCCGTAACCGCGAGCTCCGCGAGGCGGTCGCCCCGCTGCGTGGGATGTCGTTCGACGACTACAACGCCGGACAGATGACCTACGACCTGCGCCGACTGCGGCTGCGCGGGCTGATCGAGCGGATTCCGCGCAGCCAGCGGTATCGGCTCACCGCCGAGGGGCTGTGCATCGCCCTGGCCTACCACCGCACCCAGGCGCGCGTGCTGGGCCCGGTCTTGTCCGCCACGCTCGACGGGGAGTCGTCCACCCGTCTGCAGGCAGCCGTCGCCGCGTACGATCGCGAGGTCGGCCACCTCTGGGAAGGGCACGCGCTGGCCGCGTGATCAGGGAGAACAGAGCTGCCGACGGACAGCCCGATCCCAAACTTGACTCAACTGTGAAGATGGGCCTTGTTCAAGGATTCTAGTGGTGTGTCCCTAGAACAAGTTTACAGTTCAACTTCCGTGGCGTTGCGGCACTTCCGCCCACGATCGCCGCTGGTATGTCCCAGAAATGTCTTTACACTTGCCGCGCGAGGACGACGGCTCGCGCACTAGTCACCCACCGGTATAGCGAGGTAGCGAAATCGGCAATATCTGGTGTAGCGGTTCGTTCCGAACGCCTGAAACGATTGCGCCGCGGCTGCTGTGTTGTCGGAATAGTCGCGCCAGAACAGACGATACGAGCCCGAAAGGGCAATGGACTGTTTTCTGGTTTTCTTCGCCTGCAATTTGTCGGCGTGTGACCATGCCAGCGTCCCGCACAGCTCCCTGCCTTCGTGGAGACGAAACGCGGCGTCATCAGTCCTACTATCGGTGGTCGGTGCGTCCCAATAGCCACGGTCGTTGGTAAGGATGACCGCGAATCCGCGTTCGGCTCGACGCGCCTCTACGAGCCGTTCGAGCCTTCGGACATCGTCCAGGAAGTCATAGCGCGAGAGATTTCGCGCGGACTGGTCTTCCAGCGAGAACGATTCATCACCTATTGGCGCCAATAGCTGTCGTGTCTTGTACTTCAGCTCGAGTGCCGTCCCCAGAGTCGGCAGCCAGACGTCCAAACGAAGAGGCTTGTCCTCCAGGTGAACCCTGTACTCCAGGCGGACCTTGCAGTTCGGTATCAGTTCCCGAATACGCCAGGCCAACGCGAATTGAAAGTCTGCTTCAGAGTGAAATAAAGGACGAGTCGCGGCCAGGCTTCGCATAACGTCATCGACGTCGAGGGTTGCCGATGGGGTCGTTTGCGCACTGCAGGTGTTTATTGGGCCGACGCCGGGGTTGGCGCTGGTACTCGCTGGTACCGGTTTCCTGGGCAGGGCGCCCGCCTGCCGGGTTGGTATTCCGCGAAACGGCGCGTACTTCTTTCCGGTCCGTGAACACGACCGGCTTTCCGGCTGGCGCCGCCCGGCGGATTCTCGTCACGAATTGGCCCGTGGCCTCGAACTCCGGGTCCTGCAGGCCGGCGTTCCGGCAACGTTGCATCATGTCCAGCGTACCCGTTCCCATCTGCTCGATGTACTTGACCAGATACATGGCACGCGCCAGCAGCGGGTTGCCCGGAATCGATTCGTGCGGCTGGCGCAACTTCTCGATAGTGAGAGGCAGGGGCAAACGGCCGGGGTTCCAGACCTCCAGCCGGTCCGCGAACAGCATGACCTGAACGCTGCCGCCGCTCGTATAGTCGCGATGCGCCACGGCATTGACGATGGCTTCGGCGATGACCTCCTTCGGTATCTCATAAGCCACCGGCGCATGAGTGCTTTCCGCTCGGGTGCCCACCGACAATGCGATCTTGCTGAGCACGAAGTCCACGGCATGATCCACCAGCTCGAACACGGTGCCCGTGTACACCTGATGGGACGGGATCGGCTTGGCCACCTGAGTCCCGTGAAAGTGGGCGCACTTGATCCCGGAGGAGATGAGAAAGCGTTGTGGAGCTTTCCCGAACAGAAGGATCGCCGCGTTCGTCGGCCGCTCCTTGTTCAGCAGGTTCAGGTGGTCCAGCAACGCTTCGCCCGGTGCATCTTCGGCTAGCGGGAACTGGCGCGCCCGGCGCGCAATGCCGACGAACCGGGTCATGTGCTCGGGATCCAGATCATCGAATCCGGCGTTCGGGCACGCGGCAGCGTCGAAGGGCCAGCGGAGCAGCTCGTGCGTGCCCAGGTACTCCACGAGTGACGCGTACAGCTCCGCCAGCAGGTCTTCCTTCCCCCTGAAACGCGCGCGAATCAGTTCCGCTTGCGCCTTCCCGGTCAGGGCCTGCATCTTCGGATGGCGGCTGGCGCCGTCCATCGTCTTCAGGAAGAGCAGACGCTGCTTGCCCAGTGCCGTCGCGTGGTCGAATTCCCGCTCGGTAGGAGAGATTCCTTCGTCGTCCTCGGTTCCGTAGTCGCTCCCGAACAAACCTACGTAGAGGTCGCACCGCTCGACCTCGTCCAGGTAGAGCGCATCAGGGCGCCGGACCGTCGCCGGCACATCCTCGAACAGGAACGGGTCGAAGAACCGCCGCATCAGCGGATCGCCCCGCAGGTAGTCGCGCAGCGCGATGCGCTCCGCGGCGAACTCACGTTGGACGCTGCTGATGAAGATGCCGAGCGGCTTCATGGGTTGCTCCGCACGCTGAATTATCAACGGTCCCACGCGCGCCGTTCAAGGTGGAACGGGGGAGGGAACACCGTGCGAGAGAACCGTTGACGCGGCCGGTCAGCGCATGCGGGCAACCAGTTGGGCAGGGCGGGGGGAGAAACGAACGGCGGCACCGGGGTAGCCCCGATGCCGCCGTCCTTGAAGGAGTCGTCGCGTCTCGCCTACGCCACGACGCCGTCGACGATCTCCCCGTGGACGTCCGTCAGCCGGAAGTTCCGGCCCTGGTACGGGTAGGTCAGCCGCGTGTGGTCGACGCCGAGCAGGTGCAGCATCGTGGCGTGCAGGTCGTGGATGTGCACCGGGTCCTTCACGATGTTGAACCCGAAGTCGTCGGTCTCGCCGTAGGTCGTGCCGGCCTTGGACCCGCCGCCTGCCATCCAGATGGTGAACGCCCGCGGATGGTGGTCGCGTCCGTAGGTCTCCTCGGTGAGCCGGCCCTGGCAGAACACGGTGCGGCCGAACTCGCCGCCCCAGACGACGAGCGTGTCGTCCAGCATCCCGCGTTCCTTCAGGTCCTGGACCAGCGCCGCCTGCGGCTGGTCGACGTCCTTGGCCTGGGTCTGGATCCGCCGCGGGAGCTGGGTGTGCATGTCCCAACCCCGGTGGAAGAGCTCGATGAAGCGCACGTCGCGCTCCGCCAGCCGCCGGGCGAGCAGGCAGTTCGCCGCGAACGTCCCGGGCGTCCTCGAATCGGGCCCGTAGCGCTCGAAAGTCGACTCCGGCTCGTCCGACAGGTCGGTGAGCTCCGGCACGGAGGCTTGCATGCGGTAGGCCATCTCGTACTGGGCGATGCGCGTGGCCGTCTCCGGATCGCCGAACTCCTCCTGGTCCTGCCGGTTGAGCTTGCCCAGCGCGTCGAGGAAGCGGCGCCGCGCGCTGCGGTCGACGCCCTTGGGATTCGACAGGTACAGGACCGGATCGCCGGTGGAGAGGAACTTGACGCCCTGGTACTCGGAGGGCAGGAACCCGTTGCCCCACAGCCGGTCGTACACTTGGTTGCCGCCGCGGCTCGAGACCATGACGACGAAGGTGGGCAGGTCGGCGTTCATGCTGCCGAGGCCGTACGACAGCCAGGCGCCGACGCTGGGCCGGCCCGCCAACTGGTTGCCGGTCTGCAGGAACGTCATGCCCGGGTCGTGGTTGATCGCCTCGGTGTGCATCGTCTTGATGAAGCAGAGCTCATCGGCCACCTTGGCGGTATGCGGCATCAGCTCGCTGATCCACGCCCCCGACTCGCCGTGCCGGGCGAACTCGAACTTGGACGGGACGATGGGGAAGCCAGCCTGCGACGCGGTCATCGGCGTCAGGCGCTGTCCCTGGCGGACCGAAGGGGGCAGGTCGGTGCCGTACAGCTCCGCCAGCTTCGGCTTGTAGTCCCACAGCTCGTGCTGCGACGGGGCGCCGCCCTGGAACAGGTAGATGACCCGCTTGGCCTTGGGAGCGAAGTGGGGCAGCCCCGGCAGCCCGCCGATGGCCTCGGCGCCGGCGCCAGCCCCCATGGCCAGCAGGTCGTCGCGGAACAGCGTCGCCACGGCGGCCGCACCGAGCCCGGTGCTCGAGCGCTGGAGAAACCGCCGGCGAGAGAGCAGCGTCTGCATGTCGGTTTGCGGTTTCATGGGTCTAGTCCTTTGTGATCGTCCGGTCGAGGTTCAGGATCATGCTGGCCACCATCTGGTAGGAGGCCAGCTCCGCAACGTCCATCGTCTCGTCGCGGGGGGTCTCCCCCACGTCGACGAACTCGAGCGCCGCCGACCGATCGGCCTGGTATTCGTCCAGGAAGTCGTCGAAGGTCTCCCGCAGGACCGCCCCGGCGTCCGCCGAGGGCCGATGCCCCGTCGCCAAGCGGTAGCCGTAGGCGATTCGGTCGTCCGGCGTCGTGCCGCCCTCGGCGATCATCCGCTCGCCCAGCCTGCGCGCCGCCTCCACGTAGGTGACGTCGTTCATCAGGTTCAGGGCCTGCAGCGGCGTGTTGGTCCGGCTGAGGCGGACGACGCAGGTCTCGCGCGTCGACGAGTCGAACGCCAGCATCGACGGCGGGGCGAGCGTCCGCTTCCAGAAGGTGTACAGGCTGCGGCGGTACAGGTCGTCGCCCGTGGACTGCCTGTACTCCTGGCTGCTCTGCTCCTCCCACAGGCCCTCGGGCTGGTACGGCCTGACCGACGGCCCGCCCAGCCTGGGCGCGAGCAGATCGGCGATCGAGAGCGCCTGGTCGCGGACCATCTGCGCCGTCATGCGCTGGCGCGGTCCGCGCGCCAGGAGCCGGTTCTCCGGGTCCTCCTCGATCACCTCCGGCGTCAGATTCGACGCCTGGCGGTAGGTCGAGCTGGTCACGATGGCCCGCTGCAGCGCCTTGACGTCCCAGCCGGAATCGATGAACGTCGTCGCCAGCCAGTCCAGCAGCTCGGGATGGCTGGGGTACTCTCCCTGCAGCCCGAAGTTCTCCGACGTCTTGACCAGACCGGTCCCGAAGTACATCTGCCAGAAACGGTTCACGGCCACGCGGGCGGTGAGCGGATGGTCGGGCTGCACGAGCCAGCGGGCGAACCCCAGACGGTCGTTCGACACATCGTCCGGCATCGGCGGTAGTATCGCCGGCACGCCGGGATTCACCTTCTCGCCCGGCACGTCGTAGGCGCCGCGAATCAGCCGGAACGTGTCGCGCCGAGGCTCCATCTCGTCCATCACCATGACGGTGGGGAAGCTGTCCCACAGCGTCGCGCGCTCGCGCTCCATGTCCTTGACGTTCTGCCACGCCTCCCGCACTTCCGGCACGGCGTACTGGTCGAGGAAGGCGAGCCGCAGCTTCTCGGCCTGTCCGGCCGTCCGGCTGGCCGGCGCGATCCGGGCGATCTCGGTCAACGTCTCCCCGGTCGCCACGACGGCCGCCTGCTCCGGCGTCAGGGCCTCCATGTAGATGCGTACGTCATCGATCATCCCCTGGAACCGAGGCCTCGAATCAGTGCTTCCGGAGTTCTCCGGGGCGGATCCGCTGGCTCCGATGCGCAGCGGTTCGCGCGTCCGCATCGGGTTGTTGATCCCGTCGAGCAGCGGGTTGATCTCCCGCGACTCGCCGTTGACGTAGATCCGGAAGCTCTCCGGCACCAGGTTCCCGTCGTAGGTCACCAGCACGTGCTGCCATTCGTTGAGCGGCAGGGTGTCCACGGATTCGATCCGCAGCCCGTCGTCCGCGTAACGCTGCGACAGGTTGACCTGCAGCTTGCCTTCCAGCAGATACAGGCCCCAGCCCTGCTCGCCCTGGTCGCCGGCCAGCGCGCGCGACACGATCACGCCGTCGGACGCGGTGGGATAGATCCATGCCGCCAGCGTGAACGGCTCGGCGTAGGTGAAGTTGGCGATGTCGCCGGCGTTGATGAACCGCTTGCCGTCGAAGCTCATCGCCTCGCCCACCCGGCCGGGGGCGAAGCGCGGCAGGCCGTCCTCCAGGGTCACGTTGACCGGGAACTTGTAGGTGACGGGTTCCCGGGGCGTCCGCAGGTGGGAGGTCACCCCCTGGTGGGGAAACACCGGCTCGCCGCTGTAGGTGCCGCCGATGTCGCCGTCGAGCGGGTGATGGACCAGGATCTTGTCGCGCAGGACCCAATCGACCGGCCAGGCGTTCTGCAGCGCGTTCTCCCACTCGGCCCGCGCGTCGGCCGACTCGGCCTCGAGGCTCGCGAATTCCTCGCGGGCCTTCTCGAGCTTCTCGTCGAGCTCGGCCAGCTTGGCGAAGTCGTTGTCGGTTGGCGCGGTCACGAGCGGCGGCGAGTTGAAGTACTTGAACGCCTTCGCGCCGAGGCCGCGCAGGTTGCCGCGCTCGGGGACGTTGTTGAAGTAGGCGTAGATCTCGTAGAACTCCTTCTGCGAGATCGGGTCGAACTTGTGGTCGTGGCAGCGCGCGCACCCCAGGGTCAACCCCATCCACACGGTGCCCGTCGTCGACACGCGGTCGACCACGTTCTCGACCAGGAACTCCTCGGGGACGATGCCGCCCTCGCCGTTCTGGCCGTGGTTGCGATTGAACGCGGTGGCGATCTGCTGTTCGAGCGTGGCGTCGGGAAGCATGTCGCCGGCGATCTGCTCGATGGTGAACTGATCGAACGGCATGTTGTCGTTGTAGGCGTTGATCACCCAGTCGCGGTAGCGCCACATCTGTCGCGGGGCGTCGGTCTGGTACCCGCTGGAGTCGGCGTAGCGGGCCCCGTCCAGCCACTCGGCGGCCATCCGCTCGCCGTATCCCTCCGACTCGAGCATGCGGTCGACGTGCCGCTCGAAGGCGTCGGGCGAGTCGTCGCTGAGGACGGTAGCGATATCGCCGTCCGTCGGCGGCAACCCGGTCAGATCGAACGTGACGCGGCGGAGCAGCGTGAGGATGTCGGCCTCGGGAGAGGGTTCCCTGCCTTCCTGCTCGAGCCGGGCCTTGACGAAGTTGTCGATCGGGTTGCGGACCCATTCGGCGCCGGCCACCGGCGGTACCGACTGCCGCTCGGGCGGGATGAAGGCCCAGTGCGACTCCCATTCGGCCCCCTGATCGATCCACAGCCGCAGGGTCTCGATCTCGCCGGGGTCGAGGGCGTCCTCGTCGGTGCCCGGCATGACCGGGGTGTTCAGGCCCAGCCGGTAGGGCATCCGGACGCGGGCGTCGGTGGCGCTGACCCGGTGGATCAGCAGGCTCTCTTCGGCGTTGCCGGGCGTGATGACCGGACCGCCGAACTCGCCGCGATCGGAGAAGGGCCCTTCCGCCACGTCCAGCCGCAGGCCGCGCTGGCGCGCCTCCGCGTCCGGTCCGTGGCAGGTGAAGCAGTTCTCGGAGAGGATCGGCCGGACCTCGCGGGCGAAGTCCACGGTCCGCTGCAGGATGGTCGGTACGTCGGCGTCGGCCAGCGCGGTTCCCATTGCCGCGCCGCCGTCGATCCACCGGCGGACGAGGTCGATCTGCTCGTCGCTCAGCGGCTCACCGGCCGGCGGCATCTTCCTGATGGGGTCCTCGGTGGTCAGCCGCTCGTACAGCGGGCTCGCTTCCGCGTCGCCCGGTACGACCAGCCGTTCGAGGAACTCGTCGGTGTCGAACCGCAGATCGGCCTGCCGGATGGCGTCGTTGGGCCCGTGGCAGAGCAGGCACGACTCGGCGAGAATCGGCCGGACGTCGCGGTGGAACTCCAACTCGGACGGCTCCTGCGCCGACGCGGCCGCGACGCCGATGGAGAGGTACCCGCCGAGCCCTACCGCGAGCACGGCGAGCGGAATCAGAACGCCGAATCGTGTGTTCCTCATGGGCATATCCTCAAAAAAAGCATGGTATGACTCCCGCCCGTGCTGTGCAAGAAAAACCTCGCGGTGCGGGTGCAGTCCCGGTGCAGGCCCCGCCGGTCACGGAGCTTGGGGGCAACAGGCAGGTGCAGGAAGGCCCCGGCGCCCGGCCCATTCGCCAGTCGAGCACCGGCGGCGCAAACGGCTGACCCACCACTGGATTCCAAGATAGAGTTGAAACCTGGTTCACTTGTGAGTCACGATCGAGTGCATGATTCGCCTGAACATTCACGAGGCCAAGACGCACCTTTCCCGCTACCTCGCCCGGCTGGAGGCCGGCGAGACCATCGTGCTGTGCCGCCGCAACGAACCGATCGCCGAGATTCGGCCGCTGCCGCGTACCGCAACTGCCCCGCGCCCATTCGGGTTGGCCCGCGGAACGTTCTCCGTGCCGGACTCGTTCTTCGAACCGCTGCCTGACGACGTCATCGAGGGATTCGAGGGCGGTCCGCGGTGAGACTGCTGCTCGACACCTGTACGTTCCTCTGGTGGGCGCAGGGTTCCGGGCAGGTGCCGGAGCGGGTGCGGACCCTGATCGCGGACCCGGCGAACCAGGTGTGGCTGAGCGCGGTCTCGTCCTGGGAGATCGCGGTGAAGCACGCTCTTGGCCGGATGCCGCTGCCGGACTCGCCCGAGCGATTCGTTCCGCGCGAGCGCGAGCGCGAGCGCCATCGGTTTGCCAGCCTGCCGGTGGATGAAGCCAGCACGCTGCACCTGGGTCGGCTGCCGCCGTTGCACGGCGACCCGTTCGATCGCATCCTGATGTGTCAGGGCATCGAGCACGGTCTGACGCTGGTCACCCCGGATCGGTTGATCACACAGTATCCGGTGCGCTGTACCTGGTGAGACGTCAGCCGTCGAGCGGGCGGGCCAGCACTCGCACTGCGGGCACCTGTCCTGCGGGTCGCGGACGAAGATGGATCTTCGTGAAGATTGTCGGTACACTGATGAATCAAGACGACTCTGTGATTTCAAGCCGGCCTCTGGATCTGCCCGATTTCGCGAAGCCACCCCTAGCGGAAGTTGTCTTGTCCCTCCAGTTTGGAGCACTGCCCAGCCTGACGACCGCTCACGTCGGCTTGCTCTGGCAGAGGTACCGCGATCGGTTGCCGCTGATCGAGGAGCACCCGCCGCTGACGCCAGCCTTGGAGAGCTTCGATCCGCCGTCACCGCCGCGGGTGGAGGTCGCCTTCGAGGACAAGCCGCCAGCTCCGCGCGTCTGGTTTGTGAACGAGGCGAAGACCGAACTCGTGCAGGTGCAGCAGGATCGTCTCATTCACAATTGGCGCAAGGTCGGCCGGGGCGATGCCTATCCGCGTTACGAACGGATCCGGGAGCGATTCCGGGATGAAGTGTCGGAGTTCGAGGAGTTCCTGCACGACGAGGGTCTTGGTGAGCTGGCGGTCAAGCAGTGCGAGGTGACGTACGTCAATCACATCGAGCGCGCTGGAAGATGGGAGCACCATGGAGAGGTCGAGAAGCTGCTGAGGAACTGGGCGCCGTTGCCAGTCATTGCATTCCTGCCTGCCCCGGAGGATGCCGTGCTGCGGTGGCGGTATCGCATCCCGGGCACTGAGGGACCGATCGGCAGATTGCACGTGACGGCCCAGCCCTCGTGGACGACGGCCGATGGGAGCCCGGTCTGGGTCATGAATCTGATGGCGCGGGGAGCCCCGATCGGAACTGGAATCGACGGGGCGTTCGAGTTCTTCGATCTGGGGCGGGAGTGGGTGGTGCGAGGATTCGCGGATCTGACCACCGACTCCATGCAACGCTGCTGGGAGAGAACGGATGGCTGCTCTGGTTGAAGCGGTTGACGCGGGTCCGGGGGTGCTGGCCGAGAGCTCGGTGCTGGTTCGGTTGTCGGCGGAGACAGTCGCGGCTACCTACGCCTTGGCGGATCCGCTCGTCCGAACCATCCCACAGGAATCGCCTTGGCCGCCGGCCCGAAGGATCGCGATTCGAGCGCCCAGGCGTGATCTGCCTCAAGAGCTCCTGCATGCTCTCGAGCGGGCCTGCGAACTGCAGCAGCTCCCGAGGGGTTGGAATTCGTACGGCGCCGAGCCCGTCTCGGATTCTGCCTTCAGGCAGACGATCGAGTTTCTGACGGCATACGTGGTTCGGGGCATTGCCGGCCCCGTGCTCGTGCCCACGGTGCGGGGGGGGCTGCAGCTCGAATGGCACCGGCGGGGAGTGGACATCGAGGTCGAAGTCAGTCCTGACGGATCCGTGTCGTGGTGTGCGGAAGACCGGCGGTCAGGTCAGGAGGACGAAGCGGTCCTGATCGGTCACGAAGAAACGGTCCGAGCGTGGCTCAGAAGGGCCTCGGACTGAGCTCGTGACGTCCCCGGAGGAGTGCAGGAGACAGTTCCCCGACGATCCGCAGATTGTCGATGAGGTTCGTCTTCTGAGGAGAATTCCCCCGTGGCATTTCGTTCTTGACGAGAACGGCGGTTGTTTCCGGCCTTCATCGGCGGCGTTCGAGGATGACGAGGACGGCGATCCCATGTCCGTCTACCGCCAGGAGGTGATCGAGGAAGAGGGCGAGGAGCCGGGCCGGGTGCTGGCGAATCACGAGGGGTTCGGATTGGTGGCGATGTCGGCCGGCCAAGTGCGTTCCCGAGACCAGACGGTCCACGCGGATCCGCTTCCAGCGGAACCGTCGCACGCCAAGGTTTGTGGGCCGAAGCCGAGATCCACGCGGAGGTGGTTCGCCCGCCAGGCCGAGTGGGTAGTCGCACCCCCGCAAATGTAGCTTGGCCGGACACCAGTGCGTAGTAGGTAGTGTGGCCGCCAAGCGTGGATTCGGTGGCTCGCGGCGGTCACCCCGCCGCCGCTTGCCGTAGCGCCGCGATCCGCTGCAGCACCGGCGGGTGCGAGTAGTCGAGGAACACCGCCAGTGGGTGCGGCGTCAGGTTCGACAGGTTGTCGGCGGACAGCTTCTTGAGCGCTGCGATCAGCGGCTCGCCGCTGCCGGTGGTCTCGGCCGCGAAGCGGTCGGCCTCGAACTCGTTCTGCCGGGAGAAGAGGTTGACGAGAATCGACAGGACCAGCTCCACCGGCGTGAACAGCAGGCCGAAGAAGACCAGCCCGGCGTAGACCGACGGCTCGCTGACATAGAAGGCCGCGAACAGTCCCTCCTGCCCGAGGAACAGCGACAGGATCCAGAGCATGGCCCCCAGGTGGCCGATGGAGAGCGCCATCCGTTGCCAGATGTGCCGCTTCTTGTAATGGCCGACCTCGTGGGCCACCACCGCCACGAGTTCCGGCACGGTGTACTCGTCGACCAGCGTGTCGAACAGCCCGATGCGCTTGTTCTTGCCGAAGCCGGTGAAGAAGGCGTTGGCCTTCGACGAGCGGCGCGAGCCGTCGACGACGAAGAGGCCGCGCAGCGGAAAGCGCGCCTTGCGGGCGTACTCCAGGATGGCGTCGTGCAGGTCGCCGCTGTCGAGCGGCGTGAACTTGTTGAAGAGCGGCATGATCCAGGTCGGCGCGATGAACTGGACGGCGAGCGAGAACACCGTGGCCGCGATCCAGCACCAGAGCCACGCCAGCGGTCCGGCCCACTCGAAGAACGCGAGGATGACGGCCAGCAGCAGGCCGCCGAGCAGCGCGCCCAGCGCCAGGCTCTTCAGGGTGTCGGCGATGAAGGTCGTGGCGGTCGTCCGGTTGAACCCGTAGCGTGCCTCGATGACGAAGGTCGAGTACACGCGAAACGGCAGGCCGAGCAGGATCGAGGCGAGCCCGAGCGCGCCGATGTAGAGCAGGCCGGTGACGACGGGACCGTGGCCGAGCCCGCTCAGCAGCGTGTCGAGCCACGCGAAGCCTCCCGCGAACCAGAAGGCGAGGACGACGGCCAGGTCGAACGCGCCCCGGATCAGCCCGAAGCGGGTGCGCGTCGCCGTGTAGCGCTGCGCGCGGGAGTACTTCTCGTCATCGAAGACGCCGGCGAACTCCGCGGGCAGGGCCGGACTGAACGCGCGCACGTTGAGCGCACCGGATACGAGCTGGAGCAGGTACTCCCCGACGAGTGCAACGAGAATGATGATGGCGAACGTGTTCATGGTCGTCCTTGAAGCTCCGATTCGAGGCCTTGGTTCCGGGTAAGATCGCCCCGCGATGGCTGACTTCCATTATCAACCGATTTTCGAGTTCGGACCCGACGAGACCCCCTACCGGAAGCTGACCTCGGACGGCGTCTCGACGATCCGCGTCGACGGAGCCGAGATGCTGAGGGTCGAGCCGGAGGTGCTGCGCGAAGTCGCGCGCGTCGCCTTCGACGACGTGGCCCATCTGCTGCGGCCCGGCCACCTAGCCCAGCTCCGGAAGGTCATCGACGACCCCGAGTCGTCGCAGAACGACCGTTTCGTGGCCCTGGAACTGCTGCGCAACGCCTGCATCGCCGCCGGCCGCGTGCTGCCCGGCTGCCAGGATACCGGCACCGCGATCGTCATGGGCCACAAGGGCGAGCGCGTCCTGACCTTCGGCGACGACCACGTGCCGCTGTCGCGCGGGGTCTTCGACGCCTACGAGCAGCGCAACCTGCGCTATTCCCAGATGGCGCCGCTGGACATGTACACGGAGAAGAACACCGGCTCGAACCTGCCCGCGCAGATCGAGATCTACGCCGAGCCGGGCGACGAGTACGAGCTGCTGTTCGTGGCCAAGGGAGGCGGGTCGGCAAACAAGAGCTTCCTCTACCAGGAGACGAAGGCGCTGCTGAATCCGGCCTCCCTGCTCGGCTTCGTCGAGGCGAAGCTGAAGACCATCGGGACCGCGGCGTGTCCGCCCTACCACCTGGCGCTCGTCGTGGGCGGCACCTCGGCCGAGTTCACGCTCAAGACGCTGAAGCTGGCGACCACGAAGTACCTCGACCGGCTCCCGGCGAGCGGCAACGCGCACGGCCGCGCGTTCCGCGATCACGACCTGGAGGCGGAGATCTTCGAGCTCGCCCGGCAGATCGGGGTGGGCGCGCAGTTCGGCGGGAAGTACTTCGCGCACGATGTCCGCGTCATCCGGCTGCCGCGGCACGGCGCATCGTGCCCCGTCGGCCTAGGCGTCTCGTGCTCGGCGGATCGGCAGGCTTTGGCGCGGATCACCCGCGAGGGGGTCTTCCTGGAGCAGCTCGAGGAGAACCCGGCCCGGTTCCTTCCGGACGTCACCGAAGGCGAGTTGCCGGGCGACGTGGTCCGAGTCGACCTCAACCGGCCGATGCCGGAGATCCTCGGCGAGCTGACGCAGTACCCGGTCGCGACCCGGCTGTCGCTGTCGGGGCCGATGATCGTGGCGCGCGACATCGCGCACGCGAAGCTCAAGGAGCGGCTCGACGCCGGCGAGGAGCTGCCGGCCTACGCGCGGAACCACATGGTCTACTACGCCGGTCCGGCCAAGCGGCCGGAGGGGCGCGCGTCCGGCTCGTTCGGTCCGACCACGGCCGGCCGGATGGACTCCTACGTCGATCTCTTCCAGTCGCACGGCGGCAGCATGGTGATGCTGGCCAAGGGGAACCGCTCGGCGCAGGTGACCGAGGCGTGCAAGCGGCACGGCGGCTTCTACCTGGGATCCATAGGCGGCCCGGCTGCCCGGCTCGCCGACCACAGCATCCGGAAGGTCGACGTGCTGGAGTACCCCGAGCTCGGGATGGAGGCGATCTGGAAGATCGAGGTCGAGGATTTCCCGGCGTTCATCGTCGTCGACGACAAGGGGAACGACTTCTTTGCCCAGTTGCTGGCCGCGAAGCCGGCCACGTTGGTCCGCCGGGAGACTGCGCCGTAGCGCGGTGCAGGCCTCTGGAGAGGTCGGTGGGCGGCAACCGGAACCGCGGCGACTTGCCGGGCCCCCGCGGTTCGATCCATGCTGGAAGGTCGGACGGTTGCCTGCTTCGCCATCAACGGCAGCCGGAGGTCCCGGCGCACCCGAACAACCTCGGCAACGGACGGACGGCGGTTCGAATCACTCAAGGAGGACAGGCATGCGTTTGCTAGTGAAGATTGTGGGCATCGCCGCGGTGGTCGCGGCGGCAGGTATCATCGTGAGCGAGGCTGTGGCGCAGGGCCGGCCGCTCAGCACCCGCGGGCACACGGCGACGCAGATCGGCGGGAGCTACAACGAAGAGGGCCGCTACGAGGGCGGCTCCTGGATCGACATCCACTACGGTCGTCCAATCCTGCGCGGCCGGCAGGGCATCTTCGGCGAGGGCGAGGAATTCGGTCAGCGCATCTACGCCGGGGCGCCGCTGTGGCGCGTCGGGGCGGACCAGACGACCACCTTCACCACCGAGGCGGATCTGCTCATCGGCGGGCAGCGGCTGAACGCCGGCGAGTACACCATGTTCGCCGACCTCGCGGACCCGACGGCGTGGACGCTGATCTTCTCCACCTGGGGCGTCAAGCAGACCTTCACGGAAGACAACCCGAACGCCCTGTGGGGCGCCTACGGCTACGACGACAGCAAGGACGTCGTGCGGACGACCATGTCGGTGGAGAGCGTCGGCTACTCGATGGATCAGTTGCAGGTCGGCTTCGTCGACATGACCTCGCAGGGCGGCGCGATGTACTTCCTCTGGGACAACCAGTTGGCGACCGTTCCGGTCGAGCTGGCGAACTAGTGGTCCGCGCTGCGCGGCGCACGCTGGCGTGGACGACGTCGACAAGGAGTCCGCGCGGCGGAAGCGGCGCAGATGCCCACCACGACGTCTCGGCGACTCGTTGAACACCAGGCCGGGCGCCGGAGCTGAGGCTTCGGTCCCCGGTCTTCACCTTCCAGCCTTCCCGGCGGCCTCCCTCTCGATGACCATGGACCGTTTCCGGTGACGCCGGCACCTGCGCCCGAACCGTTCACGCACCGGGAGATCGTCATCATCCTCTCCGGCCTGATGGCCGGGCTCTTTCTCGCGGCGCTCGACCAGACCATCGTCGCCACGGCGCTCCCGACGATTGTCGGCGAGCTCGGCGGGCTCGACTACTACTCGTGGGTGGTGACCGCCTACCTGCTGTGCACGATGGTCTGCACCCCGCTCTACGGCAAGCTCAGCGACATCTACGGGCGGCGCGTCACGTTCCAGGCCGCCATCCTGATCTTCCTGCTCGGATCGGTTTTCGCGGGGCTTGCGCCCGACATGCTGACGCTGGTGCTGGCGCGCGGCGTGCAGGGCGTCGGCGCCGGCGGGGTGATGGGCCTGACGTTCGCCGTGATCGGCGACATCGTCTCGCCCCGGCAACGCGGCCGCTACATCGGCTACCTGGCCGGCGTGTGGATGTTCGCCAGCGTCATCGGACCGCTGCTGGGCGGCTTCATCGTCGACCACACGACCTGGCGCTGGGTGTTCCTCATCAACCTGCCGGTGGGTGGCGCGGCGCTCGCCGTCATCTGGGTCGTGCTGCGGTTGCCCCCCGTGCATCGTCCGGCCCGCATCGACTTTGCGGGCGCGGCGCTGTTAACGGCCGGGGTGAGCCTGCTGCTGCTTGCCCTCGTGCGCGTTCAGGAAGGCGTGGCGCAGGCGCGGGACCCGGCGGCCGCCGGGCTGGCCGCCGCCGGCGTGCTCCTGGTTGGTCTGTTCATCCGCTGGGAGGCGTACGTCGAGCATCCGCTGCTGCCGTTGCGGCTGTTTCGCAACCGCATCTTTTCCATCGGGTCGGGTCTTGGACTACTCATCGGCTGCGCGCTGTTCGGGGCCGTCATCTTTCTGCCTCTGTATCTGCAGGTGGTCGCCGGGCTGTCGGCGACCAACTCCGGCCTGCTGCTGCTGCCGTTGACGGCCGGCGTCCTCGTCGGCTCCGTGGGGTCGGGCCGGCTGACCGTTCAGACCGGGCGATACCGCATCTACCCGATCGTCGGCAGCGCCTGCGCGGTCGGGGGCATGTTCCTCCTGAGCCGCCTGCACGCCGGGAGTCCCCATCTGGTGATCTCCGCGTTCATGGTGCTGCTGGGTTTCGGGATCGGCATGGTCATGCAGGTGTCGCTGCTCGCCGTGCAGAACGCGGTCGAGCACCGAGACCTCGGTATCGCTACCGCGTCGGCGCAGTTCTTCCGATCGATGGGCGGGTCGTTCGGCGTGGCCGTCTTCGGGGCGGTCATGAACGCGCGCATCGGCTCCGAGCTGCCGGCGCGGCTGTCCCCGGAGGCGTTCGCCGCGGTCGGCGGCCAGGTCACCGATCTGCTGAACAGCCCCGCCGCCATTCGCGCCCTGCCCGTGGAGACCGCGGCGGCGGTGACCGGATCGGTGGAGGTCGCCCTCCAGGCGGTGTTCCTCTCGGCCGTGCCCATCCTGGTGCTCGGCTTCGCCCTCTCCTGGTTTCTGCAGGAGATCCCGCTGCGCGAGACCGTCGGCTCGCCCGCGGCCGGCGTCGAGGAAGCGGGGGCGTGAACGCCAGCCCCGCGGTCGGCGCGACACACTTGCTTCTGCTTCAGCTTCCGCACGGACGCCCCGGCGCACCGCGACCGGTCGCGATCCGGGAAGCCACGACGAGGAATCCGAGGGCCGTCTGGCAGAAGCCGCCGCCCGTGTGGACGCCGAAACGCGAGCTGCGGCCGCTGAGGCCCGGGCGGCCGAGCTGGAAGCGCTGCGTTGCGAGCGGTCCGGTTGACGGCCGGGTTCCCTGCCGACCCTGCGGGTGTGTCGACCGCAGTTGACAATCGCCGCGCATCGGCGTACGGTGCGAACTTACACGCGAGTCACGCATAGATCGTGTTTCCTTCGCCCACGTTGCGTCGCGAGGCGGGTCGGAAAACACGGCGTCCGCGATCGCGCCGGCCTGCATCTCCGTCCGTTCGCGTCGGAGCTTCGCTCACAGTCGCCCGTCACGGGCCTCGTTCGTCCGGCACGCTCTTGAGAACGGGAGGGTGGTGACCATGTCGTGGCTGTTCAAGGTGGCGACCGCAGCGGCGGTCGTGGTGGCGCTGGGCGCCCTCGCACCCCCCGCGAGCCATGCCCAGGCCGTGTCCGACGGGGCATCGGCGCGCGCCTTCGTCAATCAGTACTGCCTGGCCTGCCACAGCGACCGCGGCTTCGAGCGCGGCACGGTGCCGATCTCGCTGCAGGGGCTCGACACGGACGATCTCGGCGCCCACGCCGACGAATGGGAACGGGTGCTGCGAAAGGTGCGCAGCGGGATGATGCCGCCGCCGACGGCGCGGCGGCCGGACGAAGCCGCGATGGGCAGCCTGGTCCACTGGCTGGAGACCGAGCTCGACCGCACGGCGGCCGCCGACCCGCCGCTCGGGCGGCCGATGACGGTGCACCGCCTCAACCGGTCCGAGTACCGCAACGCCGTGCGCGATCTGATCGGGCTCGACGTGGACGTCGAGGAGTTGCTGCCGCCGGACGACGCCGACGCCGAGGGCTTCGACAACAACGCCGAGGTCCTGACGGTCTCGACCACGCTGATGGAGCGCTACCTGACCGCGGCCCGGCGGATCAGCCAGCTCGCGGTCGGCGACCCGGCGCTGAGCTCGCGGTCGGCGTCCTATCCCGTGCCGCAGCTCGAGGTGCAGGACGACCGCACCAGCGAGGACCTGCCCTTCGGGTCGCGCGGCGGCGTCGCGGCGGAGCACTATTTCCCGCTCGACGGCGAGTACGAGTTCAAGGTCGACCTGCACCGCAACTTCTACAACTACATCCGCGGCCTCGGGAACGCGCGCCACCGGCTCGATCTGCGGATCGACAAGGCCCTGGCCAAGACGTTCCTGGTCGGCGGCGCGTTCGAGGGCGAGCGGTGCGCGACGAGTTACTGCGGCTCCGGCAGCGGCGGATTTCCGGAGTGGGGCACGTACTCCGTCCACGAGGACGAGTACCTGCGGTTCCGGATGCCGGTGAAGGCCGGCATGCGGCTGGTCGGCGTGTCGTTCCTGCGGCGGCCGGCGCTGGACGAAGGCGTCCTGCAGCCGCGGCCGAGCCCGGCGACCTTCGGCTTCAGCACCAACGATCGGCAGGACGGCAATCCCGACGTGGCCAGGCTGACCGTCACCGGGCCGTTCAACGGCAAGAAGCCGCTGGAAACCGCGAGCCGCGAGAAGGTCTTTTCCTGCCGGCCCGAGAACCCCGGCGCGGAGGCGGCGTGCGCGGAGGAGATCCTCGGCGACCTGGCGCGGCGCGCCTACCGGCGTCCGGTGACATCGCGGGACGTGACGGCGCTGCTGAGCTTCTACGAAGCGGGAAGTCGTGAGGGTGGGTTCGAGACCGGCATCCAGGCGGCGCTCGAGTTCCTGCTGACGGACCCCGAGTTCGTTTTCCGTACCGAGCGCGCGCCGGTGGACGCCGAGCCGGGGATCGCCTATCCGATCGGCGACCTGGAGCTCGCCTCGCGGCTGTCGTTCTTCCTCTGGGGGAGCATCCCGGACGACGAGCTGCTCGACCTGGCCGTCGAGGGGAGGCTGTCGGAGCCGGACGTGCTGGAGCGGCAGGTGCGCCGGATGCTGGCCCAGCCCCGCGCGCGGAACACGCTGGCCGAGAGCTTCGCCGGCCAGTGGCTCGGGCTCAACAGGCTGCGCAACGCGTTGCCGGACCCGACCGCGTTCCCGGAGTTCGACGAGAACCTGCGGGTCGCGATGCAGCGGGAGACGCAACTGTTCCTGGAGTCGCAATTGCGCGAGGATCGCCCGCTGACGGAGCTGGTGACGGCCGACTACACCTTCGTGAACGAGCGACTGGCCGAGCACTACGGGATCCCCGACGTTCACGGGAACCACTTCCGGCGGGTGACGTGGGCCGACGACCGGCGCGCGGGCATCCTGGGGCAGGCGGGCATCCTGACGCTGACCTCGTACGCGAACCGCACGTCCCCGGTGTCGCGCGGCAAGTGGGTGCTCGAGAACCTGCTCGGGGCGCCGCCAGCAGAGCCGCCGGCCGACGTGCCGGACCTGGCGACCCGCGAGGAGGGGGCGCCGCCGACATCGGTGCGCGAGCTGATGGAGGTCCACCGACGGAACCCGGCCTGCGCTACGTGCCACCGCAACATGGATCCGCTGGGGTTCTCGCTGGAGAACTTCGACGCGATCGGGCGCTGGCGCACCACCGAGGACACGGGGGTGCCGGGTGAGGTCGGACCGCCCATCGATCCGTCGGGCGTGGCGCCGGACGGCAGCGCCTTCCAGGGTGCGAGCGGCTTCCGGCACATCCTGGCGAGCCAGGGCGAGTTCATCGCGACGGCGACCGAGAGACTGCTGACCTTTGCTGTGGGGCGCCGGCTGGAAGCGGCCGACATGCCTGCGGTCCGGCGGATCCTGCGGGAGGCCGCGGCGGACGAGTCCCGCTGGTCGGCTCTGGTTCTCGCAATCGTGAAGAGCGCACCATTTCAGACGAGGAGGATAGGCTGATGATCGTGACCAAGACGGTGATCCCGCGTCGTACGGTGCTGCGTGGCGTTGGAGCGGCGCTGGCGTTGCCGCTTCTCGACGGAATGGTGCCGGCGTTGACGGCGCTGGCGAAGACGGCGGCGGCCCCGGCCAGACGCCTGGGCATCGTCACCGTGCCGAACGGCTGTCCCGTGGAGTACTGGCAGCCGGAGACGGCGGGGGCCGGCTTCGAGTGGACCCCGACCCTGAAGCCGCTCGCGCCGGTTCGCGAGCACGTGCTGGTGATGACGAACCTCGACAGCGTCGGGGCGGAGCGGGGCCGCGGCACGACCCACTCGCAGGCCGCGTCCGCGTTGCTGACCGGCGCGCGTCCGAAGCGCACGACCGGGGCGCAGCTCGAGCTGGGCATCTCGATGGACCAGGTCGCGGCCAATGCGCCGGGCATCGGGCGCGAGACGCAGCTTCCCTCGCTGGAGTTGTCGATAGAGGGCGGCGACACCGTCTACGGCGTGGCCACCTGCGACGGCGGCTTCAGTTGCGCCTACCTGAACAACTCGTGGGCCAATCGCACGACGCCGATGCCGCGCGAGACGAACCCGCGCATCGTCTTCGAGCGCCTGTTCGGGGACGTGGGGAACACGAGCGTCGACGCGCGCCTGGCGAACGTGAAGCGGCAGAAGAGCATTCTCGACCGGGTGATGGACAAGGCCGCCGACCTCAAGGTGGGTCTGGCGCCGTACGACGTGCAAAAGCTCGACGAGTACCTGGAGGCGGTCCGCGGCATCGAGCGGCGCATTCAGCTCGCCGAGCAGCAGGCCGACCGGCAGTTGCCGGAGGTGTCGTCCCCGGCCGGCATTCCGGTGTCCTACGAAGAGCACGTGAAGCTGATGTTCGACCTGATGGTGCTGGCCTATCAGACCGACATGACGCGCGTGATCACGATGATGATGGCCCGCGAGGAGAGCGGCGCGACGTACCCGCAGATCGGGGTCACCGAGCCGCACCACCCGCTCAGCCACCACCGGGACATCCCGGAGAAGATCGCGAAGCTGGGGAAGATCAACGCGTATCACATGCAGTTGTTCAGCGACTTCCTGGTCAAGATGCAGTCCACGCCGGACGGCGACGGGTCGTTGCTGGATCACGCCATGATCATGTACGGCGGCGCGATCCGGAACTCGAACCGGCACACTACCGAGAACCTGCCGATCCTGGTCACCGGGGGCGGCTGCGGGGAGATCAAGGGCGGGCGCCACGTGGTCTGTCCCGAGCACACGCCGCTGACGGATCTGCAGTACACGATGCTGCGAAAGCTGGGCGTACCCGCGGAGGAGTTCGGCGGGAGCATGGACCAGATCCACGAGCTCTCGGGGCTCACCTAGGAGCTGGTGGCGCAGGAGTTTCGCGCCAGCGAAACTCCCAACGCGACCCGGGGGGTCGCGCGCGCTCTGTCGCCGGGGGCGCCGTCCGCATGGCGGCGCCCCTCGTTTAGCGGGCCCCTGTCGCAGGCCGGGGGTCGCGCGCGTCGGGAAGACGGGACGGAGGGAGGTTCGGCATGCGCCTGATCAGCAAGTGGATGGCCGTGGCGGCGTTTGCGTGGCTCGGGGTCGCGGTCGTAGGCGCGGGGAATGACGATCTCCGACTGATCGAGGCGATTCAGGACCAGAACCACGAGGCGGTGCGTGCCTTGCTGGCGGACAGGGTCGATGTCAACGCCGCGGAGGGGGACGGCGCGACGGCGCTGCACTGGGCGGTCGTGCGGGACGACATCGCGGTGGTGGAGGCGCTGCTCGGCGCCGGGGCCGAGGCGAACGCCGCCAACGACTACGGCGTGACGTCTCTTCAGTTGGCCTGCACCAACCGCAACGCCGCGGTGGTGGGCAAGCTACTGGAGGCGGGCGCCGATCCGAACGCGGCGACCGAGATGGGCGAGACGGCGCTCATGACGTGCGCGAAGACCGGCACCTCGGACGCGCTGGAGGCGCTGCTCGAGCATGGCGCCAAGGTGAATGCCAGAGAAGCATCGCACGGCCAGACGGCGCTGATGTGGGCGGCGACCCAGGAGAACCCGGACGCGGTAAGGGTGCTGCTGGAGCACGGCGCCGACATCGGCGCGCGCTCGGACACCCACCTGTTGCCGGTCAACCTGGGCAACGGCAACCCCTTCGAGGACTATGTGCTGCAACCGCAGCGCGGGTCCACGCCGCTGATGTTCGCGGCCCGCAACGGCCGCCTCGAGAACGCGCGGCTTCTGCTCGACGCCGGGGCGGACGTGGACGTGAAGGCGCCCAACGGTGAATCCGCGCTCGTGCTGGCCAGCTTCAGCGACCAGGGCAAGCTGGCGGCGTTGCTGCTGGAGCGCGGTGCCGACCCGATGGCCGCCGACGCCGGCTACACCGCCCTGCACACGGCCGTGTCGCGGGGCGATGCGGAGTTGGTAAAGGCATTGTGCGCGCACGGCGCGGATCCGAACGCCCGCCTCACGAACGGCAGCCTCCAGCAGCGCAACCTCAACTTCTACAGCCTGTCCGCGCAGTTGGCCGGGGCGACGCCGTTCTGGCTGGCGGCCAAGTACGCGGAGGTCGAGATCATGCGCGCGCTGGCCGACTGCGGCGCCGATCCCCTGCTGATGCCGGACAACGGGATCACCCCGCTGATGGCGGCCGCCGGCGAAGGGTGGGCGACGAGAGCGAGCAACCGCCGCGGCCAGGGCATCGGCGTCGACGCCGCGGCGCTGCTGGTGGCGTCCGGCGAGCACTCGACATTCGAGGCGACCCGGATCGCGCTCGAGCTGGGCGCCGACGTGCACGCGACGGATCCCGACGGCAACACCGCGCTGCACACCGCCGTGCAGCTTGCGTATCCGTCGGTCGTCGATCTCCTGATCGAGCACGGGGCCAGGCTGGACGCCAGGAACGACGACGACCAGTCCCCGCAGGACCTGATGTGCTTCGACGCGGACGGCAGGCTGGTTCGCGGCCAGGGCCGCCGCGGCTCGTGTTCGGGTTGAGCCGGACGGCGACCAGCTCAGTGCGGATTCATTCCCGGCGGGCCTTGAGAGGGCCCGCCGGTCCTGTCTGCGTTACGCTGTGTACAATGTAGGACGGCTGCATGAGCACGACTCTCTCGCTGCGTATCGACGAAGCAACCAAGGAGCGGTTGGAGGCCCTCGCGAAGCGATCGCGAAGATCCAAGTCGTTCCTCGCCGCGGAGGCCATCGCCTCCTACGTGGAGGCAGAGAGCTGGCAGCTCGACGAGATCGCCGCCGGGCTGGATGACCTCGAGCAAGGGCGCACCATCGGGCATGAGGCCGTGGCGGGTTGGCTGCGGTCGTGGGGTGGTCCGGATGAGCGGAAGATGCCCGGCCGGTGACCATCGTCTGGTCCGTGCGGGCTCTGCGTCATCTGTCCAGACTTCGCGACTTCATTGCCCGGGACGGACCATCCGCAGCTCAGGAGATAGCGGTCACGATCCTTTCCAGCGTGGAACTCCTCGCCGAACAGCCCTCCCTCGGCCGGCCCGGGCGGTTGCCGGGTACCCGCGAGCTCGTGATTCCGGGAACCCCGTATCTGGTGCCGTATCGCGTCCGCGGCAGCCGCCTCGAAGTTATCGCGGTCTTTCATGGCCGGCAACGCTGGCCCGAACGACTCTGATCTCGCGGGCCCGGGCTTGTACCCCGACCGTTGATTCTCCGGCGATAACGGGGATGCGGACCGCTCGGCCGGGACGTTGCCCCGCCGGTCGGCACTCGGGCAGGCGCGCGTCCTACCGGGCGCCGCCGCCGCCCGTGGTGGTATCCAGCGAGAATGGATCGGGGGCGCGCCCTGCGGCGAACTCCTGCTCGAGAATCCGGTGGCCGATGAACATCGCGGGCAACCCGTAGTTCCCCTCGTGGCACCGCGGCTCGTAGTAGATCCGGTTCTGCACGTCGCTCTGGCGCCTCAGCTCCTGCCGGACGGTCCACGGCGCCGTCCAGACGGTCGGATCGTCGATAGTCACCTCATAGCTGAGCGTGTCGGCGTCGACCACGGTGTACCGTTCGACGAGCCTCCGGTTCACGGACGAGGCGCGATACGGGAACTTCGGGGAGAAGTTGGTGGTCTCGATGACCAGCGTGTCGCCCTCCCAGTGCCCCCGCGAATCGCCGTGGCGAAGACGGACCTGGCTCGGCGGGTGGTCGCCGCCCAGATTGACGACGCGCTGGTAGCCCTGGCCCTGCCCCGTGTCGTAGGCGATGGCGACGGCGTCCTCGCCCTGGACGATTCGCCGGTGCCCGTTGAAGTCGGGCGTCGCGCCCAGCATGCACCGATCGCCCAGGCTCTGGTCTTCAGGTCCGTCGTGGCGATTCATCCGCAGCGTGTTGTAGAACGGCGGGATGTCGAACCGGCGCGGCGAAACCGGCCCGTACTCGCCGCCCTCGCAGCCGGGCGCCTGCTGCTCGCAGGTGGGGGTGTTGCGCATCAGCATCCTCCGCCAGTCGCGCTTGATGTCCTCTTCCCGCTGCGCCTCCGGGGTCAGGGCGGGGATGCGCCCGTTCGGTGGATCGACGACGAGCGACGTACGCGGACCCGCCGGCCTCGCCGAGCTGAAGACGGCGTTGTAGGCCCCGGACACGTCCTGCGCGCTTCCGCGCGGGCCGCGGATGTTGCGCCCCGGGTCGAACCTGCGTGCGTCATCGCGGGCAGCACGCTCTTCGGCGGTCGCGAATTCCCGATCGCCCAGCTCGGGCGCCCGTTCGAAGGGAGTGTCCCAGACGTCGAGCCAGATCCCGTCGAGATCCGGATGCCCCCATGCGGTCGTGCCTGTCGCCTGGCCCAGCGCGGGGGTCGCGGCGAGGGGGAAGACCACCACGACGGCGGCCAGCGCCATCGCGACACCGAATGAATCGAGCAGTCGTCGCTTCATCTCCCGACCTCCTCGAAACGGCCGCTGGGCGGCCCGCGCACTCGCCGCGGGCCATGCGGGAAAGTTGACCCGACCATCATAGTGCGCGGCTCCCGGCTGGACAATGGCGTTGCGCTTGCGGGGCCTCGACATCGGGAGAGTTCCTGCCCGCGTGTCTGCAGCGTGAGCGGTTGGTGCGGTCGGGCGCTCGTTCGCGCGGCTGACGGCATTCGGTATTGTGCTATCCGCGCGGCCGGTCAATAATGTGCGTTTACGATCGGGTGCAGTGTCCCTAACGCGTCGACGGACGAGGGTGCCGTTCATGACGAAGCGCAGAGGCTTTCTCTTGTCGTCCGCGGTCCTGCTCGTGGTGCTCGCGGCCACCGGGGGGCTCGCCCGCGCGGAGCAGGCGGCGTCGGCGGAGACGACAGCCGCGCCGGAGCGCGCGCTCCTCGACCGGTACTGTGTCGCCTGCCACAACGAGCGCCTGCAGACGGCGGGACTCGAGCTCGACACCGCCGATGTCGCCAGCGTCGCGGCCGACCCGGCCCTGTGGGAGAGGGTGGCCCGCAAGTTGCGCGCCGGCGCGATGCCGCCAGCCCCGCGGCCGCGTCCGGACGAGGCGACGTACGCGCGGTTCATCGCCCGGCTCGAGACGGAGCTCGACGCGGCTGCGGCGGCCGACCCGAACCCCGGGCGCACGGAAGCGTTCCACCGGCTCAACCGCGCCGAGTACCGCAGCGTAGTTCGTGACCTGCTGGATCTCGATGTCGACGTCGCCGAGCTGCTGCCCGCGGACGACGGCAGCTACGGGTTCGACAATATCGCCGGCGTGCTCGGCGTCTCGCCGACGCTGCTCGAGCGCTACCTCTCCGCCGCGAAGAAGGTGAGCCGGCTGGCCGTCGCCAGTCCCGATCTGCCGCCGACGGCGATGACGTATCACCTCGCCGCCGACTATCCGCAGGACGACCGGATCGAAGGGTTGCCGTTCGGCACCCGCGGCGGCATCGCCATCCCGTTCAACTTCCCGCTCGACGCCGAGTACGTGATCCGCCTGCGTCTGGGCCGGGACACCCTGGACAGCCTGGCGGCGTTCGAGGTGCCGCACGAGCTGGACGTGAGCCTGGACGGCGAGCATCTGCGAATGTTCCACGTCGGCGAGCCGCCGCCCGAGGGCGTCGATCGCACGAGCGACGAGTACCGTGCGTGGCGGAACAGGCAGCGGGACGCCGACGCGGACTGGGTGCTGCGCGTGCCCGTGCACGCCGGACCCCGCACGCTGCGCGCCGCGTTCCGGAAGAAGACCTCCGCGTATCCGGAGACGTTGCGGCAGCCGTACCTGCGGCCGTACACGAACACCACCGGCGGGGATACGCGCTACCAGCCGTATCTGAGCAGCGTCGTCGTCACCGGGCCCTACGAGGCGAGCGGCGGGCCGCCGGTCGAGGCGACCCCGAGCCGCGCCCGCATCTTTACCTGCCGGCCGGAGACAGGCGACTTCGCCGGAGCGCGCGAGTGCGCCCGCGACATCATGTCGACGCTGGCCCGGCGCGCCTACCGGCGCCCGGTAACCGCGCGCGACCTCGACGTGCTCCTCGGCTTCTACGACGAGGGGACCGACGAGGGCGGCTTCGAGGCGGGCATCGAGCTGGCGCTGCGCCGGCTGCTGGTGAGTCCGGAGTTCCTGTTCCGCGTGGTGCGCGACCCGGCGGACGCCGCGCCCGGTTCCAACTACCGCCTGACCGATCTGGAGCTGGCGTCGCGCCTGTCGTTCTTCCTGTGGAGCAGCATCCCCGACGACGAGTTGCTGGACGTCGCGGTGGCAGGCAGGCTGCACGAGCCGGAAGTGCTGGCGGCGCAGGTCCGGCGCATGCTCGCCGACGAGCGCGCTTCGAGCCTGGTCGAGAACTTCGCCGGCCAGTGGCTCTACCTGCGCAACATTCCGGCGCTGCACCCGGACGAGAACCGCTTTCCCGATTTCGGCGAGGGGCTCCGCCGCGCAATGCAGCGCGAGACCGAGCTCTTCTTCGAGAGCGTGATGCGCGAGGACCGGAGCGTCCTCGATCTTCTGACCGCCGACTACACCTTCGTCAACGAGCGGCTGGCGCGCCACTACGGCATCGCCAGCGTCTACGGCAGCCACTTCCGGCGCGTCACGTTGCCGGACGCCACGCGGCGCGGGTTGCTCGGCCACGGCAGCATCCTGGCCGCGACCGCCTATCCGACCCGCACGTCGCCGGTCCTGCGCGGCAAGTGGGTGCTGGAGAACCTGCTCGGCACGCCGCCGCCGCTGCCGCCGCCCGACGTGCCGTCGCTCGAGGAGACGACCGGCGAAGGGCGGCCGCTTTCCATGCGCGAGGCGATGGAGCAGCACCGCGCCAACCCGGTCTGCTCGAGCTGCCACCGGCTGATGGATCCGCCCGGCTTCGCGCTCGAGCAGTTCGACGCGGTCGGCAAGCACCGGACCCACAACGAGGCCAACGCGCCGATAGACGCGTCCGGGATCCTGCCCGACGGCACCGTGTTCGAGGGCGCGGCCGGCCTGCGCGACGCGCTGCTGCAGCGGCCCGACCTGTTCGTGACCACGCTGACCGAGAAGCTGCTCACCTACGCTCTCGGCCGGGGCGTCGAGCACTACGACGCGCCCGCCATTCGCACCGTCGTCCGTGACGCCGAACGGGACGGCTCCCGGTTCTCGTCGATCATTCTGGGCATCGTCGAGAGCGTGCCCTTCCAGATGAGGAGATCCGCATCATGATCATCACGAAGATGGCGCTGCCGCGCCGCACGTTCCTCCGCGGGCTCGGCGCCACCGTGGCGCTGCCGCTCCTCGACGCGATGGTGCCGGCGCTGTCGGCGATCTCGAAGACGGCCGCCGCGCCGGTCAAGCGCCTCGGCTTCATCTACCTGCCCAATGGGGCGGTGCTGCAGACGTGGACGCCGAAGGGAGCGGGGAGCGACCTGAAGCTGTCGCCGACGCTGAGCCCGCTGGCGCCGTTTCACGATCAGACGCTGGTCTACACGCGTCTGGCTCACGGGCAGGCCGAGCCGCTCGGCGACGGCAACGGCGAGCATTCCCGCGCCAGCTCGGTCTGGCTGAACGGCGTGCATCCGAAGCACACCGAGGGCGCCGACGTGCGGGCCGGCGTGACCGCGGACCAGGTGGCCGCGGCCAGCATCGGCGCCGACACCCCGCTGCCGTCGCTGGAGCTCGCCATCGACCTCGACTTCCTGGTCGGCAACTGCGAGAACGGCTATAGCTGCGTCTACATGAACACCGTCGCGTGGCGGACGGCCACGACACCGCTGCCGATGGAGAACAACCCGCGCGTCGTCTTCGAGCGCCTCTTCGGCGACGGCGGGACGCGCGACGAGCGGCTGGCGGAGCTGCGCAAGGACCGCAGCATCCTCGATTCGGTGACCGACGACCTCGCGTACCTCGAGCGCGACCTCGGGACTGCCGACCGCCAGCGGCTCGACCAGTACCTCGACGCGGTGCGCGCGGTGGAGCGCCGGATCCAGTTGTCGGAGGCGCAGGGCGCCGATGCCGCGCTGCCGGACGATCTCGACCGGCCCGCCGGCATTCCGGACTCCTACGAGGATCACGTCAAGCTGATGTACGACCTGATCGCGCTTGCGTTCCAGGCCGACATCACGCGGGTCTTCACGTTCATGGTGGGCCGCGAGCTCGGCGGGCGGCCCTACCCGCAGATCGGCGTGCCCGACCCGCACCACGGGCTTTCGCACCACCGCAACGATCCGGAGAAGCTGGCCAAGCTGTCGAAGATCAACCGGCACCACGTGGAGCTGTTCACCTACCTGCTTGGCAGGCTGCAGGATGCGCCCGACGGCGACAACACGCTGCTCGACAGCTCGATGGTGCTCTACGGGGCGGGTCTCGGCGACAGCAACGACCACCTGCACTACGACCTGCCGGTGCTGACGGCGGGCGGCAAGGCGGCCGGCATGCGGGGCGGACGGCATCTGCAGTACCCGAAGGACACGCCGATGACCAACCTGCTGGTCAGCATGCTGCACAAGGCGGGTGTGCCGGCGGAGAAGCTCGGCGACAGCACCGGGCGGCTGGCGGCGCTGACGGACGTGTAACGGAAGTTGCGGCGCGGCGCCGGTCGGCCGCGGAATGGCGGGCTGGCGGCGTGCGAGAAGAGTCCGACGAGAGGCGACCGTTGACCTATTGGGCCTGCGTCCAGCGTACAGCCGGCCAACTCTGGCCGGTGGTCGCGATGGCGTTTGTGATGGCCTTTCAGGCCGAGAGCCGCGAAGAGTTTCTTCGATTGTGGATTTTGCCGTTCGGGTGGAAGACCCTGTCCTTCCTGGGGTGTGGCGTGCTTGCGGTGTTCGTTGCGGCATGGGGCGCCCACATCGGTTTCAACTCTCCGCGTGGTGACGCGGCGGGCGCGCACGATGCGATGAACTTCAGGCTTCCGGCGTGCGTCGATCGTGCGCGGCGCGTGCCACAGTCGAGGCGGTCATGACGAGTGCTGCAGTAGGACGTAGTGCGAGCGTGGCGATCACGGGTGCGGTCGCGGTGGCGTTCATTGCCGGGACGGGCGTGGTCGCGGCTGCGGTCGATCTCCCGCTGATCGACGCGGTGCGGGCCGGCGACGCCGAGCGCGCCCGGGCGCTCATCGCTGACGGCGTCGACGTCAATGCGACCGACGGGGACCGCACGACGGCGCTGCACTGGGCCGCCCTCAACGACGATGCCGAGACGGCCACGGCACTCATCGAGGCCGGCGCCCGGGTCGCGCTGGCCAATCGCTTCGATGCCACGCCGCTGGCGATCGCGGCCGAGAACGGCAGTGCCGCCTTCATCGAGCTGCTGCTGGACGCCGGGGCGGATCCCGACGCGGCGACGCCGGAGGGCGAGACCGCCCTGATGACCGTGTCCCGGACCGGCCGCGCCGACGCCATTCGACTGCTGCTCGACCGCGGCGCGGACCCGAACCGGGCGGAGGGCTGGCGCGGGCAGACCGCGCTGATGTGGGCGTCGGCCGAGAACAACCTGGCCGCGGCCGAGGCGCTGATCACGGGCGGCGCGAACGTCCATGCACGCTCCACCGGCGGCTTCAGCCCGCTGATGTTCGCGGTGCGGGCCGGCTTCCGCGACATGACGCGGCTACTCGTGGAGGCGGGCGCGAGCCCGGAGGAGACCCTGTTCGACGGCACCAGTGCGCTCGTCCTGGCAGCCAAGAACGGCCACTACGAGCTCGGGGCGTACCTGCTGGACGCCGGCGCCGATCCGAACGCCGACGACCAGGGCTGGACCGCGCTCCACGAGGTCAAGTGGACGCGCCGCCCGAACCTGGGCTTCAACAATCCGCCGCCCATCGTTACCGGGTCCATGTCCGATCTGGAGTTCATCCGCAAGCTGGCCGAGCACGGCGCCGACCTCGATGCGCGGATGACGAAGGAGCCGCAGAACCGCTACCGCAACGTCCTCAACCGCATCGGATCGACGCCCTTCCTGCTGGCCGCGAAGGCGGCCGACGTCGAGATGATGCGCGTGCTCGTCGAGCTCGGCGCCGATCCGCTGCTGCCCAACGAGGACGGAACCACGCCGCTGATGGTCGCGGCCGGGGTCGGCATCTGGGCGGTGGGCGAGAGCCCCGGCACCAACGCGGAGGCGCTCGAGGCCGTCAAGTATGCGCTGGAGCTCGGCGGCGACATCACCGCCATCGACGACAACGGCGACACGGCGCTGCACGGGGCCATCATCCGCGGCTCGGAGCCGCTGGTCCGTTTCCTCCTCGACCGGGGCGCCGACATCGAGGCGACCAACGAGAAGGGCTGGACCCCGTACCGCATCGCCAAGGGCGTCTTCTACTCCAACACCGGCAAGCGCTGGCCGGAGATGGAGACGCTGCTGCTGGAGCTCGGCGCCGACCCGTCCACCGCCACCGGCGCCGACAACACCATCTCCGACTGGACCATCGACGATCCGGTTCCGCCAGACCTGCGCTGACACGGCCAGCCGGCGGGGGCCGGGCGCACAGCTTTCCGACGTGCTGATCGAAGAGGTCAAGGGCGCCGCCCCTCCGGAGACCGTCGATAGTGCGAAGACGTAGACCCGAGCTGCTCCGATGCGGACGATCATCCGGTTGACAGCACTAGTCTGACTGGTCACACTTGCTGCGTGAGCCTCGTCTATTCGACCTACGAAGCCAAGGCGCGGTTTTCCGAGGTCATCCGCCAGGTCCGTGAGGGCAAGGTCGTTACGGTGTCCTACCGTGGCGAGCCGGTGGCTGAGATCCGTGCAATCCGGCGCGAGCCGCAGACGATCGAGGCGCACCTTGACGAACTCGAACGGCGGGGAGTGATCGTTCCGTCCGGCCAGCCGAAGGGATCCCTCCGGACGTTGGCGCGGCGCCCCGGGGCGCTGAAGAGGTTTCTGGACGATCGGAACGAATGAGCGTCGCCTACGTCGACACGTCAGCGTTGGTCGCCATCGTCCTGGGGGAGCACGATGGCCCGCCGATGGCGCGTCGACTGAAGGACTTCACGCGCCTGCTTGCATCGAATCTGCTCGAAGCGGAGCTGCGTGCGACCTGCGCCCGTGAGCGCGGGACATTCTCGGAGGAACTCTTCGCGGATTTCAGGTGGGTGTTCCCCGACCGATCGCTGGGGCCCGAGCTAGCCGCAGTCCTGAGCGCGGGTTACTTGCGCGGCGCCGATCTGTGGCACGTCGCCTGCGCGCTCTACGTCACGCCGTCTCCGGGCGATATCTCGTTCATCACGCTCGACGAGCGGCAACGCGTGGTCGCCGCGGCGCTCGGGTTCCGGGTCTGAATCGCACATGCGCGCGCGATCACTTGGGCGCTGCAGGCCGTTTTCCGGGACCGGTTGGGCATCGTCGCCGGAATTGCTCCCGCCCCGGTTGCCCGGGGCGGGAGCATCCAATCCTCCGGAGACTAGTTGCCCGACGGCATGCGGCAGGCGAAGTTCTCCGCCTCGTCCGTGCTGCCGCTGCCGGTGTAGACCGCCTGCGCGGGATACGGGCAGAGCGGCCGGGTCCGATCCACCTCGCCGTCACGCACGCGCGATGCGGTGATGTGGTCGGGCGCCTCGCCCTCCTCGACCCACCGCTCGAGCGCGGTCAGCATGTCGAAGCGGCTCGGGCCCGCGCCGCCGCCGCAGTGGCCCATGCCCGGCGCCATGAAGAGGCGGAACGAGTCGTGGACCTCCTCGCGGCTGCCGACCAGATCGACGACGCGGTTGTAGTACTGCGTCACGTTGGCGGGCGAGATCTGCGGGTCGCTCCAGCCGTGGTAGGAGAGCAGCTTGCCGCCGCTCTCGAAGAACGGCTTCAGGTTCGGGTCGAGCGCATTCAGCGTGTCGTTGTCCCGATCCTCGGCCAGCACGATGTCGGTCTCGAAGTTGAACTGGTCGATGGTCCACTCCGGATCGGCAAACGTCAGGTAGCGGAACTGCTCGATCCCGGTCGACCGCGCCGAGTTGGTCCAGCCGAAGTCGGTCCAGCCGAGCTCGCTGCCGGGAAGCAGGCCGGTGATCGGCCGCCCGGTCCTGGGGTTCTCGGGCGAGGAGTAGAGCATGCGGACGGTGCTGACCTGGGCCGCGCTCAGGCAGGACTCGTCGTCGGCGCCCTCGCAGAGCAGCGTGCCCGGATCGAAGTCGCAGCTTTCGGGGTCGCCCACCACACCGTCATCGACGCCGTCGCTGGCGTCACAGGCGGCAAGCACCGCGTCGTGCACCAGTTGCCGGTCGGCGGCCAGGAGCCGCATCGACTCGTCGGCCTCGAGCGGCTTCGCCACGCGCAGCGAGCCTCCCGCCCGGCCGGTCCAGTCGAGGCCCGGCGCGCCGGCGATGATGCCGTCGAAAACGTCCGGGAAGCGCTGGGCCGCCTTCATCGCCTGCCGGCCGCCGGCCGAGCAGCCGTTCCAGTAGGAGTAGCGCGGTGCCTCGCTGTAGTGCGCCTCGATGGCGGCCTTGGCGACGACGGTCATCTCGTGGATCGAGCGGTAGCCGAAGTCGATGACCTTCTCGGGGTGGCCGAGGCCGAAGCTGGCGGTGTTGCCGACGTGGCCGGTGTCGGTGGAACTGCTGGCGTAGCCGAGCGAGACCGCCGCGGCCATGTTGCCGTGGCGGATCGAGCCGGTGAACGCGCCGTTGCCCACCGCCTGGTATTTCCCGTTCCAGCCCTCGGCCGGCAGCCAGACCTCGACCTTGATGTCGGAGTCGTCGGACGGCGTCAGCGTGGCCGACACGCGGCAGAAAGCCGGCAGATCGGCATAGACACGCATCTGCGCGGCGGACGGGGGACGCCCGCCGCCCGGCGGGGTGAACCCGCCCGCGGCGACCAGCTCCGCGCCGGTGATGGTGGTGTTGGGCAGCGAGAGGGCCATCACGCGGTCGCACGCGGCGCCCTGGGATGCGGCGGCCTGCGCCGCGACGACCTCCTGGCCGTCCCCGTGGGTGAGGACGATGCCGATGACGGCGATGCCGACGCTTACGGTAGCGGCGATCACGCGCTTCATGTTCTGCCTTCCTTTCCTCTTCTCATCGTCCGGCCCGACGTACGGCCGACCGGATCTGACTCGCCGAGCACACGACTAGAACATCGCAATCGGGTTCGCGGGGCTCCCGGTGCCGCGCGCGACGTTGAGCGGCAGCCCCATGAACATGAACTCGTATCGGCCCTCCTCGGCGCAGGCGCCGGCGAGCGGCTCGAGCAGCGCGTTATCGAGCAGGGCGACGCCGAAGTTGAACAGCACGCCGTGCATGGGGAACGCCAGGTTGTAGGGATCGGGACGCGCGTCCATCATGTCCCAACCGAGGAGCGAGACGTCGTGGTCGCGAACGAACTTCGCGCAGGTGGCGCTGAGCCCGGGGCGGTCGCCGCCGCCGTACTCCCCGCCGGCGCGCACGTAGGGATCCTTGCCGCTGTAGACCAGCAGCGCGTCGCCGGGCTCGACGTTCACTCCCTGCGCTTCCGCGATCGCTTCCAGCTCCCAGCCGTGCACGGGCCGGTTCGGCGTGACATGCGGCTCGCCCCGGTGGCGCGGCACGTCCAGCAGCACCCCCTTCGTGACGATGCCGTCGCTCCAGGCGTCGATGGCGCCCCAGGCGGCTCCCTGCGTGGTCACGCCGGCGTCCGGGTCGCGGCCCTGCCACATCCCGTCGACGTCCCACATGTGACAGAGCGCGTCGATGTGCGTGACGGTCTGGCCGTGGTAGATGAAGCCGAGGTAGTCGACGCAGGCGCCGGCGCCGTTCGGACGCGGGCTCTTGCGGATGAAGTGCTGCTCGGGCTCGAACACCCGGCTCATCGAGACCTTGCGGCCGTTGCGGACCAGGCGGGCCGCCGCGGCGCTCTTCTCCGGCGTGATGAGGTTGACGGCGCCTTTCTGGTCGTCGTCGCCCCAGCGTCCCCAGTTGCGGAGGTCGGTGTACCACGACTCCACTTCGGCCTGCGACGGCATCGGCGGGTCCGCCTGCCCGGCGGCCGGTGCCGTCCGGGCGGCCGGCGTCGCTGCCGCGGCCGACTGCCGTGCGTGACGCTCGAGGAGTTCCGCCGGCGAGAAGGTGTCGCGAGGCGCCGCGTTGCCGAGGTGCGCTCCGCTCGAGGTCGCCCCGCGCGCGGCGCTCGAGACTCCCGCGCCGGCCGCCGCCGCGCCGATCGTCGTCAGAAACCGTCGTCTTGAAGAGCCCATCTGCTGCCGTCCTTTCTTGCGCCTCGGCCGGTATCGCCCGCCGGTCGGCGACAGGCTCCGGCGTCGCCCGCGCCGGCGCCATCCACCTGCGGCGCGATGCCCGGGAAACCGGAGACCGTCAATGCTACCGCAGCCGCATGCCGATTGACACGCTGCGTTTCGTTCGTTCAAACTAGGCTGCTTTCTCACCGATTGCGGGGTGCCCGTCTCCCGGCGGCCAGCGTCGCCGGACCCCGCCCGAGGCCACAGATGCCGAGAGTTCCGCTTTTCGCGCTCGCTTTGCTGGTCGTCGGCGTCGTCGCTACGGTTGCCGCCGCCCCCGCGGCCGGACAGTCGGCGGCCGAGGCCGGGGTCGATGGACAGGCGCTCATCGACCGCTACTGCGTCACCTGCCACAACGACCGTCTCGAGACCGGGGGCTTCTCGTTCGAGCCGCTCGACGTCGCCGCAGTGGCGGCCCATCCCGAAGCTTGGGAGAAGGTGGTGCGCAAGCTGCGCGCCGGGGCCATGCCGCCCCGTCCGCGCCCCCGCCCGGACCAGGAGACCTACGACGACTTCCGTGCCTGGCTCGAAGGGGAGCTCGACGCCGCCGCGGCCGACGTGAATCCCGGCCGTACCGAGACATTCCACCGTCTGAGCCGCACCGAGTACCGCAACGCGGTCCGCGATCTGCTCGCACTGGACGTCAGCGTCGACGACCTGCTTCCGGCGGACGATACGAGCTACGGATTCGACAACATCGCCGGGGTGCTCGGCGTGTCGCCGACCCTGATGGAGCGGTATCTGTCGGCCGCGCGCAAGATCAGCCGTCTCGCGGTCGCCTCGCCCGTCCCGTCGCCGACGGCGGAGACGTTCCGGATCGCCTCCGATCTCGGGCAGGACAGCAGGATGGAGCGGCTGCCTTTCGGCACCCGCGGCGGCACGGTCGTCGACTACATCTTCCCCGAGGACGCGGAGTACGTCTTCGAGATCCTGCCCGACGGTCCGTTGCGCATCGAGCCGCACGACCTGGAGGTCACCATCGACGGCGAGCGGATCGCACTGCTGACGGTCGGCAAGGCGCCCGACCCGGACGATCCGCGCGGGCTCTACACGCCGCAGATCGAGACCCTCGAAGTGCGGACCCCGGTCACCGCGGGTCCCCATGAGGTGGGCGTTGCCTTCCTGCGCAAGACCTCGGCCGAGCCGGAGGGGATCCGCAAGCTCTACCTCCGGCCGTTCACCGGTGAGGGTTCGGGAGGCGATTCGCGCTACCAGCCCTATGTCGAGAGTCTGACCATTTCCGGCCCGTACGAGTCGAGCGGCGCCCGGCCGGTCGAAGGGACGCCGAGCCGGGAACGCATCTTCCTCTGTCGTCCGGCGTCCGGCGCGACCGCTGACGAAGAGACCGCGTGCGCGGGAGAAATTCTGTCGGCCATCGCACGGCGGGCCTACCGCCGGCCGGTGACCGGCGACGATGTCGAGCGGCTCCTGACCTTCTACGACCGGGGCCGCTCCGGGGGCAGCTTCGACACCGGTATCGAGATGGCGCTCCGGCGGCTGCTCGTCAGCCCGGAGTTCCTGTTCCGCGTCGAACGCGATCCGGCAGGAGTCAAGGCCGGGGAGAGCTACCGGGTCAGCGATCTGGAGCTGGCGTCCCGCCTGTCGTTCTTCCTCTGGAGCAGCGTTCCGGACGCCGAGTTGCTCGACGTGGCCGAGCGCCGGGAGCTGAGCGTTGCAGAGGTCTTCGAGGCGCAGGTCGAGCGCATGCTTGCCGACCCGCGGTCGGAGGCCCTGGTCGGCAACTTCGCCGGCCAGTGGCTCACGCTGCGCAACGCCGCGGCGGTGCAGCCGGACGAGGACGAGTTCCCCGACTTCGGCGAGGGGCTCCGGCAGGCTTTCCGGCGGGAGACGGAGCTGCTGTTCGGAAGCGTGCTGCGCGAGGACCGCAGCACCCTCGACCTGCTGGACGCCGACTACACGTTCGTCAACGAGCGGCTGGCGCAGCACTACGGCATCCCCAACGTGCGCGGCAGCCACTTCCGCCGCGTGGCGCTGGACGATGAAGCGCGCGGCGGCCTGCTCGGCCACGGCAGCATCCTGACCGTGACGTCGTACGCCAATCGGACGTCGCCGGTGAACCGCGGCAAGTGGGTCCTGGAGAACATCCTCGGGACGCCCCCGCCGCCCCCGCCGCCGGACGTGCCGGACCTGGAGACGGCCGCGGGCGGGGAGGCGCTGTCGATGCGCGAGGCGATGGAGCAGCATCGCGCCAACCCGGTCTGCGCGAGCTGCCACCGCCTGATGGACCCGCTCGGTCTGTCGCTGGAGAACTTCGATGCGATCGGCCGCTGGCGCGACCGGAGCGAGACTCGTGGAAGCATCGATGCGACCGGCGAGTTGCCCGACGGGACGCCGTTCGACGGGCCGGGCGGCCTGACGGCGGCCCTGCTCCGCCACCCTGATCGGTTCGTCACCACCGTGACCGAAAAGCTGCTGACCTACGCGCTCGGTCGGGGCATCGAGTACTACGATGCACCGGCGGTGCGCGCCATCGTCCGCGACGCGGCCGGCGACGGGTACCGGCTGTCGTCGCTCGTCAAGGGCGTCGTCCGGAGCGCACCGTTTCAGATGAGGAGATCGCCGTCATGATCATCACCAGAACGTCACTGCCCCGGCGGACCTTCCTGCGCGGGATGGGCGCCACGCTGGCTTTGCCGCTGCTCGATGCGATGGTTCCGGCGGCGACCGCGCTGGCGAAGACCGCCGCGAAGCCCTCGCCCCGGCTCGGCTTCATCTACATCCCGAACGGCGCGAACATGGCGCAATGGACCCCGGCCGGCGACGGTGGGCCGCTGGCGCTGTCGCGCAGCCTGAAGCCGCTGGAGAAGGTGCGCAGCCACGTGGTGATCCCGACCGGACTCGATCACCGGCAGGCCGAGGCGTGGGGCGACGGCAACGGCGAGCATTCGCGGGCGAGCGCCGTCTGGCTGAATGGCGTGCACCCGAAGCGGACCGAGGGGGCCGACGTGCAGGCCGGTACCACCGCCGACCAGATTGCCGCCGCCGCGCTCGGCCAGGATACGCCGCTGCCCTCGCTGGAGCTGGCCCTGGAGAACAGCTTCGTCGTCGGCAACTGCGACAACGGCTATAGCTGCGTCTACACCAACACGTTCTCGTGGCGCACGCCGACGACGCCGCTGCCGATGGAGCATAACCCGCGCGTCGTCTTCGAACGGTTGTTCGGCGAGGGTGGCACCGAGGAGCAACGGGTCGCCCGGCTGCAGGACGATCGCAGCATCCTCGACGCGGTGCGCGAGGACATGGCGCGGCTGGACCGGACTCTCGGCGCCTCGGACCGTTCGCGCGTGAAGCAGTACCTGGACGCGGTCCGCGAGATCGAGCGGCGCATCCGGCGCTCGGAGGCGCAGTCCGACGCGGCGCTCCCGGAGGTGCTGGAGCGGCCGGTCGGCATCCCCGAGTCGTTCGACGAGCACGCGAGGCTGATGTTCGATCTGCAGGCGCTCGCCTTCCAGGCCGACATCACCCGCGTCTTCACCTTCCTCGTCGGCCGTGAGCAGACCGCGCAGAGCTTCCCCGAGATCGGTGTTCCCGACCCGCACCACGCCATGTCGCACCACCAGTTGGACGCGGAGCGGCTCGAGAAGTACGCGATGATCAACACCTACGAGGTGAGCCTGCTCGCGGGCTTCCTCGAGAAGTTGCAGGCGACGCCGGACGGGGACGGCACGCTGCTCGATCAGTCCATGATCCTCTACGGCGGCGGCATCAGCGACGGCGACCAGCACTCGCATCTGGACCTGCCGCTCATTCTGGCCGGCGGCGGCGCCGGCTCGCTGAAGGGCGGGCGCCACCTGAAGTACGAGGGCGAGATACCGATGACCAACCTGCTCGTCAGCATGCTCGACAAGGCGGGCGTGCCGATCGACGAGCTTGGCGACAGCACCGGGCGGTTGCCGATGGAGACGCTGAGCGGCGTCTAGGAGCTTGCGCCGCAGAACGCAGCGAAGCGAGTGCTGCGGCGCAGGTCATGGAGCGCGGGGGATGGGCCGAAACGCCGAGCCGGCGAGGTGTTTCGGGGCGCTAGGGCAGGCGACCCTCAACCGGTCGCCAGCGCACGAGGAACCAGGCGAGATGAAGAGCATGTGGCGCATCATGGCTGGCGTGTCGGCGGTCCTGCTTGCTGGTGTCGCGGCCGCCGGGGCTGCCGACGTACCGCTGGTTGACGCGGTGAAGGCGGGAGATGCCGCCGTGGTGCGGACGCTGCTGGCGGACGGCGTCAGCGTGCGGACCGCCGAGGTGGACGGGACCACGGCCCTGCACTGGGCGGCGCACCACGACCGTCTGGAGCTCGCGGACCTGCTGCTGGACGCCGGAGCCGAGGTCGATTCGACCAACCGCTACGGCGTGACCCCGCTCGCGCTCGCCTCGGTCAACGGCAGCACGCCGATGATCGCGCTTCTGCTCGAAGCCGGGGCCGACCCCAACCTGCCGAATCCGGAGGGCGAGACGCCGCTGATGACGGCAGCCCGCACCGGCAACGCCGAATCGATCGAGACGCTGCTGGAGCATGGCGCCGAAGTGGATGCTGTGGAGGCGTGGCGCGGGCAGACGGCGCTGATGTGGGCGACCGCGCAGAACCAGGTGACCGCGGCGGAGGTGCTTCTCGCGGCCGGTGCCGACCCGAACGCCCGCTCGGGGCGGGGCTTCACGCCGGTGCTGTTCGCGGCGCGCGAGGGGCACGCGGACGTGCTCGAAGCGCTCGTTCGCGCCGGTGCCGACGTCGACGACGTGCTGCCGTCGAACGGCATGAGCGCGCTCGTCCTGGCCGTCTACAACGCGCAGTACGACTTCGCGAAGGCGCTGCTGGATCTGGGGGCCGACCCCGACGCGGCCGGCAACGGCTGGACGGCGCTGCACCAGGCGGTCTGGACGAATCGGCCCAACCTCGGCCGGAACCCCCCGTTCCCCGTACCGCTCGGCGAGCTCGACGCGTTCGATCTGGTGCGCACCCTGGCCGCGGCCGGCGCCGACCTCGATGCCCGTCAGTCCGGAGAGCCGCGCGACGGCAACCGCAACATGCTCAATCGCATAGGGTCGACGCCGTTCCTGCAGGCGGCCAAGGTGGCCAACGCGGAGATGATGCAGCTCCTGGTGGACCTCGGGGCCGATCCTTCGACCACTACCGAGGAAGGCGTAACGCCGCTGATGGCCGCGGCCGGCGTCGGTATCTGGAAGATCGGCGAGAACCCCGGGACCAACGACGAGGCGCTGCAGGCAGTCGAGCTGGCGTGGAAGCTGGGCAACGACGTCAATGCGGCCGATACCAATGGCGACACGGCGCTCCACGGGGCGATTCACCGCGGCGCGGGCGACATCGTCCGGTTCCTGGTGGAGAAGGGCGCCGACATCGACGCCGTGAACGAGAAGGGCTGGTCGGCGCTGTCGGTGGCCCAGGGCGTGTTCTATCCGAACACGTTCAACCGGCATCCGGAGCTGGTGACGCTGCTGCTCGACCTCGGGGCGGATCCCGATGCCGGCTCGCGCCGGCCGGAGGACCTGTCCCCGGCGGAGCGCCTGGCGCTGGCGCAGCAGCAGTGACGGCCCGACGCTCGGCGGGCAACGAACACAGGTGGGTGACCGAGCGACGTATCGTGGCAACGACCGAGCGACGTACCGTGAAATGACCGAGCGACGTATCGTCGATACGTACATGGATGACGAGGATCCAGGAGGAGACAACATGAGCGCGCGGACAAGAACGTCATGGCGCATGGCGCGTCTCGCCGTCGTGAGCGCGGCTATCGGCGCCGTAATCGCGGCCTTCGGGGCAGTGTCGAACGCCCAGGAGATGGCCGAGGGCTACATCAGCGGCGTGGTCGAGAGCGCCCACGGCCCCGAGGCGGGCGTGTGGGTCATTGCCGAGACCGAGGAGCTCGAGACCAAGTTCGCCAAGATCGTCGTGACCGACAGCGAAGGCCACTTCGTGCTGCCGCAGATGCCGGACGCGACCTACGACGTGTGGGTCCGCGGCTACGGCCTGGTCGACTCCGAGAAGGTGCGGCTCGCGCCGACGCGGGAGGACGTCAGCCTGACCGCCGTCATCGCGCCGGACGAGCAGGCCGCAGCGGAGTACTACCCCGGCAACTACTGGTACTCGCTGATCGAGCCGCCGGCCGCGAGCGAGTTCCCCGGCACCGGTCCGGACGGGAACGGCATCTCGCCGAACCTGCATAGCCAGGCCGCGTGGCTCGACATCATGAAGCAGGGCTGCCAGCTCTGTCACCAGCTCGGCAACACGGCGACGCGCATCGTGCAGAACCGCGACGACTTCGACTCGACCGTGGCGGCCTGGGACCACCGCGTCCAGACCGGCCAGCGCGGCAACCAGATGAGCGCCGCGATGAGCCGCTTCGGGCGGGAGCGCGCGCTGGAGATGTTCGCCGACTGGACCGACCGCATCGCCAACGGCGAGACCCCGCCGCGCCCGGCGCGCCCGTCCGGGACCGAGCGGAACCTCGTGGTCACCCTGTGGGACTGGGGTGTGGACAGCTCCTTCATCCACGACGAGATCACCACCGACAAGCGGAACCCGAGCGTCAACGGCGGCGGGCCGGTCTACGGCGTGTCGGCGGGCCACGGCACGCTGACGGTGGTCGACCCGGTCGCCAACACCGCCGTCGAGCTGAAGATTCCGGTGCGGCCGGAGGATCCCGACTCGGTGCCTTCGCGCTTCCCGCAGATGCAGCTTCAGCCGTCCTACTACTGGGGCGACCAGTTGCTGTGGGGCCGCGGCGGTCCCGACGGGCGTGAGAACTCGTCCGATCCGCACAACCCGATGATGGACCAGGACGGCCGCGTCTGGATGACGTCGACCATCCGCGCCCGCCCGAACCCCGACTGGTGCCGGGAAGGTTCCGACAACAAGTTCGCCCAGTACCTGCCCCTGTCCGCGAGCGGCCGGCAGGCGTCCTACTACGACCCGGAGAGCGAAGAGTTCGTCCTGATCGACACCTGCTTCGGGACGCACCACCTCCAGTTCGGTGAGGACAAGAACGACACCCTCTGGTTCAGCGGCGACAGCCAATCAATCGGCTGGATCGACACGAAGGCCTACGACCTGAGCGGCGACGAGATCGCGTCGCAGGGCTGGTGCCCGACCGTGATCGACACCAACGGCGACGGCGTGATCACCAAGCCGTGGAACGAGCCGAACCGCCGCGGCGAGGTCGAGATCGATCCCGCGCTCGACACGCGCACCGTCGGTTTCGGGTACGGCATCATCGCCAGCTCGATCGACGAGTCGGTCTGGATCAGCCGCACGGGTCCGTTCCCGGGCCGGCTGGTGCGTCTCGACCGCGGGGACAATCCGCCCGAGACCTGCATCGCCGAGGTCTACGAGCCGCCGTCCATCGAGAACCCGAACGTGGATCCGATGAACACCGGCTTCGCGCCGCGCGGCATCGACATCGACCGCGACGGCGTCGTCTGGACCGCCCTGTCGGGCAGCAGCCAGATGGCCAGCTTCGACCGTTCGAAGTGCGCCATCACCGGCGGCCCCGAGGCGACCGGCCAGCACTGCCCCGAGGGGTGGACGCTGTACGACGTCCCCGGCCCGCAGATGCAGGGCGTGGAGACGCCGGGCAGCGCCGACTTCCACTACTACAGTTGGGTCGACCAGTACAACACCCTCGGCCTGGGCGAGAACATCCCGATCGCCAACGGCTCGGGCTCGGATTCGCTGTTGGCTCTCGATCCGGAGACCGGTGAGTGGACCACGCTGCGGGTGCCCTATCCGATGGCGTTCTACTCGCGCGGGCTCGACGGCCGGATCGACGATCCGACGGCCGGGTGGAAGGGCCGTGGCCTGTGGGCCAACTACGGCTCCAACTACGTGTGGCACACCGAGGGCGGCAAGGGCACCAAGAGCAAGATGGTGCACTTCCAGCTCCGGCCCGATCCGCTCGCGAAGTAGGTCGGACGTAATCGCAGCTTCGGTTCGAAGGGGGCAGGCCGTTGGCGCCTGTCCCCTTCGTTTTTGTCTCCGGCGTTCGACATTTCGCCTCTAGCACCGGCAAGGGGCGGATTGCCGTGTAGCCATGGGGGAGACGGGCTCGGGACGTTCGAGAAGACCATCGGCGACCTTTCGGCAGCCATCCGGAAAGGAGCGAACGGCATGAGTCAGAACACGGCGATCCTGCTCGGCGCCACAGCGATCGCGGTCACCGTCGTGGGTGGATCCTGCGCGACGAACGCCAGCATCGCAGACCTGAGAAACGTCATGACGATGCGGATGGACGGCTTCGAGGAGCGCCTGTCGGGCCTCGAAGGCGAGTTCGCCGAGCGCCTGTCGGGCCTCGAAGGCGAGTTGAGCACTCAGGGGGCGTCCCTGGCGACCCTCGCCGATGCGGTGCCGCCGCCCCCGCCACCTCCGTATCACGTCTTCGTCACGAACGAGTACTCCGGCGACCTGACGGTCATCGCCGGCGGCAGGAACGAAGTCGTCGCCACCGTTCCGCTCGGCAAGCGGCCGCGCGGCATCAAGGTATCGCCGGACCGCACCCAGTTGTTCGTGGCGTTGAGCGGGTCGCCGCCCGCGCCGCCCGGCATCGACGAGAGCACCCTGCCGCCGCCCGACCGCTCGGCGGACGGCATCGGCGTGGTCGACATCGCGGCCGGCGAGGTGGTGAACGTCATCAACGCCGGCACCGACCCCGAGCAGCTCGCGCTCAGCACGGACGGCACGCGGCTCTACGTCGCCAACGAGGACGCCGGCGAGGCGAGCGTGGTCGACATCGCCAGCGGCGAGATCCTGGCCCGGCTCCCGGTCGGCGGCGAGCCCGAGGGCGTCCGGATCAGTCCCGACGGCAGCGTGGTCTACGTCACCTCGGAGGAGGACAACCAGGTTTCGGTCATCGATACCGCTACCAACGAGGTCGTCGCGGTGTTCGAGGTGGGCGCCCGCCCGCGCGCGACGGGGTTCTCGCCGGACGGGAGCCGTGCCTACGTGACTGCAGAGAACAGCGGCACGGTCCATGTCGTCGACACGTCGACCCACGAAGTTCTCGAGACTATCCAGCTCACCGGCGAGCTGATGCGGCCGATGGGCGTCGTCACGTCGCCCGACGGGTCGCGCGTCTACGTGACGAACGGCCGCGGGCGCGACGTGGTGGTTATCGACGCGGCCACCAACGAGGCGGTGGCGGAAGTCGAGGTGGGCGACCGGCCCTGGGGTATCGGTATCACCCCCGACGGTCGATATCTCTACACGGCCAACGGCCCGTCGCACGACGTCAGCGTCGTCGACACCGAGACGCTGGAAGTGGTCGCCAGGATACCGGCCGGCGAACGGCCGTGGGGCATCGCCATCGTCCCCGCGGAGTGACCGGCCTGCGTCGGCTCGACCGGAGTACTTGACTCGGCCGCGCCGGGCGGTCGATAGCTTGCAGCATTTCCCCCCGTCGGACTTGCCGTGATTCCAGATTCCGTGAATCTGGCCCACGGCCCCGGCGGGGTTGTTTCTTGCCGCAATGAGCGAACCGGATCTCACCATCAAGCTTGGCGTCGAGGAGGAGTTCTTCCTCGTCGACCCCGAGACCCGCGACCTGGAGTCGGATCCGGACCCCGGCATCTTCGAGGCGTGCGAACGGGGCCGCGGGCCGCACACCATCGCGCACGAGGTCCTGCGGACGCAGATCGAGACCAGCACGAAGGTCTGCGCCTCGGTGGCGGAGGCGCGCCAGGCGGTCCGGGAAGCCCGGCGGGTGGTCGTCGAGTCGGCCGGGAAGCACGGGGTCTCGGTGCTGGCGGCGTCGTGCCATCCGTTCGCCGAGTGGCGGTCCCAGTTGATCACGCCGAAGGAGCGTTACGAGCGGTTCGCGGTCACGTTCCAGGACAGCGTGCGGCAGCTTTTGGTCGGCGGCATGCACATTCATGCCGGCTTCGGGGACCCCGACTCGCGGATCCGGGTGATGACGGCGATGCGGCGGTACCTGCCGCTCTTCCACGCGCTCTCGGCGTCGTCGCCGTTCCGCGCCGGGCGTGAGACCGGTTTCAAGTCCTACCGGCTGACCATCATGGGGGCGTTGCCGCGCACGAATCTGCCGGGACCCCTGGCCTCCTGGGCGGACTACGATCGGCTCGTCGCGGCCTACCAGCGCATGAACTTCATCCAGAACGGCAGCGAGCTGTGGTGGGACATACGCCCGTCCCACCGCTTCCCGACGGTGGAGATGCGAATCTGCGATGTCTGTCCGCGCCTCGACGACGTGACGGGCATCGTCGCGCTCTATGCCTCGCTGGTCCGGCGGCTGCTGCGCCTCGACAGCCAGGGGCGGCTGCCGCCCGATCCGCCGACTGAGATCATCGCCGAGAACCGCTGGCTCGCCCAGCGTTACGGCGTGCTTGCGTTCCTGGGCGACGTGGGCGGCGACGGCGGACGCGTGGATATCGAGGACCATGCCGCGCGGCTCGTCGAGGACCTGGCGGAGGACGCTGATGCGCTCGGGTGCGAGGAGGAGCTGCGTCACGTGCTCGCCATCATCCAGGAAGGCAGCGGGGCCGACCGGCAGCTCGACCTCTTCCGTCTCCGCCGGCTGGAGGGCGACACCGAGGACGAGGCGCTGCGCGCCGTGGTCGATCTGGTGATTGCCGAAACGCGCGAGGGAATCGAAGCCAATGCATGACTTCCTGCCACCGAGTCGCAGCGGTCTCATGAGAATGACGTGGACGCTGGCGCTGGCGGCCGCCGGTGCCTGCTCCGGCGGCCCGACCGGCTCCGAACCGCCCTCCGAGGTTGGAGACGGCGGCCCATCGGCGGCGGTCGCGCTTCCCGCACCCGGCTTCCACCACATCCACGTCAACTCCGTCGATCCGGATCCCGTGCTGGCCCACCTGGAGTCGCGGGGTGTTCCGATCCTGGAAGGCCCGTATCCCTTCGGCGAGATCCCGCGCCGTGCTGATCGAGGACCTCGACGGGATGGCCTGGAGTTGATCGAAGCCGGCCCCTGAACCGCGGGCGTCACCTGTGGCTCCGGACTCGTCGCGAGCGTCCGATGGAAAGGTGCCTGCGGCGGCCATCGTTCGCCGGAAATCTCCTGTTGTACGCTGGACCCGCACAGGGTCATGCTGACGACGGAAGAATTGCGCGCGCTGATTGCGGACCACGAGTCGGACCGCGTCGAGCTCACGATCTCGACGACTAAGACGGACAAGTTCGGGGAGGCGGTCTGCGCCTTCGCCAACGATTTTCCCAACCACAGGCAGCCCGGGTACCTCGTCATCGGCGTGAATGACAAGGGAGGGTTCAGCGGCCTGACCGTCGGCGACGAGCTGCTGAAGAATCTCGGAGCCTTGCGTTCCAATGTCAACATCGAACCGCTCCCGGCCATGACCGTGCAGAAGTACACACTGCCGGAGGGTGAGGTGGCGGTGGTTGAGGTGCTGCCCTCGGACCTGCCGCCCGTGCGCTACAAGGGCCGTGTCTGGATTCGCGTGGGGCCGTCACGGCGCGGGGCGAATCAGCAGGAAGAACGGATCCTGATCGAGAAGCGGGCCGCTTTGCAGCGGACCTTCGATGTCCGCCCGTGCATGGGCTGCACGATGACCGACCTGACTCTCGATTTGTTTCTGGTCACCTATCTGCCGGCGGCCGTGGAGCGTTCCGTCATCGACGAGAACAACCGAGCGGACGAGGAGCAGATGGCATCGCTCCGGTTCTATGATCTAACCGCCGACGGTCCGACCAATGCGGGGGCACTGCTGTTCAGCAGGGACCCCCTGCGCTGGATGCCCGGCGCCTGGATTCAATTCGTCCGCTGGGCGGGGACGACGATGGCGGACGACCCGATCGCGGAGAGACGATTCAGCGGCGACCTGATCACGGTACTGAGGGAAGTCGAGGCGTTCGTCTCTCTTCCCGCACAGCCGCGTCCCGTGGCGGAGTCGGCCCTTCGCGAGCGAACAGCACTTGACTACCCGCCGGTGGCGATTCGCGAGCTGCTGCTGAACGCAATCATGCACCGGTCCTATGAGTCGAATGCACCCGTCCGGTTCTCTTGGTACGACGACCGGATAGAAATCCAGAACCCCGGCGGGTTGTACGGCATGGCGTCACCGGAGAACTTCCCGCGACAAACGGACTATCGCAATCCGGTTCTTTCCGAGGCCTTGGCGACCCTCGGCTACGTGAACGCTTTCGGGCGCGGGGTCATCCGCGCGCAGGACGCCTTGCGGAAGAACGGGAACCCGGAGGCGGAGTTCACGTTCGAGACGTCCCATGTCTTGGCGACCATCCGGAGGCGGTCGTGAAGACGATTGCCTTCTTCAACAACAAGGGAGGCGTCGGCAAGACGACGCTGGTCTACCACTTGGCCTGGATGTACGCGGAACTCGGGTACTCGGTGGTGGCCGCGGACCTCGATCCGCAGGCGAACCTGAGCACCGTTTTTCTTCGCGAGGACCGGCTGGAGGAGCTGTGGCCTGACGGCGGGCACCCCGACAGCATTCTCGGTGCCGTGTCACCCATCCTGAGAGGGCTCGGCGACATCCGGGAGCCACACGTCGAGCAGATTGCGGCCAACCTCGGCTTGGTCGTCGGCGATTTGGGGCTGTCCAGCTTCGAGGCGAAGTTGTCTTCGGCGTGGCCGGAATGTTTGGGCCGTGACGAGTCGGCGTTTCGCACAGAGTCGGCGTTTCATAGAACGATTCTCAACGCCGCCGACAAGCAAAAAGCCGACTTGGCGTTGATCGACGTCGGTCCGAATCTGGGCGCCATCAATCGGGCGGCGATTATTGCGGCGAACTTCGTCGCCTTTCCGCTTGCTCCCGATCTGTTCTCCCTGCAGGCCCTCCGCAATGTTGGACCGACGCTCCGCGAGTGGCGCAGCGATTGGCAGGATCGCCTGGAACGCCGTCCCGCCGTGCAGGATCTGGAGCTGCCGTCGGCCGATATCGTGCCGTCCGGCTACATCGTGATGCAGCATGCGGTTCGTGCGGGTCGTCCCGTTCAGGCATACCAGAAATGGATCAAGAGGATTCCGCACGTCTATCGCCAGGAGGTTCTTGAACCGGTGGGCGGCAAGGTATCCTCGACGGACGACGACTCCGAATGTCTGGCCACGCTGAAGCACTATCGCAGCCTGATGGCCATGGCTCATGAAGCCCGCAAGCCGATGTTCCATCTCAAGGCAGCGGACGGCGCGCTCGGTGGACACATCTACGCGGTACAGGACTGCTACCGGGATTTCGAGAAGCTGGCGCGCACGATAGCTGACAAGTGTGGAGTCCGCGAGCCGTTGGACTGAGTTAGGCCGCAAGATGGAAAGCTGCAGGGCATCTTTCGCAGCGCCATGGAGAATTTCGAGGGCGGTTACGTCTTCAATGTGGACCTCACGATCTCCGGAGAGGTGTTCGGGAGCCTTGTAGCCTTGGCGAAGCGTTCATTGGCTGAGGGCCATGAAGACGTAACCGGCCGGACGGTTGCGGCCGATGCGGTGGACGCCCTCGTCTGGCGGACGTCGATCCCGGGCAATCCGAATCGGGGCGGCGTCCTGGTCCATGGGGGAACCGACACCTTCGACTTCAAGGGAGTCCGTGTGCTGCCCTGGTTCCTGCGCTGATGGTCGGCGCCTCCATCGTCTAAGATTGCGCGCGGAGGATGACGATGCGTGAACTGAAGATGATTGCGATGATGTCGGCGGTCGTGCTGGCGGCGGCTGGACTGCTGGCGGCGGCGCAGCCCGCGCGCTCACGCCCGAGGAGCTCGCGGATCTGACGGCGATCCGGCCCGTGCCGGGCAAGAACGGACTGTACGTCATTCCCGGCTACGACGGCGGCGTGACCGGGGGGAACGTGGCCGTCCGGGTCACCAACGACGGCGTGATCATCGTCGACAACAAGTTCCCGCACAGCTTTCGCATGATCACGTCCGAGGTGGGCAAGGTGACGTCGCTGCCGATCAAGTACGTGCTGGACACCCATCACCACGGCGATCACGCCGGCAGCAACGCCGACTTCATGGCGGTCGGCGAGGTGATCTCGCACAAGAACGCGCGCGGCAACATGCTCCGCAACAACCAGCCCGGCGCGCCGCGCATCGTCTTCGGAGATGAGACATCGTTGTTCCTGGGCGGCGTCGAGGCGCGGGCGCATCACTTCGGGCGTGGACACACGAACGGCGACGCGGTCATTTATTTCCCCGACCTGCGGACGATTCATACCGGCGATCTCTTCATCTGGGGCCAGCGATCGGACGGGAGCACGCTGTCGCCCTTCATGGACTACGGCAACGGCGGAAGCGGGCTGGCGTGGACGGCGACGCTGGACGGCGTGCTGGGCCTGGATTTCGATACGGTGATCCCGGGCCACGGTCCCATTCTGGGGAGGGACGAGGTCCGTACCTTCCGCGACCGGATGCAGACCCTGCAGGACCGGATGCGCGCGGCGATCGAGGCGGGGGTCAGTCGCGACGACGTGCCGGAGCGCGTACGGACGGACGACCTGGACTGGCCGTTCCGGCCCGCTGCACTGCAGGCGTTCTACGACGAGGTCACCGCCGACCGGTAGCCGGCGTCACCGTGGCAAGGACTTGCACCGGCCGTGGCTTCGTGCGGCCGGGTCGAGGTGTGCGGACCGGGGAGGGTCGCCTCCCACGTCAGCCGTCGGTGGAACCGACCGTCTTCTCGAGAGCTTCGGAGGCGGCAACGAACATCTTCTGGAGGAGCAACAGCCGCTCGCGCTTCGATTGCTCGACGCACTGCCACAGGGCGTCGTTGATTCGCGCCAGTGCTTCCTGGCGCGTCTCCCGCGACAGGGTGCAGTCGTTGATGTACTCGTACTTGTCGAGCGTGAATCCCGCTATATCCTTCAGGTTGTCCCCGACGATATCGAAATCGATCTCGTTCCTGAGCGTTCCCGGTTCTGCTTCGGCGGGTTCCGCAGCAGTAGCCAGCGCGTCGATGGCCTGCGTATCGGAACCGTGAATCGGCACGATTCTGTCGAATCCGCTGACCTCGAAGATTCGGCGAATCGAACTGTTGAGCGAGCAGACGCTAAGTTGTGCGCCTCGTTTCCTCAACTGCTTGCCGAGCATCAGCACGACCCGCAGCCCAGCGCTGCTGATGAACGCGACCTGCTCGAAGTCTACGACCACGGTCTGTACGTCCGGCTCGACCCCGGACTCCAGGACGCTCTGAAACTCCCAGAAGTTGGCGCCGTCGATACGACCCTCCACTCTGGCAAGTGCGGTCTTGTTCTTCCGTTCCCACTTGACGTCCATCTGCCTGGTTGCCTTTCGTGACGGCCGGGAAATCCGTGCAGGGCCTTCTTGCCGTCGTGGTTGCAACGCCTTCGCCGACAGGCTGGCCGGCGCCCCCCGTCGTTCGGCTGAAACGGCCGCAGACGGAGACAAGAGTCAATGCTAACACTGCCGAGTCGGGCGCCGGATGTGGGCCGTGTCTCGCGCACCGCGGTTCCGACCGCCGCGCCACGGCCGCTCGGACAACCGCTGCACGTCTCGCGACGCCCGTGAGGCCGCGGTCACCACCCTTACCGTGGTATAACGTTGACCCGGGCATCGCGGTCGCCGAGGGTTGCGCTGCCATCCGGAAGCGAGGAGCAGGGAGGACGGACGATGGACGGGATGTACTGCTGCAGCTACATGCGAGTCGCAATTCGCGCCGGAGTCGTCGCCGCCGTCGTGGGGTTGTTGCTGTTCGCCGCGGTCAGCCTGGCCGGAGCGCAGACCGCGGGCGCGGAGCCGACGTTCACGAAGGACGTGCTGCCAATCCTGCAGCGCGCCTGCCAGCAATGCCATCGCCCCGGCTCTGTCGCGCCGATGTCGCTGTTGACCTACGCGGAAGTTCGCCCATGGGCCCGCGCCATCCGCGACAAGACCGCGCAGCGCGAGATGCCGCCCTGGTACATCGAGCGCAACGTCGGAGTCCGCGCGTTCAAGGAGGATCCGTCGCTGTCGGACGAGGAGATCGCCGCCATCGGGCGCTGGGTCGAAGCGGGGGCGCCGCGGGGCAACCCGGCGGATGCGCCGCCGCCGCTCGAGCTCGCGGCGCTGGACGACTGGCGCATCGGCACGCCTGAATGGATCGTCGAGCTGCCGGAGGAGCAGACCATCGGGGCGGTGGATGCCGACCGCTGGCTCAATATCTGGGCGGACTCGGCGCTGACCGAGGACCGCTACATCAAGGCGGTGGAGACGAAGCCATCGCCCGGCGCCTATCCGGTCGTGCACCACGTGGCGACCTCGATGCTCTGGGAGGACGAGAACGGCGAGGAGGGCGGCGGCTTCCTCAACGAGTACGCCATGGGCAAGAACGGCGACATCTTCCCCGAAGGCACCGGCCGGTTGATCAAGGCGGGCACCCGGATCCGCTTCAACATGCATTACAGCTCGGTCGGCGAGGAGATCAAGGACCGCACACGCGTGGGTTTCCAGTTCTATCCGGCCGGCCATGTGCCGGAGCGCGTGCTGATCTCGCGCCACGTCGGGGACAGCTTCGATACCCTCGACATCCGGGCCGGCGAGGACAACGCGCGCAGCGACGGTTACTACGTTCTGCCCGAGCCGACGCAGGTCACCGGCTTCCAGCCGCACATGCACATTCGCGGCAACCGGATGTGCGTCGAGGCGATCTACCCGAGCGGCCGGATCGAGACGCTGAGCTGCACGGGGCACAACTTCGGGTGGCACATCGTCTACAACTACGCCGACCACGAGGCGCCGCTGCTGCCGGCCGGCACCATCCTGCACGTGATCGGCTGGCACGACAACACGGCGACGAACCGCTACAACCCCGATCCGAAAAACTGGGTGGGCTTCGGGAACCGCTCGATAGACGACATGAGCTTCGCGTGGATGAGCTTCTACCACATGCCGCAGGACGAGTACGAGCGCAAGCTGGAGGAGCGCGCGCGGTCGACCAACGACTGACGGGAATGCGGTGCCGGAACTCGCGCCGGCGGGACAACGGACAACGCGGACTCAAGGGTTGAGAGCGATGACGTCGAGGCGATGCGCATTCCGCAACGTCGCGGTGCTTGTCGGTGCGGTGCTGCTCGGCGGCGCGCCGGCGGCGACCGCCCAGACCTACCATAGCGGCCAGAACCTGCAGCCGGTCTTCGAGGGTTGGGAGCAGAACGACGACGGCAGCTTCAACTTCGTGTTCGGGTACCTGAACCGGAACTACGAGGAGCACCTCGATATTCCGGTCGGGCCGAACAACTACTTCGAGCCGGGCGCGGCCGACCAGGGGCAACCGACGTTCTTCTACCCGCGCCGGCAGCGCATCATCTTTCGAGTCCGTGTGCCGGCCGACTGGGGGGACAAGGAGCTGGTCTGGACGGTCACCGCGCACGGCCGCACCGACCGGGCGGTGGGGTGGCTCGTGCCGGAGCAGATCATCGATGATCAGGTGATTGCGATGAACCGGGCCGGCGGCGGGGCGCCGGACATCGTGAATGCGGCGCCCGCCATCGTGCTGGTCGAGGGCACCGAGCGGACGGTGAAGGCGGGCGAGCCGCTGACCCTGACCGCGATCATCCGCGACGACGGCATTCCGCAGATGCGGCCCGCCCGCAACAGCCGCCCTCCGGGACGCCGCAACGCGCTGGGTCTGCGCCTCGCCTGGATTCAGTACCGGGGCCCCGGGACCGTTGACTTCGAGCCGTGGAGCGCCCCGATGGAAGATCACACGCCCGGCTGGACGCCGCCGCCGCTGCCCGAGGACGGACGCATCGTCACGACGGCGGTGTTCAGCACGCCGGGGACCTACGTCATTCGCGGGATGGCGGACGACGGGTACCTGTACTCGGCGGCCGACGTCACCGTCACCGCTACGCCCTGATTTCCGGAGCCGTTTCGACCATGCAGACAGGATCCAAGACCGTGTGGCAGACGTTTCCCCGGCGCGCTCGACTGGCGGCGTACGCGGTCCTGATGATGGCGGTCGGCCCTGCCGCCGCGACGGAGGCGTGGGCGGCGCAGGAGGATCGCACGACGGTGTGGGACGGCGTCTACACCGCCGAGCAGGCGGCGCGCGGCAAGGTCGTCTACGACACCAGTTGCGGCGCGTGCCATCTGCCCGACATGAGCGGCTCCGACGAGGCGCGTCCACTGGCCGGCGAGCGGTTCATGCAGGACTGGCGCGAGGACACGTTGCACACGCTGTTCGTGCGCATCCGGAACCTGATGCCGTTCGACGAGCCGGCGACGCTGAGCGAGGAGGCCTACCTCGACAGCGTCGCCTACATTCTGGAGTTCAACGGTTTCCCACCCGGCGATCGGGAGCTCACCCCGAACGGGCTCGCGGACATCCGGATCGAGGGCCGGGACGGGCCGGCCGACGTGCCGAGCTTCGCCCTGGTGCAGGTGGTCGGCTGCCTGACCGGGGACGGTGGGAGCTGGCTGCTGACGAACAGCACCCGGGCCGTTCGCACACGCGACCCGTCCGCCTCGACCGAGGACGAGTTGAGCGCTCTCGGCTCGCGTCCGACCGGCACGCGGACCTTCGAGTTGATGAACGTCTACCCCAATCCGGGCGAGCACGCCGGGCATCGGATGGCCGTCAAGGGCTTTCTGATCCGGGACCCGTCCGGCGATCGAATCAACGTCAGCTCCCTGGGCATGGTGGCTGACGCTTGCGGCAGGTAGCCGCTCGTCCGCGCGCTAGGGTTGGTCCGCGGGCTTCACCACCGCCACGCTGTTGACGTCCCTTGCGTGTCTGACGGCATCGTAGACCCCGCGGTCCCTCATGATCCGTCGCAAGAGCTCGGCCGTATGGTCGGCACGCTTGACGGTTCCCGTATAGTGCACGCCGTCGGCGATGCGCAGCGGCGTCCAGCCCTCGTTGCTCTCCGCGAGCAGGCCGGCGCCTCGTTCGACCAGAAACTCCACGATCGGATTCGCACCACGCAACGCGGCACCGTGAAGCGCCGTGTAGCCCCGGTCGTCGGCCCGGTCGACGTCGTGGTCACCCAGCTCCCAGGCGAGCTGCACGGCTTCGTACGCCTCCTCGTTGGTTCCGGCGCTCTCGCCCAGGTTGAAGATGCCGACGCCGGCCGCCACCATCAGCGGCGACGCGTTACCCGCGGTCGGCAGCCGCGTGTCGGCGCCGTACTCCGCCAGCAGGCGCATGAGGGGGGGGTCGGCATGTTTGGCAGCCAGCAGGTAGGGGGTGGCTCCGACGCGATTCAGGTTGTTCCGCTCGCGGTTGTTGAACCGCTCGGTCTGGCGCGCGTTCGGGTCGGCGCCGTTGTCGAGGAGAAAGCGCGCGAACGCCAGCGTATCGACCCGGTCGAGCAGCACCACGGGAGGCATGCCCTTGCCCGAGTTCGGCCGCCGGGTGTAGGCCAACTGGTGCAGGGCCGTCCAGCCCTGGTCGGCCGCGTTGGGGTCGGCGCCGCGCTCGACGAGATACTGCGCCAGCGAGAAGTGCCCGTTCATGACTGCCAGAACCAGGGCGCTCGTGCCCACCGTCGGGTCTCGGCGGACATTCTCCCCCGCGTCCACGGCGGCCAGTGGCCGGATGGTGTCGTTGACGTCGGCGCCGGCCTCGAGGAGCGCGCTGACCGCCTCGGCCTTGCCCGCGCGGGCCGCGTACAGCAGCGCCGACCAGCCAGCCGTCGAGCGTTCGTCGACAGCTGCGCCGAGCTCGATCAGCGCATGAACGGCGGCCGGATGATTCTCCGCGGCGGCCCAGTGCAGCGCGGTCTGGCCGCGCCAGCTTTCGCGGGCGCGCAGGTCGGCGCCGCGGGCCAGCAGCAGGCGCAGCACGTCTACGTTGCCGGTCCGCGCCGCGGTCATCAGCACCGTCTCGCCCTCCGGCAGCGTCGTGTTCGGGTCGGCGCCGGCGTCGAGGAGCGCCTCGACGATGGCGGCGCTGCCGCGGCCGGCGGCCAGTGCGAGCGGGGTGACGCCGTAGCGGTTCGCCGCCTCGATGTCTGCGCCGGCGCCGAGCAGGAGCCGCGCGGTCTCGACGTGACCCTTGTACGCGGCCCAGTGCAGGGCGGTGGTTCCGTCCGTCTCGGCGCTGTCGACGTCGACGTTCCCCTCCAGCAGAGCCCGGACGGCCTGGGCGTCGGCAGCGCGGGCCGCCTCGATCAGGGGTAGATCGCGCGCAGGCGCCGCCGCGACGGTACCGGCGAGCGACATGCCGAGGACCACGCACGACGCGAGCAGAGCGGTGCGGAACGACCACGCCGAGTTTCTGGCTTCTGCCGACATGTCGGATATCCCCCAACTATCGAGATTCGCATGCCATGGTATCGCAGATTCCCCGCGCCCCTCCACCGTCGATTGTCGTTGACAACGGGTGTGAACGACGTAGGATCTAGCAGGCTGGGGGCACTGTTCGGTGGCCAGGCCGGGATCGGTCACGGCTACAGGAAGAACCGATGATGCGACACGCATTCGTCCTGTTCGGCGTGTGGATGGTGGCCTGGGCGGTGTGCTTCGCTCCCGCCGCGGCGGCCGGCCCCGCTCAGGAGGCAGAAGCGGCCGCGCCGGGGTCGCCGGTCGCCGACCACGAGGCGCTGCTCCAGCGTTACTGCCTCACGTGCCACAACGAGCGGCTCGCCGCCCGCGGCACGGTCCCTCTCGCGTTGCGCACCGTCGATCTGGCCGACGTGCCGGGGACGGCGGACGTCTGGGAGAAGGTGATCCGCAAGTTGCGGACCGGCTCGATGCCGCCTGTCGGCAGACCGCGTCCCGCCGCGGCGGCCAGCAACGGGTTCGCGGCCTGGCTGGAGACGGAGATAGACCGCGTCGCGGCCGCGCATCCCAATCCGGGGCGGACGGAGCCGTTGCACCGACTCAACCGCACGGAGTATCAGAACGCCATCCGCGATCTGCTGGCGTTCGACGTCGACGCCGCGGCGCTGGTCCCGGCCGACGACCAGAGCTACGGGTTCGACAACATCGCGGGGGTCCTGAAGGTCTCGCCTACGCTGCTCGAGCGGTACATGAACGCGGCGCGGACCATCAGCCGTCTGGCGGTCGGGGCGTCGCATCTTTCGCCGGGCGGGGAGACCTTCCGGATAGTCTCGGACCTCTCGCAGTACCAGCATCAGGACGGCCTGCCGTTCGGGACGCGCGGGGGAATGTCCGTCGAGTACAACTTCCCGCGCGACGCCGAATACGAGCTCGAGCTCGAGCTGCTCGACCTCTTCGCGGGCGCGCCGATCCGCGAGCCCCATCAGCTCGAGCTGAGCGTCGACGGCGAGCGGGTCGCCATCTTCCACTTGACCCCGCCCGATCCCGACCGCGACCAGGGCGCGGCGTACAACCGCGGTCCGGACTCGCTCCAGGCCCGCGTGCAGGTCGGGGCCGGCCCGCGGGTGGTGACGGCGGCGTTCATCAAGAAGACCAGCGCGCTTGCCGAGAGCGTCCGGCAGCCGTTCGACCGGCCGCACGGCGAAGGCGACTATCTTCTCTACCAGCCGCACCTTGGCACGCTGACCATCTCCGGTCCGTTCAACGCGCTCGGGGCCGGAGACACGCCGTCGCGAAGCCGCATCTTCGTCTGCCGGCCCGCGGACGAGGCGGCCGAGACACCGTGCGCGCGGGAGATTGTCTCGAACCTGGCGCGCCGGGCGTACCGGCGGCCGGTGACCGCGGCGGACATCGACGCGCTGCTCTTCTTCTATGAGGAAGGCCGGGCCGGCGGCGGCTTCGAGGCCGGCATCGAGCGGGCGGTCCGCGCACTTCTCGTGAGTCCCGACTTCCTGTTTCGCGTCGTGTCCGATCCGCCCGGGACCGTACCCGGGGCTCCCTACCGGCTGAGTGACCTGGAGCTGGCGTCGCGTATCTCGTTCTTCCTCTGGAGCAGCATCCCGGACGACGAGCTGCTGGACGTCGCCGCACGGGGGAGGCTGCGGGATCCCGGCGTCCTGGAACGGCAGGTGCGGCGGATGCTGGCCGATCCGCGGTCCGAGGCGCTGGCGAAGAATTTTGCCGGCCAGTGGCTGCGGCTGCGCAACATCTCGGGCGCCCTCCCGTCGGACGTGTTCTTCCCCGATTTCGGCGAGAGCCTGCGGAAGGACTTCGTGCGCGAGACCGAGCTGTTCTTCGACAGCGTCATGCGCGAGGACAGGAGCGTCACCGAGCTGCTGACCGCCGACTACACGTTCCTCAACGAGCGGCTGGCCCGGCACTACGGCGTGACGGGGGTCTACGGCAGCGACTTCCGGCGCGTGAGTCTGGCCGACCCCAACCGGCGCGGTCTGCTGGGCCAGGGCAGCATCCTGACCGTCACTTCGTACTCCGACCGCACGTCTCCGGTCGGACGCGGCAAGTGGGTGCTCGAGAACGTCCTCGGGACACCGCCGCCGCCGCCGCCGCCCAACGTGCCGGAGCTGGAGCCGGCCGCGGACTCGGGCAGGGTGCTGGCGATGCGCGAGCGCATGGAGCAGCACCGTGCGAACCCGGTCTGCGCGAGCTGTCACCGCCTGATGGACCCGCTGGGGCTGGCGCTGGAGAACTTCGACGCGGTGGGTCGGTGGCGCGGGCACATGCCGGGCGGAATCGCCATCGACGCGTCCGGCGCGATGCCCGACGGCACGCCGTTCGACGGCCCCGCGGATCTGCGCGGGTTGCTCGTCGGCAACCCGGAGCAGTTCGTTACCGTCGTGACCGAGAAACTGCTGACCTACGCACTCGGCCGCGGGGTGGAGTACTACGACGCGCCGTCCGTCCGGGAGATCACCCGTGCCGCGGCCGAGCACGACTACGGTCTGGGGTCGCTCATCGTCGGCGTCGTGAAGAGCACGCCGTTCCAGATGCGACTGGCCAGGACCGACGCGGTTGCCGACTGAATCCGAAGCAGAGTTCGATCGCTGATCAGGAGAAAGCTGTCATGTTCATCACCAAGACGGCGTTGCCTCGTCGGACGTTCCTCCGTGGGATGGGTGTCACCCTCGGCCTGCCGCTGCTCGACGCGATGGTGCCGGCCGCGTCGGCGCTCGCGAACACGGCGGCCAAGCCGGTCCGGCGCCTCGGCTTCGTCTACATCCCGAATGGGGCGGTGATGACGCACTGGCAGCCCGCCGGCGACGGTGCGCTCGAGGAGCTGTCGCCCACGCTGAGCCCGCTCGCGCCGTTCCAGGACCAGGTGATCGTCCCGATCGGCCTGAGCCAGAAGCAGGCCGAGGCGCTCGGTGACGGCAACGGCGAGCACTCGCGCGCCGGGACGGTCTGGCTGAGCGGTGTCCACCCGAAGGAGACCGAGGGCGCCGACGTCCGCAACGGCATCACGGCGGATCAGATCGCCGCGCAGCACATCGGCGGCGACACGCCGTTGCGGTCGCTCGAGCTGGCGATGGAGCAGACCTATCTCATCGGCAACTGCGACAACGGCTACAGTTGCGTCTATACGAACAGTATCTCGTGGCGCACCGCGACCACGCCCAACCCGCACGAGACGAACCCGCGCATCGTCTTCCAGCGGATGTTCGGCGACGGCGGATCGCCGGAGGAGAGGCTGGCGCAGGTGCAGGAGGATCGCAGCATCCTCGACTGGGTGACCGCCGACATCGCGCATCTGCAGAAGAAGCTCGGCCCGTCGGATCGCAGCAGCGTGAACGAGTATCTCGACTCGGTGCGCGAGGTCGAGCGGCGGCTGCAGGTGGCGGAACGGCAGGGGCGCGAGTCGGTGCTGGAGTTGCCCGACCGGCCGGTCGGGGCGCCGGAGACGTACGACGCGCACGCCCGGCTGATGTTCGACCTGGTGGCCCTGGCGTTCCGGGCCGACATCACGCGCGTCTTCGTGCTGACGCTCGGCAAGGAGCAGACCAACCGCGCCTATCCCGAGTTGGGCGTCAACGGCGCCCATCACGCGGTGTCGCACCACCAGCACGACCCGCTGAAGTTCGAGCAGGGGCACAAGATCAACCAGTACCACATCGGCCTGACGGCGCACTTCCTCAAGGCGCTGAAGGGAACGCCTGACGGCGACGGCAACCTGCTGGACCACTCGCTGGTGCTCCACGGCGGCGGCATCAGCGACGCCAACGAGCACTCGCACATCGACCTGCCGCTGGTTCTGGTCGGCGGCGCGGGCGGGGTGAAGGGCGGCAAGATCCTGAGGCACTCGAAGGACACGCCGATGAACAACCTGCTCCTGGCGATGCTGGAGCGGTCCGGCGTGCACACGGACAAGTTCGGCGACGCCACGGGCAGGTTGCCGCTGGAGCCGCTCTCCGGCGTGTAGTGCGGCCCTGCGATCCCTCACGGTGGGCCGGTCCGCGCCATGCTGGCGCTGGCCGGCTCTTCGCGTGTACGAGCCTGTGACCCTCGCGGCGAGTCCCGCCCGCGGAGCGTCGGCCGTCGGCGGTGCTCTGCTTGTCACACGAGCGGCCGGGTGTCCACGGTCACGGTGAGCACGTCGAGATCGTAGAACTGCTCGTGCCGCACCTCCTTCGCCACGTGGCGCAGGATACGCGGCCCCACGTCCCTGACGACCGCCTGCTCCTCATGCTCTTCGTCCAGCTTGCCGAGCCGGGCCTCCAGGTTGGCGCTGTCGGGACCGCTCACGAGCTCGAGCTGGAGGATGTCGTCGACGGGCCGCACTGCGACGCGGATGGGATGCGGCTTCGATTCCGCCTGTCGCTCGAGCAGATACTGGAACGCCTCCTCGCCCGCCAACTCGAGACGGTTGGTGGCGATGTCGTCCCACCCGGCGCGTTCCGCGGCGCGGTCCAGGACGGCGCGCAACTGCGAGAGGGACCGCACGCTCGGCCTCAGCACGACGTGCTGGCCGCGCTCCTTGAGAGATACCAGCAGGGTGAGGATCATGGCGACGATGCCGCCGGACGCCATGCCGTTGTCGAGCACGCCCCGGGACCACTCGGGCAGATGGTCCGGGAAGATCGCGCCGTACTGGAAGCCGAGGCCCACCCAGAACGAGATGCAGACGATGAGGCCCTTCTCGTAGTCGAACCCGCCGGAGGTGACTAGGCGCAGGCCCTGGCGGAACAGGAGCACGAGGAATATGAAGATGTACGCACCGGCAACCGGGCTGGGGACGACCTGGAGCACGGCTGCGATCTTGGGTACGAAGGCTGCCAGCAGGATGATGATCCCGGCGTAGAGCGCCACGCGCCGCGCCGCGACGCCCGTCAGGTCGGCGATCGAGATGCTGCTGGCGTAGGTCGTGTTCGGCACCGTGCCTGCAAGGCCCGAGAGGAGGTTGCCGACGCCGTCCGCGTTCAGAGCTCGCTGAACCACCTTGAAATCCACCGGCACCGGGGTGCGGTGGGATACCCGCTGGATGGCGATGGCGTCCCCGTAGGTCTCGATGGCGCCGATGATCGTAACGATGATGAACGGTACGAGCAGGCCGAGGAAGCGTGCATCGAACGCGAGGTCCAGACCGGGCCAGCCGGACGGTGGCAGGCCGAACCAGGCCGCGTTCAGCAACGGCGTCCAGTCCAGCATTCCGGTTGGGGCGGCGGCGACGGTCCCGATCAGGATGCCGATGAGCGGCGCCCATAGACGGGTCGCGCCGCGGGCGTAGAGCGAGACGAGGGTGATGGCCGCGAAGGCCGCGAAGGCCGCCAGCGGGGCGCCCATGGAGCCGGGGTCGAACCCGGCGGGAACAGCCGTCAGCATGTCGGTCGTGATGGGAAACAGATTGACGGCGATCAGCATGATCACGGTGCCGCCGACCGTCGGCGTGACCAGCCTGCGGAACAACGACAGGCGGGCGGAGAAGAAGAACTGCACCAGGGCCGAAGCGGCCACGAGCGTCGCGAGCAGCGGCAGGCCGCCGGCGACCACAGCCGCCGTCGACACGCCGATGAAGGCGCCGGATGTGCCCATGTAGAGGGCATAGCCGGCGCCTACCGGACCCATCGGCCGGGCCTGCAGGATCGTCGAGAGTCCGCTGACGAGCAGCGCAGCGAACACCGCCCACTCCACCCCCTCGGGATAGCCAGCCGCGTTCAGCACGATGATCGGGACGAGGATGATGCCGGTAAGCACGAGCGTGACGACCTGCAGGCTGAGGCCCAGGGTCAGCCCTTCCGACGGCGTCTCGTCCACGGCGTAGCGCAGGCGGGAATTCGAAGGTGGTCCCTGCGGTTCACTCATTCCAGAACGGCTCCGTGAGGATGCGAACGGTAGCGGATGCACCGGGAGTCGGAATCGACAGCTCCCGACCGTGCAGCGAATAATCGATGGCCACTATAGTGCAAACCATCTGTGCGCGCGGACGCGCCATCGAGAGGTAGATCCACCGGGCCGGGCGGCGTCGGGGGAAGGTGACGGTCAAGTTACGGGGTCGGTGACGGTACCGACACACTTCCTGCCGCAGACCGACGGCTTCTCGCGGCGATGCCTCCGCTGGCCATGTAGAGTACCGGTCGATGATCGACCGTATCGTCGTCGAGAACTTCAAGAGCCTGCGGCGGGTCGATCTGACCCTGGGTCGGATGAACCTGTTCGTCGGCGCGAACGCCAGCGGCAAGTCCAACTTCCTCGACCTTCTCCGCGTGCTGCAGGGCATCGGCAACGGCTTCACCATCGGCGAGATTCTGGACGGCAAGCCGCGGAGCGCCACCAACGCGGTGTGGGACGGCATCCGCGGCGGAAGCCGGCTGGCCTGCTTTTCCGACGCCGGCGAGGACCGCGGCAACGGCGACGTAGCCATAGAGGTGCATGGTCAGGGCGCAGTCGGACCCTTTCAGAAGTGGCTCACGTCCCGCGCGGAGCGCTCGGGTTGGGCCCTGCTGGTTGCGTTCTCGCCGGCGGCGGGGTGTGTGACCCGCGAGCGCTTCGAGGTCGACAAGGTGATCTACGACACCGCTCGGATCGAGGATTCTTCACAGAAAGATCCGAAGGACTCGGTGTGGTGCCCGGTTGAGGGGGCCCAGGGATGGAGGGTGAAGTTGCAGCGCACGCGTCCCGCGCTGGGACAACTCGCCCGGGCTGGGTGGCGACACGGCATTGGCGGCGCAGAAGACGTCGAGCAACTCAATCGGTCGGCGGACGCCCGCGGCTACTACGTGGACAAATCCCGCGGTGTGGCCAGGTTGCTGGCGAACATCCAACCGGTGGAGCCCGAGTTGCCGATGCTGCGAGCCTACTCGCAGGTCGGTGACGTGCAGCGCATGGGCGATCGGGGAGAGAACTTCGCAGCCCTCGTCCAGACCATCTGCCAGGACGGCCGGACGAAGGACGCCTACCTGTCCTGGCTCCGGCAGCTTCGGCCCGAGGAGATCGACGACGTCGGGGTGCGGCATGGCGCGATGAACGAGCCGCTGTTCGTGCTGAGAGAGAACGGCAGGGACTTTCCCGCGGCGGTCCTCAGCGACGGCACCCTGCGCTTCGCGGCGCTCGCGGCCGCGTTCTTCCAGCCGGACATGCCCGATCTCATCACGATAGAAGAGATCGAGAACGGAATTCACGCCAGTCGCGCGCGACTCCTGCTGGAACTGCTGCGCAGTCAGGCGGAGGCGGCCAGCACGCAGGTCGTCGCCACCACGCATTCGGCGGCGGTGCTGGACTGGCTCGGGGAGGAGGACTATCAGACGACGTTCGTCTGCAAGCGGGACGAGGAGACCGGCGAGTCGCGGATCTGCCCGCTGACGGAAGTGCCGCATTTCGTCGACGTCGTGAAGAAGAAGCCGGTTTCCGAGCTGCTCTCGGAGGGCTGGCTGGAAGCGGCGCTGTGAGCTTTCCGGTACTCGTCATCCCGGAAGATCCGAAGTGGAACGGGTACATCCTGAAACCATTGGCCAAGAAGTTGATGGAGAACGCTGGAAAACCCAAGGCCAGGATAGACGTACTGCCCAAACCTCGGCTCCGCGGCTACGCGCACGCGCTTCGGGCCATTCGTGAGGAGCTTCCCGACATCTACCGCAACCTCTACAAGCTCTGGCTGTTCTTTCCGGACGACGACAACCGCGGCGGGCGCGCCGACGCAATGAGGCGTCTGGAAGCCGACCTCCGATCCAGGAACATCTCGCTCTTGTGTTGTCCGGCGCGACCCGAGATTGAGATCTACGCCTGTGTCGCATTCCGCGACGACCTGACCTGCAGGTGGGACGAGGCTCGCAAGCATCCTCGGATGAAGGAAGAGGTTTTCGAGCCGCTTCGTGAGAAGCTCAAGTGTTATCGGCAGGCGGGTGGCGGCAGAGAGATGATGGTCAAGAGTTCGTTCCAGAATCTCCAGCGGCTGTTTCAGCTGTGTCCGGAGATCCAGGACCTTCGCGACCGGCTCGCGGCGCACCTCCAGTCAATCTGACTCTCGGCTTCCCCACCGACCGGACCACCTTCGAACGGAGACCGGCTCAGCCTCTCGTGGCGATTCTGCGGGCAACGCAGGTGATGACGGCGGGCCGCCCGAGGTCCGGGTGAACGAACGGGCGCCTGATGCATAATTGCAGCGATGACCATGATGACTCCCACGCTGCGCTGTTTCGTCGTTCTCGTAGCATTCTGGGCGCTCGGGGCCGCCGCGGCCTCCGCTCAGGACCTGCGGATCGTGACCGCCGCCGCGGACCAGGACCGGGAGGCGGTGCTCGCGCTCCTCGATGAAGGTGTCGACGCCACCGCGGCCCGGCCGGATGGCGCGACCGCGCTGCTCTGGGCGGCGCACTGGGACGACGTCGAGCTGGCGGAGCGGCTGCTCGACGCCGGCGCCGACGTGAACGCGGCCGACGACCACGGCGTGACCGCGCTCGAGCGTGCGGCCGAGAACGCGAGCGTTGCCATGGTCGAGACGCTGCTGGCGGCGGGCGCCGACGTCGACGCGGCCCAGACTAGCGGGCTCACCCCGCTGATGACCGCCGCGCGGACCGGCAGCGCCGGTGTGGTGCGTCGGCTCATCGCGGGCGGGGCGGACGCTAACGCCGCGGTGACGGCAACCGGGAGCACGGCGCTGATGTGGGCGGTCTCGGAACGGCATCCCGAGCTCGTGCGGCTGCTGCTCGCCGCGGGCGCCGACCCGCGGGCTTCCACCATCAAGGGCTTCACGCCGCTGATGTACGCCGCCCGCAACGGCGACATCGCCAACGCGGCCACGCTCATCGCGGCCGGCAGCGACGTCAACGAGCCGAGCGCCGACGGCACCCACGTGCTGCCGTTCTCGATCGTGAGCGGCCGGGACGCGTTCGCCCTGTACCTGCTGGAGCAGGGGGCCGACCCCAACGGCGAGATGGGTGGCATCTCCGCCCTGCACGCGGCGGCCGGCAACGTCAGTCCCTGGCTCCTCGAGTGGTATCGCCGCCACGGCCGCAACCGTCTCTATGCCGGCCTCGGGGGGGCCCGGATCGGCGAGGCTCGCCGGCTCGCCCTGGTGGAGGCGCTGCTCGAGCGCGGCGCCGATCCGAACGCCCGGATCACGTCGTGGGCGATGATCATGAACTACATCGGCTACCCGCGGAAGGGGGCGTTCGAGCCGTTCGCCTGCGGTACCGGCGATCTGCGCGGCGCGACCCCGCTGTGGGTGGCGGCCTACGACATGAACGGCGCGCGCGGGCAGGCCCACGTCTTCGCGGTGATGCCGAGCGGCACGACGACTGGCGTCGAGGTCATGCGGGCGCTGCTCGCCGCTGGCGCCGATCCGCACCTTGCGACCAGCGACGGGACGACTCCCCTGATGGCGGCGGCCGGCCTGGGGCCCGCCACCTACACGCCGCGCGAGCCCCGCGGCGTGCGGGCCCGCAGCTCGGAGCGCGCGGTCGAGTTCCTGCACCGGGCCGGCGCGGACATCAACGCCACCAACGAGGCCAACTTCACGGCGTTGCACGGCGCGGCGTTCCGCGGCATGAACGAGGTCATCGAGTACCTGGTGGAGAACGGCGCGGACATCGACGCGCGCGACTTTCGGGGCCGGACCGCCTACCGCATGGCCGAGGGCTCGAAGCAGTCGTTCCAGTTCCAGAGCTGGCCCGAGACGGCGGCGCTCCTCGCCCGGCTCGGGGCCAACACCGAGTTGGGGATCCCCGGGACCGTGCAGGAACGGCTGCGCGACATTCCGGTAGACGCCGCCAACGATCAACCGTGAGCAATCGAGGCGCGGGACGGAACCGCGGTCACCCGACGGGATCCTCGGCCCGGTCCCCGCGTCGTCGCGTGAGCCTGTGGTACCCAACACCTCGCCGTGGGGCTACGAGCCCGACAACGGTCCGGCGCGCTGGGGAACGCTCGACCCGGCGTTCAGCGCCTGCGCTCTGGGGGCAGAGCAGTCACCCATCGACCTGACCGGCGGCCGGAGTGTGGCCGCGGCCCCGATCGAGTTCGACTACCGGCGGGCACGGGTCGCGGTCGAGAACACCGGGCACACCATCCAGGTGAACCCGGAGCCCGGCAGCGGCATCGTTCTCGAGGATCCGACGGAAGTAGTCGTCGGGGGAGAGGATCCGGGGCTCCAGCGAGCAGGCCGCGAGCAAGGCCGATGGTGCTCGACGGGTGCGCTACGATCATGGGGCCTCAGGATTCCGTCATGCCTATCAGGACCGACCGTGACATGCGCCGATGGTGCCGGGCGCTACTGGCCGCCGTGGCGGTGGCCGCGCTGTGGATCGGCGACCTGCGCTCCCAGCCGGCGGCGGACCTGCTGCTGGTCGGCGGTCTCGTCCACGACGGCTCGGGACAGCCGCCGGCCCGGCAGGACGTGGCCGTGGCGGGCGGGCGGATCAGCTTCGTCGGCGATGCGGCGGCGGCCGGCCTGGATGCCGCGGTGGTGGTGGACGTCGACGGGCTGATGGTCACGCCCGGCTTCATCGACATGCACTCGCATGCCGAGCTGACGGAGGACTACGGCCGGGACGCGCTGCCGTTCCTCCATCAGGGCATCACCACGGTGGCGATCGGGGTGGATGGCGGGGGAACGCCCGACATCGCCGAGCTGTTCGCCGGGCTCGAGGGCCGCATCGGGGTGAACGCGTTCGCCTACGCGGGCCACGGCGAGATCCGCGAACGCGTGATCGGAAGTGATGATCGCGCGCCGACGGCGGCCGAGCTGAACGAGATGCGCGCGCTGGTCCGGCAGGCCATGGACGAAGGGGCGTTCGGTCTCTCGACCGGGCTCTTCTACGTGCCGGGCTACTACGCGACCACCGGGGAGGTCATCGCGTTGGCGCGGGTCGCCGCCGCGTTCGACGGCATCTACGACACGCACGATCGCGACCTCGGCGCCAGTTACCGGGGCGTGGGCTATCTCAGCTCGATCCGCGAGGCGATCCGGATCGGGGAGGAGGCAGGGACGCGCGTCATCTTCAGCCACTTCAACGCGCAGGGCGCGGCCAACTACGGCCGCGCGCCCGATGGGGCCCGCCTGATCGAGGAGGCGCGCGCGCGGGGCGTGGAGGTGGCGGCGGCGCAGCATGTCTACACGGCCACCCAGTCGAGCCTGGCGGCCTACGCGATACCGCGGTGGGCCTCGAACGGCGGCCGCGAGGAGATGCTCGAGCGGTTCCGCGACCCCGAGACCGTCCGCCGGCTCGACGTCGAGACCATGGAGATGCTGGCCATCCGCGGGGGTGCCGACAAGCTGCTGTTCGCCGACCCGCGGCCGGAGCTGAACGGCCGGACGCTGGCCGCGGTGGCGACCGAGTGGGAGCTGCCGGTACCCGCGGCGGTGCGGCGGATCCTCACCGCGGGCAACGCGGCGGTGATGAACCTCGACCTCTACGACATCGAGAACACGCGTTACCTGGCGCGGCAATCCTGGATGATGACCTGCACCGACGGCCGCACCCCGTCCCCCGCACAGAACGTTACCCACCCGCGCGTGTTCGGCGCCTTCACGCGCAAGCTCCGCCAGTTCGTGCTCGACGAGCGGATCGTCACGATGCCGTTCGCCATCCGCAGCATGACCGGTCTGGCCGCCGACTTCCTGCACCTGGACGACCGCGGGTATCTGCGGGAGGGCGCCGTCGCCGACATTGCGGTTTTCGACCCCGACCGTATCCGCGATCGCGCCACCTACGACCGGCCGCGACAGGTGTCCGAGGGGACGGTGCACGTGCTCGTCAACGGGCGTTTCGCGATACGGGACGGCGCGGCGACCGGCGCGCTGGCCGGTCGGCCCATTCGCCGGCCGACGCGGACAGGCGAGATCGTCCCCGACCTGTAGCCTCACGTTTGGCCGGAGGTCTCCCTACTGGACGAGCTTGGCAGGCATCGTACGGATCGACGCCCTGCGTCGACCCGCGCCTACCCGCCCTCCGGCAGCGCAAACGCCAGCAGCTCACCCGGCGCCTGCGGACCGCCGACGGCCACCACCACGTACTGCCGGCCGCCGAGCACGTAGGTCATCGGCGTCCCGGTCTGCGGGGCCGGCATGTAGACCGCGCCCGCGTCGGCTCCGGTCGCCTTGTCGTAGGCGCGGAGCAGCGCGCCGCGGCGGCCGTCCGGGGTCGTGACGAACCCGCCGTCGGCTTCCTGCCGGCCGCCCTCGCCGGAGATGAGCAGCGTCTTCGTCGTCAGCGTGCCGATCGGTCCCTTGCGGCCGGTGCGGGGGATGTCGACGCCCTGCAGGGCCGGGTGCTCCTTCACCCAGTCGGGCGTATCGCCGTGGGCCACCTGCCACACGATCTCGCCGCGGTTCAGGTCGATGGCGGTGATCCGACCCCACGGGGGCCGCATCAGCGGCAGGCCCTGGACCGTCATGCCGGGACCGCCGGCCGGCAGGTTGAGGTAGTCCATGTCGGAGCGCCGCGGATCGTTCTGCATGGAGAGGATGCGGGTCAGGGTGTGGGAGAAGACATAGAGGATGCCGGTCTCCGGGTCGTAGGAGCCGCCGGGCCAGTTGGCGCCGTTGGGGACGAACAGGGTTCCCAGCTTGTCGCCCGCCCCGCGCGTGATCGGCGGCGTGAAGACGGGGCCGAAGCGGTACTGCTGGATGATGCGCAGCGCCTCGGCCTCGAGCTCCGGCGTCAGGTCGATGATCTCCTCCAGCTCGAACCCCTGCCGCTCGAACGGCGGCGGCTTGGTGACGAACGGCTGGGTGGGCGAGAGCGTCTCGCCGGGAACGTCGCTGGCCGGCACGGGGCGTTCCTCGATGGGCCAGACCGGTTCGCCGGTGACGCGGTCGAAGACGTAGACCCAGCCCTGCTTGGTCGGCTGCGCGATCGCCTTGATCTCGCGGCCGTCGACGGTGATGTCGGCGAGGATCGGCGCGCAGGGGACATCATAGTCCCAGACGGGATGATGGACGAACTGGAAGTGCCAGATCCGCTCCCCGGTCTCGACGTCGACCGCGACGAGGCTCTCGGAGAACAGGTTGTCGCCGGGCCGGTGCCCGCCGTAGTAGTCGTTGGTGGGGATTTCGACCGGCAGGTAGGCGATGCCCAGCTCGGTGTCGACGGTCATCTGCGTCCAGACGCCGGTGTTGCCGGTGTACTCCCAGGAGCCGTCCTCCCAGGTCTCGTTCCCGAACTCCCCCGGCTGCGGGATGGTGTGGAAGATCCACTTCCGTTCGCCGGTCCGGGCGTCGAAGCCGCGCACGTAGCCCTTGGCGTTGCGGCGGCTGGGCGGAGTTCGGCCGGAGCGGCTCGCGGCGCCCACGAGGACGACGTCGCCGGCCACCACGGGAGCGCCGTTCCAGGCCAGCTCGCTCGTGATCGGGTCGAGGTCCTGATCGTTGTTCTGCTTGAGGTCGACGATGCCGTCGACGCCGAAGCCGGGAACCGGCCAGCCGGTCTGCGCGTCGAGGGCCACGAGCTGGTAGCCGATGGTGACGAAGTAGATCCGCTCGTCGCCGGCGCTGTCGGTCCAGTAGCCGACGCCGCGGCCCGAGAGCCGCCGCACGGACTGCGCCGCGCGCTCGCCCTCGTCGAGGCGGTACATCCACAGGTGCTCGCCGCTGGCCGCGTCGATGGCGACGACGTTGCGCCGACTGCCGGCGGTGGTGTAGAGCACGCCGTCGACCATCAGCGGGGTGGTCTGCAGGTAGTAGTCGGGGCGCGGGCCGAGGTTGGCGGTCCGGTAGCGCCAGACCAGCTCCAGGTCGTCGAAGTTGCCGGCGTCGATCTGGTCGAGCGGGGCGTAGCGGGTGGCGCCGAGGTCGCCGGCCCAGGTGCGCCATTCGCCGCCCGTCGTTCCGTGCTGGGCCGCGGCGGGGGCGGCGGCGAGCAGGAAGGCGGCCAACAGGCAGACCGTCGCGCTCAGTCCTGACGGGAACCAGTCGAACTGTCGAGCTGTGGCAGATCGCATCGGAGTGCTCCTCCTACCTTCGATCCGGGTCTCCGGTTCGACCGCGACGCACGGGAGCATGCGGGCTTGCGCCACGGACTCCATGCGCCGGACTGTTGGACATGATACCCGTGGAGCGCGATCCGCGCGGACCGGAAGCGACCGGCGCCGGAGCTTCCGGACGGGGAGCGGCGGGAGCGGGGCCCGTCGACGAGAGGCCGCCCGCGCCGGGCGCGGTTCCTGCCTTAGACACACCGACCTGAACAGACGGCTCAGGGCAGGACGGCAAGCTGCCCGCGCCGGGCGCGGTTCCTGCCGGGCGCCCGCATGGAACCAAATGGCAGTGATATCAGTATGATATAAATATGAAATCCCATCGGGAGGAACAAGCAATGACTCACGAGAAGTCGCACGCCGCCCCGTCGGGGCTGCTCGTCGTGCTGGCGCTGGTGGCCGCGCTCGCGGTTGTCGTCGCGCTGTTCGTCGTCGACGTCGCCGCCGACGCGCAGGTGTCGTTCGGTGGCTTGATCTGCATCCTGCTGGTCCTGGTGATCGTCTTTCTGCTGGCCGGGGTCTTCGTCGTGAACCCCAACGAGGGGCGCGTGCTGCAGTTCTTCGGGCGCTACGTGGGCACCGTCCGCGATCAGGGCTTGCGCTGGGCCAACCCGCTCTTCACCAAGCGGCGGATTTCGCTCCGGGTGCGCAACTTCGAGACCGAGCGTTCCAAGGTGAACGACACGGACGGCAACCCGATCGAGATTGCCGCCGTCGTGGTCTGGAAGGTGGTCGACACCGCCGAGGCGACTTTCGAGGTGGACGACTACGTGAACTACGTGCACGTCCAGAGCGAGTCGGCGGTCCGCAACCTGGCGACCCGCCACCCCTACGATACCCAGGAGGAGGGGCGGATCTCGCTGCGCGGCAACACCGAGGAGATCGCCGGACAGTTGCAGACCGAGATCCAGGGCCGGCTCCACAAGGCCGGCGTGGAGGTGCTGGAGGCACGGATCACGCATCTGGCCTACGCCCCGGAGATCGCGTCGGCGATGCTGCAGCGCCAGCAGGCCGGGGCGATCATCGCGGCCCGCGGCCGGATTGTCGACGGCGCGGTCAGCATGGTGGAGATGGCGCTCGACAGCCTGTCCAAGCGCCAGATCGTCGAGCTCGACGAGGAGCGCAAGGCCGCCATGGTGAGCAACCTGCTCGTCGTGCTCTGCGGCGACAAGGCCACCCAGCCGGTGGTCAACACGGGCACGCTGCACCAGTAGCCGGTAATGGCTGCGCGCAAACCGTTCCTGTTGCGCATCGATTCCGAGGTGCTCGCCGCCCTGCAGCGGTGGGCCGGGGATGAGCTGCGCAGCGTCAACGGGCAGATCGAGTTCCTCCTGCGGCGCGCGCTGCAGCGGGAGGGACGGCTGCCCAACCGCGAGACGGAAGGCGCGGACGGTGGCAAGGCGGGAACGGCACCGCACGAGCGCCGCCTCGCGACTTCCGGCGACGACGCTGCGGAGGATGTCGATTCCTGATCCACTGCCGGCCCGCGAGCGGAACCTCAGGGGCGGTCGGCGGGTTGGGCTTCGGTGCGTCACGCGCTTACGGCCCGTGGTGGAACGCCGGGGTTCTTGGCCGCGGGCTGTTAAGATGCGGGCACACTTTGCTTCGAACGGGTCGCGCCGCGGGCTGGTGTCCGGGGCGCCCCAAGCAGTAGGAGGACACGATGCGGACCACGTCACTAGCCCTGCTCGCTGCGGTAGTACTCGTCCTGTCGTTCGCGTGCGGAGAGAGCGCGCCGCCTCCCGAGCCGGCGGCCGAGCCCGAAGCGGCGAACCCGAACGACCAGTTCGCCGGCGCCTGGACCCTTGTGCGCAGCGAACGCCGCGACGCCGACGGCGAGCTGATCGGCGAGCCGCGCGAGGACCGGGTCGGCTACATCATGTACGACCCGTCCGGCTATATGGGCGTGACGCTGATGGCGAACGACCGGGAGCCGTACTCGGAGGGCGGGCCCACGGCCGAGGAGGCGCTGGCCCAGATGGGCAGCTACGCGTCCTACTTCGGACGATTCAGCGTCAACGAGGAAGAGGGCTACGTCACCCACCACCTCGAGGGGAGCCTGAATCCGGACGGCGCCGGCTCGGACTACCGGCGGTACTACACCATCGAGGGAGATACGCTGAGGCTCCAGCCGCCGGCCAGCGAGGACGGCTCGCGGTCGTACATCACTTGGCAGCGGCAGCCCGACCTGCCGGAGTCCGAGCTGACGAACACCCACGGGCGGTTGTTCGGCGTCTACCGCGTCGAGTCGGTGACCCGCCAGACGACCGATGGCGAGCCGGTCGACGCCGACCAGTACGAGACGGCGTACATCATGTACGCGCCCTCGGGGCACATGTCGGTGCACCTGATGCGGCCTGATCGGATGCCGTACGCCGGCGACCAGCCGACGGCCGACGAGGCGCTGGCGACGGTGCTCAGCTACGGCAGCTACTTCGGCCCGTTCTCGGTGAACGAGGAAGAGGCGTACCTGGTCCACCACCGCGTGGGGAACGAGGACCCCGGCCAGAGCGGGACCGACGCGCAGCGCTTCTTCGAGCTCACCGACACGCACCTGACGCTGCGGCCGCCGGCCGCCACCGACGAGGAGGGGCGCGAGGTGCAGAGCACGATCCTCTGGGCCCGCATCAGCGACTGACGCCTGACGCTCGGCTCGGCTGGCCCTACCGCTCGTGCAACTCGTCGCGGGTCCAGGTGGCGGTCCCGCGCCCGGCACGCGTGGCCCTCGATAGCCTCAACAGGCGCGTGACCGCCTCTCGCTTGTCGGAAACCGAGGCGGACGCCCTCCCCCGACTGCCGGGGGACGGCGTCGTTTCACGGTCGTGACCCGACATCGCTTCGCTCTCGCTGCCGATACGGGACGTCTTCTCACCCATCCGGCGCCTACTCGGCCAAGGGATGCGGGCGCATCTGGAACCGCACGATCTCGCTCGTCATGCCCTTGCCGCCCTCGTTGTGCCAGTTGGTCACCGAGTCGTAGCTGGCCCAGACGCCGCGGCCCTTCCAGCCCGCCTCCCGATCGTCGATGCGCCCGTCGAGGCCCCGGGTGTAGAAGCCGAGCGGGTAGGGCACGCGCAGGGTGACCCACTCGCCGCTGTCGGGCAGCAGGGCCAGCAGCGCGTCGGAGCTGGTGCCGTTGGCGATCGGCACGTTCGCGCCCAGGCCCAGCGTGTCGAACTGGTCGACCCAGTTGTAGTAGTGGAAGTCGGCGCTCCCCGCGGCCGTCACGCCCTTCATCTGCGGGCCCGGCGTCGGGTACAGGGTCCAGCCCTCGGGGCAGTGCTGTCCGGTGGCGGTCGGACCCTTCAACACCCCGCACTTGCCGCGGTCGAAGCTCGCGAGGTGGCCGCTGCCGCCCAGCGCCGTCCAGAGCACGCCGTTGCGGTCGACGTCGATGCCGCGTCCGCCGTGGCCCCATTGGCTCGGGTCGACGTCGGGGTTCTCGAACGGCGGCTCGTAGACCTCCGCGCTGCAGGTCTCGGGCGGGTTGTCGCCCAGGTCCAGCCGGACGATGCTTCCCGGCACCGGCAGGCGCCGCGCGATCCAGATCGAGCCGTCGACCGGGTTCGGGATGATCCCGTAGGCGAAGCCGTCCAGCCGCATGTCCTTGCCGGCTTCCAGCGGCTCGCCCGGGTCGGTGTACTCGCCGATGACCCCGTCCCCGCTCGTGTCGACGATGGTGGGGCACCAGCCCTGCGCCGCCTGCTCGTCGCCGGTCTCGTCGTACAGCTTCGTGTTCAGCCAGCCGACGACATCCGTCGATCCGCTCAGCCAGAGGGTGTCGTTCTCGTCCTCGGCGAACTGCAGGTGGTGGGTCATGTAGCAGGTGTCGATGTGCACGAACTCCCCGCTCTCGGTGTCGTAGTACGAGAGCTGCCGCTGGCTGCGCGGGATCGGGAAGTTCTGCGCCGACGGGTGATCCGAGCCGGCCTGGCACCAGTCGGGGTTCTCCGGGGGACGGATCGACTGGGTGATCCAGAGGCGCCCCTTGGCGTCCAGCATCGGGTTGTGGGCGCTATAGCCCCGGGTGGTCGGTCGCTCGGTGCCCCAGTACGGCGACGGGATCAGCGCCGTCGTGCCGGCGTACGAATCGCCGCGCTCCGGCATGGGGACGCGCGTCGTCATGTCCATCCGCACCGAGCGATGGGCAACGGGATCCGTGATGACGAGTCCCGCCCCGCCGACGCCGTACAGCGGGCCGTTCGGATACAGGTGGGGATTGCGCTTGTCGGTGGCGATCTCGTCGTGCACCATCGCCATCGTGTCGCCCCAGCCCCACTGCGTCAGGACGAGGTTGCGCTCCTGTCCCTGCGGGCGCGGCGGCGCCGGCGGGACCTCGCCGGCTGCGATGCGATCGGTCCAGTCGGCGAACAGGCCTAGCGCGCGCTCGCGCCCCATCCGGTTCAGCCCGCTGCTCATGCTGGGTCCGCTGCGCCCCACCTGCACGCGGTGCTCCCAGGCGTCCAGGGTGGAGTCGAAGTCGTCCAGGTTCAGCATCGGCATCTCGCGGGTCGCCATGTTGCCCATCTGGTGGCAGAGCTGGCAGCCGTCCTTGAGCCGGTCGACCCACTCGGCCTGGTGCCGCATGCGCTGGCTGATGCCGTTGCCGTCCGGCCCCGTGCCCGGGAACTCGTTCTCGGCCGGCACCTCCAGCAACGAGTACCAGTAGTTGGCGGGATAGATGCGCGCCGCCTCCTGCGGCGTGGCGGCCGCCGTTACGTCCAGGGTGAGATCGTCGCCGGGGCGCGCCGGATGCTTCCCGGAGTCCGCGAGGCCGTAGCCGCGCACCCACACCTCGTAGTCGGCGTCGGGCAGGTCCGGGACCAGGAACCGCCCGTCGTCGCCGGTGACGACGATCTTGCGGAACGTGGTCTCCAGATCATCGGTCTCCGCGATGACCCACACGCCCGCCTCGCCGCCGCCGGCGCTCCGCACGACACCGGCGATGTCGTCGCCGGCCGCCGACGTGTTCACGCCGGTCAGCCACAGCATGCCGCCGGCCAGGAGCACCGCTCCGAGCAGACCGATCCGGGATGTCGCGCGCATATCAACCTCCCCTGAGCACTCGTTCCGCGTACGGCCAGTTTGCGTACGGCCAGCATACAGATCGTGCGGCTCGCGGTCGACGCGAAACTACTTGAGTCTGTGTTCCAGCTCGTCCGAGGAGAGCGTCGGCTCGCGCTGGCGCTTCCGCGGTTACTATCGCACATGCATTCCGCCGCGAAAGGATCGGCCTGCCGACTGGCGTCGGCTGTCTTTCTGGGGCTGGCCATGCCGGGGTGCGTCGCGGCCGCTCAGGGCGACGCCGGGGCCGATCTCCAGACCTGGGCCGAGCGGACGGGCTACCAGGAAACGACCGGCTTCGAAGAGGTCGTCGAGTTCGTCGAGGTTGCGGCTGCCCTGTCCGACCGGGTCCATGTCACCAGCTTCGGGACGACGGTGGAGGGCCGGTCGCTGCCGCTCGTCGTGGTCGGCGATGTTCCGGACGCTCGGCCGGCGTCGGTCAGGGCCCCCGATCGGCTACGCATCTGGCTCCAGGCGAACATCCACGGCGGCGAGGTGTGCGGCAAGGAAGCGCTGCTGATGCTGCTGCGCGACCTCGCGAACCGTGAGCACGAGGAGTGGCTCCTGTCGCTGACCTTGCTCATTGTCCCCATCTACAACGCCGACGGGAACGAACGGATGGCGCTGGGCAACCGGCCGTACCAGCTCGGCCCGGTCGGCGGCATGGGCACGCGGCGCAACGCGCAGGGCCTCGACCTGAACCGCGATCACATGAAGCTGGAGTCGCCGGAGGCACGGGCGCTGGTGCGGGCCTATCGCGACTACGACCCGCACGTGGTCATCGACCTGCACACGACCAACGGCACGCAGCACGCCTATCACCTGACCTACGCGCCGCCGCTGCACCCGAACACCTACCCCGCCATCGACGCGCTACTGAGGGACGAGTGGCTGCCGGCCGTGACCGATGCGGTCAGAGCAACGGACGGGTGGGACTTCTACCACTACGGGAACCTGCCGCGCGGCGAGGGCGCCGCGCCGAGCTGGCGCACGTTCGACCACCGCCCGCGGTTCAACAACAACTACGTCGGCCTCCGCAACCGGATCGCGCTGATCAGCGAGGCTTACGCCTACGCGCCGTTCGAGGAACGAGTAGCGGCGACGCTGCGCTTCGTGGAGGAATCGCTGGCGTTCGCGCATGCGCACGCCGAACGCATCGCCACGCTGGTCGCGGCGGCGGATGCGATGCCGGTCGCGGGCCGGACCCTGGCGACCCGGGCCGTCCCGCGGCGCTCACCCGAGCCGGTGGAGATCCTGCTGGGGCGGACGGAGGAGGTGCCGCATCCCGAGACGGGTGATCCGATGCGGCGCCGGCTCGAGATCGTCGAGGCGACGCTCATGGACGAGTACGTCGCGTTCGAGGCGGCCGAGGACGGTCTGGAGGTCGCGCCCGCGTCCTACTACGTCCCGGCGGACCTGGTGGCGGTCGTCGATCTGCTCGCCGCCCACGGCGTCGACGGCGTTCCGCTGGAGATCGACACTACGGTCAGCGCCGAGCAGTTCGTCGTCAGCGGCACGTCACTCGCCGAGAGGCCGTTCGAGGGACACCGCCTGCGTACCGTCGAGGGCGCCTGGACGGCGGTGGAGCGGACCCTGCCGGCGGGCACGCTGGCCTTCCCGGTCACGCCGGCCACCGGCCGCCTGGTGTTCGCGCTTCTCGAACCGCGCTCGGACGACGGGATCGTGAACTGGAACCTGCTGGACGAGCGAATCGAGACAAGCCCGATCTATCCCATCCTGAGGGTCCCGGCGGCGCCGCCGCCGGAGCCGTGAGCGGGACACGCCGGCCCGTGGATCGCCGGCGAACAGGCCTGGAGTGATCGCGGAAGGGCTGCCGGAGCCGCGAGCACGGAGGTTGCCGAACCCCCGGCTCACGGCTCCCGGCGGAACAGGGCGGGTTACTTCCCGCGGCGACGCCCTACTGCGCGGCCTCCACCCACTCGGCGAACTGCGACCACGGCCCCGGAACCCCGTGAATGGGGACGATGGTCTCGACGTCGAGCCCCAGGCGCTGCACATTGCTGTACAGGGTCCGGGCGCTGGCGTTCGGACTGGCGGGCAGAGAGCCGCCGGGACCGGGCGGCGTGAACAGGTCGGCCTGCACCAGGATCTTCTCGTTGGGCAGGTAGGCCATCACCATGCCGGCGGCGTGGGCCAGCCCCTGGACGTGGTGTATCTCGACCAGGCGCGTCGTGTCGCCGAGGATGTACTTCTCCCGCAGCGTCTCGAAGATGTAGCCTTCCGACCACTCTTCCGGCGGGAACAGCGAGAAGCGGTCCGGCTCGAGCAGCCACGGCCGCGCCCGCAGGACCTCCTGGTAGTACCCGAAGTTTCCCTGGTGCGTGACGACCGTCGCGCCTTCGTGGACGTAGGCGCGCATGCCGCCCAGGTGGTCCCAGTGATGATGGGTCGTCACGACCCAGCGGATCTCCTTGCCCGGGATCCGGCGCATGATCTCGTCGATCACGGCGAGCGAGCGGTCCTCGTTCAGCGGCGCCTCGATGACCGCGACCTCGTCCTCGAACTCCACCGCCACGCTGTGGTGCGAGCCGCCGGCCATCAGCCACACGCCCTCGGCCACCTCTTCCGCCTCCACCCGCATGGGGGGCACCGTCGCGTTCCGCGCCGCGTCCGGGACGTCCAGCGCGGCATCAGCCACGTTCACTTCGACGTCGTCGATGGTCGACAGTTGGAACGTGTGATCGCCGCCGCTGACGTTCGGCGCGTGGGCGCCGTCGTCGAAGTCCTGGTGCTGGTGCCAGTTCATCGGGAACATCATGCCCCCGCCCACGTCCTGGTAGTTCGTGTAGACGGTCTCGTAGTACATGTCGCCGACGACCGGGTTGGGCATCCAGCTCTGCACGCGCTCGATGATGTTGTCCTCGGTGATGGTGCCGTTGATCCGGTACTTGTCGAGGGCGACGAACGAGACGACCGTCACGCGCCCGCCGTACTCGTTCCGCTCGACCGCCATCACGTCGTCCGCGGCCATGGCGCCCTTCAGGAAACCGTGCGGGGTGAGGTAGATCTCCAACCGTCGCCGCTCGGCGTCCTGCGGCTGGGGACGACGCGGTCGACCTCGCCGTTCCACGCGTACTCGCCCCGGACCATCCAGTTCCGGATCCGGTCCCCCACGATCGGCGCGCCGCCGCCGCCCCGGGCGGGATAGTTCCCCTGCCGGATGACCATCTCCTCGGTCGACGATTCGGTCTCGAAGTCGATCGTGCGGGTGTACTCCGCCAGCTCGAAGCGCGGCCAGTCCTCGGCGGGGGCGAAGTTCTGGCCCGCGGCGCCCACCCAGCCGTCCCCGGAGTACCGGATCGACATCATGTCGTCGACGCCCATCGTCTCCGCCGCCGCCTGCAGCACCGCCTGCGCGTCCTGCGCCGCGGCCGGCCCGGCCGCCAGCATCGCGACGGCAACCAATAGTCCAACTCGCTTGAGCATGGTTCTCCCTCCCCGTGGCATTCGCTCGACGGTCGCGCGTCGGACGGCCCGCGGCCGAGGCGGCCCGTTCCGGCTCCCTCGGAACGCACAGCGTAGCCCTTTTCGCGGCGGGATGACCACGGGAATCACTACAATCGCTTCCGTGCGGGAGGGAACACGATGAAGATGACGTTGAGAGCGTCGGCGGTCGTGCTGTCGTCGGTGCTGGCGGTGTCCGGGGCGTGGGCGCAGACCGGTTCCGACCGGACCGTCACCGAGGCGCAGTACGAGCAATGGAAGACGGAGCTGACCAACTGGGGCCGGTGGGGCGCCGACGACGAGATCGGCGCGCTGAACCTGATTACCCCGGCCAAGCGGCTGGAGGCGGTGGCCCTGGTACAGGAGGGCGTCACGGTGTCGCTGGCCGGCGATGCCGATACGGTGGAGGCGGTCGACAACCCGAGGCCGTACCAGCACGAGATGGTGGGGATCAGCTCGGACCGGATTTCCGTCCAGTATCACGGGATCTCCCATACGCACCTGGACGCGCTGGCCCACATCAATGACGACGGCGTCTTCTACAACGGCTACGCACCGGACGCCGATGAGGTCATCGCCAACGGGCACCCGAAGAACTCGATCCACAACCTGAAGAACGGCATCGTCACGCGCGGGGTGCTCATCGACATCCCGCGGCTGCGGGGCGTGCCGTACCTGGAGCCGGGGACGCCGATCTACGTCGAGGATCTCGAGGCGTGGGAGGAGCAGGCGGGGGTGAAGGTCTCGCCCGGCGACGCGCTGTTCATCCGCACCGGCGTGTGGGCGCGCCGCGCCGCCGAGGGGCCGTGGCTGCGGGGCCGCCGGCCGGGCGGCCGGTCCGCGGGGCTGCACCCGTCGGTCATCCCGTGGCTGAAGGAGCGGGACATCGCGCTGATGGGCAGCGACCACCCGACCTACGTCGCGCCGTCGGAGCTGCCCGGCGCCGTCCACGACTTCGCGCTGCTGTACCTGGGCATTCACATGTTCGACAACTGCGATCTGGAGGCGCTCGGCGAGGCCGCGGCGGAGCGCAACCG
>CATQHX010000032.1 GCA_958296065.1 Vicinamibacterales bacterium | reverse complement strand
CGCCAGCCGACCGATCAACCGGTAGTTCTGGTCGCCCAGATCCGGATCGGGACGGAATGGCGTCCAGGCCTCGGCCTCGTCGAAAGACCAGAAGCCGGGCGGCATGACGCCGATCACGGTGTGCGGCCGTCCGCCCAGTCGCACGTCCCGGCCGACGATTCCCGGATCGCCGCCGAAGTGGTCGATCCAGATGTCGTGGGCGAGCACCACCGTCGACCGGGCGGCCTCGTCGTCCCGCGAGAAGGCGCGTCCCATCCGCGGTGCGACCCCGAAAACCCGGAAGTACCCGGCGGTCACCTCGATGTTCCGGATGAACGTCGAGCCATGCTCGCTGACGAGATTCACGCCGGGACTTACACCGATGCCGGCCAGGGTCGAGAACGCGTTGCTGCGATCGCGCAGGAACGCTACGGAGCGTTGCGGATGGAACTGGTTGCTTCCCCCGAACCGCGCATCGTAGCGAACCACGCTCGCGATCCGATCCGGCTCCGGAAAGGGCAGGGGCCGAAGGAAGACGGCGTTGATGACACTGAGCATCGTGATCGCGGCGCCGAGGCCGAGGCCGAGAACGACCACGGCCGCGATAGTGAACCCGGGGGTCTTCGCGAGCGTGCGGGCGCCGACCCGGAGGTCCTCCCAGAGGTCCGCGAGAAGCTGGCGCCAGCGCTGCTGCCGCTCCCAGCCGTGGTCGATATCGACGCATGCCGCCTTGACTCGCCCGTAGTCGCCGAAACGCCGCGCCGCCTCCGCCCCGGCTTCCGCAGGGTCGCGGCCTTCCTGCACGAGCCGCGCGGTGAGCTCGCGCATGTGAAAGTCGAGCTCCGCGTCGACGTCCGCACGGACGTCGGAGCCCCAGAACCGGAGATACCGCCGCCACATGGGTGTCTGCGCCATTCTGGAGCCTCCGCTACCCGACCGCCGCCGCCTGCAGGACCTTCCCGATGGCCGCCGCGAACGCCGCCCAGCCCTCGGTCTCGCTCCTGAACCGGGCGCGGCCGCGAGGCGTCAGCCGGTAGAGCTTCACCTGCCGGTTGTTCTCGGAGGTCCCCCACTCCGCTTCCAGCCAGCCGCGCCGCTCCATCCGGTGCAGCGCCGGGTAGAGCGACCCTTCCTCGAGCCGCAACTCGTCGTCCGACGTCGCTTCCAGCCAGCGCGCGATGCCGAAGCCGTGGTGGGGACCGCGGCTGAGCGCCGTCAGGATTAGCAGCTCTACCGTGCCGCGCAACATCTCCGGATTCCGATCAGACACCTGCAGTCTCCTTGCCGGACACGAGCGACCCGCGCGTCCCAGTCCCTTCCGCGGTTCCCGAGTCGAAGCGATTCGATCAGGATTCAGGCAAGCGGAGGACGACCGCCCCCGCCGCATCCAGAATGCGGATGGACGGTTCTCCCTCGCGTGGTGCTTCGATGACGATGCGTAGACGCCCCTCGCCATCCCGGAGCGTGAGATGGGCCTCGCCGCCACGAGTCGAACCAAGAAAGGCGCGGCCGGTTCCGAACAGCTCCCGCAGCCGAGCCTCCCTTCCATCCTCCGGAAGCTGCTCGATCGCGGCGTGCAGTTGCTCTCTCGACGCGCCGGCGGAAAGGCCCAGTCGTGCAAGGGAGTCGAGAAGGGAATGAGCCGGCCGGTCCGTGATCGTGAGGCCCGATGTCGATCCCTCCGGATCCTGGTAGTGCGCAAGGACCACCGTCTGATCCTGATCGTTCGCATCCAGGGACAGGTGCCGGACCGCGAAATAGCCTCCGGGCGTCTCTCTGACTCCGAACAGCATGCCGCCAACCTCGTCGCCCTTGCCGTCGAAGAAGATGATGGAGGGCGTACCCCTTCGCTCCTCGTCCTGCCCCTCCATCAGCACGTGCCCGTCGACGGTCGCGACCGCGGGGCGCTGAGAATTGGCCAGGACCATCGCGAGCGAGCCGTCAGGCTCGACGACCTCCAGGCGTTCTACCGTCAGCACGTCCGGCGAGTACGTAGTCGTCGCGATCCGGATCACGGCACCTGATAGTGCGAGCGCCAGAACCGCAACCGCGGCCCAGAGAAGAGCCACCTGACGCCGAAGCCGGTCGGTATCACTCACGCCTGCTCTGTCGCGCGGTGTCATGCCGTCACACCCTCCTTCCGGAAAGCCGAGTGGATGACAAAGACTGTCTATGGGACAAGCGTACAGCGCAGTCACATAGACTGTCAATGGGGAAAGAGCGGAGGACGCGACGTGAAGCGAGCGGCGCCGCGATCGTCGGTTGTTGCGGGTGAGCCGCCACGGTCGTCGCGGCGGGCCGTGCCGGGTCGCTGTCAGCGCGGGCGGCGCGCCACGAACATCTCGTGCCGGTCCGGTTCCACGTCGGACAGCACCAGCGGCACGCTGCGGGCCTCGAACCCGACGCCCGCCAGCAGCTCCAGCCAGCGGTCGCGCGCGAACAGCCCCTCGACGTGCCGGTCATGCACGGCCCGGACGGATCCGTCGCGATCGCGCAGCAGGAAGGCGTAGTCGACGAGGTACTCCGTATCCCCCGGATCCGGATCCCGGACCCACTCCAGGTACCGCAGCCCGCGCCCGAACTCCCCGGCGACTGCCGCAGGCGGACGTTCGTCGCAGCCCCCCGTGCTCTCCCCCGCCCGGAAGTTCTCCCGCACGTAGTCCGGCGCGAAAAGCACGGCACCGCCGGGCCGGCAGTGCACCCACGCGGTCTCCATGGCCCGCCGCAGGTCGGCCTCCGTCGTCATGTAGCAGACGGCGTCATGTACGAACACCGCGTCGAACGTCCGTCCCAGCCGCAACGTGCGCATGTCGCCGATCCCGTGCTCGCACTCCGGGTTGAGAGCGCGGCTGACCGCGAGCATGTCCTCGGCGACGTCGGTGAGCACCAGATGGCGGAACCGCCGTTTCAGGTGGGACGCGCTGTTGCCGCCGCCACAGCCCAGCTCCAGGAGAAACTCGATCGGCGCGTCGCACGCCTCCGCCAGCAGGTCGCCGTAGACGCCGGCCTCCTCCGCGTAGTCGGCCGGATCGTCGAGCAGCGGCCACCACGCCGCGAGGTCGCTGTAGAGGCGCATCGCGCTTCCCGGCGAGGGCAAGGCAGCGTCAATCGACGCCGAATGCCAGCAGCACGTTGCCGGGCCGGCCGCCGAACGCGGCGTAGCCGGAGTTGACGTAGACCATCCCGTCGACCACCACCGGGCCGGGACCATTGATCGACCCGCCGCGGCCCGCGACGCCGTTCACGGTGTCGTGGCCGCCGTTGGTATCGAATTCCCAGAGCACGGATCCGTCCTCGGCGTCGTAGGCGCGGAACAGGCCGTCGTAGGCGCCGGAGAAGACCGCGCCCGGAATGGCGGTCACCGCGGCGAGAAGCGCCGGGCTGCAGCCCTCGCAGACCGGCTCGTGGGGCTCGGCGTACCAGACCAGCTCGCCCGTCCGCAGGCGCACCGCGGCGAGCCCCCCGGGTTCCGGCGTCAGGTAGTCCGAATTGGCGAAGTACGCCTTCTCCCCGTCCACCGCGAAACCCCACTCGATACCGCCCAGCTCGCTGCCCGCGCCGACCTGGTACCGCCAGACGACGGCGCCGTCGCGATCCGGGTCGAGGGCGTAGCCCACCCCGGCTTTCTGGCCAATGACCAGCAGATCCCGGCCGTCGGGCATCGGGACGAGCACGGGAGATGCGCCGAAGTCGAAGTCGGGGCCGTCGTCGTCGGGACAGTTCGGGTTATCGCCGCCGCAGTTGAGGATGAAGGCGTCGTCCGGCGTCAACTGGTTCGTCCAGCGGACCGCGCCGGTGTCGAGATCGAACGCGATAATCGCATCGGTGGTGTCGGCGGCCGGCTCGGTGTAGGCATTGCCGGTCGCGGCGTAGACGAGCCCGCGATTCGCGTCGACGGTCGGCGCGGACCAGACGGCCGCGCCGGACGGCCCCATCAGGTAGAAGCCTTCCGGGTTGCGCCCGCGCGGCCGCGGCGTCTCCGGAATGGTGAAGCTCTGCCAGACTACGTCGCCGGTTGCCGCATCCAGCGCGGCGATGCTCCCGCGGAACGTGCAGCAGGGGTACTCGGGGTTGGCGGCCAGCAATTCCTCCAGCGACGAGACCGGCACGTACAAGCGGCCATCGTGGTAGACCGGAGCCCCGGTGATGCGGGCTCCTTCGTGAGACTCCACATCGCTGCGCCAAATCTCGGCCCCGGTCGCCGCGTCGAGTGCATAGACGTTGGCATTGAAGTCGCCGAAGAAGAGCGCATGCCGGCGGTCCGGGAGGCGGGTCACGGTCATGGCGCTGCGGACCCCGCTCTGCGCCGCGAAGGTCCAGTGCGTGCAACCGGTCTTCGCGTCGAGCGCGTAGACCACGCCGCGCTCGCTGGCGACGAACAGGCGGCCGCCGACCACCGTCGGCTGCGACTGCGCCGTGGCCGAGTTGGGGTACCCGAACGCCCACTTGAGCCGCAGGCCGGGAACGTCCGCCGCCGCCAGCCCGGCGTGCTCGCCCGGTTGGTAACGGCTGTTCGTGACGTCAACGCCCCAGCCGTTCCAGAGCGGACCGCCGTCCAGACCCGGCCATTCCCCGGACGAGGACGCGGCGCACGCTCCCGCCGCCGCCTCCGTATCCTGCGTCACCCTCCGCCCGGTGATGAACTCCGCTATCGCACGCCGCGCCGCCGGGCTCAGCTCCGCTCCCTGCTGCCGCATCGCCCCGTCGGTCAGCGCCCCGACGATGGCCGCGGGCGGCAGGGCCCGCATGTTGTCGATGGCCAGGGCGCGCGGAACGACGTCGGTGAGGTGGCAGGCAGCGCAGTGCTCCTCGAACAGCGCCTCGCCGTCGGGCGCCTGGGCGGCGGCCGGAGAGACTCCAGCCACACCGGCCCAGACCATCGCTAGCACCGGCACAGCGGCTGGAAGTGTGCGCATCGGAATTCCCGGAGCGTGGACGGCATCCGTCATTGCGCGGCTCAGTTCGTCGCGCGCCGCCGCCCGAACGGCCGCTGGCCGAGCGCACGCTGCATCACCTCGTACTGCACGCCCATGATGTGCCCGATAGCCTCGATCCAGTAGGCCGCGTTGTGCGCGCCCGGCATCTGCATGAAGTTGAACGGGATCTCCTGCTCCGCCAGGTAGGCCGCCAGCTCCAACGCGCCGGCGATCAGCCGGTCCTCTGTGCCGCAGTCGAGATAGATGTGCGGCAGGTCCTCGCGCGGCACGTTGGCAATCAGCTTGAACGGGTCGTAGGCGTCGGCCTGGTCCGGGGTCTCGAACATCGTGCCGCTCGGCGTGCGCTCCACCTGGCTGCTGAAGCCGTCGACGCCGATCAGCGGGTTCGGCTGCCGGCGGCGGGCCTGCTGTTCGGCGGTGAGCTGGCGGGGCGGCCGCGGCGGCATCTCGCCCCGCATGCGGGCGGCGGCCTGCCGGCCGTACTCCAGCGCGCCGCTGGTGCTGCCGATGGAGATGAACATCCCGGGGTTGCGCAGCCCCATCGTGATGGCGCCGAAGCCGCCCATCGACAGGCCGGTCATGGCGCGGCCCTCGCGGCGCGCGATGGTCCGGAAGTTCCAGTCGACGTGGCTGACGACGTCCTGGATGACGTGATCCTCCCAGTTGTTCGACTGCCCGTCGCCGCTCTCGGCCCAGTTGACGTACCAGGAGTTGCCGACGTCGGGCATGACGACGATGAGGTCGTCGTAGAGGCCGGCGTAGAACGGCGCGCCGTTGGCGAGCCCCCAGGCGGTGTAGTTCTGGGTCAGGCCGTGCAGCAGGTACAGCACCGGGTAGCGCTCGGTCGACGTGTCGTAGTCGTCCGGGAGCAGGATGTTGTACTTCATCGTCCGGTCGACGGCGGGGCTGAAGAACTCCACCGTCCGCAGCTCCCGTTCCTGGGCCGCCGCCACGGTCGCCAGCGCCGCCAGCACGAACGCGACCATCACGGTACGCACGAGCTTCGTTCTCTGCATCCTGTCCCTCCCGCATGGTTGACCGCGGCGGCTGCGCCCGCGCCGCGCCGTTTTCTGCAACGCAGATCACCCGCCGGATTCCGACCCGCCCTGTTCCCCGCGGCGAGATTCCCGGCCGGCCGCAAGCTTTTCATGCTACTCCGAAACGGTCAATCTGGCCGCCACCGGCGGGGGCGCGGTATGCTTTCCTGTTGCGGCAACACGGAGGATCCCGAATGCGACACGTCTGTTCCCGGTACGGCTGGACCCTGGCGCTGGTCGCCAGCCTCGTCTGGCTGAACGCCGGTCTCACGGCGCAAGAAGAGGGCACGCGAAACGGGGAGTGGCCGAGCTACGGCGGCGACCTGGCCCATACGCGGTACTCGCCCCTCGACGAGATAAACGGTGACAACTTCAACGACCTGGAGGTCGCCTGGACGTTGAACACCGACAACTTCGGGACGCGCCCGGAGTTCCGCCTGCAGGCGACGCCGCTCATGATCGACGGCACGCTGTACGCCACGGTCGGCACGCGGCGGGCGGCGGTCGCCCTCGACGCGGCCACCGGCGAGCTGCTCTGGTTCCACCGCTACGACGAAGGCGAGCGGGGCGAGTCCGCGCCGCGGCGGCTGTCGGGCCGCGGGCTGACCTGGCTGGACGACGGCGGCGACGGGAAGATCTTCTACGTCACGCCGGGCTACCACCTGATCGGCCTGAACGCGAAGACCGGCAGGCGGCTGTCCGACTTCGGCAACGACGGCATCGTCGACCTGAAGCTGAACCTGGACCAGGACATCGACCTGGTCACCGGCGAGATCGGCCTGCACGCGGCGCCGGTCGCGGTCAACGGCACCATCGTCATCGGGGCCGCGCACCTGCCGGGCGGCGCGCCGCGGTCGATGAACAACGTCAAGGGCTTCATCCGCGGCTACGACGTGGACACCGGCGAGCGGAAGTGGATCTTCCACACCATCCCGCTGGGCGACGAGTTCGGCAACGACACGTGGGAAGGCGATTCCTGGCGCTACACCGGCAACGCCGGCGTGTGGGCCCAGATGACGATCGATCCCGAGCTGAACATGGTCTACCTGCCGGTCGAGATGCCGACCAACGACTACTACGGCGGCCACCGGCTGGGCGACAACCTCTTCTCCGACAGCCTGGTCGCGCTCGATCTGGAGACCGGCGAGCGGCGCTGGCACTACCAGATCACGCACCACGACGTCTGGGACTGGGACCTGCCGGCCGGGCCGGTCCTGACGGACATCACCGTGGACGGGCGCGACATCAAGGCGGTGGCGCTGCCGACCAAGCAGTCGTGGCTCTTCGTCTTCGACCGCGAGACGGGCGAGCCGGTGTGGCCGATCGTCGAGCAGCCGGTAGCGGCCTCCGACATCCCCGGCGAGATCCTGGCGCCGACCCAGCCGCATCCGACGAAGCCGCCGGCCTTCGACCAGCAGGGCATCGGACCCGACGACCTGGTCGACTTCACGCCGGAGCTCAAGGCCCGCGCGCTGGAGGTCCTCGGCCGCTTCCGCTACGGGCGCTCGATCTATACGCCCCCCTCGGTCGGCACGGCCGACGGGACCTACGGCACGCTGCAGGTGCCGGCGTCGACCGGCGGCGTCAACTGGCCGGGCGGCTCGTTCGACCCGGAGACCGGCATCTTCTACCAGTACTCGAAGACCGAGGTGACGAACCTCGGGCTCGTCAACGACCCCGAGCGGTCGGACATGAACTTCATCCGCGGCCGGCCCGAGGGGGTGAGCGCGCGGCAGGATGCGTTGAACGTCGAGGGCATCCCGATCATCCGGCCGCCGTGGGGCCGCATCACCGCCATCGATCTCAACAAGGGCGAGATCCTGTGGCAGGTGGCGCATGGCGAGACCGCCGACAACATCCGCAACCACCGGCTGCTGCAGGGAGTGGACATCCCGCGCACCGGCCGGCCGGGACGGGTCGGCACGCTCGTCACCAAGACGCTGGTGATCGCGGGCGACGGCGGCAACTTCACGAACGAGGACGGCGTGACGGGGGCCATGCTCCGGGCCTACGACAAGATGACGGGCGCGGAGCTCGGCGCGGTGCAGATGCCGACCCAGCAGACCGGCTCGCCGATGACCTACTCCATCGACGGCAAGCAGTACATCGTCGTGGCGACGAGCGGCGGCGGCTACGGAGGCCTGCTGGTCGCGTACCGGCTGCCATGATCGTCGGCGTCCCAAAGGAGTCGTTCCCGGGCGAGCGCCGCGTGGCGCTGGTGCCCGGGGCGCTGCCGGCCCTGACCAAGGCGTCGCTCGACGTCCTGGTCGAGGCCTCGGCCGGCGTAGCGGCGGGGTTCCCCGACGCCACCTACGTGGAGAAGGGCGCCCGGATCGCCGAGTCGCACACGCAGCTCTTCGCCGAGGCCGATGTCGTCCTGCAGGTCCGGAGCCCCGGCGCGGCAGGTGACGCGGGCCGTGCGGACACCGAGCTGCTGCGGTCGGGACAGGCCGTCATCGGCTTCTCCGAGCCGCTCGGCGAGCCGGCGGCCGCCCGGTCCGTCGCCGAGCGCGGCGCCAGCGCTTTCTCCATGGAGCTCATCCCGCGCATCACGCGCGCCCAGAGCATGGATGCGCTGTCTTCGATGGCGACCATCGCCGGCTACAAGGCGGTGCTGCTCGCGGCGGACGCGCTGCCGCGGATGTTCCCGATGATGATGACCGCCGCGGGCACCATCACCCCGTCGCGGGTCTTCGTCGTCGGCGCCGGCGTGGCGGGCCTGCAGGCCATCGCCTCGGCGCGCCGCCTCGGCGCGCGGGTGGAGGCTTACGACGTGCGCCCGGTCGTCAAGGAGCAGGTCGAGAGCCTTGGGGCCGGCTTCGTCGAGCTGCCGCTGGAGACCAGCGAATCCGAGGATGCCGGCGGCTACGCGAAAGCTCAGGACGAGTCGTTCTACCGGCGGCAGCGCGAGACGATGACCCGCGTGGTCGCCAACAGCGACGTCGTCATCACGACCGCGCTCGTGCCCGGCAAGACCGCGCCGATCCTGGTGACGGCAGAGATGGTGGCCGGCATGGCGCCGGGATCGGTGGTGGTCGACCTGGCGGCCGAGCGGGGCGGCAACTGCGAGCTCACGAAGGGCGACGAGATCGTGGTCTCGTCCAACGGGGTCACCGTCCTCGGCCCGACGAACCCGACGTCGACGGTGCCGTACCACGCGTCGCAGATGTACGCCAAGAACATCTCGACGCTGCTGCTGCATCTGGTGAAGGACGGCGCGCTCGCGCTGGATCTCGACGACGAGATCACGGCCGGCACGCTGGTCTCGCACGAGGGCCGGGTGGTGCATCCGCGGGTGCGGGAGCTGCTCGGCGGCGCCGACGGACAGGCGAAATGACAAGGCCACGCCAGCGGCAGAGCCGAGACATGAGGTCCGAAACGCCGCGCAATGCTCAGGAGTCGACACAGTTCCCATGGACGCGCTGATTCCGCTGCTGACCATCTTCATGCTGGCGGTCTTCGTCGGCTTCGAGATAATCACCAAGGTGCCGCCGCTGCTCCACACGCCGCTGATGTCGGGCAGCAACGCCATCTCGGGCATCACCATCATCGGCGCGATGCTCTCGGTCGCCTCGTCGAGCGAGACGACGACGATCCTCGGTTTCCTGGCGCTCGTGATCGCCACCATCAACGTGGTCGGCGGCTTCCTGGTCACCCATCGCATGCTCGGCATGTTCCGCAAGAAGGACTAGCGAAACCTCGCGGTTGAACGGAAGCGACTGTGGACAGCGTCATCAATCTCATCTACCTCGCAGCCTCGGTGCTGTTCATCCTCGGCATCCGCGGCCTGACCCACCCGCGCACCGCGGTGCGCGGCAACCTGCTGGGCGCCACGGGCATGCTGCTGGCGGTGGTGGCCACGCTGCTCGACCAGGAGATCCTCGGCAGCGGCGGCCAGGCGTTCGGCCTGCTGCTCGGCGGGGTCGTGCTCGGCGCGGCGATCGGGGCGACGCTGGCGCTGCGCATCGAGCTGACCGCGATGCCCGAGATGGTGGCGCTGCTCAACGCCTTCGGCGGCGGCGCCTCGGCGCTGGTGGCCGGCGCGGTGCTGGTGGGCGCGACGGATCCGCCGGCCCAGACCGCGGTGGCGACCGTCGCGTCCGGGCTCATCGGATCGGTCACCTTCTGGGGCAGCCTGGTGGCGTTCGACAAGCTGCGCGGGTTGCTCCTGCCCGACCGGCCGGTGCTTTTTCCCGGCCAGCAGGCGCTGAACGGCCTCCTCGCCCTCGCGGCCCTCGGCTGCGGCGTGATGGTGGTCAGCGAGCCGGGCTCCATCGCCTTCTACGCCGGCCTGGTCGGCATCGCGTCGGTCCTCGGCATCCTGCTGACGATCCCGATCGGCGGCGCCGACATGCCGGTCGCCATCGCCCTGCTCAACTCCTACTCGGGGCTGGCCGCGGCCTCGACCGGGTTCGTGCTGAACAACAACATCCTCATCATCACCGGGTCGCTGGTCGGCGCGTCGGGGCTCATCCTGACGCGGATCATGTGCAAGGCGATGAACCGCTCCCTGATCAACGTGCTGGTCGGGGCGATCGCCGAGGCGAGCGTATCGAAGTCGGACGCCGATGCCATCTACGCCGGGCGGGTCAAGAGTACCTCCGCCGAAGAGGTGGCGATGCTCTTCGACGGCGCGCGGCGGGCGGTCATCGTGCCGGGCTACGGCCTCGCGGTGTCGCAGGCGCAGCACCAGGTCCGCGACCTCGCCAACCTGCTCGAATCGCGCGGCGTGGAGGTGGAGTACGCCATCCACCCGGTCGCGGGCCGCATGCCGGGCCACATGAACGTCCTGCTGGCCGAAGCCGATGTCGACTACGACAAGCTCAAGGAGATGGACGCCATCAACCCGTCGTTCGAGCAGACCGACGTCAGCCTGGTGATCGGCGCCAACGACATCGTCAATCCCGACGCCCGTACCGACCCCGGGAGCCCCATCGCCGGCATGCCGATCCTCAACGTCGACCAGTCGCGCACCGTGGTCGTCATCAAGCGCAGCCTCTCCCCCGGCTTCGCCGGCATCCCCAACCCGCTGTTCGCCGCCGACAACACGCTGATGTTCTTCGGCGACGGCAAGCAGGCGGTGCTGGACCTGATCGCGGCGGTCAAGGAAGCGGACTGACGGCACCGGGCCCGCTATGGCGGCGCCCGAGGCGGGCGGGATGCACGAGCTCGGAGCGGGCAGCATGTGACATCCCGGCCCCTACCTCATGCACCGTATCGTGACGCCCCGGAGACTCAGCTTCGTCCAGACACGGTCGGCGGTCAGGACGGGAACATCGAGTCGCCCGGCGGTCGCAAGACAGGCGCGGTCGCCGAGTCCCAACCCGAACGGCCGGGTCTGCGGCCGATACCGGCCGCTGAGCAACGCGGTCTCGGTGTCGAAGGGAACGATCTCCATTCGCAGGCCATCGACGATGCCGGCGATCTCGCGCGCCGTCCAGCCCTCCTGACGCAGGCGCGCGGCGACCTCCCCCACGTTCACGGCCGACATGATCCGAGCGACCGGCCCGCGACCGTCACGGCCGCTCGCACCACCAGAAATTCTGCGTCAGATAAACGCGTTCACCGGCGACGGCGACCCCGACGCCGGCGGTGTCGTAGCGCGGGCCGAGGATGTTGTTCCGGTGTCCGCGGCTTGCCATCCAGCCCGACACCGCCGCTTCCGGTACGCCGCGATGACGGCCCGTCGAGTCGCGCGCCATCCAGATGTTCTCCGCCGTTCCCCATCCGCGGCAACCGGCCACCAGATCCGCCAACCGGTCACTCGCCGTCCTCCCGTCGGAGTCTACGTGTGCAAAGTAGTCACGGCGCGCCATGTCGCGGCTGTGCGCGGCGGCGACGGCCGCGACGGCGTCGTCCCAGCGCAGCGGCACCAGACCCCGCCGCCTGCGCTCTGCGTTGACCCGCGCGTGTACCTCGCGCGCGATGTCGCTCGCGATCGGTGCTTGAAACCGGCGGTGGCGCACCTCGGGCGGCGGCCCCGCGGCCCCATCCGCCCACGCGGGATCGTATTCGGCGCTCCCCAGGCACACCAGACACAGCGCGGCGACGGTCCCGCATCCCGTTACGGACATGGCCCCTCCAAGCCCTCCGGCCGAGCATCCGCCGTCAGGCAATCCAACGGGCCGGAATAGCCGGCTCCAATCCGGCGCCTCGGCCCTTGGTTTCCCGCCGATTATCGGCGTCGTCCGCGCTCGGCGCCACGCAGCGTGATGTACAGTTGCTGGTAGTTCGCCAGGGCACCGCCGTCGTAGCCGTTGGCGCGGTCACTGGCTCGGTGGCGGCGTTCGCGGCGGCCCGGGCCACCGCTGGGGTCCTGTTCGATATAGACGCGGGAGACGCGCTCGCCTGGAGCGGTGCGTTTGTCGTGCTGTTGGCCGGCGGGGCACTGGCGCACGCGCTGCCGGCGGGTCGCGCCGTCCGGGTAGCCCCTGCGACGGCGTTACGGGCGGAATGAGGTACGAATGCCAACCACCGGCTTTCTCGGCACGCGGGCGGACGCCTTCATCGATCTCGCGATCGTCTTCTTCGTCCTCGCCCCGTTCCTGATGGTCTACGCGCTTCGCCTCGCGGCGCAGCGCCGGCACCACGAGCACCGCAACCTCCAGGCCGGCCTCCTGGCGGCCGCGATCGTGGGCGTCCTGATGCTGGAGATCAGTATCCGGTTCGGCGGCGCCGGGGACGCCTACCGAGCGAGTTCCCTGTACGGGCCGCCGCTGATCGCCCTCTTCGTCGTGCACCTCGCGGTCGCCATCCCCACGTTCATCATCTGGTGCTGGCTGGCGACGCTGTCGTGGCGCCGCTACTCCGACACTCTCCCCGGCCCCTTCGGCCGGACGCACCGGCGCTGGGGCAAGCTCGCCTTCGTGGGCCTGTGCCTCTCGTCGGCCACGGGTACCGCCATGTACGTCATGGGGTTCGGGTTTTGAACGTCGGTCGGACGTCTCCTGACGGATCAATCAGAGCGATGCAAACCGCGTATCGCCGAAAGTCGGTCGCCGCGGACTTCCTCTAGTGCGCCAGCGGGTCCGGCCGCACCTGGAACTTGAAGACCGGCGCCACGCGTTCCGTCCCGCCCTCGGCGTGGAACGGGGTCCGGCTCCCGGACGTCGTCCAGATCCCGCGGCCCTTCCAGCCGGTATCGGGGTCGTCGATCCGCCCGTCCAGCCCCTTGCCGAAGAAGCTCCCCAGCGGGTAGGGCACGCGGAAGTTGTGGAACTCGCCGTCCACCAGCGCCAGCACGCCCTCGGACAGGTTGCCGGTCGCCAGCGGGATGTTCTCGCCGAGCCCCAGCAGGTCGAACCGGTCCGTGAAGTTGTAGTACGCCGACTCGGCGGCCCCGGAATCCACCGCCCCCTTGAAGTTCGGTCCCGGGAACTGGTAGAGCGCCCAACCTTCCGCGCAGTGCCGGCCGGTGGCGTCAGGCCCGTTGAGCGGACCGGCGCACTTGGTACGGTCGAAGCTCGCGAAGTGGCCGCTCGCCAGCACCGTCCAGACGACGCCGTCGCTGTCGACGTCCATGCCGCGCGGCGAGAATCCTTGAACCTGCGCGTCGGAGGCGTTCCACGGCACCTCGTAGAACTCCACCAGCGCGGTATTCACCGGATCGTCGCCCGGCACGAGCCGCACGAGCCCGCCCGGGAACCCCAGGGTGGAACCCCAGATCGATCCGTCCAGCGGACTCGGCGCGACGCCGTAAAAGCCGCGCTCGATCCGCGCGTCCTGCGCGGGATCGATCGGCTCGCCCGGCTCGGTGTACTCGTCCCGCCGGCCGTTGCCGTTGGTGTCGAGCACCTGCACCGTCCAGCCCTGCGCCAGCTCCTCGTCGCCGGTCTCGTCGAACACCGTCGTGTCGAACCAGGCGACCACCGGTCCGCTGCCGCAGAACCACAGCTTGTCGTCGTAGGCGAAGTTCAGGTGATGCGTCCCGAAGCAGGTGTTGACGGTGGTGACCTCCCCCGTCTCGGGGTCGTACATCTGGACCTGGCGGTTGCTCCGCTCGATGGGGAACGCCTGCGCGGACGGGTGGCTCGACCCCGGCCCGCAGAAGGCCGGGGTCTCGGCCGCTCGCACCCGGGCGGCAATCCAGACGCGCGCCCGGCTGTCCATGGCGAAGCTGTGGGCGACGCTGCGGCTGTGCCAGATGACCTCGTCACCCCAGTAGGGCGACGGCATCTTGGGCAGGGTCGCCGCCGAGCTCGGCGTGTCAGCGTCGCGCACCTGCAGCGGCACCACGCTGGCCATGTGCGTGTTCGGGTCCACGACCGGCATGTCGTCCGTGCTGTTCTCCGGGGCGCCGTAGACCGGACCGTTCGCGTTGACGGTCGGGTCGCGCTTGTCGGCCGAGATCAGGTCGTGCATGTAGGCTTCCGGATCCGACCAGTCCCACAGGCTCACGACGACGTTGCGCTCCACGCCCCGCGGCCGGGGCGGCGGCGTCATCGGGTACTCGCCCGCCTGGATGCGGTCGGTCCAGTCGGCATACATCGCCAGCGCGCGGTCGCGACCGACCACGGCCAGCCGCGCGTCCATGGTGGCGCCCGCCTGTCCGGACTGCACGCGGCGATCCCAGGCGGCGAAATGCGAATCGAAGTCGCCGAGCGCCTCGGGGATCTCCCGCGTGGCCTTGTTCCCCAGCGCGTGGCAGCCGGTGCAGCCGTCCGTGTTGACCACCGAGCGAATCCACTCGCCCTGGGACTCGATGTCCGGCGAGATGCCGTTCCCGGCTGTCCCCGTGCCCGGGAACTCGTCCGGCCCCGGGACCTCGAGCAGCGCGAACCAGTCCTGGGCGGGGTAGTACTCGGCCGCCGCCGCGGCGTCGGGGGCAGGGACCGCCGTCAGATCGAGCCGCGCGCCCGGCTCCGCCCGCACCTTCTCGGAGTCGACCAGGCCGTAGCCGCGCACCCACACCTCGTAGGCGGCCTGCGGCAGATCGGGGAGAAGGTAGCGTCCCTCGTCATCCGTCACGACAATCTTGACGTGACGGGTGGGCAGATCGCCTGTTTCCGCGATCACCCAGACACCGGCCTCGGGACCGTCGGGGCCAGTCACGACGCCGGCGATATCGTCGCCGTCCATCGCAATCTCCCCGCCGGGCGCCTGACCGGCAAGCACGGCGACGAGCGACAACGTGACGACGGCCGCCGCGAACCCGAGCCTGCTCGAAGACAACACACTGCGCGCCATGTCCAACCTCCTCGATGTGGAGCGTGCGCCCATCATGTCACCCCCTGCAGTCTACGCAAAGCGGAGGTTCCTGCCGGGAGTCCGCGGCGCCGAGAGCGCGCAAGCGGACGACGAACGGCCGGGAGTCCGCGGCGCGGGAGAGCCACCGGCGCGGACGATGCGCCCCGAGCCTGCGGCGTGAAGGGGGTGGCGAGGATGGCGCGCCGGGAGTCCGCGGCGCGGAACGCCCCGGACGTGGCGATTACGAGATGCCGGTGATGGCCCCCGGCGTGGCGCGCGGGTCGCGCGGTCCCCACGCCCCGGCCGCGACTCGGCCCAGGAAGTCCGCGATGGACGCGTTCACGAGGTCGGGCTCTTCCAGGTTCAACGTGTGGCCGGACTTCGGGAGGACGGCGAGGCCGCTGCGGGGGATGACGTGCTTCAGCCACAGGCTGGTCTCGAGACAGCCGTCATCTTCGTCGCCCGCCAGGATCAGCACCGGCGCTTCGATTGCGGCCAGCTCCGCTTCCAGCGCATACAGCGACGGCCGCGCCCGCTGCACGCCGCGCATCGTGCGCACGGCTCCGTCCACGGGGTGCTCTCCCAACTGGCGTACCAGCTCCTCCCACCCGCGCGGATCCTTGTTCCGGAACTGCACCCGCGCCGGCCCGGACAGGTACCGTTGCGCGAACGACTCCATCCCCGACTCCTCAATCAGCCGGGCGATGGCCTCGCACTCGTCGCGAAAGCGCGCCGCTTCCGAGGGATGGGCCCCATAGCCGGTTCCGGCGATCACCAGCGACCGGACCCGCGGGGGGTGCTGCATCGCCAGATGGAGCCCGGCGAAGCCGCCCATCGAGATGCCGATGACGTCGGCTTCCTCGACACCGAGTCCTTCCAGCACGGCGAGCGCGTCGTCCACGGCGTGCTGCTGCGAGTAGGCGCCCGCATCGGCCGGCACCTGTGACGGAGAATAGCCCCGGGCCGCATAGGTGATGCAGAGATGACTGCGCGAGAACCGCCGCACCTGCGGCTCCCAGCTCCGGTGATCGCCCGCGTACTCGTGAACGAACAGGATGGCATCGCCGCGGCCCACCGATTCCGTGTGGAGCTGCACGCCGTCGGAGGTAGTGACCGTCTGCGCCGGCATGTCATACATCCCGGAACTCGGGACGGAGGGACCACTCGCGGCAGGACGGCCCGTGTGCGGTTATCGGGGCAGTCGGGGCCGCGGGACAGGCGGCGGTTACGACCATGACCGTTGTCGGGGCAGTCGGGACCGCGGGACAGGCGGCGGTCTACGGCCCTGACCGTCGCACCGGGACGATCTTCGGCTGTAGCGGCCGCCCGTGCCCGACCGCTGTCCTACGGCTCCAGGCTGGCCGTGTAGGCCACGATGTCCACGATGTCCTTCACGGTGAGGTTCTTCACCGCGGCGTCCATCAGATCGGACCACGCGCCGTCGCGCATCCCGGTCTGCAGGTCGTAGAGCTGCCGCGCCATGTAGCTCGGCGAGCGGCCGGCCAGCGCCGGCACCGGGCCGATGCCGCGCAGGTCGTCGCCATGGCAGACGGTGCACGCCACGGAGTTGGCCCCGCCCGTGGTCACGATCGCACGGCCGCGCGCCACCGCGCCATACGGCACGTAGGCGATGAAGCCGGAGGAGTCGTCGCGCAGCTTGGTCAACGTCAGGTTCACCGGCGTCTCCACCACCCGCGTGCCGATCGGCTCCGCGCCGCCGCCCTCGACCACCTCGTGGATCCAGCCCGCGAAGCGCGTGTTGGGCACCGAGTCGGTCTCGACCACGCGGACCCACGGCTTGAAGTCGATGGACGAGAAGTACTCGGCCGCGATCCGCGCCTCCTCGTCGCTGGCCGCCAGTCCGATCCGCTCCATGAACGAAGGCGGCCCCATGCGCGGCTCGCCGGGCCGGCGCCGGCCGTTGCGCCAATCCGTCATCTGCTGCACCAGATACTCGTACGGCTGGCCGGCGACGCCCGCGTTCTCCGGCTTGCCCTGGCCGTTCGGCAGGTGGCAGTAGCCGCAGGCGACGACCCCTTCTCCCCCGCCCTTCGCCACGACCTCCGGCATCGGCGGATGGCGGTCGGGATGCCAGTCGGGCGGGCCGTTGTCAATGTTGATGGCCGAGCGCGGCATCGACACGCTGGAGCCGGGCACCGTAACCACCTCGTCGGGATCGGGCGCCTCGGTGCTCGCGGCGGGATCGTTGAGCACGTAGGCCCACGGCAGCACCGCGTTGGCCCCCTCGATCTCGTCCTGCGCCTGCAGGTCCGCGCCGGCTACGAATCCGCCGGCCACCAGCGCCACCACCCATACGCTGATCGACTGTCGCATCGCGTCCTCCTCGTGCCTGCGCGCTGCACCACGCGGCCATGTTTCCCGGATTCGGCCATCATACACGGCAGCACTCCGGGTCCGAGCCGCGTCCGCCGGCCGGCGCCGGCACGCATCCCCTCGCACGGCCAGACAGGGAATGCCGGCTCCCGCTTTCGACGAGACGGCTGTCGGGAGGTGGCCGATGGACGGCGCCTGATCGCCTATACCGTTCGAACGACGATGAGACGCTCGAGGCCCGTCAGGTCGCTGGGGTTCCTCGTGTACAACGGCAGGTCGTGCGCCAGGGCGGTGGCGGCGATGAGGAGATCGGCAAAGCGGCGGCGGCCGACCCGCCCTCTGACCATCAGCGCCGAGCAGATGCGTCCGTACGCGCGGGCCGCCGACGCATCGAACGGCAGCGGGTCCCAGGTTGCGACAGCCCAGTGCAGCCGGTCCTGCCTGCGCGCGCGCTCGTCGTCGTCGCGCGCGGCGAGCGGTCCAATCGTCAACTCGGCGATGGTGATGGCCGACACGGCGGATGCACTCGGGAGCTGCTCGGGATCGACGAGGTCGTGGTCGATCACAATCGACGTATCCAGAAGGCCGTGACTATCCATCGACCTCTGAATCGATCACGGCGTCCAGGTCGTCGCGAAACCGTTGCGCATCGATCCGCGGCGCGCACCGGGCCGCGTCGGCAAGCGCGGCGCGGGATACGAAGCGGCGCGCGCCGGCAGTCGGGGCCGCGCCCGGCAGCCCCTCGCCACCACTCGACGCAACGGCGGGGTCGGGCGCCTGCGATTCCGCCGTCAGCACGAGGTTGCCCTCTCTGGTCTTGACGACGATTCTCTTGCCGGCCAGCGCCGCGCGACGCACCCTTGCGAAGTCCCGCAGCAAGCCACTTACGTTGATTCGCATGTCATATTGTGTGTCATCTATAAACCTTTTGACAATCTGAATGAGCTATGGCAACCTTACATTCAGATGAACAAAAGGAACCGCCTCTACGTGCCGAGGCTGGACCGCGGAGGACAACGTCGCGGCATCACGTGGTCGGGGTCGTGCGCGATTTCCGCGAGCACCAGGTCCAGGAACCGGTCGTACCGGTCATCTATCTCTCGCAGCGCCGGAATCCGTCGCGCCTGCTGAACGTGATCGTGAGCACGGAAGGTCCGGCGGCCGGCCTCGCCAACGTGGTGCAGCGCGAGATCCGGGCCGTGGACGGCGACCTGGGGATCTACGACATCAAGACGATGGACGCCATCCTCTCGGACGTGGTGGCGCTGCCCCGGTTCAACGCGCTGCTGATCTGGGTGTTCGCGTCCCTGGCCCTGGCCCTGGCAGCCGTCGGCGTCCACGGCGTCACGTCGCACCTCGTCGCGCGGCGGACTCGCGAGTTCGCGATCCGGATCGCGATGGGGGCACATCCTGCGGACCTCCTGCGGAGCGTGGCGGCGGAGACCGCGTTCGTCAGCGCCGCGGGGATTCTCCTGGGCCTGGCCGGCTCCCTGTTGCTGGCGCGCACCATCGCCGGTGTGCTCCACGGGGTAGCGGCAACCGACCCGCTGGTGCTGATCGGAGCGGCCGGAGCGGTCTTCGCCGCGGCGCTCACGGCGTGCTACCGCCCGGCCCGGCATGCGATGCGAGTCGATCCGATGCGGGTGCTGCGGGCAGAGTGAGGCTCCGGACCGGTGCGTCTCACTCGAACCGCCGCGCGAGCGTCCGCTGGAGAAGATGCGAAATGAACCTGATTGCCAGAATGATCACGCGGCTCCAGAACCTCTTCCGCGGCGGGCGTGAGGACGCTCAGACGCGAGAAGAGCTGGGCTTCCACCTGGAAATGGAAACGGCCAAGAACGTGCGCGCCGGTATGACCCCGGCAGAGGCACGCCGGCAGGCCGCTCTGCGCCTCGGCGGCGTTGACGCCATACGAGAGGCGGTCCGGGATGCGCGGGGCGGACGGCCCCTGGAGGACCTGCTCCGAGACTTCGGCTACGCATTCCGCGGCGCGCGCCGGAATCCGGGCTTCACCATCGCCGCGATCGTGTCGCTCGCCGTCCCGATTGCCTTCAACACCACGCTCTTCGCGGTCGTCGACTCGGTCCTGTTCCGCCCGCTCCCACTGGTTCGTCCCGCGCAGCTCGTCGACGTCTACACCAGCGACCCCGACGATCGCTACACGACGAGCTCCTATCCCGACTATCTCGATCTACGCGCAGAGAACGACGTGTTCACGGACACTGCGGCGCACGCCCCGATGCTCGCGGTGATGCGCGCGGACGAGGACGTCGACCTGGTGATGGGGGAGACGGTTACCGGCAACTACTTTCGGTTTCTCGGCGTGCAGCCGGTGCTCGGCCGGCTGCTGGCGCCGGAGGACGACCGGCCCGGCGTCTCCCGCGTCGCCGTGATCTCCAGCGGGTTGTGGACGAGAGCCTTCGGACGGGATCCGGCCGTGGTGGGACGGGTCCTCCGTATCCGGTCGCAGCCGTACATCGTGGTCGGCGTGGCGCCGCCCGGGTTCTTCGGCATGCCGCCGATACCCGGTCCGGACCTCTGGACGCCGATGACGTGGGTCGACGACGTGACGCCGATCGGCATCTCGACATTCGTGACGTCCCCGGGCGAGACGCGGCTCGACCGCCGCGGGCAGCGCTGGATATTCATCAAGGGGCGGCTTCGCGACGACGTCACCCTCGCCCGGGCGGAGGCGAGCCTCGACGTGCTCATGTCGGACCTCGCCGCCGAGTACCCGGAGTCGAACGAGGATCGTCGGGTGTCGTTGACCCTGACGGACGACATGCGGCTGCCGCCCCCGGTGGCCGACCCGGTGCGGATCGGCGCCGCAGGCCTGATGCTGGTGGTCGGTGCCGTCCTGCTGGTGGCGTGCGCCAACGTCATGGGCATGCTGCTGGCCCGCGGTGTAGCGCGACGGCGGGAAATCGGCGTGCGGCTCGCCATCGGCGCCGGCCGCGGACGGCTGGTCCGGCAGTTGCTCACGGAGAGCCTGGTGCTGTCGTCGTTCGGCGCCGCAGCGGGCTTGGCCCTGGCGTGGAGCCTGCTGCGCGCGCTCGCCCTGGTGGAGTCTCCCATCGGTCCGATTCCTGTCGCCCTGGACTTTGCGCTCGACGGGCGCGCGTTCCTGTTCACGGCCGCACTGGCAACAGGAGCGGGCGTTCTGGCGGGTCTGGCGCCCGCGCTCAGCGCGACGCGGCCGAACCTGGTGCGCGACCTGAACTGCGGCGGCGCGGTCTCGCGCGCCGGCGGTCGCCGCTGGCTGCTGCGCGATGCGCTGGTAGCGGGACAGTTGGCGGCCACGGTGCCGTTGCTGGTGCTCGCGGGCGTTCTGGCCCGCGGCGCGGTGGGGACGACGACCGGGGTCTCGCTCGGGTTCGAGCCGGACCGCATCGCGGCGGTCGGCACCGACCTGAACGTTATCGGCTACGAGCGGGAACGTGCGGATCGCTTCATTCACGCCGCGCTCGAACGGGTGCAGTCGATGCCGGGAGTGGAGGCGGCGGCGCTGGCCTCACGCGCGCCCCTCGATCTGTCGTTCAGTCCGCAGAACGTCCTCGTGCCGGGCCTGCACGGACCGGCCGACCGCGGCACCTCGGTGGACACGGCGGGCGTGTCGGCGGACTACTTCGACACGCTGGGCGTCCCCCTGCTGCAGGGCCGGACCTTCAGCACGGCCGACACGCCGGACTCGCCGCGCGTGGCCATCGTCAGCCACGCCCTGGCCCAGCGCTTCTGGCCGGAGGGGACGGCGGTCGGGCGGCGGTTCCACCTGGCGGAGTGGGACGGCCTCGAGTACGAGATCGTCGGCGTGGCGGCCGACTACAAGGTGCGGTTCCCGACGGAGGAACCCGCATCGTACCTGCACCTCGCGGCGTCGCAGCGCCTGCGCACGGGCGCGGTGCTCCTCGCCCGAACCGGAGGCGACGCGACAGCGCTGTCCGCCGACATCCGCCGGGAGCTCCGCCGCATGGAGCCGGATCTGTTCTTCTTTCCTCAGGGAAACACCCTCCGCGAAACGGCCGACGTCACCATGCTTCCCTTCCGGATCGGGGCGTCGGTGGCCAGCGCCTCGGGCATCGTGGCCATGGTGCTCGGCGCCATCGGCCTCTACGGCGTCATCGCCTATGTGGTCGCGGGACGGACGCGCGAGTTCGCTATCCGGGCGGCGCTGGGCGCCCGCTCCGGGATCCTGCTTCGGCTCGTCCTCGCCACGGGAGCGTGGGTCGTCGCGGTCGGCATCGGCGCCGGCGCCGGCTTGGCCCTCCTCGCGACGCGGGTCGTCGCACAGGCGGCCACAGGGATCACGCCGGCGGACCCGTTGGTGTGGGGGGGCGTGCTCCTGCTGCTCGTCGCGGTCTGCACGGCTGCCTTCGCGGGACCGGCCCGGCGCATGGTCAGACTCGACGTTTTCCGCGCCCTGCGCGTGGACTGATGAAGTCCGGACCGCCGCCGGCGGCATGCCGCGTGGATTCGTGTCACGCGTTGAACGGCTTGCGACAAGCGGTCGCTGCGAAGTCGGGCGTCACAATTCCGGGCTCCCAGGCGTTCTAAGGGTGTGAGCACATCGGGTGGAGCGGTCGGCACGATTCGCGATACCGGACTGGCCGACTCGCCGTTCGACTTCGACGGCCTGTTTCGGACGCAGTACGGACGCGTCACCAGCGTCGTTTCGCGGGTGGTGCGGGATCCCGGGCGCGCCGAGGAGCTGGCGGTCGACGCGTTCCTCAGGCTGTGGCGCACTCCCCGCGCGCACGGCCCCGGCGCGGCGGCATGGGTGCTGCGCACGGCTCTGCGACTGGGTATCGACGAGTTGCGCCGTGCGCGCCGGCGGGCTCGCCTTGCACCGCTCCTGAGGCTCGTCGGGGACGCGCCGACCCCGGAGGACAACGCGGCGGCCGGAGAAGAACGCCGGCGCGTGCTTCGCGTCCTTGCCGCCATTCGACGCGAGTACGCCGCGCTGCTGCTGCTCCGCAACCACGGGTGCAGCTACGAGGAGCTGGCGGCCACGCTCGAGCTCAAGCCCGCCTCCGTCGGCACCCTGCTGCGCCGGGCTCGACAGGCGTTTCGCAAGGAGTACATCAGACGCCATGGCCACACATGACGATCCCGACCTCGAACGCTGGGTGGACGACCGCATGGCAGCCCTGGGTCCGACCCCGAAAAGCGAGCCGGAAACCGAGTGGGCACTGGAGCAACTGAGGACGCGTGCCACGGCAGCGAGACAGCGGCCGGTTCATGTCTGGTTGCTGGCCGGCAGCGCTGCGGCTCTGCTCGTGGCGGTTCTGGTTTCCGTGGAGGGGTGGCGGAACGCGCCGGGCGACTTCGATGGCGTCGGCGGACCCGAGGCATCGAGCAGCAACGTCACCGGTGATGGCGCGATCGCGCTGCCGACATCCGAATGGACCTCTCGGCGGCCGGACCGGGAGGTCGGCACAGGGGTCACGTTGTCCGCACGTCGACAGACCACGCCCCGGCTCGTTCCGGTCGAACAACGCACCAAGGCGCCCGACTTCAGCCTGCCGGCGATGGAGAGCGGCCGTGCGACGCTGGCGGACTACGCCGGACGAGTGCTCCTCCTGAACTTCTGGGCGACCTGGTGCGGACCGTGCCGCATCGAGATGCCTTGGTTCGTGGCGTTCCAGAATGCGTTCGCCGAGCGCGGTTTCGGCGTGCTCGGCGTCTCCGTCGATGACACCGCCTGGGACGTCGTGCGCCCGTTTCTGGATCGGGAGCCGGTCAACTACCGCATCGCAGTCGCCGACACCGCGGAGCGGCTGGCGCCCTTCGGTCCGATCACGGTGCTGCCGACGACTTGGCTCATCGACCGCCAGGGGCGGCTGGCCGCCGCGCATGTCGGTCTCGTCGACCGGACCGCTCTCGAAGCGGAGATCCGACAACTGTTGGCCGAGTGAGCAGCAGACCAGGCATGCGGACCTATCCGAACGTGACCGTCCTCGTGCTGCTGGTCAGCGTCGCCGCGACGACGGCGCCCCAGTTGGGGCAATTCGACTATCCGCAATGGCGAGGGCGCCACCGCGACGGCGGTGCGAGCGGGTTCGTCGAGCCGCCGGTCTGGCCCGCCGAGCTGACGCGGCAATGGACGGTGCAGGTTGGCGAGGGCTACGCCACTCCGCTCATCGTCGGTGACCGGGTGTTCGCGTTCTCGCGCCGGAACGACGACGAGGTGCTCACGGCGCTGGATGCGGAAACCGGTTCGGTCCTCTGGCAAACGACGTACGCCGCGCCGTACGACATTTTCTCAGCCACCATCGTCCACGGCCCGGGACCCAGAGCCACTCCCCTTTTCATTGACGACAGGCTCTTCACCCTCGGCATCAGCGGCGTCGTCTCGGCCTTCGACGCAGCGAACGGCCGCCTCCTGTGGCAGAACAAGAGGCCGGCCGAGCAGCCCTTCTACGGCACCGCCTCGTCGCCGGCAGCCGACGGCGACCTCATCTTCGCACATACCGGCAACTACGACGCGCTGACCGCGTTCGATGGCGATACCGGGGCTGTCGTATGGAGAACGGCGGGCACCTTCACTTACGCGTCGCCACTGATCGTCGAGTTGGACGGAGTTCGGCAAGTGGTGTCGGTATCGCAGGATAGCGTGGTGGGACTGTCCGCGCACGATGGAGTCGTGCTCTGGACCTATCCGTTCAAATCCCCGTACACGCACGCCATCACCCCGCTCGAACACGCAGGGCGAGTCATCGTCAGCGCCCAGAACATGGGAATCCGAGCCCTGCAGCCATATCGCCACGACGGCGAATGGGTCGTCGAGACCGCATGGCGGAACGACGATGTCTCGACGGCGATGACCAACCCGGTCGTGGTCGCCGACACCCTGGTCGGCCTGTCCGAGCGCAGGCGGGGGCAGTTCTTCGCGCTCGATGCGAACACCGGGACAACGCTGTGGCTGGGACCGCCCCGTCAGGCGGAGAACACCGCCATCCTCAAGACCGAACGACTGCTCTTCCTGCTCAACGACGACGCCGAGTTGATCGTGGCGCGCGCCAGCCGCGCCGGCCTCGAGCCGATCATGCGCTATACCGTCGCCGACAGGGCCACGTGGGCCCAACCGGCGATCTCCGGCAACCGGTTCTTCGTCAAGGACGTGGACACGCTGACCCTTTGGACGTTGACGTCACCTGCTCCTTGACCGATTGACGGCGGTTGGCCCGACGAGAAGCAAGCCGCGTACCGGCGGCGCCGACCTCTCCGGGGGGCCATGAACGCTCACGCCTCGAAAGCGGCACAGCCTGATCCAACCGGTCGCGTGCGACGCGGAACACGAATCCGCCGGTTTACCATCCCCGGAAAGTCAGGAGGGAACCTGCCGGAACTGCCGGAAGTGGAACGGGGACGCAAGCTGGCTGAGGCGATGACAGGCGGGCGCCGCATCGAGCAAGTGTGGTGCGACGACGACCCGATCGTCTTCGACAAGGTGAAGCCGGACCGCTGGCGCCGCGCGCTCGAGGGCAAGCGAATCGTCGCGGCGAAACGCTGGGGGAAGCAGCTCTGGCTGGAGCTGGACGCGCCGCCGCATCCCCTCTTCCACTTCGGGATGTCGGGCGGCTTCAAGACGCCGGCCTCGACGCCGCTGCAACTGAAGTCAGGACCCCGCGAGGACACGTCGATCTGGCCGCCGCGCTTCGTGAAGATCCGCCTGCACCTGGACGACGGCGGCGAGCTGGCGATGACCGACGGGCGCCGGTTGGGGCGCATCCTGTTGCGCGAGGATCCCGAGCACGAGCCGCCCATAGCCAAGCTCGGCTTCGACCCGCTGCTGGCGATGCCGTCGCCGAAACGCTTCTCCGAGCTGCTGCGGTCGCGCGGCGGCATCCTCAAGTCGCTGCTCCTCGACCAGTCGTTCGCGGCGGGGGTGGGCAACTGGATCGCGGACGAGGTGCTCTTCCAGGCCGGCATCGATCCGCGGCGGCGGGCATCCTCGCTGACCGACACCGAGGCGCGGCGCCTGAGGGCCCGGCTCGGCGCCATCGTCAAGCGCGCGGTGGAAGACGACGCCGACAACTCCCGCTATCCCCGCACGTGGCTGTTCCACCGGCGCTGGGGCAAGCAGGACGACGCGCGCACGACGCGGGGCGAGCGGATCGAGCACGTGACGATCGGCGGACGCACCACCGCGTGGGTGCCAGCGCGACAACGCTGATTCGGCGCCATGCCATCGTGCGGGCCGCGTCGCCCCCAACGCTGACGCGGGAACGCATCACCGGCGCCCGTGGAGCGCCAGCGCTCGGCTCGAACGAACCCGACTGCCAAAGCCTGAGGGCCGACAGGTCACCCGTCAGGTTCCGAACAGCCACGTCCCCCCGGTAACATAGAACGCGACCACCGGAATCTCGCCGAGGGTCACACCGAGCAGGAACTTGCCGATCGGCATGCGCAGGGAGCCGGCGACGTAGCAGATGGCGTCGGTCGGCACGGCGGGGAAGACCGACCAGCCGACGACGATCCAGAAGCCGCGCAGGCGTATCTGCTCCTCCAGCCAGCGTACGCGCGCCGCGTGCCGCCGCTCGAACAACTCGGCCAGACCGAGGAAATCGAAGAAGTAGTAGATGAGCGCGGCCGATGCAACGACGCCGCCGAGCGAAACGGCGAACACCGTCCAGTAGCGATCCGGGAAGAGGAGCGTCCCGACGACGATCAGCACCGTGCTCGGAATCAGCGTCACGGGACGCACGACGCTCACTACGACGTAGCCGAGCATGACGAAAGGACCCGACTGCCGAAGCACGCCGACGAGCCGCGCCGGTTCGATGAGGTCCGGCCGCGCGACGTACAACGCGCTGAGAGCGACCGTCACGGTCAGCCAGAAGCCGAGGGCGATGCGCCGGCCGGTGGTCATCACTGGTATGCGGCGTGAGAATCGGCGGACCGCGGTGATTCGTTCCGGCGGCTGATATCCCGTGCGTGGAGCTCCCCGGCGTGACGTTCGTCAGGCATCGGCGACCGGGTCGCACCGGTAGACTGCTGCCGGTTCCAGTTCATTGCGCACGGCACGCTAGCGCCCCGAAACGCCTCGCGGGCTCGGCGTTTCGGCCCATCCCCCCGCTCCATGAGTTTGCGCCGCAGCACTTCGCCGCTGCGTTCTGCGGCGCAAGCTCCTAGTCGACCGGAACGAGGCGCAAGAGGCTGGTCGCGTCCCGGACGAGCAAGCCGTCGGGCAAGGGAACCGGCATGGACCATGTGGCCCCGTCGGCGACCTCGTACTGGCGCGCGACGGAAAACGCCTCCGCGTTCCGCTCCGCCACGAACAGCTCGGCGTCGCTGGTCAACAGCAGGAGATCGTCACCTGCGAGCAGCACGGACGCGTGGTCGCCCTCGCGCCCCTCGCTCGCCCACCGCACGGCGCCCGTGGCGGAGTCCAGCGCCACGAACTGGCCGCTGCGCGTCGACGAGTGCCCGTAGAGCGTGCCGGCGGCCAGCACCGGCGAGCTCATGTACATCGTCACCCGGGCGTTGCTCCAGGCGGGCGCCGCTTGCCAGTCGTCGCCTTCACGCCGGATCGTGAACGCGTGCGTCCCCTGGCGGGGGCCGGAGACCACCAAGTGCTCACCCGTCCAGACCGGCGTCGTGATGTTCTCGTGCCATTCGTCGGTGAACGGCACGCTCCAGAGTAGCTCGCCGTTGGCCGCATCGAGCCCGACGACAGACGATTCGGTCAACGTCACCACCTGGCGCTGCCCCTCGATCTCGACCACGACCGGCGACGCATATCCGGGACCGACGCCCCGCCAGACCCAGACCTCCTCGCCTGTCGCCGGATCCAGCGCGAGCACGCGGCCACCGCCGGCGTCGCTGCCGACCTGCACGATCAGCATCCCGCCGGCGACCAGCGGCGAAGCCGAGGTGCCGCAGAACAGGCCGGTCACCTGCACCGACGCGGAGTAGTCGTTCCGCCAGAGCAGCGCGCCCGACGCCGCGTCCCAGCTCGACAGAATCCCGGCCGCGCCGAGGGTGAACACGCGCCCGCCATCCACGGCCGGCGTCGCAAACGGACCCGGCAGACCACCAGGAACGATGGTGTTCTGGACGTAACGCGCCGGGTAGTCCTGTTGCCAGAGGCGCGCGCCGCTCGACAGCTCGAACGCGGTCACGACCTCGGCATCACCCTCCCGGCTGTGGACGAAGACACGCACCCCGGAAACCACCGGCGAGGAGTAGCCCTCACCAACCTCGACCCGCCACGCGCGGGCGAGTGCCTCGGGCCACGTCTCCGGCGTCTGCGAAGCCGGCGCGATCCCGTCACGTTCCGGACCGCGCCATCCGGTCCACTCCTGGGCGGACGCGGCCTGTATCGCGACCGTCACGAACAAAGCCACCAGCCACCGCACTGTCCCGGACATCGCGGCCTCAATCGCGCAGCGGCGGCAGATCCTCGCCGGCCGGGACGAACCGCAGCGCCACGCCGTTGTTGCAGTAGCGCTGTCCGGTCGGGTGCGGGCCGTCCTTGAAGACGTGCCCCTGGTGCCCGCCGCAACGCGCACAGTGGTACTCGGTGCGTGGCAGGATCAGCTTGAAATCGGTCCTGGTGTCGACGCAGCCGGGCATGGCGTCGAAGAAGCTGGGCCAACCGGTCCCGCTCTCGTACTTGGCGGACGACTCGAAGAGCGGCAGGTTGCAGGCCGCACAGACGAAAGTTCCCTCGCGCTTTTCGTGGTTCAGCTCGCTCGAGCCGGGCGGCTCGGTCGCCTCCTTGCGCAGCACGGCATGGGACTCGGACGACAGCAGTTCACGCCACTCCGCGTCCGACTTCTCGATCTTCCCGACATCGTCACTCATGCGTCACCCCGATCTTTCGTGCCCCCCAGTCGGTAGTGCGTCCCCGGGAAGCGTCCGCATTCGCGAGTCGAATCGCCCCAAGCCCTCCGGTGACCGCCGGGAAATCCCATATCCGGACTCCCCGGGTCAGTAACGGAACAGAATCCGCAGCTTGGTGAACAGCGCACGGTTCGTCCGCCGGAAGGCGGTCGACTGGAAGAACCGCGAATCGTGCACGTCGATCAGGTCCTCCTGCCGGTAGTGATCATCGTAGCCGACGTAGAAGACGGTCAGCGCGTTGATGCGGTAGGTGAGAAGCAGGTTCGACCCCAGCGTGCCCCGGAACGAGTTGTACTCGGTGATGTTCCGGAGCAGCAACCGGTCGGTGAACGTGAACGTCGACAGCGCCCGCAGCACTTGCACGTTGAACACCTCGCGACTGGTGTTGCGGACGTCGAAGAAGCGGCTGGTGACGAGGTTGAGCTGCGACGACCACCGCGGATACGGCCGGATGGTGGCGGACAGCGACGCGCTGTTGCCGCGTCCCAGGTACGGGTTCCGGCGGTCGATGTAGAAGATCTCGTCCCCCCACCGGTAACTGCCGCCGAGCGAGAACAGGCGGCTCGTGCTGATGAACGTGGAGAGGTTGTAGTTGCGGCGGTCGAAATCCACGCCTCCGAAGCGCTCGTGCGCCTGGATGGCGTTCCCGGAGACGTTGATGTTCCGGGAGAAGTCGAAGTTCAACCCGGCATCGATGATTTCGTCTTCCCGGATGCCCGCGTGGGTGTAGCTGAGCTGGTAGTCGAGCATCGGCCCCCAACTGATGAGCCAGTGCTCCGGCCACCAGCGGTACCCCACGTTGGCGCCCCCGAGCCGCTGGTCCACGCGCTGGAGGAACCCGACGTCGGTGCGGAAGTCGGGGTCGATGCGCGCCCCGAAGAACCTGGCCTGCAGGTTACGGCCCTCGTGCGCGACCATCGCGCCCAGCATCGGCCCCTCGCGCTCGACGCCCTGCTCGTCCCGGTCCTGCGACTGGAACGCCACGAAGTTGAAGCGCGTGGCCTGGCTCAGCCGGAACTGGCCGTCGACGCCCCCCACGCGGTTGTACCCGTCGAGGAACTCGCGGTCCGTCACCAGCGCACCGATGTGCGACTCCGAGTACAGGTCGTAGCGCGCCCGACCGATCGCCACCTGCGCGGTCCTGCCGAACCCCGGATCGTTCGGATCGTCCCGCTTCCCCGGCGCCTCGTCGTCGGTCACCATCATGCCGAGCGTGGTGTTGCCCACCTTGCCGGTCAGCTTCGCCCCGACGTTCGGGTCGACGAGCGTCCGCGTGTGCACCAGATCGACGGGTGAGACGAACTCGAAGATCTCCGCGCCCTCCAGGAAGAAGGGCCGCAGCTCCGGGAAGAAGAGAGGAAAGCGCTGGTTGACCTCGATCTGCGGCAGGTCCGACTCGATCTGCGAGAAGTCGGGGTTGCCGGTAAAGTCGGCGGTCAGATTCGACGTGATGCCGTACTTGACGTTCACGCCCCCTTCGGGGTCCGTGCCCCGGTTGACGAACTCCCCGGTTTCACTGTCAATCGAGCTGTACTGGATGGCGGTGAACGACGGCAGGATCTCCAGGTTGCGGCTGGTGGACAGGTCGGTCATCCCCTCGAGCACGCCCATCTGCGCCATGAAGCTCTGGACATCGCGCGACATCGGAGCCCAGACCACGTTCTCCTGGTTCTTGCCCTTGATCTCGCGGACGAACTGGAAGCCCCAGCGGTGCTCCACGCCGGGGGGCCGTTCCGGATACCGGAAGCTCTTGAACGGGATCGCCATCTCGGCCGTGTAGCCGTCCTCGACGATCTGCGTCCCGCTGTAGAACAGCGCCTCCCAGGATCGGTCGGCAATGGGAATCGGACCGCCGCGCGACTGGCTGGCGTTGATGATGCCGTCGCCCTGCACGTTGTAGCCGTTGAGGTCGAAGTCGTAGCAGACCTGCTGATCCATGAACGTGTCGAGGTAGACCGTCATCAGGTCGTCCTGCCACGCCGTGTCGCGGTCCACCCGGTTGGCCCGCATGATGCTCGGGTCGGAGTAGTGGAGGTAGAAGGCGAAGTAGATGTGCTCGCTGTCGTAGGAGATATAGATCTCGGTGTCCTCGGTCGCGGGGGCGCCGTCGAGCGGCGCCTGCTGCACGAACTCCGAGAGCATCGCCGCGGTGCGCCACACCTCGTCGTCGAGACGGCCGTCGATCTCCGGCGGCGTGTCGGTCCGGGACACCCGGACGCGCGGTCGGCCCGTGAGCATGCCGTAGCCCGCTCCCGAGGACGTGACGATCGTGTCGTCGACGCGCGGCCGATCCGGTCCGTGGCCGCCCATCCGGAGTCCGCCGCGGGGCTGCGCGGCGAGGTCCGCCGCGGCGGTCAGCATGCACAGAGCAAGCGCGAGAATGGTGCGGGACCGTGGCATGGATTGACGACTTGAAGCCTGTACAGTTTACAGGGCCGGTCGGAAATGCGCCGGCCGGGTCGCAGGAGCGCCGCGTCTCAACCGGCACCCTGCTGCCGCGCGGATCGGATACCTGCCCGGCAATTTCGGCGAGGTTCGCGCCGGTTGTCAGCGCGGGCAGCGGCGGTTACAGTGGAATCGTGAGCGTCATCGTCAGCGAGGTCTACGACGCCCTGCTCGAGGCGGGCGCCTCGGAGGCGAAGGCCAAGGCAGCGGCCGGGGCCATTCCAGTTGGGGAGCAACTCGTCACCAAGGCGGATCTCATGCCGTTGGCAACGGACATCGCGCGGCTGGAGGCCGACGTCAGGGTCATCAAGGCCGTCTACGGGCCGATCGTGATCGGCCCGCTCCTCAGCATCGCGGGCATGGTGTTCATGCTCGTCTTCCTCCCGTAGAACGATGCCGAACCGCGCGGCCATCGCCCGCGCCGCGGTGATCGTCGGCGGGCTCCTCGCCACGACCGGCCCCGGCGCGGCGACGCTGGCCGAACGCTTCTCGGCCTCGTTCCGGCATCCCGCCATCGAGTACGGCACCCGCCCCCGAACCGATCGGGTGGCGCAGTTGAACGAGCGGCTACGGACCGGCGAGGCGTCGCTCGCGTTCGACTCCCGTCGCGGATTCCTGCCGGCCGTACTCGACGCCCTCGACGTGCCCGTCGAGTCGCAGGCCCTCGTCTTCTCGAAGACCAGCCTGCAGTCGGAGTTCATCGGCCCGGACAACCCGCGCGCCATCTACTTCACCGACGACATCGCCGTGGCCTGGATCCGCGGGGCTCCGGCACTCGAGCTGGCCGCCCTCGACCCGCGGCAGGGCGTGATGCTCTACGCGCTTTCACAACGCCGCCGCGCCCGCGGTTTCCAGCGGCCCCAGGCCTGTCTCGAATGCCACGTCTCGGACGCGACGCTCGGCCTGCCGGGGCTGGCCGTCGGCAGCGCCGTCATCGATCCGGAGGGCGTACCGTACGTCTCGATTCCCGTCGACCAGCGCACCCCGATCTCGTCACGCTGGGGCGGCTGGTACGTCACCGGTAACACCGGCCTGGGCCCGCACGTCGGCAACACGGTGGCGACCGATCCGGACGAGCCCATGCTGCTGGAGGACGACGCCAACTTCAACCTGCCCACCGTCGAGGACCGGTTCGACACGTCCGACTACCTGACCCCGTACAGCGACATCGCGGCGCTGATGGTGCTGGAGCACCAGACGCACATGACGAACCTGCTCATCCGGACCGGGTGGGAGTTCCGGGTCGCGGCCTACGAGGGCCGCGCCTCCCGCGGGCTGTTCCGCACGCCGGGGACGGTGGACGGGAATGCGACACCGCGCGCGGCGGGGGGTGACGACGATACGCTGCCCGCGGCGGTGCGCGCGCTCGTCGACTACATGCTGTTCGTCGACGAGTCGCCGCTGACCGATCGGATGACCGGCACGGCCGGCTTCGAAGCGGCGTTCGAGGCGCGCGGGCCGTTCGACCGGCTGGGGCGGACGCTCCGGGAGATAGACCTCGACACGCGGCTGTTCCGCTACCCTTGCAGCTACATGATCTACACGGCGGCGTTCGAGGCGCTGCCGGCCGACGCGAAGGACGCCGTCTACCGGCGCCTGTGGCAGGTGCTGTCGGGGGCCGACCGCGACTCGCGGTACGAGCACCTGACGCGCGGTGACCGGCAGGCCATCGTCGAGATCCTGCGCGATACGAAGCCGGACCTGCCGGGCTACTTCGGGGGCATCGTCCGCCAGGGGTCTGCGCAGTAGAAGCGGCGCAGACTCCCGGTCAGGCCCGGTTGGGCGGCAATCGGAGCCGAAGGCGACGATTGTCGGGCTGGCGGTCGCGGATCGCCGGCGTGCTCTCCGGGCCGCCACCATCCTTCGCATCCCCCCCAGAACCCGGGGAAGAACTTCCACGTAAGCAACAGCAGCCCTCGACGAACCGCGACACGATGACGGAACACTTCATGGAAGACAACCAGCCGCAGGGTAGCGGCCAGAGGCCCGCGCCCCGATTGCCCGCAGCCTCTGCGAGCGCGTCGACATCCGCCGCCGAGAATGAACGGCTCTCCACCTCACCGGCAACCGCGCCGGATCCCCGTCGCAACTACCAGAAGCGGCGCGGCGCCCGCCATGCGGCTCACGCGGCCGCCGACCGGCGGCACCACGCCACCGGCACGGTCCGGTTGCTCCTCGTAGGCATGGCCGCGGTGCTGGGGATCGGCATCGTCGGCGGGGCGGGATACTCCGGCTGGTGGATGCTGGCGCCCGTGGCCGGCGTCGTCTGGCTCGGGTTTCGCCTCGACCGGATAGAGACCAAGCGCAGCCGGCTCGAACGGGCCATCGCCTTCTACGACCGCGGCCTCGCGCGGCTGGACGACGCCTGGGCCGGGACCGGCGAGCGCGGCGACGAGTTCGCCGACCCGAAACACCTGTACGCGGCCGACCTCGACCTGTTCGGCGACGGCTCGCTGTTCCAGCGCCTCTGCGCCGCCCGGACCCGCCGCGGCATGGCGACGCTCGCCGGCTGGCTGCTCGCCCCTGCCGCGCCCGCGGTCGTCCGCGCGAGGCAGGCGGCGGTCGACGAGCTCACACCCAACCTGGACCTGCGAGAGGACCTGGCGGTGCTTGGCAACGACACGCGGTCCGCGATCGATGCGCAGTCGCTCGCCGCCTGGGGTGCGGCGCCGCCCGCGTTCGATTCGCCGGGGCTGCTGGCGGCGGGACGCATTGCATCGGTCGCCGGGGCGCTGGCCCTCGCCGCCGGTACGGCCTACGCACTGGCGGCGGGACGCTCGCTGGATCTGAGCGACGGCGTCCGGTCGCTGCTGGGCTGGTACTTCGTCGCGGCCGTGGTCGGGGTGGCGATCGTGCAGTTGCGCGTCCAGCCCACAGTGGCCCGGGTCTTCAAGGGAATCGACAGCGCGGCACGGGATGTCGCGCTGCTCGGCGCCGTGCTCGGCCGGCTCGAAGCCGAACGCTTCCGCGCGCCGCGCCTCGCCGGGTTGCGCGCCCGGCTGGACGTGGGCGGCGAGGCGCCGTCAAGGCAGGTGGCGCGGCTGACCCGACTGATGGAGCAGGTGGATTCGCGTCACAACGCGTTCGCCCGGCTCTTCGGATTCTTCCTGGTCTGGGACGTGCACCTCGCGCACTTCGTCGAGCGCTGGCGCCTCGCGTCGGGCCCGAAGTTGGGCGCCTGGCTCGACACCGTCGGCGAAATGGAGGCACTGGCGTCCCTCGCCGGCTACCGCTTCGAGCGGCCCCATGACGTCTGGCCGGAGCCCCTGGACGGGGCGCACCGTTTCGAGGCGGAAGCCCTCGCGCATCCGCTGCTGAACGCCGGAGCCGTCGCAAACGACGTTCGCCTGGACGGCCGGCCGCAGGTGCTCGTCCTGAGCGGCTCGAACATGTCGGGCAAGAGCACGCTGCTCCGCGCCATCGGGGTCAACGCCGTGCTCGCCCAGGCGGGGGCGCCGGTGCGGGCGCGGCGGCTGCGGATGTCCTCCCTGGCCGTCGGCGCCTCGATCCGGATCACCGACTCGCTGCAGGACGGCAGTTCCCGCTTTCATGCCGAGATCGTGCGGCTGAGGGCCATCCTGGCCAGGACCTCGGCGCCGGCGTCGAGCCCGGACGACGCGGTGGAACGTGACGGTCTCGACGGCGCGTCCCGCGAGGACGACGCGCCAGCCGGTGCCCGCGGGGACGGCGTGCCGGCCGGCGCAATGCCGGTCCTGTTCCTGATCGACGAATGCCTGCACGGCACGAACTCGCACGACCGTCGGATCGGCGCCGATGCGGTCGTCCGCGCCCTCGTGCAACGGGACGCCATCGGCCTGGTGACGACGCACGACCTGGCGCTGACGGCAATCACGGACGCGCTGGGCCCGCGAGCCGAGAACGTCCATTTCACGGATCACCTCTCGAACGGAAAGCTCCACTTCGACTACACGTTGCGTCCGGGGGTGGTCGGGAAGGGCAACGCGCTGGAACTGATGCGGGCAGTGGGGTTCGAGATCTGATGTTCGTATCGGTGCCATTCACAGTGTTGCTGGAAATCAGAAATACGTACATGTGGGTATTCCAGAATCTCCTTGAATAGAGCATAATAGGCACATGGACATCGCCAAGATCACCGCGCGCGGGCAAACGACGATTCCAAAACGCATGCGAGACGATCTCGATCTCCACGACGGCGACGTCATCTCGTTCGAGGCACGGGACGACCACTTGGTCGTTCGGAAAGTCACCCGGGTGCAGGACGACTACCTGCAAGGTGTTTCCGCGACCCTGAGCGAGTGGGCCTCGCCGGAAGACGAGAACGCCTGGCGTGACCTTTGAACCGCTCGACGTCGTCGCCGTGCCCTTCCCGTTCACGGACCGTCCGACAGCGAAGCGCCGCCCGGCGCTGGTGGTGTCTTCGGCGGCGTTCAACGACGCGCATGCGCAATCGATCCTGGCGATGATCACATCGGCTCGGAGCGACTGGCCGAGCGACGTGCCGCTTCAGGAGTGGCGCAAAGCCGGACTTCAGGTTCCCTGCAAGGTCCGCCTGAAGCTCTTCACGCTCGATGAGAACCTGATCCTCCGCAAGCTCGGCAGACTGTCGAAGCGGGACGGCAAGGCCGTGAGGAACGCCCTGGCGCGCTCGCTGACGGTCGCCTGAGCCGACGCGCGTGAGCGCGTTCGGGAGGAGCCTCGCAACTCCAGGGAGTCGCGCGCCTCCGGCAGTGTCTCCGAGACACTACCGCGGCCCCGCGCCGCTTTCAGGTTCGGGTAGAGTATCGTCCCATGCCGATCCTGCGCGCCGTGCTCGCCCTGCTGCTCGTGCTGTCCGGTGCGGCGGCCGACGCTCAGACGCCGAACTTCTCCGGATTCTGGACGCTCGACCGCGAGGCCAGCGACATCACGCCGCCGGCATTCAGCGGCGGCCGCGGCGGCGCCTCCATCGACCGGCTCTTCGTCACCCACGCCGCCAACGACACGGTGGTCATCGGCACCGAGACGAACGGGCTGAAGGCGTGGCACTACACGCCCGGACAGGAGGGAACGATTCCGGTCGGACGCGACACCACCATGCGCGCCGCCGCGCGTTGGGAAGGCAGGCGGCTGGTGGCGGAAGGCACGCGGGGCGAGATGCGGATGCACGAGGTGATGACGCTGAGCGACGGCGGCGGCCGCCTCACCATCGAGGGGACGACCACGACGCCGGAGGGCGTCACGAGGAACCGGCTCGTCTATCTGAAGGACCGGCCGGTCGGCGCCTGCGAGGCGTGGGCTATGCCCTGCAAGGACTTCACCCACCAGCAGCGGTAAGGAAGGCCGCCTGGGCTGCAGCCCGCCGGCGTGCCCGAACTCGGCGGTGACCGCGACGCGTGCTGCTGCTCGACTCTCTTGCAGCCGTCCGCGGATAGGTTGGTTAACGCAATCGTCGAAATCCTCCGCGCGCGCACCGCGCGCACCGCACGAAGTTCCCCCGCCGAGAGGCTGCTCCGAGCGAGGGCGAGGGCCGCACTACTCCGACAGATCCAACGCGACGATCCTCTGGCGGTCGCGGGCATAGAGCGTGGTCCCGACCAGTGTCGGCGCCGTCCAGGAGCGCGTGTCGAAGAGCGGCGTCGACGCCAGCCGCGTCATGCCCCCCGGCGTCAGGACGACCAGGCTCAGGTCGCCGTCCTCCTCCAGAATCAATGTCTTGCCGTCGGCGTGCAGCAGGCTCGCCCGGCTGAAGCCGCGCTCGCGCCACGCCGTCTCGCCGGTGGCGACATGCGTTGCGGTCATGATGGCGGTCGCACCCTGCCCGCTCGTGCCGTAGACGAAGTCGCCGATGCGGATCGGGTTGAGGAACGTGAAACGGAGTTGCGGGTCGTACCAGAGCTCCTCGACGCGCGTTGCGTCCCCGTCCCTGGTGAGCTGGATCGCCCGGCTGCCGCCGATGTAGCCGGACGAGAGAAAGAGGATGTCGTCCTCGTCGCTCCACAGCGGGATCTGGAAGTTGAAGTCGTTGCCGGCGTCGTGCGGGTGCGCCCACAGGATCTCGCCGGTGTCGGGATCGAGCCCGACGACGGCCTGACCGGCGAAGACCACCAGGTGCCGCTCGCCGTCGAAGTCGATCAGCCCCGGCGGCGCCTCCGACACCAGGAAGCTGCCGCTGCGCCAGACGACGCTGCCGTCGTCCTGCCGCAACGCCATGACCGCCTGGCCGGGACCGCCCACCTGCACGATGATCGTGTCCTTGTACGGCAGCGGGCTGACGCCGTAGCCCGACTTGATCATCGAGCGGATGAGCAGCGGCGGCGCACCGAAATCGGTCACGAAGTTCCTCGACCAGATGACCTCGCCGGACGCCGCGTCGAAGACGTGCAGTTCCTTGTTGGTCCCGATCGTGAACAGCCGATCGCCCAGCAGCAGCGGTGTCGCGTGCGGGCCGGCGCCCTGGTCGAAGTCCTGCACGACCGACGGATAGGCGTGCTCCCAGAGGGTTTCGCCGGTCGCCGCATCGAGCGCGACGACCGCCTCCTCTCCGCTCCACGGCGAGCTGCCGCCCTCGCCGTAGGCGACGCGGTACATCGTGTACAGGCGGCCGCCGGCGGCGATGATCGCCGAATGTCCGGCCCCGAGCGGCCGGCTCCAAGTGACCGGCGGCCCCTCCGCGGGCCACGTCCCGGCCAATCCTTCGACGTCGTACAGGAAGTCGCGGCTCGGTCCGCCCCACTGCCACCAGTCGTGGCCCGGGTCCACCTCCTGGGCGACGAGCGTAGCCGAAGAAAGGAAGAGACCGAAGACGAAGACAGTCAGGAATCTCATCAACGTCTCACCGTCACGAAGCGCGCGAGGTTCCGCCTCCCGAACAGGTGGATCATCGTGACCTTCTGGCCATCTACCGCAGTTTCGTACATTCGGTAGAGCGTATCCGCCAGCTCTTGAGCACTCACTTGCAGCTTCCCCCCGCCCGACAGCCTACTCGTAGTCCTCGGCGGCAAGCGACAGCCGCACCACCTCCGCGTCGTTGCGCGCCACGACGTGGCGGTTGGCGAACGCCGGGTGCGACCAGAGCACGGCGCGGTCGTCCCAGCGGCCGGAGGCGCCGCCGCGGGTGCGGGTGGTCGGCGTCAGCAGCAGCGTGCGGTCCACCTCCTCGTACCCTGCCGGCGTGAAGCGCGCGATGACGATCTCGCCCGTCTCGTTGATCACGAACCAGCGGTCGCCGTTCCGGACCAGGTACGAGTTCGCCCAGCGCTCGTGCGGCGTCAGCCGGTCGGTCGACCAGAGCCGCTCGCCGGTCGCGGCGTTCAGGCCGCGGAACTCGCCGTAGCTGCTCAGGCCGTACATCGCGTCGCCGGCAACGATCGGCGTCGACAGGGTCGCCCCCTGCGGCGGGCGGTCGGTCCGGTTGGGGTTGACGCCCTCCCAGAGCATGCGCGCGTCGGGACGATCGGCGTTCAGCGCCAACATCAAGCCGCCGTTCTCCACCTGCGTCACCAGCAGGTACCGCCCGCTCCGGACGGGCGTGCCGATGGTCAACCCGCTTGGGACCTCGAAGTCGTACTGCCACCACGTGTCCCCGGTCGCCGGATCGAGCGAGGTCACCGCCGCCGCGTGCCAGACGATCAACTGCCGGACGCCGCCCGCGCTTATCACGATCGGCGAGGAATAGCCCGGCTCGGAGGTCGTCTCGATGGCGCGCCACGCCTCGGCGCCGGTCAGCTTGTCGAACGCCACCACCATCGCGTCAGGCTCGCCGCCGAGCAGCGCGATCAGGTTGCCGTCCTCGACCAGCGGCGACTGCGACACGCCGAACACGGGCACCGTCACGCCGTAGTCGGCGCCCGTATCGACGCGCCAGACGAGGTCGCCCGTCGCGACGTCGAAGCACGACAGCATCCCGGCCGCGCCGAGGATGTAGACCCGGTCGCCGTCCACGGTAGGGGTCGCCCGGGGGCCGATGGCGAACTTCAAGTGGATGTTGCGGTAGGTCGCCGGCCACTCCCGCGTCCAGAGCACCGCGCCGGTCTCCTCGTCGAGCACCAGCAGCCGCTCGTGGCCGTCCATGGTGCGGCTGCCCGGCGTCTCCTGGTAGTCGAGGACGAAGACGCGGCCGCCGGCCACCGCCGGCCCGGCGAAGCCGCCCCGGATCGGCGTCCGCCACTTTACGACCAGCCCGTCGTCGGCGAAGCGCTCGATCAGGCCGGTGTCGGTCCACACCGCGTCCCGGTTGACGCCGCGCCACTGCGGCCAGTCCTCGGCGTGTATCCCGATAGTCGCCAGGCAGGCGACGGCACACGCGATCGCTACGGTCATTCGGCTCGGCTCATGACGGTCGGACATCGGCTACCCCACGGCTGTACGAAACCACCTCGACGCCCGCACCGTTCGAAACGCCTGCGGTTGCGGATGCGAATCGGTCGTCAGGATAGACCATCCGGGGCGGACTCGCACAACGGATCGCACCTTGACGGCCATGCACGTATCATGTGTCATGGCCACTTTCGAATCCAGAATCCATGCCTTGCGCATAGAACCCCATCCGAACGCCGACCGCCTGGAGCTGGCGGCGATCGGCGGTTTTCGCTGTGTCGTCGGCAAGGGGTCCTTCGCCGACGGCGACCTTGCCGCCTACATCCCGGAAGGCGCCGTCTGCCCGGACTGGCTCATCGCCGAGCTCGGTCTCGAAGGCAAGCTCGCCGGGAGCCGGAAGAACCGTGTCAAGGCGGTGAAGCTGCGCGGCGCGCTGTCCCAGGGGCTCGTCTACCCGGTCCGCGACGGCATGATTCGCGGCCGGCCGGTCGCCGCGGGCAACACGGTTACCGAGTTGCTCGAGCTGGTGAAGTACGAGCCGCCGATCCCCATCGCCATGCAGGGCGAGGTGCGGCCCGTGCACGGAGCGACGCTCCACTACGACATCGAGAACGTCAAGAAGTACCCCGGCGAGCTGCGGGACGGCGAGCCTGTCGTCGTCACGGAGAAGCTGCACGGCTCCTGGTGCTGCCTGGGATGGCATCCCGACCACGGCCCCATCGTCACCTCCAAGGGCATGTCCGACCGGGGGATGGCGCTGATTCTGAACGAGGCGAACGAGAAGAACCTCTACGTGCGCACGTGGCGCGCCTTCGAGGCCGCGTTCGAGACCGCACGCGCCCGCGTCGCCGGGGCCGAGATGCCGTTCTACGTGCTCGGCGAGGTGTACGGGCGCGGCGTGCAGGATCTGCACTACGGCGAACCCAATCCCGCGTTCCGGGTGTTCGACGCCTACGCCGGCGAACCGGGGCAGGGCCGCTATCTGGCCCGGAGCGAGATCGAGGCGTCCCTCGGCGACCTGTTCCCGCTCGTTCCCGTCCTGTATCGAGGGCCGTTCAGCACCGCGGCGCTGACCGAGCAGACCGACGGCGCGACCGCACTCGGCGGACAGCACCTGCGCGAGGGCGTCGTGGTGAGGCCGGCGAGCGAACGCGAGTCCCCCGAGTTCGGGCGCGTGATCCTGAAGAGCGTCTCCGGCGACTACCTGACGCGCAAGGGTGGGACCGAGTACAACTGAAGATCCGGCCGTGGCCGCGGCACCCATCCTCGGACGACCTCACGGGCCCATGACGACGATGCCGGCCGGCCGCAGTCGCTCGAAGTCCGGCAGATTGCACGTGAGGATGCGGTCCACTGGGATTCTCTCCGCGCAGCGGACATGCAGCGCGTCGTAGACGACGCCGCTGGAGAGTCCGTCGTGGCTGACACGCCGGATGGCGTCGAGGTAGTCGGCCTCGATCAAAGGGACCACCGTCAGTCGCGCCAGGAGACTCTCCTCGACGAGTCGTCTGGCCTCCACGGGCTGGACGCGTCGCGGTAACGGCAAGGCGGTCAACGTGGCGTAGCACTCGGCGAGCGCGTGCGTCGAGCAATACCCCGCATGGTCGCCGGCGGTGTAGCTCACCAGCGCGTTGAGCGCCGCCTCGTGGTTGGCCAACTGGTCGACGACCGCCGGCACCAGGACCGAGGTATCGAAGAGAACGCGCACTACTCGGCGCCCCCGGGAAGAATCCGGCGGCTCCTCGAGTCGCGCTCTGCCCGGATGAACGCGGCGACGTCCAGGTTCGCGCGATCGCCGCCGTGGTGCACCAGAATCCCCATCTTCCTCAGGAGCGCAGGCTCGGCTCCCGTCCGGCTGAGCTGCAGGAACTCGCCACGGGCTTCGATCTCCAACTCCGTGCCCGCGACCAGGTTGAAGCGCTCGCGAAGACTCTTGGGCACGACAATGCGACCTGCCCGGTCGATGGTAAGTTTCATGGCATGATGGTATTTCCAATGGTCCACCACGGTCAACGTCGGAGCGTGGCCCCAGACCACCAGGAAGGCCCACCTCCCCCAAGAGCACAATTGCTGACGTTCCGCCCGCTGGCCCGCGGGCCTCTCTCCAGAGAAAATTGTTGTTAATTTATTAACCTATATGCTATAAAAATAACTGGGCGGGCCAACAGCGGCCCCGGCAGCGACCGACTGAACTCTCATGCACATGAAGACACCGTGGCACAGCCGGCTGTCGCGTCGCGAGCGACAGATCATGGACATCCTCTTCAGGCACGGCCGCGCCCCGGCCAGCGTCGTCCGGGAGGAACTTCCCGGCGACCCGAGCTCGTCGACGGTTCGCACGCAACTGCGCATCCTCGAGAAGAAGGGACACGTGCGCCACGAGGAGGAGGGGTTGCGGTACGTGTATCGCCCGGTGACCCCTCGCAGGACCGCCCGCCGGTCGGCGTTGCTGCATCTGGTCGAAACGTTCTTCGACGGCTCAGCCGAGCAGGCGGTGGCCGCGCTGCTCGGCGGCGAGGCGATGCATCTGACCGAGCCGGAGCTCGACCGCATCGCACGGATCGTTTCGGACGCGCGAACGGCGCACCGAAGTGCCGGTCGACCCGCCGGCGAGTCACGAGGCAGCGGGCCGGACAGGAGCGACGTGCGCGACGAGCCGGAGGAGCCGTCATGAGCCTGCTGGCCGCGTTGACCGTCAAGGTGTCGGCGATCCTGCTCCTGGTGCTGGCCGGCGCCTTCTGCCTGCGTACCCGGTCGGCGGCCGCGAGACGCTGGGTGCTGGCGATCGGCGTCGTGTCGGCCTGCGCGGCACCTGCCCTCCACGTCCTGCCTGTTCCGCCGGTGGTGCGGGTGGCGCCGCTCGGGGTGCTCGACTGGAGTGCCGGCTCCGTCTTCGACATGCTCGGGCTGCGTCCCTTCTCCCTGTTCACGGCGGATGCCGATGGGCTCGGACCTGCCGTTGCGTCGGAGTCGACAGGGTTCCGAGTCGGCCGGTCCGGACGCGCGGCGGCAGCCGTCGCAAGCGGCCGTGTCGCCGGCCGGTTGGCCGTGACGATCTGGCTGACGGGCGCGGTCGCCAGCGCCGGCGTGCTTCTGGTCGGGTTGACGAGACTCCGCCGGCTCCGCGCGTCGTCGAGCCGCGTGACGGATGGGCCGTGGCATCGCCTGTGCGCCGACCTCGCGCGATCGTGCGGCCTGCGACGCGACGTCGAGCTGCTGTTCGGTCCGCGCCCGGGACTGGTGGCGACGTGGGGCTGGCGGCGGCCGGCCGTCATGCTGCCGGCCGCGGCGGCCGGGTGGTCGGCCGAGCGGATGCGCGTCGTGCTGCTGCACGAGCTGGCGCACGTCCGCCACTGCGACTGGCTGCTGCAGATGGCGGCCGAAGCGTTGCGCTGCCTCTGGTGGTTCAACCCGTTGGCGTGGGTGGCCCGCGCCCGGCTGCGCCGCGAAAGCGAGCACGCGGCCGACGACCTCGTGCTGGCTCGGGGCGTTCCGGCCACCACCTGCGCGACGCACCTCGTCGAACTTGCGAAAGAGGCTCGGAAACACAGGCGGACGTGGTTGCCGGCGCCGGCGATGGCGCGTCCGTCACACCTGGAACGGAGGTTGTCCGCCATGTTGAATGCGCACACGAATCGGCGCCCGATGACACGCCTCACTCGCCTGTGGAGCCTGGGAACGCTCGTGCTGGTCTCGATGCTCGTCGCCGGCCTGCAGGTTGGCGCGCAGACGGCCCGGATCAGCGGCGCCGTCGTCGACCAGGACAGGAACGCCGTTCGGAATCCCGAGGTCACGTTCACCATCCGCGAAGCTTGGCAATCAGCGAATCCGATGCGCTATGGGTTCGTCGATCAAGCCGGAAACGTCGTTCGGAATCCCGACATCACACGCTTCAGCACGAGCAGGAGCGCATCGGCACGCTTGACCGGCCATGGCGACGGCCGCTTCGAGATCTTCGACCTGGGACCGGGAGAGTACATCCTCGCAGTGAGAGCGCCGGGCTTCGAGCCGCTGTTTCGGCAGTTCTCGCTGGAAGCGGGAGAGCAGCGTGAAGAAGAGCTGGTGCTATCCCGGATACCGGCGAATCGCCAACCGCGGACCGGGGCGGAGTCGGCAACGACGGGAACGGCGCCAACCACGACCGGACGGCTCCCCGAATCGATCGGCAGCACCGTCGAGCAGGACCCACCGACGGAGCCATCGAGCGAGCGCATCGCGGAACTCGTCGAGCGGGCCGCCGCACTCCAGCAACAGGTGCCGTCGAGCGAGCGCATCGCGGAGCTCGTCGAGCGGGCCGCCGCACTCCAGCAACAGGTGCCGTCGAGCGAGCGCATCACGGAGCTCGTCGAGCGGGCCGCCGCACTCCAGCAACAGTTGCAGAGCGTGCTCGACGAGCTGCAGACCGTGCTAGACGATCCCGACCAACCCTCCGGCCGCTCGGACGAGCCCGTCCGGATCGGCGACGGGGTCCCGCCGCCCGCGAAGATCCACGATGTCCCCCCGGTCTATCCCCCCGCGGCCCGCGAGGCGGGCGTTCAGGGCCTCGTAATCCTGGAAGCGACCATCGACCCGGCGGGCGAGGTGGGCAACATCGAGGTATTGCGCTCGGTGCCGGAGCTCGAAGAGGCGGCGATCGCCGCGGTCGAGCAGTGGAGATACGAGCCCACGCTGGTCGACGGCGCGCCCGTTTCCGTCCTGATGACGGTGACCATCAACTTCCTGCTGTCGTCGCCCTGAGAACCGTGGGACGACGGGCCGGACCTCGACTGCAGCGGTAGAGGTTCGACCCAGTCCCCACCAGCCCGCGGGTTGTGAACGCGTTGACGCCGTGGCACCCTTGACGAATCCTCTCCCAACACCTTGACCTTCTACATGTGATCCTGTACATGTAGAAGCCAGAGGCATGGAGAGATGACCACGGCCCGGACGGACCTGCCGCAAGGCACCCTCGACCTGCTGGTGCTGCAGGTCGCGGCCACCGGCCCGATTCACGGCTACGGCATCGCCCAGCGCATCAAGCAGGTCTCGCGCGACGTGCTCCAGGTGCCGCAGGGCTCGCTCTACCCCGCGCTGCACCGGCTGGAACGGCGGGGACTGCTGGCCGCGGAATGGAAGCCGTCCGACACCGGCCGCGACGCGAAGTTCTATCGCCTGACGCCGAAGGGCCGCGCACGGTTGCAGGAGGAGACCGAGAGCTGGGCCCGGCTGTCAGAGGCCGTCGGGCTGATTCTCGGCACCGCGGGCGGAGGCGCGCGGTGAGCTGGTGGCGGCGGCCTCGGCTTCGCTGCCGGGCAGAGGACGAGCTGGACGCCGAGCTGCGCGACCACGTCGAGCGGCAGGTGGCCGACTACGTCCGAGCGGGGATGTCCGCGGGCGAGGCCCGCCGCCGGGCGCGCCTCGAGTTCGGCGGCCTCGACCAGGTCAAGGAGCTGTGCCGCGACGTCCACCGCACCCGGTGGATGGAGGACCTCGGACGCGATCTGCACTACGCCCTCCGACGGCAGCTCAAGGACCGTTCCTCGGGAGTCTCGTGGTTCGCCATTGCCACGCTGGCCATCGGCATCGGCGCGAGCACTGCGATGTTCGGGGTGCTGGACGCCGTCGTGCTCCAACCCCTTCCGTTTGCACAGGAACAGCGCCTCGTCGCCGGCTGGAAGACCAGCCGGACCGACCCGACGCGCCTCATCGAGCTCTCCTATCCGGAGTTCCTGGCGTGGCGGGCGCAGTCGACCAGCTTCGAGAGCCTCGCCGCCCTGCCGACCACCGTCTACGGATACAGCTACGTCCTGACCGGCCGCGGCGATCCGGTCGCCATCGAGAGTGCGCGCGTCACCGCCGAGTTCTTCGACGTGCTCGGCGTACGGCCATTGCTCGGCCGCACCTTCAGGGCGACGGACGACCGGGAGGGAGCGCAGCCGACCGTCATCGTCACCCACGCGTTCTGGACGAACATCCTCGGTGCCGATCCCGGTGTGATCGGATCCGGCCTGACGCTCACCGGCATCGACTTCACGGTGATCGGCGTACTACCGGCCGGAGTCGTCTTTCCGCGGGGCGTCGACGTCTTCACGGCGCTCGGCACGCGGCCCGGACTGGCCAACAACCGGACGGTGTTCCTGCAGGTGATCGGGCGCCTGCGCCCGGGCGTGTCGCACGCACAGGCGACGGCCGAACTGGACGGGATCGTGTCGGGACTGGAGGCGCAACGGCCAGGCTCGAACACCGGGGAACAGGTGGCGGCGCTCACGCCGCTACGCGATCACATCATCGGTAGCGGCCAGGTCGTCGCGTCGTTGCTATTCGCCGGGGCGATCGTCCTGCTGCTGGTCGCCGGCGTCAACCTGAGCGGGTTGCAGGCGACACGCGCGGCGCGCCGCGGCGGCGAAGTGGCGCTGCGCCTCGGCCTGGGCGCGTCGACCCGCCACCTGTTGCGCCAGTTCGTCGCCGAGGGTCTGGTCCTCGCCACCATCGGCACGATCATGGGGATCGGCGTCGCGGTCGCGATCCTGGATGCCGTGGTCGCGCTCGCGCCGGAAGACATTCCGCGGATTGCGTCGGCAACGATCGGTGGGTGGACGCTCCTGTTCGCCGGGGGGTGTCTCGTACTGGTCACCCTCGGCATCGGGTGCGTCCCGTTGACGATGGTCAGGGACTCGTCCATCGATGCGCTCCTGCGCCGCAATACGGCCGGCGGCGGGGGTTCGGACCGTGCCGCGCGCATCGCCGGAACGCTGCTCGCCGTCGAGGTAGCCGGAACGGTGGTTTTACTGATCATCGCCGGCGCGCTTACCGTGAGCTTCCTCAACCTGCGCGGCGCCGACCTGGGCTTCGACCGCGAGAGCGCCCTGACCGCCTTCGTCAACCCGAGCCGCGTGCGCTACCCCGATGCAGCGGCGCGGCGGCGGTTCTTCCGGGACGTGATTGCGCGGCTGGAAGCGAACGCGGAAGTAGAGGCCGCCGGCGCGGCGCTGCTGAGACCGCTCGAAGGCGTGATCGGCTGGGACCTCCCCTACCGGCTTCCCGGCCAGTCCGCCGAGCGCGCGGGGGACAACTCCATTCTGAACCTGGAGGTCGTCACGCCGACCTGGTTCGAGGCCATCGGCACCCCGCTGCTAGCCGGCCGGGGCTTCTCGGAGACGGATGCCCTGACCGCGGCCGGCGCCGGGGCGGCCCGCGCATCACAACCCGCCGCGGGGTCCACGAACCGGCCCCAACCGGGGGCACCCACCGAGTCGACCGACGAGCGACTCCCGTCGGCAGCCACCGGGGCTCCCGCCGAGCGCCAGCCGTCGGGCACCGTGGAGTCAGCGTCAGAGCGCTGGCCGCTGGTAGCCATCGTCAGCGACAGCGTCGCCCGCGAGATGTACGGGTCGCCGCGGGAAGCGGTCGGACAGCGGTTTATCGGCGGCCGCAACGCCCCGCGCTCGTACCGCATCGTCGGCGTCGTCGCCGACGGCCGATACCGCCGGGTGCAGGAAGTCAGCGGCGACGTGTTCCTGCCCTACACGCAGACGGCCATCCCGTTGCGGTACGTGGTAGTCCGTGCGTCAGCCGGCCCCGCCACCGCCAGGGCAATCCTGCGCAGTGCGCTCGCCGAAATGGATCCGGAGCAGCCGATGAGCGCCGACCTCACCACGGCGGAGCTCGTCGATCGCGCGCTGTCACGGGAACGGTTCCAGAGCGGGCTGCTGCTCCCGTTCGGACTCGGGTCCGCCCTGCTGGCGGCGATTGGCGTCTTCGGCATGGTGAGCGATACCGCAAACCGGCGACTGCGCGAGGCCGCGCTACGTCAGGCGCTCGGTGCGCGCCGGAGCCGGGTTCTCGCCGGGTTGCTGCGCTCGACCCTGACGTGCGTGCTGGCCGGCCTGGCCGCCGGACTGCTCCTGGCCGTCGCATCGGACCGGACGCTGAACCTGACCCTCTTCGAGACCAGCCTCGCCGACCCCTGGATCGTCGTCGCCGTCTGTTCCCTGGTCCTCGGTGTCTCGCTCGTCGCGTGTATCGGTCCGGCGGCGCGCGTGGTGCGAATCGAGCTGGGCACGGTCTTGCGACAGTGACGAAAGAGCATCCGATTCCCGGCTCCGCCGGTGGAGGAGCGCGATGAGCTGGTGGACCCGCATGGTGAACCGCGATCGGTCGGAACACGAGCTGCACGCCGAGCTGCGCGACCACGTCGAGCGGCAGGTGGCCGACCACATCCGGGCCGGCATGTCCGCGCGGGAGGCGCGCCGGCGAGTGCGCCTCGAGTTCGGCGGGCTCGACCAGGTCAAGGAGATGTGCCGCGACGCGCGCGGCGTGCGCTGGCTGGAAGAGACATGGCAGGACCTGCGGTTCGCCGCGCGCCTGCTCGTGAAGGAACGCTGGTTCGCTGCGGCCGCGGTCCTTGCCCTCGGGCTCGGAATCGGACTCACGAGCACGGCGTTCACGGTGTACAACACGATCCTGGTCCGCGGCCTGCCGGTGGACGATGCGGAGCGCATCATGGCACTGGCGATGCGCGACGCCGACGGCCGCGAGCAGGGCGTCTCGTATCTCGACTTCCGGGACTGGCGTATCACGGCGGCGAGCTTCGAGGACATCGCGGCCTACAGCGAGCCGGCACTGAACGTCGGCGACCCGGGCCTGGCGACCGAACGGTACTTCGGCGCGCGCGTCACGGCGAACACCTTTCGCCTGCTCGGCGTCGAGCCGCTGCTCGGCCGCGACTTCTCGCCCGAAGACGATGGCGCCGGCGCACCGGCCGTGGTGATGCTCGGACACGGCATCTGGACGAGCCGCTACGGCGCGGACCCGGAGGTGCTCGGCCGGGTCGTTCGCGTCAACGACGCGCCCGCGACCGTCGTCGGCGTGATGCCCCCCGGCTTCGCGTTTCCGCAGTGGGCGGAACTCTGGCAGCCGCTGGGGGTTACACCCGGCCTGGCCGACCACGCGCGCGATCAGCGGGTCTTCCGAGCCGTGGGCCGTCTCGCGGACGGGATGACCGTCTCCCGGGCCCAGGCGGATCTCGATGGCATCGCCGCGGCCCTCGCGGCAACCCATCCCGACACGAACGAGGGATTTCAGCCCTGGGTCGATCGGTTCAACGAGCACTACAACGGCACGTTCCGACCGGTCCTGACGGCACTGCTGGCCGCTGCCGGCGTCGTGCTGCTCATCGCCTGCGCGAACGGCGCCAACCTGCTCCTGGCGCGCGCCGGACGCCGGTCCCGGGAGGTCGCCATGCGCGTGTCGCTGGGCGCGACACGAGCGCGAATCGGGCGACAACTGCTCGTCGAGTGCCTCTTGCTCGCCAGTCTGGCCGGAGCGCTGGGCCTGGGACTCGCCGCGCTGGGCGCGCGCCTGCTTTCGATGGGATTCGAGCCGTTGATGGCCCCGTACTGGATCGACTTCGACCTCGACGGCCGGGTGCTGGCATTCGTGGCCGCAACGTGTCTGTCGACCGCTCTGGTGTTCGGACTGGCGCCCGCCGTGCACACATCGAAAGCGAACGTGCGCGACCTCGTCACCACGGCCGGGCGAGTCGGGACCGCAGGCCCCCCGGCGCGCCGTTGGATTGGATGGCTCGTAACGGCGCAACTGGCGCTGACGCTGGTCCTGCTGGCAGGCGCCGGCCTGATGGCACGCAGTCTGCTGACGGTCGCACTCGCCAACCGTGTCATCGACACGGCGGACGTGACGACCATCCAACTCTTCCTTCCGGAAGACCGCTACCCCACGGCCGGGCAGCGGGTAGGGTTCTTCCGCGCATTCGACGAGCAGGCAGCGGCCGACCCGAGGATCGCGTCGGCGACGAGCGCCGGCGCCATCCCGTTCGCCCCTGTCGCCGCGTCCCACGCGCTCGCCATCGACGGCCGGCCCGCATCCGACGGCGACCCGCCGCCAACCGCCGGCGTCATCACCATCGCCGATGACTACTTCGAGGCGCTGGGCCTTCGCCTGCAGCAGGGCCGTGCGTTCACCGACCGCGACGGGACCGCGGGCAACGACAGCGTCGTCGTCAACCGGCGCTTCGCGGACCTGTTCTTCCCGAACGAGGATCCGCTCGAGCGGCGCATTCGCCTGACGAGGCGCGACGAGTCGGACGAGAACGCGCCCTGGTTGACGATCGTCGGCATCTCGCCGACGGTGCGACAGACCATGTCGGGCGCGCCCGGCCCGATCGCCTACCTCCCGTATCGCGCGGACCCGATTCCGTTCCAGCATCTTCTGGTGCGCGGCGTGGCCGGCACGGCCGCCGGCGGCGCGGCGCGAGAGCTAGTGCGCAGGCTCGACCCGGATCTTCCGATTGCCCGCGTGTGGACGCTGGACGGCGTACTCGCCCAGACCCGCTTCATCCCGCGGCTCATCGGGGCGCTCCTTGGCGCCTTTGCCTGGGTCGCCCTGGTCTTGTCCGCCGTCGGCCTGTACGGAGTGACCGCGTACGCCGTGACCGAGCGCACGCAGGAGATCGGGCTCCGCATGGCGTTGGGGGCCGGGACGGGGCAGGTGGGCTGGATGGTTCTACGGCGGGGACTTGTCCAACTGGGCCTGGGACTTGCCATCGGGATCTGGGGTGCGCTCACGGTCGGGAGGCTGTTCGAGAGCTGGCTAGTCGACACGCCGCCGGCCGACCCGGTCACGCAAGTATCCGTCGCCGTACTGCTCGGCGGCGTGGCGGTCGTCGCGTGCCTCCTGCCGGCGCGGCGCGCAGCGCGGCTCGATCCGATGGTCGCGCTGCGCCACGAGTAGCCGTGCCAAGCCATAGAGAAAGCACGACGTCGATCCGGAAGGACAGTCGCATGCTCGAATGGCAGGGGTCTCCAAGTACTACGGTGCGCTGGCCGCGGTCCGCGACATCAGCTTCACGACACGTCCCGGCGAGGTGCTCGGCTATCTCGGACCCAACGGCTCCGGGAAGTCGACCACGGTCAACATGGTGGCCGGGCTCATCGAGCCCTCGGACGGCGAGATCCGCGTAGATGGCAAAGACCTCCATCGCGACATCCTCGGCCACCGGCGGCGGATCGGGTACGTGCCGGAGACACCCGATCTGTACTCCTACCTGACCGGCCCCGAGTACCTCATGCTCGTCGGACGGCTGCGCCGGATCGAGCCCGACGTGCTCGCCGAGAAGATCGAACGGTTTCTGCGCCTCTTCGGCATCTACAACGACCGGCATGCGCGGCTCGCGGCCTATTCGAAAGGCATGCGGCAGAAGGTCCTGATCGCGGCCGGACTGCTGCACGACCCGGACATCGTCCTGCTCGACGAGCCCTCGTCCGGACTCGACGTCGGCGCCACCCTTGTCCTGAAGCAGCTCATTCGGGCCCTCGCGGCCGACGGCAAGATGGTCCTCTACAGCTCGCACATTCTCGAGATGGTCGAGCAGATCTGCTCGTCGGTCGTCATCCTGCGGGAGGGGCAGGTGGTCGCGGCGGATCGCGTCGAACGGTTGCGGGCGCTGATGCGCCAGCCATCGCTCGAGGGAGTGTTCACGCAGCTCGCGGGGCAGCGCGACGCCGAGCAGGTCGCGGGCGAGCTGGTGGAGGCGATGAAGCTGTGACGAACAGCGGGCGCGACTTCGGAGTCGGTAGCGAGCGAGATCAATTCCGCGTCCTCTTCCGCACGTTCCTCCGGGGGCTCTTCGAGAACGACCTCGTCCCCGATACGGTCGACCTGCGTCAGTCGGCGCTCTGGCTGGCCGCCGTGTTCATGATTCCCCCGGCGGTCTTCACCTTCCTCCTCTCGTTGTCCTACGGCTCGTGGATGACCGCCGAGGAGCTGGCGCTCAGAGCGGTGCCGCAGAAGCTCTACTTCATCGGCTACTCGATGGCGGCGGTCGGGTTCGTCACGGTGCTGGTGTGGGACAAGCTCTTTCCGGACCGCCGCGACGCGATGGTGCTCGGCAGCCTGCCGATCCGCCCGAGCACCATCGTTCTCGCCAGGCTCGCGGCGCTGGTCGCTGTGGCGGTCGGCTTCGCGATCATGGTCAACCTGCCGGGCACCGTGCTCTTTTCGCTCGTTGCCGGAGGCTATCTTCCGTTCGAGGCGTTCCTGCGCTACCCGGTGGCGCACTTCGTCGCGACGGTGTCCGCCGGCCTCCTGGTGTTTCTCGCCCTTGCGGCGCTGCAGGCGTGCATCGCCCTCGTCCTTCCAGAACGCCTCCTGCGGCGGGTATCGATGCTCGCGCAACTGCTGTTCGTCATCGTCCAGATCGAATGGCTCGTCTTCGCGCCCGGGCTGCTGGTCAGGCTGGCCGCCATCGATCCGGCCGCGACGAGCGAGGCGCTGGCGACGGCGGACAACCCGTACCAGTTCGTCGGGCTGACGAGCAGCCGTGCCGGCATCTGGTTGCCGCCAGTCTGGTTCCTCGGCATCTACGAGGTCCTCTGGGGGTTCGACCCGGAAGCGTTTCGACGTCTGGGCGCTGCCGGCCTGCTGGCGCTCGGGGTCACGTGCTCGATCGCGATGCTTGCCTACGGCGCCGTGTTTCGAAGGGTCGTGAAACAGGCGCTGGAAACACCGCCGGACGGCGCGCGACCTGCCGGTCTCGTCTCACGCACGACAACCCGCCTGGCGAACGCGACCATTCTGCGTCATCCGCTGGAGCAGGCCCTCGTTGCGTTCGCCGCACGGAGCCTGGCGCGCAGCCGCCTCCACCGGCTGCTCGTCGCGGCTTACGTCGGCCTCGGTTTGGCGTTCGTCGTCGGCTCGTTCCTGAGCCCGGTCACCGGCATCGCCGAGAGCGCCCTGAGCGAGTCGCTCTCCGCACCGTCGGTTCGGCTGCTGTCGATACCGCTCGTGCTCTCGTTCTTCGTGCTGGTAGCGCTCCGGGTCCTGTTCACGGTGCCGACGGAGCTGGGTGCCAACCGGATCTTCCGGATGACCGAGACCGACGACAAGGCGGTGTACCTGAACGGCGCGCGCAAGGCGATGTGGCTGCTCGGCGCGCTGCCGATCGCCGTCGCCACCCTACCGGCCTACGCTTGGCTCTGGGGACCGGCTCCGGCGGTCGGACACACCGTGTTCTGGCTGCTGATGTCCGGCTGCCTGACGGAGCTGCTGCTGTGCCGCTTCCACAAGGTACCGTTCGCCTGCAGCTACGTGCCGGGCAAGGCGAACGTGAAGTACCTGTGGCCGGTCTACGCCCTGGCCCTGACGGCGTACGCCTACTGGACGGCGCGGCTGGAGCTCTGGCTTCTGGCCGCGCCGGTGCGGTGGAGCACCGCATGCGCCCTACTGATCGCCTGCCTGGGAGCCTGCATCCCGCTACGGCAGCGCAGGCTGGCGTCATCGACTCCGCTCACGTACGAGGAAGAGGTCGAAGAAGCGGTCCAGGTACTCGGGGTCATGCGGACCTTTGCGGACCTGAAGGCCCCGGCCACAAGGAATCAGTCGTCGATTCCAAGCACCTCGACACCTGCCGATCGACCGGCAGCCCGCAGACGCTGATCCAGCGTGGCGAGCGGCAGGTGCATCCGCACGGCGAGCTCGAGGTACATCGCATCGCAGGCGGAGATCCCGTACGTGTCCGCCAAGCCGAGCACCGCGCTCCAGGTACGAGTCGCGAAGATCGGATCGATGTCGATTGGCAGTGCGTCCAGGCGCGTCCGAACCGCGGGCCTTCAGGCCGTCGATCGCCGCGTGAATCCTGGCGGTGTCTGGAGATCCTGCGGACCTGAACAGTCCGTGGCGACAGCCCCGCAGCATGCGAGCCGTGATGTATCCCCCTGCACGCAGCTCACAGTGGCGGTGTGCGTTCGTGCCAGTCCGTCGCCTGCTCGTAAGCGTGCGCGAGGGCGAGCACGTCGACTTCGCCCAGGGCGCGGCCGCAGATCTGCAACCCGATGGGCAGGCCTTCCCGGCTGAATCCGCAGGGGACGGTGATCGCCGGAATCCCGTAGGAATTGAAGGGCGCCGGGTTGCGAATCAGGATCCGGGTCGCTTCCAGCGGCGATTCGCGGGCCGCCTCGATCTCGACCGGGAGTATCGGCAGCGTCGGCGTGACCAGCAGGTCGACGTCGTCGAACACGTGCGCGATCGCCTTTCTCACCAGCTTCAACTGGTACAGCGCCTCGGCGTATTCGGCCGCGGACACCTCGGCTCCGGGCTCGATGCGCGCCAGCGTGCTCTCCTCGTACAGCTCCCGGCTCTCGCCGAGGAGATCGGCGTGATACGCATAGGACTCGACGGCAACGGGCCGGGCTTGCGGCAGCGCGGGCAGCTCGACGTCCCGCGTGCTCGCCGTCAGATCGCTCAGGATGCCGAGCGCCCGATCGACCGCCTCCGCGACCTGCGGATCCAGGTCGTCGTAGAACGGCGTGCGGGGCACGCCCACACGCAGCAACGACGTGCGGCGCAGCAGCGCGGTCGCGTAGTCCGGCACCTCCGCGCGGATGCTCGCGATGCCGCGCGGATCGTACCCGGCCAGCGCCTGCAGCAGGAGCGCGGTATCGGCCACCGTCCGGCACATCGGGCCGACGTGATCGAGCGAGACGCTGAGCGGGACGATGCCGCGAATGCTCGCCAACCCGTAGGTCGGTTTCAGACCGGCGATGCCGCAGTGGGCGGCCGGAATGCGCACCGATCCCCCGGTATCGGTCCCCAGGGCGCCGGCGCACAGACGTGCGGCGACCGCCGCGCCGGAGCCGCCGGACGATCCGCCGGGGATGCGATCCACGTCCCACGGATTGCGCACGGGGCCGGTATGCGTGAACGCCGAGGTCCCGCCGTAGGCGAACTCGTGCATGTTGAGCTTGCCCACGATGACGGCGCCGGCCGCCTCGAGCCGCGTCACCACCTCGGCGTCCTCGTCCGGAACGCGATCCGCGTACACGGCGCTCGCGGCAGTGGTCAGCACGCCGGCCGTGTCGATGTTGTCCTTCAGCGCGATCGGAATGCCGTGCAGCGGTCCGCGCCACCGCCCGCCCGCAAGCTCCGCCTCGAGGGCCCTCGCACGCGCCACGGCGCGTTCGCCGGTCACGGTGACGAAGGCGTTCAGGCGGGCGTCGAAGCGGCCAATTCGCTCGAGGTAGGCCTCCACCAGTTCCAGCGGCGAGAGCGCACCCGAACGAATCAGCCTTTGCGCATCGGCAATGCTCAGCGTCGTCGGATCGGTAGCCTGCGCGAACGCCGGACCGCTCAACGCGTACGCGGCCGCGGCCGCACCCGTCGCAAGGAACTCGCGTCGATCGAGGGCTCTTGCCATGTCAGTTCCTGTCTCGCGTTACGGGTTGCCTGGAAGTACTGCTCCGTGCAGCTCCGGTCGGAGACACGCGACCGCGCCGGTTCGCATGGAGCGGACACCGTGGCTCGGATTATAGAGGGGCTGACGTGGATTCCGAATCGCGGCGTATAGCTCCATGGCGCCGCGCCCGCGGGTTTCCACTGCATTGAAATATGAGCATGGGCCGCACATTCTTCAATGCTGCCGGCGGCCGGCTACCCATGCGTTGCCGCGTCACTCGATGATCGCGTCCGCCCACAGCGCACTCAGAAACTCCCGAACCGGCACGATCTCGACCCCGTTGTCCTCCCGGCGCCGGCGCGGCTCGTGGCAGACGACCAGCTTCCGCCGGAGCGGGACCTCCTCGGCCAGGGCTAGCAGGCCCCTGTAGTCGCGGGCCGATACGCGGGACTTCGCCTTCACTTCGATCGCCACCGCGTCGTCGACCACGAAATCGACCTCGAGCTGCGATTGGCTGCGCCAGTAGGTGAGGGGGTCGTCCCGGCGGCGATAGTCCCGCCAGGCCCGGAGCTCCAGAAACACCAGATGTTCCAGGGCGCGCCCGTAGGCGTCAGACCCGGGCTCGATGGCGCCGGCGCGCCGCAGCGTGTTCGCGACCCCGACGTCGAAGAAGTAGAACTTGGCGGTCGCCACCGGCTTCCGCGTGCGGGTCTTCCGAAACGCGGGCAACTGCTCGCCCACCAGGGTGTCCTCGAGAATCCGGTAGTGCTCGCGCACGGTGCTGGGCGCAAGCCCCGCGTCCGAGGCCACGGCCGCGAAGTTGATCTGCTCCCCGTTGGTCAGGCCGGCAACCTCCAGAAAGCGTCCGAAGTTGCCGATGGAGCGGGTCAGCCCTTCCGCCTGGATCTCCTCCTGCAGGTACGTGCCGACGTAGGCCCGGAGGTCGTGCCGCGGCTCCGCCGCGTCGAGAAAGGCCGGCAGCCCCCCGTGGTTGATGCGATCCAGGAGGCGATCGCCCTCCAGTTCGGCCGAGACGAGCGGGTGCAGCCGGGCCACGCGCGCACGACCGGCCAGCAGGTTGGCGCCGCCCCGCTTCAGCTTGCGCGCACTGCTGCCGGTCAGCACGAACCGCAGCGCCGGGTTCCTTTCGATGAGCAAGTGGACCTCGTCCAGCAGCGGAGGACACTTCTGGATCTCGTCGATCACCACGATCCGCCGTTCCGGCCCCAGCGTCTGGCGCAGGTGCTCGGGATGCGAGCTCAACTGGTGGAACGTGTCCGCTTCGAGCAGGTCGTAGACCGCCGCGTCAGGGAACGTGTGGCCGACGAGAGTGCTCTTGCCGGTCTGGCGGGGGCCAAAGAGGAAGACGGACCGGTGCTCGACGAGGGCACGGAGATCCAGAGCCCGACGGTACATTCCAGCGATAATACCGCTGATTTACATGGAATTCAGCAAGTCTGCCGCTGGATTCGGCTCACCCACCACTCTCGCCCGCGTTGGGTCACGACGCGGTGACAGGCGCCGGGGCCGACGGCGCATCGCCGCACCTGCACGGATCGGGCGCCGTGCCCCCCCCTTCGCCAACGCGGCCGGCAATCATCGAGACCATGCGCGGGCCACTCGGCAGCCATTCAGCGCTGCACGATCGCACCGGAGGCAGACCGCGCATCGCCATGCAGCGGAACGCTCCGGCCGGCCCGGCGGAACCGCTCCAGCGTCGCCTCCAGCCGCTCGACGACCTCCGGGTGATCCGCCGCGACGTCGTGGGCCTCGGTGGGATCCTTCGACAGGTCGAAGAGCTGATACGGACGCTCGAAGGGCTCGCCCCGCGGCTCCTGGCGGCCGCCTGATCCGTTGCCCAGCACCAGCTTCCACGCTCCGTCGCGAATCGCGAACATCCCGCCGGAGGAGTGGTGAACCACGGGGACGCCGCGCGTGACCGGCTCGCCGCGCAGCATCGGCAGCAGCGACACGCTGTCCTCGGCGGTCTCGGGCCCCGGCGTTACGCCCACGATGTCGGCCAGGGTCGCGTAGAGGTCGGTATGGACGACAGTCGCGGCAGCTTCCGATCCCGGCTCGACCACGCCAGGCCAGCGCGCCACGAACGGCACGCGGTGGCCGCCCTCCCAGATGTCGGCCTTGGTGCCGCGCCAGTCGGCATTCGAGCGGTGACGGCCCACGCGATAGGCCTGAATCGACGGGTCGTCCACATGATCCGGCTCCGTGTCGTCGCGGCGGTACATGTACGAGCCGTTGTCGGAGGTGAAGATCACCAGCGTTTCGTCGTCGGCGCCGGCTCGGTCCAGGGCCGCGAGCACCTGCCCGACCGCATCGTCCACCTGCGCCACAAAGTCGCCGTACTCGCCCAGGTCCGTGCGGCCCCGAAACCGCTGGTGGGGCTGCGTCGGCTTGTGCGGCGCGGTCAGCGGGAAGTAGAGGAAGAATGGATCACCGGTTTGCGACGACCGGTCGATGAAACCGACCGCCTCGTCGACAAGCCGGTCGAGCACCTCGTCGATGACGAAATCGTCGGCCCGCGGTCCATGCCGGATGAAGTACGGGAACGGCACCGCTGGCTGCTCGCGAGTCGGAAGCGCCGCGAAGCGGTCGTTGCGGACGTAGACGTACGGCGCCATGTCCAGCGACGCGCTCACCCCGAAGTACTCGTCGAAGCCATGGTGAATCGGGCTGTCGGCGATCGTGCCGCCGAAGTCGATGCCGGGATCGCCCTCCCACGGCTCGGTCCGTTCCGCCGCGGGGTCGAGATACGGCATGTCCATGCCGAGATGCCATTTGCCGATGGCGGCGGTCCGGTAACCCTGCTCCTGGAGCAGCGTCCCCAGGGTCGGACGGTCCGGCTCCAGCAGCGGCGGGCTGTAGCCGCCCAGCACGCCTCGGGTCAACCGCGTCCGCCAGGTGTAACGCCCGGTGAGCAGCGCGTAGCGCGTCGGTGTGCAGACGCCCGAGGGCGAGTGCGCGTCCACGAAGCGCAGCCCCTCGTCGGCCAGGCGGTCGATGTGCGGCGTTCGGATGGCCGACTCCGGGTGCATCGCGCCGACGTCGCCCCAGCCGAGGTCGTCGGCGAGGATGAGCACCACGTTGGGTGTGGCCGCATCGCCCTCCTGCGCGCCCGCCGGTCCCGAGAACGCACCGGCCGCGAACGTCGCACCGACGACGAACGACAGAACGGCAAGCAGCTTGGGCGGCCTCATGGCGTTCTCCATTTCTGTTTCCAGCCGATGACGGCTGCCAGGCTGTCCGCGAGTTGCCCCGACCGGCGCGGACTCCCCGTCCAAGTCATGCTCGATCCGGCGCGGCGGTCGACCGGAAAACAGCGCTCCACATCGGCAGCGGCTCGCGGGCGGCAATGCTGCTCACCGCGCCCGGAGGATGCCCCGGTGCGCTATCTCCCCGAGCGGCTTGCGGTCGTCCTTCGGCCGCTCGCGCTCCCGCAGCTCCGGCGGCAGCGTTTCCGGCGGGCCGATTCGGCCGGCCGCGAACGCGCACATCACCGTCCAGAGCTCGATGTCGACGCCCAGCTTCTCGTGTGCCGCGTCCACGTCGATGCCGGCCATCCCGTGCGTGCAGATGCCCATCGCCTGAGCCTGCAGCGCCAGGGACATCCACGCCGCGCCGGCGTCGAACTGCGCGGTGCGCGGCTCGCGGCCGTCCGCCGTGCGGGTGTTGGCGAAGATGAAGCCGAGAAACGGCGCCTTCGACGCCCACTCGCGGTTGCGGGGCTTCAGGATGGAATCGAAGACCTCGCGGTCGGGGCCGTCCGTCTCGTACAGGAACAGCCACGGCTGGACGTTGGACGAGGACGGCGACCAGCGCGCCGCCTCGAACAGCGAGGCGATGTCGGCGTCGGTCAGCGGCTCGGGGGAAAAGGATCGCGGCGACCAGCGGTCGATGAAGAGCGCATCGACGCGGGCCGCGGCCACGCGGGGATTGGGATGTCGAGTCATGGGTCGAACGGGTTGACGTCGCGGGGGGATCGTAGCCGATTCACAGCTCGCATCTCCATCCTGGCCGCGCGTGTACCATGGCCCATGCTCGTCAGGGCGCATCGGAACGTCGCGGCGTCACACGGCGGCGCTTCCGCAGACCGGTCACACCGGCAGGAGCAAACATGAAGTTCAATGTCGAAGACGATCTCGGGGCCGTAGAGCGCTCCGTCTCGTCCCTGGAACGCGACGGCAAACCGGCGCGCGCGGTCACGATGTCCCGCAGCTTCGCCACGACGGTCGCGGACCTGTGGGACGCCGTGACGAGCGGCGAGCGCATTCCGCGCTGGTTCGCGCCGGTCAGCGGCGATCTGGAGCTCGGCGGCCGCTACCAGTTGGAAGGCAACGCGGGCGGCACGATTACTGCGTGCGAACCACGCTCGCACTTCGCGCTCACCTGGGAGTACGCCGGCGTCAGTTGGGTGGAAGTGGGTGTCGCGGACGGCGGAGACGGCACCGCCCGGCTCACGCTCTCGCACATCGCGCACCTGTCCGACTACTGGGACCAGTACGGACCGGGCGCCGCCGGCGTCGGATGGGAGATGGGCCTGCTGGGACTCGCGCTCCACATCGCGCAGCCGGACGCACCGAAGCCGGACGAGGAAGCCTTCGCCGCTTCGCCGGACGGCAAGGCGTTCATCACCGGCAGCAGCGAGGGATGGGAGCAGGCCGCGATCGTGGCGGGCACGGATCCCGAGGCCGCGCATGCGGCGGCAACGCGGACGACCGCCTTCTACACCGGCGAACCGATAGCGCCCAACTGAGCGTTCGACGCGTTCTCCAGCGGGATGGGCCGAAACGCCGAAAGCAAGGCGTTTCGGGGCGCTGGGAGTCCGCGCCGGGGAACGGAGCAGGACTCCCAGGGAGGATTGGTTGGCGCGAAGCGGTCCCGCGAGGGCGGCGGGTCCGGGCCCAGCCGTCAGCGGACCGGCCCCACATCGATCCTCATGTCCCCGCTGAAGGTGGACAGCTCCAGGCGGCCGCCGCCACCGCCGGCGACTCCTTCTATCGAGCGGCTCCCCGCCTCGAAGACGGTCACCTCCCCGGCGCGGTCGCCCCGGCCCACGACGATCGGAATGGCGGAGCGCAGGCCGCCGCTGAACGACTCGGACTCCAGCTCGAATCCCGTGCCCTCCGGCACCGTCAGGCGGATGCCGCCCGAATGCGACTCGAACTCGTAGCGCCCGTCGGCCGCCAACGCCCCCGAGAAGGTCACCGACCCCGACACCGTCTCCACCTCGACGCGCCGCGAATCCACCCCGCGCAGCGCCACCGCGCCGCTCACCGACGACGCCTCCAGCCGGGGCGCCCGGACCGTCTCGATGTCGAGGCGGCCGCTGACCGATTCCACCGTCATGGCGTCGTCGCTGCTCACGTCGGCGATCCGCACGCGGCCGGACACCGCCTCCACCTCGACCAGCTCCGCCAGCGAAACGAGCCGCACGTCGCCGCTCACCACTTCGACTCGCGTTTCGCCGTCCACGCCTTCGACGGTGACGTCGCCGGACACGGACTCGATGGTCACACCCGTGCCGCGGGGCATGGTCACCACGTAGTCCACCGCCACGGATCCCGGGCCGCCGCCGAGCAGGTTGCCCAGCGACCGCAGGAGGGACCGCCGCCGGTACCTGGGTTCGACGTCGACCCGGTTGCCGCGCTCCTCGATCTCGATCTCGACGCGGTCCAGCGACTCGGCGCTGCCGCGTCCGACGAGCCGTTTCGTCGCCCGAATCGTCAGGTCGTCGCCGTCCACACCCGTTACGGTCGTCTCGCCGCTGATGTTGCTGAGCGTGAGCAGGCCGCCGGGCTCCATCCGGATGGTCCGTACCAGTTCTTCCGTCTGCCCCGCTGCCGCCCCGGCGGTACCGATCAGGACGACGGCGACGAGCGCGCTCCGTATTGCCTGCCTTGTCATGGTGTGTTGCCTCCGGTTCCGCCGGTTCAGCTTCGTTCGATTCGTTCGAGCCTCAGGGCCTCCGCAACTGACGAGGAGGCACCGAATCGTGTGGTTCATCTGCGTTCGATTCGTTCGAGCCCCAGGTCTGCGCTCGTCCGCAGCAGCGCGAGCTTGCGCGCCAACCCGGCCCGCAGCCGGTCGCGAGCCACTTCGCTTCCCGGCGCGACCTCGACCGCGGAACGACTCTCGGCGATCGCGCGTTCCACCACCGCCAGGTTCCCGGCGAGAATGGTCTGCACCGCCGGAAGGACCGGTGCCCTTGCGCCGGCGAGCTGCTCCAGATCCCGGATCGCGGAAACGTAAGCAGGCTCGAATGGTCCCAGGCCATTGGCCGGCGCCGGGAGCACCGCGCCGCCCGGCGCATCCGACGCCGGTGACCGCACCGGATCCGGGCTCCCGGCCAGGACGATCGCCAGCACGATGCCTGCCGCCGCCGCAAGGGCCGCCCCACCGACGGACCACCGCGACCAGAGTCCGGCTGCCCGGATCGGCCCCGCGCCGCCGAAGGGCCGCCGCGACCACCAACTGGCCGCCAACCGCGGCGCCCGTCCCTCCACCGCGACCCGCCGCCTGACGTCGTGCCAGACCCGCGCCGGCGGCTCGATGGGCTCCAGCGTGGCGGCGAGCGACCGGATAGCGCGCAGGTCGGCCAGGAGCTCCCGGCAGGCCTCGCAGCCGGCCAGATGGGCGTCGACCCGGCGCCGGTCGCGCGGCTCGAGAGCCTCGTCGACCACTGCGGCCAGCGCGTCGGCAAACCGTTCGCACTCGGATCCGAACGTCGGCTCACGGTTGCTCATGGTCATGTTCGCCTCAGAAGCGCACGGAGCCGCAGGCGAGCCTTGTGCACCTGCGACTTGGAGGTGCCGGCCGCTATGCCGAGCAACGCGGCGACCTCCCGATGCTCGTAGCCCTCGACGTCATGCAGCACGAATGCGGCGCGGCAGCCGTCCGGGAGTTGCGCGATCGCCCGCTCGAGGTCCAGGCGGGTGAGCGGGCTGGAAGCCCGGGCCCGCGGCTGCGGCCGCGCCTCGTCCGCCAGCGATCCCGTTCTCGCATCCTGTCGGGCCGCACGGCTCCGAAGATGATCCAGGCACCGGTTGACCGCGAGCCGGTGCAGCCAGGTCGACAACGCCGCTTCCCGCCGGAAGCTGTCGAGCTTCCGATAAGCCTGCAGGAAGATGTCCTGCAGCAGCTCTTCCGCGTCGGCCGCGTTGCCCGTGAATCGATAGGCGAGCGAGTAGATCCGCTTCGCGTGGGTGCGATAGAGCTCCTCGAAGGTCGCCTCTTCCGCGTTCGCGGCGGTGGCTGTCTCTTCCGTACCCGTCCCGGTGGCCGGCGGCAAGCCCGCCACCACCCGCGTCTCGATCATCGATGGGTTGGACGGTGCCGGTGCCGTTCGGGTTGCCTGCCGCTTCGCGGTACCGTGGCAAGTCGACTTCACGCGGACAAGAGGGATATCGATCCACGCGGCCGGTGCTTGAGGCCGACGACTTCGGCGAGGAGTTCACGCCGGAGCTGCGGACCCAGGAAGAGCGCCTGCGGGCCGAGATCGAGCGCCGGAAGAGCCCTTCGTAGGCGGCCCAAAGACTGTAGGATCGGCGAACGTGCACCGTAGACGAGGTCCTGCAGAAGAGCACTGCCAGTGGATGAAGTGAAGATATGGATGCTCGATGGTAACGGACGACAGCGAAGTGTCTTGGACAAGATTCCTGGATACTGCTGAAAGGCCAAGCGGGGGCGTTCTTGTTGGGTTTCGTTGCGGCGATAGTCACTCAATGGGCGAACTAGTTCGACAACGAGAGCTACGAGGTATCAGTGTCGGAACCGACATGGGAGAGAACACATGGGCGAGCGACGCATCAGGGTCGAGGAGCTCAAGGCGAACCCGAGCAGGTGCCTGGAAGAGGTCACAACAGGCACGACTCTTCTGCTAACCGATGGGGGGCGTCGGGTGGCACGCCTTGTCCCTGAGCCGAGAAAGAGCGACTCGGAGGACAGACCGGCAATCGCCTGGAGCGGGCGGCGGTTGAAGAAGACGAAGCCCAAGGCGCGCCTGCGTGGCGGTGGCAGCATGGCGGACATCGTCAGGGAGAACCGGAGGTGAGACTGCTCTACGTAGACACAAGCGCCCTATTCAAACGCTACGTGGAGGAGGACGAGTCGGGAGCAGTACTCGCCAGGATCGAAGAGGCACAAACTGTCGGAACGGCCTTGATCACGCGGGTGGAGGTTGCAGCCGCGCTGGCACAGGCTGTGCGGCGGCGGCGGATGGGTCGAAACGAGGCCCAGGAGGCCGAGCAGGAGTTCCTGGACGATTGGGATGACTTCACGAGAATAGGCGTGACGGCAGGGCTTGCTGCCCGAGCAGGCAACCTGGCTTGGCAACACGAGCTACGAGGCTACGACGCATTGCAGCTTGCAGCCGCACTGGCGTGGCAAGACACGTGCAAAGACGTGGACGACGATGTCGTATTCGCGTGCTTCGACAACGATCTGCGCCACGCGGCAGCAGCAGAAGGTCTCGAAACGTGGCCGGAATGAGGGACTCCGGGGGATCAAGGGGCTTGCACCGCGACACCACGTCCGGGCGTCCGGATACGAGCGGGGTTCTCGGTCCGTCGCTCCCAACATGGTCATACTCGAACGAGGCGCTCTCCCGACCCTTGCGGCTTCGCCACCACAGACGTCCGACGAAGACGGGGGCACCCTGGAGATCGACCGAAACGAGGATCTCTCTGTCCATCAGCCACCGGTAGCCGGCGTACGCCGGCGTCGACCGCGAATGCGTTTGGGCAGCGCTTCGGCTTCGAGATCCAGGCCCACCGCGTCGTTTCCCGGATCGGCCAGTTCCGCGAGGCGTTCCTGCAGGCCGAGCACGAACAGCACCGTGGCGCAGGCGCCGAGGGAGACGCCCGGGTCACCCTGCTCGACCTTGTGCAGGGTCGTGCGGCTGATCCCCGCGCGTTCCGCCATCGTCGCGGTGGGAATGCGGCGGCGGCGCCGGGCGTCGCGGATGTCCGCGCCGAGCCTGGTGAGCGCGCGGCCGACCGGCAACGGCAGGGCGCGACTTCGCGATACGCTCATAACGTCCATAATTATAGGCGTAATCATGCTTATTGTCGTTTATTATGGACTTCATAGCTGACGCCACTCTCGCAGATCTCCCGCGCCAGCGCCCCGAAGCGCCCCGAAACGCCCCGCCGGCCCGGCGTTCCGGCCCATCCCTCCGCTCGATGACCTTGCGCCGCAGAACCCACTCCGTTACGTTTTACGGCGCAAGCCTGCTGGAATGCGGTCGACCCGCCGTCACCCGACCGATGCCCTCTGACAACGCTCGCGACGGTTCCCGAACCACGGCGGATCCGGGCGGCGCGCCGCCGGACCGGATACCGCGCTGGCTGCGCGATCCCCTCGTCGTCTTCGTGCTCCTCGGGATCGGCGTGTTCGCGCTCGACGGCTGGCTGGCCGGCAGCGACACGGCTCGCCCCGTCATCGAGATCACCCCCGACGAGGTCGGGCGTCTCCGCGCACGCTGGATCGCGCAATGGGGCCGGGAGCCCACGGAGCCCGAACTGCGGACGTTGATCGATCAGGCGGTCGACGAGGAGATCCTGTACCGCGAGGCGCAGCGCCTGGGCCTCGACCGCGACGACGCCATCGTCCGGCGGCGGCTCGCCCAGAAGCTGACGTTCATCCTGGAGGACGCCGGCGCCAGCGGGCCCCCGTCGGGAGCGGAGGTCGAGGAGTACTACGCGCTGCACGCCGAACGCTATCGAAGGCCTGGAAGGACGACGTTCGACCACGTGTTCCTCTCCGGGGACAGCAGAGCCGACCCGGCGGGCGACGCGGCGGCCCTGCTCGGCGAGTTGCCCGCCGGCGGCGACAGCGGCGACGACGCATGGCAGCGGCTCGGCGACCCCTTCATGCTGGCGCGCGACTACGCGGACCGAAGCCACCGGGAGATCGCCGGACTTTTCGGCAGGGCGTTCGCCGACGCAGTGGCCGAGCTGCCGGTGGGCGGCTGGAACGGACCGGTGGAATCGACCTACGGCGTGCACCTGGTGCGGGTGAACGGCCGCACGCCGCCCCGGGCCCCGGCGCTCGCGGAGGTCCGGGATCGCGTCGCCGCGGACCTGCGCGAGGACCGCCGCCGCGAGCAGAGCCTGGCCGCGTACCAGGAACTGCGAGAGGACTACGAGGTGCGGCTGCCGGCGACGGCGGCTGGCACCGAATCGGTGCGGCCGTGACGTCGTCCGGCGGAGAGCGACGCCGAGAGCGACGCCGAGAGCCCCACGGAGCCAGTCGCGTGGTCCGACGCGCGTACGGGTCCCGGCCGCAGCCCTGACGAAGTGCGGGTGGAGCGCCCGCAGCACTGGACGCGTCCCCCCAGCGCATGGGAGAGTCTCGCATGACAGGATTACGACTCGCGGCCTGCCTGGTCACCCTGGTTGCCCTCGCCTGCGGCCAACCCGACTCCCCGCCCGGCGACGCACCGACTCCGGCAACGGGGGCGGACCGCCCCGTCGTGGAATGGAGCCCGCCGAGCGCGCCGGCGCAGCCGGCCGACCTGGTCCCGCGCGAGCCGTGCGCACACAACGACCCGCTCCGGCAGGCCTTCTTCGGCGACCTGCACACCCACACCGCCTTCTCGCTCGACGCCCTCGGGCGCGGCGGTTTCCAGACGCCGGACGATGCCTACCGCTTCGCGCGCGGCGAGGAGATCGGCCTGAGCCCGGTCGACGCCGAGGGCCGGCCGATGCGCACCGCGCAGTTGGACCGCCCGCTCGATTTCGCGGCGGTCACGGACCACTCCGAGTGGCTGGGCGAGGTCGCGGTGTGCACCGACCCGTCCTCCGCGGTCTACGACACCCCGGTCTGCCGCGGCCTGCGGCCGGGAGGCACCGCCGAGGAGCGCGCCGCCTGGCAGGCCGACCGAACCGCCGGACGCGGGGCGCTGGTCTGCGGCGAGGACGGCACCGGCTGCCGCGACGGCCTGCTCACCGCCTGGGAAGCAACCCGCGAGGCGGCCGAGCGCTACTACGACCGCTCCAGCGACTGCTCCTTCACGTCGTTCCACGCCTGGGAGTACACCCGGGCGCCGGGGCGCTCCAAGGTGCACCGCAACGTCATCCTGCGCAACGAGATCGGGCCCGAGCTGCCGATCTCGTGGATCGACGCCGACCAGCCGCGCGACCTGTGGACCCGTCTCAAGGCGCGCTGCAACGACACGGGAACCGGCTGCGAAGCGCTGACCATCCCCCACAACCCGAACATCTCCAACGGCCAGATGTTCACCCTCGACTGGGGCGGCCTGCCGATCGACGAGCAACGGGCGCGGGCCGCGCTGCGCAGCGAGATGGAGCCGCTGGTGGAGATGATGCAGGCCAAGGGCGAGTCCGAGTGCCGCCGCGGCATGTGGAACGTGCTCGGCGGCGAGGACGAGCTGTGCGACTTCGAGAAGGTGCGCTACATCGACGGCGAGCGGCCGCCCGACTGCGAGGACGGCACCGGGGAGGGCGGGCTGCGCGGCGAAGGCTGCCAGTCGCGCCTCGACTTCGTGCGCTACGCGCTCATCGAGGGCATCGCCCAGGAGGAGCGCCTGGGGATCAACCCCATCCAGCTCGGCCTGATCGCCAGCACCGACGGGCACAACGGCCTGCCGGGAGACACCGACGAGTACGACTACCAGGGCCACAACTCGAACGTCGATTCGGACCTGGAGAAGCGCATCACGACCGATGCATACGCCCCGCATCCGCTGCGGAACCCGGGCGGCCTGGTCGGCGTCTGGGCCGAGGAGAACTCTCGCGACTCGCTGTTCGACGCGATGCAAAGGAAAGAGACCTTCGGCACCAGCGGCGTGCGCATCCAGGCGCGGCTTTTCGGCGGCTGGGACCTGCCCGACCTGTGCGCGAGCGACGACATGATCGCCGAGGCGTACGAGACCGGCGTGCCCATGGGAAGCGTCCTGCCGGCCCGTGAAGGGGCCGAGGCGCCGAGGCTCTTCGTGACCGCGCTCGCCGATCCGGGCACCGACGCGTACCCCGGAACGCCGCTGCAGCGCATCCAGATCATCAAGGGCTGGGTCGGCGACGACGGCCTCTTCCACGAGGCGATCTACGACGTGGCCGGCGATGCCGACAACGGCGCGGACGTGTCGCGGGCAACCTGCGAGCGCAGCGGCGGCGGGGCGGCTTCCCTGTGCGCCGTCTGGACGGACCCCGACTTCGATCCGTCGCGTTCCGCCGTCTACTACGCGCGCGTGGTGGAGAACCCGAGCTGCCGCTGGAACGCGCTGCAGTGCGCGGCCCTGCCCGACGAAGAGCGCCCGGCGGCGTGCATGGCGCCCGACCTGCCCTGGCAGATCCAGGAGCGGGCGTGGACCTCGCCGATCTGGTACCGGGCCGCGGACGAGTGACGCGTTGTTCGGCAACAGTCCGAGGCGAATCGTGCTCCCGGCTTGCAGTGGCGCCCGGAGTCGATGCGTCCGCCAAACGGATGTTCGAGCCCGGAATCGACTACCCGCGCGCGGGCTCGAACGGCTACCCGCGCGCGTACCCGCGCGGGCTCGGACGGCCGGCCGACGGCAAACTACCGGGCCGCCTGCGCCTCGCTGTACAGCAACTGCACGAAGTTGGAGGCGAAGGGCTCGATGAACGAGAAGTCGGCCAGGTGGTCCGGCGGCACGTAGTCGGCGGCGACGTCGTCCGGGGTGCGGCCCGCATCGATCGCGGCCAGCACGTTGTCCTCCAGGTGGCGGTGGAACTCTGCGTAGCGCACGAGATCGTCCCAGGGATACGCGTCCACGTGCCCGGTGATCACGGTGTCGACCCGGCCTTCCAGGCCCGCCACGGCGCGGGCAATCGTCTCGTCGTAGCCGAGCGCGGTGCCGCCGTTCTCGGTGTCGATGTAGGGCACGCCCTTCGCGCCGAACAGGTCGCCGCCCATCGCGACCCGGATGTCGGGGAAGACGATCCACGTGTCGCCGTCGGTATGACCCGGCCCGAAGTAGTGGACGTCGATACGATCCGCGCCCACTTCCAGCGTGCGAGAGTCGCTGAAGGTGACGTTGGGCAGGAAACGCTCGTTCTCACCCTTGAAGGCGCCGCAGTTGGTGACCGGCGCACAGGTCGTCTTCATCAGGCTGGCCCGGGCGTTCTCGTGCGCGACGATGCGCTCGACGCGCCCGAGCTCTCCATTGCTGCCGGTATGGTCGAAGTGCGTGTGCGTGTTGATGATCATCGCCACCGGCTTGTCGGTGACGTTGCGGAGCTGGTCGAGTATCGCGGCGCCCTGCCCGGCGACCTTGGTGTCGACCAGAACGACGCCGCCATCGCCGACGTAGAAGAGCGTGTTGCCGCACATGCAGCCCCCGTGGAGAACGTAGAGCTTGTCGTCGAGTTGCTCCAGCCGGAGCGGCGGCGCCGGCGGCAGGCCGCCCGGCTGCGCCGCGATGACGATGGACAGGACACCGACGGCCAGCAGCATCGACAGGGCAACGGCTCTGAGCACGGCTTCCTCCGTGAGGATCGAGGGTGAGTGACCTTACCCACCGAATCATCGGCCCGACAGCGGGGACTCATCATAGCCGCTCCTGCGCATGCGTGGTTCGGGCATGCACGAGAAGGAAGGGATCCCCAACGAACTGCCGTCTTTTGGACCTCACGATTGCGTTCGCCGCGCTGCCGGCGTTCGCCCGATCGCCTTCGTATCGCTACCGATAGTCCGCGCCGGTCAGGCTCTGCAGCACCGATTCCTGCCACGCCCGCAACCGTTGCCGCAAGTCCTGCAGCACGTCGGTCTCGACCTCGGCCAGGTCGTGGCGCTCCGCCCTGTCGCTGCGCAGGTCGAACAGCTCGGCCCCCGACCCGCGCGAGCCGTCGACGACCAGCTTGTAGTCGTCGTCCAGCATCACCCGCGCACCGCCGAAGTCCTGTGCGTCGACGGCCGGGTAGCGGATGTTCTCGAAGTTGCGGGTCGCGATGCCGTTCATCAGCTTGACGAGCGGCGTCGTGCCGATCTGCACGGCCGGATCGAGGTAGGGGTCGTGGTCACGGCCCGCCAGGGCACCGGTGTCGAAGCTCCAGAAGAAGATGGGCGCCGGACGCGCGGTCATCCGCCCGTCGATCAGCGGCTCCAGGTCGAGGCCGTCCAGGGGCCGGTCCGGCGCCGGCTGCCCCGCCAGCGCAGCCAGGGTGGGCAGGATGTCGCTGGTCACCGCCGGCACGTCCGTCGCGAGCGGCGCGGGAATGCGCGCCGGCCACTCGATGATGCCGGGCACGCGGATCCCGCCCTCGTACATCGTCCCCTTCAGGCCGCGCAGGGGCGTCTCGGCCAGTCCGCTGCGGGGCGTCCCGTTGTCGCCCTTGTACCAGAGCAGGGTGTTCTCGCGCAGGCCCGCCTCGTCCAGGTAGTCGCGCAGCGTGCCGATGGCGCGGTCCATGGCGGTGATCTCCGCATAGCGCTCGCGCAGCACGTCGCCCAGGGGCCGCTCGATCTGCAGGCCGGTCTCGTTCGAGGTCAGCGGGACCATCCGGTCGGCGTACTGGGCCGGCAGCTCGTCGTAGAGGGCGAGGTCGTCCGGGAGCCCGCTGTAGGGCTCGTGGGGCGAGCCGAACCAGACCACGGCCAGGAACGGCTTGTCCGCCTCGCTCGACTCCTCGATGAAGCGGATCGCCTCGTCGACGACGATCGCCGAGCTCTCCCCTTCGAACCGCTCCGGCGGCCCGCCGTTGCGCGACAGGGTCGGGTGGAGCTCGAAGAAGTTGTCGTGCGACAGCCACTCGTCGAAACCCATCGCGCCGGGATTCAGCGGCGAGCCGGCCTTCACCGTGCCGACGTGCCACTTGCCGAAGTGGCCGGTGGCGTAACCGGCGTCGCGCAGCACGTGGGCGACGGTGATCTCCTCCGGGCGCATCGACCAGTTGGGCGCGAACGTGCCGTAGCGCACCGGGTGCCGCCCGGTCAGGACGCTGCCCCGGGTGGGTGAACAGGAGGGATGCGCGGCGTAGAAGCGGTCCATCCGCAGGCCGGAGGCGGCCATCCTGTCCAGCACCGGCGTCTGCAGGTAGGCGTGCCCGTTGTAGCCGGTCTCCTCCCAGCCGTGGTCGTCGCCCATCAGCAGGACGAAGTTCGGCCGGTCGGCGGCGCGCAACGGCGACAGCGCCACGAGCAGCGCGGCGAGGCAGGTCAGGACGAGGCCCATAGCGAGTCGTGTCTTCTTCATGGCGTGCGCTTTCACTCCAGGCTCCGAGGCGTCGTGCCCACCATGCCCGCACGGAGCTCGGGCGTCAAGGCCGGCCGCGCCGGATTGCCGCCGGGTCGTCCGCGCCGCATCGTCGGCGCGCGGATCGCCGCCTCGTCAGCGGGACACGTGTAGGACCAGCGGGGCAGGTGTAGGATTGCGACCGGCGGGACCGTGAGCGATGGACCGCGAGCGATGGACCGCGAGCGATGGACCGCGAGCGATGGACCGCGAGCGATGGACCGCGAGCGATGGACCGCGAGCGATGGACCGCGAGCGATGGACCGCGAGCAGCGGACCGTGCAGCGGAGCGCGACCTGCGGACCGCGAGCGGCAGACAACGAGGAGGATCACGATGACTCTCGATCGAGCACACTCGACCGGCGCGTCGGTGCGGTTCCGGAATAGTCGCGTCGGCGTCGCGCTCCTTCTCATCCCGAGCCTACTGTGGCTCTGGCCGCAGGCGGCCGATGCGCAACTCCTCGTCGGCGACACCCCCACGGTCGCGCGGGCGGCGGACGGCAGCTACATAAGCTGGCGCGAGCACGTCATCGACGAGCCCGCCACCGCCGGGTTCGGCCTGAGCGGCAGCGACGGCCTGGTGATGGCCGACCTCGACAACGACGGCCACGAGGACATCGTGTCGGTGCACGAGTCGGACAGCGAGTACGACTCGAGCGTGCCGGACCCCGACTACGTGCCGGACGCCGAGGGCCACGTGCGCGTCGCCTTCGGCTCCGCGGACCCGGACGGGTGGACGAACGTCACCATCGCGGAGGGCGCCGACGCGCCCGCGCCGGAGGACGCCGCCATCGCCGACGTCAACGGCGACGGGCACCTCGACGTCGTGGTGGCGGCCGAGCTCTCGCACCTCATCTATCTGCAGAACCCGGGCGCGGACGTGCGCCACGCGAAGTGGCCGCGGCTGATCCTGCCGATGACCAAGGGCCGCGGGTCGTACATCCGCGTCTTCCTGGCCGACCTCGACGGCGACGGCATCCCGGAGATGACCGCCCCGAACAAGGGGGCGCAGCGGCCCGCGCCGGAAGACTTCGCGCGCTCCACCCCGGTCTCGGTGTTCTCGGTGGAGGGGGACCCGCTCAAGGGCGGCAACTGGACCGAGACGGTGCTCGGGCGCTACAGCGTGCCGCAGAACGCCGAGCCGGTGGACCTGGACGGCGACGGCGACATCGACATCGTGGTGGGAACGCGGGGCGAGAACCGAATCCTTTTCTTCGAGAACCCCGGCGACGGCAGCCTCGATTTCCGCGAGCACGCCATCGGCATCTACGGCGCGCGGGCGGCCGGCTTCAACCTCGAGTACGCGGACCTGAACGGGGACGGCCGCCTCGACATCATCGGCGCGGCCGCCGGCGGCCTGGCCTGGCTGGAGCAGCCCGAGCGAATCGACGACGCGTGGAACGCCCACGTCATCGGCACCTTCACCCCCGACAGCATGACCGGCCTGGAGGTGGCGGACATCAACGGCGACGGCCACCTCGACGTCATGGCCGGCAGCTACAGCCGGGGCCCGCGGGAAGGGGACGGCGACGTCGACAAGGACGACGCCCTCGGGCGCATCGGCTGGTTCGAGCACCCCGGCGACGCCGCCGGGGAGTGGCGGCGGCACGACGTCTCGCGCCGCAAGCGGGGCATGTACGACAAGTTCATCGCCCGCGACGTCGACGGCGACGGGGACGTCGACTTCCTGGGCACGCGCGGCAACAGCGCGCCCTACGACGGCGTGTTCTGGCTGGAGCAGGTGCGCTCCGACACGCCGCGCCCGGCGTTCGAACGGGCGCGCGCCGAGGACAGCCCGGAGATGCCGCTGCCGTAAGGGTCCGCACAAGGAACTGCCATGCGGGCGCGGGACTGCGGCGGCTGGGAGCTTGCGCCGCCGAACGCAGCGCAGCGAAGTGCTGCGGCGCAAGGTCATGGAGCGAGAGGATGGGCCGAGACGCCGAGCGAGCGAGGCGTTTCGGGGCGTTACCCGAGGGTCCGAAGAACTGCCACGACAAACGCGGTGCCGGCCGCGAGAACGATGCCGGTAGCCGTGAGCGCGATTCCGATCATCCACTTGATCAGGCGGGCTTCAAGAGCGGCGAGGTCCGCCCGAACCTCCGCCCGGTGGGTGTTCAGGTCGGCGCGCGTGGCAGGGTCGCCGTGCTCGGTGGCTTGCTGAACGACGTGGGTGATGGCATCGGCCTGTTCCGGCGCGATGCCGGCGTCCTTCAGCTCGCGGGCCAGGGTGAGCGTATCGAGCATCCTGAGTTCATTCTATGGCGAGATCGCGCGGCCCGGAACTTATGCGCAGCCTGATGGCGTATAGAGCGGTGTGATCAGAACATCCCTCGAGCCCCCGCGCACGCTCAGACTCCGGCCCGGCATCGTCATCGTGACGCTGTTGTGGTCGACCTGGATCGGACTGCCGCTACTGGTTCCGGACGCGGCGCCGATCGCCATGGTCGGCGCGCTTCTGGGTGGGCTGGGGGTCCTGGTGTGGTGGGCGTTCTTCAGCGGGGCGGCACCGATCGAGCGTTGGGGCGCACCGCTCCTGATGCTGGCCGTCTCGCTCGCGACCGTGCCGCTGCTCGATGTCTCGATCGCCAGCTCGATGATGGGGCTGATGTTCCCGGTCTACACCGCCCCGGTGCTGAGCCTGGTCTTCGTGGCGTGGGCGGTGGCCACCCGCCGAATGGCCGACCGCCCGCGGCAAATCGCGCTGGTGGCCGCGATCGTGCTGGCGTCGGGCTTCTGGACGACGCTGCGCACCGACGGGATGACCGGCGACTCCCGTCAAGACCTGACCTGGCGCTGGACGGAGACCGCCGAAGAACGGTTGCTGGCGACGACCGTCGATGAACGGCTTGCGCCGCCGCCGAAGGAGCCGATTGCCGCGAACGACGCCATTGCCGCGAACGACGCCATTGCCGCGAACGACGCCATTGCCGCGAACGGCGCCATTGCCGCGAACGACGCCATTGCCGCGAACGACGCGGACTGGCCGGGGTTCCGCGGCCGCAACCGCGACAGTGTCGTACGGGGCGCGCGAATCGCGACCGATTGGGACGCGTCGCCGCCGGAGGAGCTGTGGCGCCGGCCCGTCGGCCCGGGAGTAGGCTCGTTTTCGGTCCGGGGGCGGCAGGTCTTCACCCAGGAGCAGCGGGGCGATCGGGAGGTGGTTTCGAGCTATCTGCTGGCGACCGGCGAGCCGGTCTGGCGACACGCCGATCCGGTACGGTTCTGGGACTCGCACGCCGGCGCCGGACCCCGCGGCACCCCGACGGTGGCGGGCGATCGCCTGTATGGGTTGGGCGGCACCGGGCTGCTGACGGCGCTGGACGCGCCGACCGGCCGGCGGTTGTGGGGGCGCGACGTGGCCACCGAACACGACGTGTTCTCGTCGGGGTGGGGTTTCGCGGGCTCGCCGCTCGTAGTCGGCCAGGTCGTGATCGTCGCCGCCATCGGCACCCTGGCCGCCTACGATGCCGAGACCGGCGCCCCGCGATGGTCCGTGCCCGACGGGGGCGACAGCTACAGCTCTCCGCACCTGGTGACCCTCGACGGGGTGCCGCAAGTGCTTCTGCTCACCTCCGACGGCGTCACCAGCGTGGCGCCGGCCGACGGCAGGGTGCTGTGGATTCACGACTGGGCCACCGCCAGCCGCATCGTGCAACCGGCGCTGACCGCCGGCGGCGACATCCTGGTCGGCGCGGGCGGCTTCGCCGGCATGCAGCGCGTGTCGGCAACGCGGGCGGCCGGCGGGCACGGCGGCTGGACGACCGAGGTGCGCTGGACGACGAGAGGTCTGAAACCGTACTTCAACGACTTCGTGGCGCACCAGGGCCACGCCTACGGCTTCGACGGCAGCATCCTGGCCAGCGTCGACCTGGAGACCGGCGAGCGTAACTGGAAGGGCGGCCGTTACGGCCACGGGCAACTCCTGCTGCTGGCCGACCAGGACCTGCTGCTCGTCCTGGGCGAGCGGGGAGACCTGGCGCTGGTGGACGCAACGCCCGCGGGGTTCACCGAGCGGGCGCGGGTGCCGGCGATAGAGGGCAAGACCTGGAACCACCCGGTGCTGGTGGACGACATCCTGCTGGTGCGCAACACCGAGGAGATGGCGGCGTTTCGGCTCTCCCGCCGATGAACGAACATCGCGTCCATCCGGCTCGCTGAATCAGGAGGACCCGCGGCACCTCGTGGGCGGCGGCGGCGGCGGCCGGCGATGGCGGCGCGGTGTCAGGCCCGCTCCACGTCGAACGCCGCCAGGTTGCGGCTCTCGCTGCTGAACTCCACCGCAATCAGGTGGATCGGCTGCTCCAGGCCGCGGTACTTGTCCGCGTAGCGCCGCTCCTTCAATTGCGCCATCGCCGCGCCCGCGCCGGTCCGCTCCACCACCTTGAACTCGAACAGATAGACGTTGCCGTTGAAGCGCACCGCCATGTCCAGGCGGCCGCTGCTGCCGCTGTCCTCCACCGTGACATCCAGCCCCAGCGCCGCGAAGTGGGAGTAGAACACGCTCGCGTAGTAGCCCTCGTAGTTCGCGATGTCGTTCTTCGTGTGCCACTCATACGGGATGGCCGCGAAGAACGACTCGAAGAACGTCCTGATGCCGGCGAAGTCATTGGCCCGCAGCAGCTCGTAGAGCCGGATGTCCCGCTCCCCCTGGCGCGAAGGGTCCGGCGTCAGCGCCCGCAGCAGGCGCTCGTTCAGGCTCTGGCGCACCTCCCGGTTGGGGTATCCCAGCCGATAGAGAATCTTGCCGCCGAGGTCCTCCTCGCCGGTGATGGTGAGATAGCCGGTCTGGAACAGCAGCGCCTCGGTCGCCATGTCGTCCACATCGAACGTGGACAGCAGGTCGCTGCTGCCGACCATCTCTTCCAGGGCGGTGGTCCGGACGCGGCGCCCGAGCAGGGTCCGGACGAGGAACGCCGGCGTGCCGGTCTCGAACCAGTGCGGCAGGAACTTGCGTTCGTCGAAGAGCAGCAGGATGTCGTACGGGTTGTAGACCCTCTCGGCCCCGAGCCAACTGTAGCCGTTGTACCAGTCCCGGATCTGCTCCCGGTCGAGGCCCGGCAGCTCCGCCGCAAAGACGTCGTCCAGATCGGCGTCGGTGTAACCGCAGACGGTCGAGTAGCGCGGCCCGAGGGTGATGTCCTTGAGGTTGTTCAGGCCGGAGAACAGGCTCACTTTCGAGAACTTGCTGACGCCGGTTATGAACGTGAACCGGATATCCGCATCCGAGAACTTGACGGTCGCGTACAGCCCTCTGAGCAAGTCGCGGTTGGCCCGGGCGACATCGGGAACGTCCAGCGCATCCAGGATCGGCTTGTCGTACTCGTCGACGAGGACCGCAACCGGTTGGCCCGCTTGCCGGCGCCGTGCCTGGATCAGGCGACGAAAGCGGGCGGCGGCCGGAACGTCCGGGCGAGCGGCGACCCCTGCCTCCTCCTCGAAGGTCTCCAACTGCGCCGCCAGCTCCAACCGCAGGTCGTCCGGCCCCTGATAGCTGCCGCTGCTGAAGTCCAGACGCAGCACCGGATGACGGACCGACCAGTCCCAGCCGTTCTGGATCGCGAGTCCCTCGAACAGCGCTTCGTTGCCCTCGAACAGCTCCTTCAGCGTGTCCACGAACAGGCTCTTGCCGAAACGCCGGGGGCGCGACAGGAAGTAGTGCTTGCCCTCGTCCAGCAGCCGCTGGATAAAGGCCGTCTTGTCCACGTAGTAGCAGTCCTGCTCCCGAACCTCGCGGAAGGTCTGGAGGCCGATGGGCAGTCTTCGTCTCGTCATTGGAAGCCGCTATCCGCCAACACGAGGATAACGTCCGGGACGGTGGACCGGGCGATGAATCCGGGCGGCCGGCCAACCATTCGGCACGGTGCGGCCGGGTCACGGGCCAGCGCGCCGGCTGGCTACCCGTCGCCCTCCGGCTCCGCGACAAACCGGTAACCGACGCCGCGCACGGTCAGCAGATGCCGCGGGCGCGCCGGCTTGTCCTCGATGTAGCGCCGCAGGCGGGCAATGAAGTTGTCGACGGTGCGGGTATCCGTGTCGTGGCGCACGCCCCAGACCTCCTCCAGCAGCGCCTTGCGGGAGACGGTCTCCCCGGCGTGCCGCACCAGGTAGCCGAGTAGCGTCGCCTCCATCACGGTCAGCGGCTGCTCGACCGTGCCGCGGCGCAGCACCTGGTTGCGGAAGTCGATGGAGGTGCCCGCGAAGCGGTACTCCTCCAGCTCGCGCTCCTGTCCCGCCCCGTCGTCGCCCCGCAGCCAGGTACGGCGGCGGAGCAGGCCGGCGATGCGCGCCAGCAGGATGGAGAGGTCGAAGGGCTTGGGCAGGTAGTCGTCGGCGCCGGCCTCGAACCCGCGGAGCACGTCGTCGTTGTCCGAGCGGGCGGTCAGCAGCATCACCGGCACGAACTGGCGCGCCGCGCGCAGCCGCCGCACCACCTCGAAGCCGTCCAGGCCGGGCAACATGACGTCGAGCAGGACGACATCGAACCCGTTCGCGCCGGTCCCGGCGCCGACGAGGCGCCGCAGGGCCACCTCGCCGTTGTCCTCCACCTCGGCCGCGAAGCCTTCC
>CATQHX010000031.1 GCA_958296065.1 Vicinamibacterales bacterium | reverse complement strand
TGCGGAGCTCTACCAGCGCAAACAAGGGTCGCCCGAGTCGGAGAGGTCGTCGAGGTTCGGCACGATCCCCGCGATGTCGTCGAGCGTGTCGTCGTCGATCGCGCGCCACGACGTGTCGTCATCGACGATGGCGGTGATCGCGACCTCGGCGTCGTTCAGGGCGTGCTTGAGCAGCCACCAGCGACGCCTGGCGCAGTGGATGCAGCGCTGCGACTCGGCGTGCACCATGCGTCCGCAGGTGCCGGCGTCGAGGGGCAGGTCGACGCCGACGCAGCACAGCTTGCGGGCGTCGCGGGCGCGACGCATGTGCTCGCGGTTGGCGAGGCGCTTGCGCAGTCGCCGCAGCCATTGCCGGTGCTTCGGACGGAGCATGTCGATCAGCGTCATGGTGTCCTCCGGGGATGCGCCCGACGGGGCCGGCTGGCGTAGCGGCCGCCGGCGGCGGGTGGCCGCGGGCGGCGCCGTCCAGACGCTTCAGGCGTCGAGCGTGTGGGGGGTGATGGCCCGGCAGGGCCGGTGCGTGGCGAAGGCCGGCGTCAGAGACGCGGCGTCGCGGGCCGCGAGCAAGCACGCCGAGGCGTGGGTATGCCCGCCCGCGTCGTGCTTCCTGCCGCCGTTCCGATCTGCGTCATTGTCGCCCGCCCCGCTCCCCCTCCCCGGGGTACGTTCGTCCGCGCGCCGACTCCGGGAGGCGCGCCGGGCCGGCCGGCCGATGGAGGGTGTCGACGTCGGGTGCGGCGCGGCGGGCGGCCTTTTGCGTCGACGCGGTCTGGAGAAGGCGTACCGGTCGTCGCTGTCGGTCTCCGCCATGCACAGACTGCTCATCGCCGTAGGTGTTCTCGCCGCGCGTTCGGGAGAGCGGTGCCGGGCGGACTTTCGCCCCTTCAGGAATTCTGGATTCCATCCAGGATTAGACTATGTTCTGGAAATGAAAGAGCAAGTAGAAACTGCACCATTTCTGGTGCATCGGTCGACCGTCAATATATTGACACCCTATCGATGTGAGTCTTTGTTCTTGTCGGTCGCCTACAGGTTGAATCCATGGATGCAATCCAAGGAATTGGATCGACAAGTGGAAAACGCGAACTAAAGACGAAAGTGGCCGGTATTCCGAGAGCGCCGCGCGTGGTCACTTTCGCCTTTCTTGGCAGCCGTCCCGGCCTGCTTCCGGGCGGTCCCGCCGAACGCTTCACGAATCCGTTGCATCGCACTCGCGCTGGCGGCCGACGTAGGCTGAGTCGTCTGTCTCAGGTCCAATGACCGCCGTCGGGAATACTTGGGCATGACTACTTCCCACACGTCCCGGCCGCAACTGCTAAAGCTCGCCGAGGTCCAGGAAATGACGGGCCTTGCTGTATCAACCATCTACCAGGCGATGGCCGATGGCCGGTTTCCGAAACCGCTGAAAGTCGGTGCGCGCGGCGTGCGGTGGCGCCTGGATGAAGTGCTCGCGTGGATCGACAGCCGGCCGCGCGGCGGTTCTGCCCGGCCGGCGTAGCGGCCGTCTGCTCGATGACCGCGCCGGCGACCCGTGCCGGCATTCGGCTGTCAGCGGCGCCGTCGTACAAACGAAGCGCCGGCCCGTGAGAGGGGCCGGCGCGAATTCCCGCAGGGTCGAGGAGCCAATACCCCACCCTGCGGCCACGGAGATGCGTTGCCAGAACAGTATACCGGCCTCGATCCGCCACGCAGCGGCAGCGTCGAACCGGGCGCCGGCCACGAGCCCGACGAAGAACCTCGGGAGTGTCACACCGGCTGCGAGACCCTGGACGAGGTCGTCAGGCAGGCCGGGGTCTACGAGCCGGCCAAGAACCTCCCGACAGGTTGGCGTCTGCTCTCGGACGTCGACAGCCTCGACGGCGATGGGCCGCCGGTGGTGGTGCGCAGCTTGGCTTGGAGAGGCCGGGTCACGTTGCTCCACGCCCGTGAGAAGGCCGGAAAGTCGACGCTGATGGGCGCGGCGGCGGCGGCCGTGACGCGCGCGGCCGCGTTCCTGGAGGCGCCTACCTGCGCGGGGCCAGTCGTCTGGTTCGGGGAGGAGCACCCGTCCGACGCGAAGACGCGGATGGAACACTGGGGCGCTGACTGCCGGCGCATTGCGTTTGGAAACGATCTCACCCGGGAGCCTGACGGAGGCAAGCCGTCCCTTCAAGCGATCGTGGCGTGCCTGAAACCGGTCCTGGTGGTCGTGGACACCCTCGCGCTGTACGCCAGCGTGCTCGGGATACGGGATCTGAACAGTGCAGGGGAGCTCGGTCCGGTCATGGCGGACCTGGCGGCGCTGGCGCGCCAGATCGACGCGGCGATCGTGGTGTTGCATCACAACAAGAAGAACACCTCGAACGGCACCCCGCAGGGCGAGTACCGCGACTCGACCGCCATCGCCGCCGTGGCCGACATGATCGTCTCGCTCGACGAGGAAGGCGGCGCCGCGAACGCGCGGCGGCTCACGCTCAAGGGCCGCTGGTCTGAACCGCCGCTGGTGGTCAGGCTCGGCGAGGATGGATACTCAGTCGATACCGAGGTTGCCAGCGTCGAACCCGCGCCAGCGCCCCGCCCGCTCCGCGAGCGCGTGCTGTTGCACCTGCTGCGCTGCGCACCGGCCGCCCGCCCGAGCCGCACCGAGATCCGGCAAGCGCTGAACTGCGAGGGACGGCGGTACCCGGAGCTGATCGCCGCCCTCGATTCCCTGGTCGACGTCGGTGAAGTCGATCACGCGAAGCGTGAGGGGAAGCGCGGTGAGGGGTACGCCCTGACGAGCTCGGGACGGCCCGCGGCGGAGGCGCTTCGCGCGAAATGTTCCCGTTCCACCCCTGGGGGCGGAACACGGAACATTTCGTGAAGTGTTCCGCGTGTTCCGCCAATGGGAACGGTTGCGGAACACGTGTGGAACAGCTCGCGGAACCGTTCCGGGGACGTGTTCCGCGCCAGGGGGCGGAACGGCTCGCGGAACACGATCACCGGCGCAGGGGCACGACCTTGGCCCGCTCTCCGGCGAGGTACTCCGCCCAGTCGTCCATCAGCCGCCGGCGGCGCTCGAACAGATCCGACCGCGCATAGGCGGCCACCGTCGGGTTGCGTACGGAATGCGCAAGGCACGCCTCGATCACGTCGTGCCGCGCACCCGTCTGTTCGGCCGCCCAGTCGCGGAACGACGACCGGAAGCCGTGGGGTACTGCCGCGATGCCCTGCTCCTTGACCAGCTTCGAGAGTGTCATGTCGGAGAGCACCTTCCCGCGCATGCTCGGGAACACGAGCTCGTGCCCGTCGCCGGTCACGCGCGCCTGGTTCAGGATCTCGATCGCGCGCCTGGACAGCGGTACCCGGTGCTCGGTGTTCGCCTTCATGCGCTCGGCCGGCACGGTCCACGCGGCCACGTCGATGTCGATTTCCCGCCACGTCGCCCGCCGGACTTCGCCTGAACGGGCCGCAGTCAACACCAGGAACTCGAAGGCCGCCTTCGTGGCCCACCACGCCTTCGACGCGCGGACGGCTGCGATGGCGCCGGCCACTTCGCGATGTGGAAGCGCCTGCATGTGGCGCGCGGTCGTTTGGTGTCGGGGCAGGGCCTTGCCTATGGCGTCTCCGGCCGGGTTGTCCGACCGGTGCCCCTGGGCGACCGCCCACTTCATGACGGCGCTGATACGTTGCCGGACTCGCCTGGCTGTCTCGGGCTTGTCGTGCCAGACGAGGGTGAGGATCCGCAGCACGTCTGCCGTGGTGACGTCGGCTACGGCCAGATGGCCGATGTGCGGGAACGCGTAGTCGCGCAGCGAGGCTTCCCATTGCGCCGCGTGCTTCGCGTTTCGCCAGCCGGGACGGTGCAGTGCGAGGACGTGGCCGGCGGCTTCCTCGAAGGTCGGTATGCGGCGCTCACGCCGCCGCTCCTCCAGCGGGTCACCGCCCGCGCGCGCGAGCTTGCGGTTGGCGAACGCCGCTTGACGAGCTTCAGCCAGCGACACCAGCGGGTAGCCGCCGAGCCCGAGCCACCGGGGCCGGCCGCGGATCACCAGCCGCTGCACCCAGCGGCGGGCGCCGCTCGGGTCCACCCGGAGACTCAACCCGTGCCCGTCGGAGTAGAAGCCGGTCCCGGCGTTGCGGACGAACTGGGCGCTGAGCCGCTTGTCGAGCCGCCGCTTGGGGGGTGAAGGCATCTGGTCGGGCAGCTCGCGTCTACAGATCCATCTACATAAAATTTGTAGACGCGAAGGCGAAAGTCGGCACGCCAAGATCCCCGTTCCGCGTCTACAGTTCCGTCTACAATTATTTTCTGGAAGGTAGCGGTAGAGACCGGAACACGTCAATACTGGCAGGGAACAATTCGCGATTTCCTCAAGGAAACGCCCAGGAATGCTGCCGGACCTCGACGGCATACAGCGGAAGGGCGAAAACAGAAGACACCCTCTCCGCCAAATCTTCGCCTTCGCTTCGATTTGTCGGCGAGTGTGGTCTTCCGGCACTCCGCCGCTGCGCGGCTTCGGGCTCGAATCCCACCCTCTCCGCCAAATCTTCGCCTTCGCTTCGATTTGTCGGCGAGTGTGGTCTTCCGGCACTCCGCCGCTGCGCGGCTTCGGGCTCGAATCCCTTGGGGCCATTGGGGCTACCGCCTCCGGCTGATCGCCGGCTGGTTGCCTTCGCTTCGATTTGTCGGCGAGTGTGGTCTTCCGGCACTCCGCCGCTGCGCGGCTTCGGGCTCGAATCCCTTGGGGCCATTGGGGCTACCGCCTCCGGCTGATCGCCGGCTGGTTGCCTTCGCTTCGATTTGTCGGCGAGTGTGGTCTTCCGGCACTCCGCCGCTGCGCGGCTTCGGGCTCGAATCCCTCGGGGCCGTTGGGGCGTCGGCTCCGGTTCAGGTGCTCCGCCGCGGCGGTCGACGCGGCCTGCCCCGGTTGAACTGCGTGCCGTCTTGATCGGACCCCGCGGCGCGGCGTACACTGGGACGTCCGCGCGTGGTGACGGGTCGCGCCGCGGCTCGGAACCTGTGCAATTTCAGCCTACGAACCGCGTCAGGGCCGGAAGGCAGCAGCGCTAAGTAGCCACTGACATGTGCCGCAGGCCCTTCCGGGTCGCGGCGGGGCCCGTGCCTGCGCCGACGGACTGCCGCCGCGCGCCGTGCCACGCCGAACGAGCCTTGGCGACGGATGCCCTACCAGGTTCTCGCACGCAAGTACCGTCCGCAGCGGTTCGATGACATCGTCGGGCAGCAGGCGGCCACCAGGACGCTGCGCAACGCCTTGGACCAGCGGCGCCTCGCCCAGGCGTTCGTGTTCGCGGGTCCCCGCGGCGTCGGGAAGACGACGACCGCGCGGATTCTGGCGCGGGCCCTGAATTGCGCCGCCGGGCCGACCCCTGATCCGTGCGGGACATGCGACGCGTGCGTCGAGATCGCCGAGGGGCGCGATATCGATGTGCTGGAGATCGACGCCGCCACCCACACGCAGGTGGAGAACATCCGCGAGGTGATCATTGCCGGTCTGGCGATGGCACCGGTCCGCAACCGCTACAAGGTCTACATCATCGACGAGGTCCACCAGCTCTCCAGCCACTCGTTCAACGCGCTGCTCAAGTCGATCGAGGAGCCGCCGCCGCACGTCATGTTCATGATGGCGACGACGCAGATCGAGAAGATTCCGGAGACGATCCTGTCGCGATCGCAGGTCTACGAGCTGCGGACCATCGGCCGGCAGCAGATAGCCGATCAGTTGCGGATGATCGCGGATGCGGAGTCGATTGCCGTCGAGGACGCGGCGCTCGGTCTCGTCGCTCGTGCCGCCGAAGGCAGCATGCGCGACGCCCAGAGCGCTTTCGATCAGGTAATCGCCTTTGCCGGCGAGCAGATTGGGGTCGATGACGTCTCGACCGTGCTCGGCCTGATCGGCCGCGAGCCGGTGCTCGACGCGGTTGCCGCGGTGGCCGATGAAGACGGGGCGGCCGTGTTCGATCTCGTGGGACGGTTCGTCGAGGCCGGTTACGACCTTCGGGTCGTCTGTCGCGAGCTGTCGCGCGCGGTACGCGATCTGCTGGTCCTGTCGATAGATCCGTCGCGGGCCGCTGATCCCGAGATCGCGGGCGAAGGAGAGCGCGAGCGACTCCTTCAACTCGCGCAACGGTTCTCTCGTGAGGACCTGATGCGCGCTTTCGACGCCATTGCGCGTGCCGAGGCCGAGATCAGAAGCGCGGCGCAGCCGCGTTACCACCTCGAGATGGCGCTGCTCCGCTGGATGCACCTGAGGAAGCTCGTGCCGCTGGCCGATCTGCTGCAGGGACGCGGTTCTCCGGCACGCACCATGGGAGGGGCGGTTTCGCCGCCGCGGGGTTCCCCGCGCGAGCCGGCTCCCCGTCCGACTCCCTCCCCGTCGGGAGAACGCGAGCGGGAGCCGGCCTCCCGTCCAACTCCCTCCCCGTCGGGAGAACGCGAGCGGGAGCCGGCCTCCCGTCCAACTCCCTCCCCGTCGGGAGAACGCGAGCGGGAGCCGGCCCCCCGTCCGACTCCCGCGCCGTCGGGAGAACGCGAGCGGGGGGCGGCCCCCCGTCCGACTCCCGCGCCGTCCCGCGACCCGCAGGCCACGGCCGGGCAGAGCGGTTCCATTCCCGCGCCGTCGAATGCGCCGGCTCCTGACGTGAAGGAAGCGCTGCTGAAGGAGATCAAGCAGTCCAACAAGGTGTTCCATGGCATGGTCGTGGCCCCGGCGCGACGGATCGATCTGGAAGGGGACCGGCTGACCTTCACCTTCCCGGCGGACCGGCGCACCGCGGCAACGCAACTGAAGAAGAAGCGGGAGTGGGTGGAGGCGTTGGCGTCGCAGATCGTCGGACGGCGACTGACGGTGGAGGCGGTGCAGGCGCAGGAGGGGCAGGAGCTTCCGCGCGAGGCTCCCGGGGCGGGGGAGTCCGAGGCCGGCGCGGCGGCAGCCGAGCGGGGGGATGGCGATGGCCCCGCCGGGGATGGAGCGGCGGAAGGGTTGCGCGCGCGCGCGCTCGGCGATCCGCTGGTCAAGGCGATACAGGAGTTGTTTCCGGCGGAAATCACCGATATCGAAAGCATGTGATGAACATCCAACAAATGATGAAGCAGGCGCAGGAGATGCAGGAACGCCTGCAGCGCGAGCTGGCGGTAACCGAGGTCGAGGCGACGGCGGGCGGCGGCATGGTGACCGTCGTCATGAACGGCGTCAAGCAACTGCGTGCAATCACCATCGACCCGGAGGTCGTCTCCCGGGACGACATCGAGATGCTGCAGGATCTCATCGTCGCGGCGGTCAATGACGCCCAGCGCAAGGTCGATGAGGAGGTCGCTGGAAGGATGGGCGGCATGATGGGCGGCCTCAAGCTTCCGGGACTCGGCGGATGACGGAGCTGGGACCCCTGCAGGCGCTGGTGGATCAGCTCCAGCGGCTGCCGGGCATCGGCGCCAAGGGCGCCCAGCGTCTCGCGTTTCATCTTCTGCGGCAGTCGCGCGACGATGTGGAGGCGTTGGTCGAGGCCATCCGCGACGTCAAGGAGCAGATCACCCATTGCTCGAATTGCCACAACATCACCGACGCTGATCCCTGCTATTACTGCACGCACGAAGGTCGCGACCGCAGCGTGATCTGTGTCGTGGAAGATCCCCACAACGTCGCCGCGGTCGAACGAACGAGAGAGTTCAACGGTGCCTACCACGTACTGATGGGGGCGCTGTCGCCGCTGCAAGGGATCGGTCCCGACGACCTGCGCATCAAGAGCCTCGTCGAGCGTGTCGGCAGCGGGGAGGTGGCCGAGGTCATCCTGGCTACGAATCCGAACGTCGAGGGAGAGGCGACAGCAATCTACCTGGCGAAACTGCTGAAGCCGCTCGGCGTGCGCGTCACGCGGATCGCGATGGGACTGCCGGTCGGGAGCGACATCGAGTACGCGGACGATGTGACCATCCACAAAGCCATGGAAGGCCGCCGCGAGCTGTAGGCGCGGGCCTCAGTGCAGGTCCTCGTCGCGGGGGGCGGCGAGGCTTTCCAGCACTCGCGCGGTTGCCTGCGCGGGTCCTTCCTCCCGCGGCGGAGCGATGTCGGCGCCCAGACGGGCGAGACCGTGCGCGTCGTCCACGTCGTACCACTCCGGGACCCGTTCGACGGAGATTCCGGCCCGCGCTGCGGCGCGTACGGTGTCGTTGAAGGCCGCCGACGTGCCCCAGCGGATGTCCGTGAAGAGATCCGGAACCGCTCCGCCGGGTCCGGGCGCGGTCAGGCCGATCAGGTAGTACCCGCCGTCGGCGGCCGGTCCGAGCGTCACCGTTGCGGGTTTCAGTCGTGCCAACGCTTCGGCGACGTGCGCGGCCGGCAGCGTCGGCAGATCCGATCCGATGATCACCACCCGGGCGAAGCCGGCCGCGAACAGGTCCTCGAACAGGTTGCGTTCCCGAGCACCCAGGTCGTCGCCGCGCTGGGCGAGCAGGTCGGCTTCGTCGACGCCGAGCGGTGCGAACCCGTCCGCGCCGCCGTCGGGGGCGTACGCGACGCGCACCGCGATGTCGGGGAGAGTGCGACAGGTGGCCACCGTGTCCTTCAGGAACGCGGCATAGAGCCTCCGCCGGTCCGACTCCGCGGGAACCGCCTGCCGCAGGCGGCTCTTGGGCGCCCGCGCGCCGTCGGGCGCCCGTGCCATGATCGCCACCACTGCCGGTTCCCCTGTCTCGGTCGGGAGCCCGGTCGGGGAGAATCCGCGGCGTACCAGCACGGCCATGCCGGCCGCCATCCAGATCACCATGCGCGCCGTGCGCGTGGTTGCAAGCGTGACGCCGGTCGTTCCGCCGAACCCGAGCAGCGTGGCGACCCAGGCGGTGCCGGCCTGGTCGACCCCTACCCGTAGCGGGATCACCTTGAAGACCACGTTGATGATGCGGTTGGCCGCCTCGAAGACAAAGGCCTCCACGAGCGTAGGAGTGCGTCCGGAGATGGCCGAGAGCACGAGGAAGACCTCTGCCACCGCGAAGAGGTGGAACGACATCTCGAGCGCGGCGACGGGCAGCACGCGCGACCATGTGCGAGGGTAGTCGCGGTGGACGCGGGTCTCGGCGTCATGGACGCGATGTGCCACCCGTTCCAGGAATGCGGTCGTGCCTCTCCCTCGCGTGAGCCGGCGCAGTGCGGCGCTGACCAGCCGGACGCGGCGCCAGATGAGCCAGTGCGTGCCGCCGATCAGCAGCACGAGCGTAGCCAGCGGCAGTCCGACGATGAGCCACTCCGACGCCGGCCGCTGGATCATCAGAATGGCCGCCACGGCGCCGGCGCCGATCACGACGACCATCGACAGGGTGTAGAACAGGGTTTCGACCGCCAGGGCGGGTACAGTCGCACCAAGGGGGGCGTGCCGCCGCAGGTACAGCACCTTGACCGGCTCGCCCGCAACGAGGCTCAGGGGCGTGAGGTTTGCGACCGCGTCGCCTGCGATGAAGGCCGCCAGCAGGTCGCGCAAGCGGAGGCCATGGCCGGGCGGCAGACACCGTAGCCAGGCCAGCGATCGTGCCGCGAAGCGGAGGCCCGACAAGACGAGGACCGACGCGAACGCCCAGCCCATCTGCCGGATCCTGCCGGCCACCTCGGCGACACCCGCTTCCTGCAGGTAGTACCCGAAGAGCGCCAGACCGCCAATGGTGGCAAGGATGCTGATCGCTCCGGGACGCCGGCCGGATGTGGCGGAGCGTGTGGGCATGGGGAATGGATGCCGCCGAGGACAGACCGTCGGCTCGCTGCCATAATCGGCGGGTGATGGAGTCGGTTTCCCTCCAGTTTCCCGTCGCCGTCATTCTACTCGGTGGCGGACTGGTGGCCGGTTTCGCGGGATACCCGCTGTTACGACCGCTGCTGGCGCTGTACGGCTTCATCGGTGGCGTCATCGTCACCCCGACGTTCGCGGAACAACTGGACGGCTGGTGGTTCATCGCGGCGACTCTGGCTGGCGGGCTCGCGGGGGCGGCGGTCGCTCTCGCGGTGTACCTGGCGACCGTGGCGCTCCTTGGGGCCGGGGTGGCTGCGTTCCTGGTGCACCTTGCCATCGAGGGAGATCCGGAAGTCTGGCTCCTGGTTGTCGGGTGCGTGCTCGGCGCCCTGCTGGCGCTGATCGTCCGTCGTTACGTCGTGATAATTGCGACGGCGTTCGCCGGTGGCTGGACGACGCTCGTTGGCGGTCTGGCGTTGTCGCGGGACCAGGCCGCGATGGCCGCCACCGCGGGCGACGTCTCCGGGTTGTTTCCGTTGGTGCCGCTCGCGGGGCATGAAGCGTTCGCGACAGGCTGGTTGGTGCTCGGTCTTCTCGGATCGGTCGTGCAGCTCCTGGCGTCAAGGCGGGTGACCGGGGACGAATGATCGCGCCGACGAGGTCACCGGTCGCGTCGGGCGCAGCCGCCGCCTTGAAAATGGTATGATCGGCGGTCTGGCATGTTCCTCAGTAGCTCAATTGGCAGAGCATCCGGCTGTTAACCGGAGGGTTGCTGGTTCGAGTCCAGCCTGAGGAGCCATTCCCCCCTGTCGGGGGCAACCCCTCCTCAGCCTGTCTTCGGCTGTTGCGCCTGCGGCTGCAAGATTCGAGTCCAGCCCGAGGAGCCATTTCCCCCCTGATCCTCCCGATGGCCACGGCAAGCCGGCGCGCCAAGCTGGCGCCGGCCGCGGGTCTCCGTAGAGACAGCGGCCCCCGATGGGAGTAGGATGGGGCCATGCCTGTCACCACGCTCCGATACGTGACGCTGCGTCGGGCAGCCGGTGCGTTGCCGGGGGGCGCGGCCCTGATCGCCGCGGTCGCCGTCTGGGGGCTCTCCGCCGCGCCGGCCGAGGCCCAGTGGCGGCTCTACGTGCAGGCGTTCGAGCGCGGAACCGGCGCTATCGTGACCGATCTCCGAATACCGGAAGTGATCGTCCGCGAGGACGGCGCGGCCCTGCCGGTGGTCGACGTGCGGCCGGCCAACCTGCCTACGAAGTTGGTCGTGCTGGTGGACAACAGCCGCACGGCCGCCCGCGCGTTCGATCGCGTGCGCGACGGACTGCGGAGCTTCTTCCAGCGTCTGCCCAACCAGGAAGTGTCGCTGCTTACCCTGGCGCCGCGGCCGCGCTGGGAGGTGCGAGGGGCCATCGAGCTTGAGGAGATCGAGGCCGGTCTGCGCCGGATGGAGCTCGGGGGACGGACAATGCGGCTCGTCGACGGCCTGGAGGAGGCCAGCGAGTGGATCGCCGAGGACGAGGGTCCGCACCGCCCCGTGATCGTGATCGTCGCTTCGTCCGGGCGGGATCGCAGCGACGATCTCACGGAGACGTTTCTCGACGTGGTCGAGCGGTTGCTGCGCCAGGGCGTGACCGCGCACACGCTGTTGATGCTGCCTCCGAACCCCGCCTCGTTGCAGCGGCGCGTGTCGGTGGCCGAGGCGATCGGCCGGGATCTGGAGAGGTTTACCGACGGGTCCCAGGCGACCATTTTCCTCGGTTCGCGCCTGGAGGATCCCCTCGACGACATCGCGAGCCGCATCAGGACGAGGAACCGTGAGCTGTCGAGACAGCACGTCGTTCGCTTCGAGCGCCCCGCAGACCTGCCGCTCGGCCGGATTCAGGTCGACGTGCTCCGGTTGGGGCTCCGCTACGTCGTGTCCGCGAACGGCAAGCTGGCGGAATGAGCGCCAGCGCCAGCGCCCCGATTGTCCTGCCGGAACCGCTACAACCCGGCACCGTAGAAGGTGCGCGGACTCTCAGGGGGTCAGAGTTTCCAATCGTTGCGCTTCGGCGTAGTGTCGTTGCGCGCCGGCCACGTCGCCCAGCTCCTCGAGCGCGATGCCGAGATTACGGTGCGCCAGCGCGCCGCCCGGGTCCAGCCGGATCGCCTCCCGGAAGGCCTCCGCCGCTTCCGCCATGCGGCCCGCCGAGGCGAGGGCGATGCCGAGGTTGTTGTGCGCCTCGGCGTCCCGGGGCCAGGCATCCACGGCGAAGCGGAACTGCTCGGCCGCCTCGGCGTAGCGGTCGGCGGCCAGCAGCGCGTTGCCGTAGTTGTACCGCAGGTCGCCGGTGCCGGGGTCGATCACGACGGCCCGCTGGTAGTGTTCGATGGCTCTTTCCGGTTGCCCGCTCGCGGCGAGGGCGCTGCCGAGGTTGCTGTACGCCTGCGCGTAGTTTTCGTCGAGGGACAGGGCTGCCTCGTAGAGCTCGATGGCCCGCGGCAACTCGCCCTGCTCGCGGTACGCCGTGGCCAGGTTGTTGTAGGACGCGGCGCGCATGTAGTCCTTCGACAGCACCGGCCAGTTGGCGCCGACGGCGCACACGAGGACCATGCCCGCGACCACGGGTGCGTGCGCCAGGGTCGTGGCGCGCCGTGCCGCCCGCACGAGGTGATCCCCCCCCGCTGCCGCGAACAGCACGAGGAAGGGCGCCAACGGGTAGCGGTAACGCGCGAAGACATAGAACGCGATGACGCTCGCCGAGTACAGGCCGAGCATCAGATACAGGGGCAGCAGCCGCCGCCGTTGCGGCCAGGTGACCGCGATGCCGACTGCCGCCAGGGGCACGAGGACGCCGAAGTGGGCGAGCCAGCCGGTCGCGGCCAGCGGCAGGGAGTGCTCCGCGTGCGCGTACTGGCTCTCGGTGTCGATCACCTCGACCGCGTTGAAGGTCAGCGCCGTCTTGCGAATCAGCAGGCCCAGCCAGCGTCCCGGCGCCGCCGCGATGTCGTCGAGGGCGCGGCCCATCCAGTAGCGCGACACCTCGCCCGGGGTGAGGTCGCGTCCGGCCGCTGCTTCGGCCAACGCTGTCGCATCGTCGCGCTCGAACGCGGCGTCGCCGCGGCCGTAGCGCAGCGGCCGGTAGGCGCCGTCCGCCTCCGCGTTGTTCCCGATGTAGAAGTTCGGGCCGAACTGCGACGTGGTCAGGTGCCATTCGCCGCCGACCACGCCGTTGCGCAGCGCTACCGGGGCCAGCACGAGCGCGACGCCGGCGGCCGCGAACCCCGCCTGCCGCAGCCAGTCGCGCCGGCCGTGCCGTTCCAGCCAGAGCCAGAGTCCCAGCGCCGCCACGAGGATCAGCGCATTCTCGCGGGTCAGGCAGAGCGCGCCGAGCAGCGCGCCGATTCCCATCCACCGCCGAGCCGGAGCAGAGCCGTCGAGGGTCGTGCTCAGCAGCCAGAGGAGTCCGGTCAGCAGGAGGAGGTCGATTACCGACTTCTGCAGGGTGGCGTCCACGAAGATCGCCGGCGCGTAGAGGGCCAGTGCGGCCCCGGCCGCGATGCCGACCCGCGGCGAGAAGAAGCGGCCGCCGGCCGCCGCGAGGAGCACCGCGGATCCGGCGCCGAGGGCCGCCTGGAAGATGCGCACGACCGTGACGTCGGATCCGAGGGCGGCGTAGATCCCGCCGAGCAGGTAGGGATAGAGCGGCGCCTGGTAGAAGACCTCCGATCCAAGCCAGTCCCCGGCGGCGAGCTCCCGCGCCCAGCGGTCGTAGCCGGCCGAGTCGCCGAGCAGGAGGTCGGCGAACGGGGAGGCGCCGAGCTGCCAGACGTGGACGAGCCGGACGACGAGCGCCACGGCGAAGATGGCGGCCAGCACAGGCCTGCCGAGCGGCGGCCGAGTGCCGCCTGGCGCACGGCCGCGATTGGCCGGGCGGATTCTCGCCGGGCCGCGGTTGTCGCGCTCGTGGCGCGTCCTGCGTCGCTGAGCTGCACGTCGTCCCATCGATCTCCCGTCCCGTAACTATAGCGACAGCGGCTCTTGCACCCGGCGCGCGGCGCGGGCTTGCAACAGCAAGCGGAAAGACCACACCCGCGAACTTGCACCCGGCGCGGCACCCGGCGCGCTGCGCGGGAGTCTTCGGTGCTTTTGTGGCAGACTCGCCTCAGAGCCGTCGATCATGACTCCAGCCCAGTGCCTGCTCGTCGCGTCGATTGCCATGTGCTCGACGGCGCTGGGCGGCTGCGAGACAGCGACCGGCGCCGGCGCGCCGCCCCGCCAGGAGCTGGGCGCCGGCCAGCACGGGGTCGCGTACGTCGACGATGCGGCTTGCGCCGACTGCCACGCCCGCGAGCACGACGCGTGGTCCGGCTCGCATCACGACCTCGCCATGCAGGAGGCCACGGTCGAGACGGTGCTGGGCGACTTCGACGGGGCCACGTTCACGCACCTCGGCCAGACGTCGCGTTTCTTCCAGCGCGACGGGCGGTTCTTCGTCAATACCGAGGGTCCGGACGGGCGCCTGGCGGACTTCGAGCTGGCCTACACGTTCGGCGTCGAGCCGCTTCAGCAGTACCTGGCGCCGTTTCCCGGCGGCTATCTCCAGAGCCTGACAATCGCGTGGGACACGGAGCGGGGCCGGTGGATCCACCTGTACCCGGACCGGAGGATCCCTCCGGATGACCCGCTCCACTGGACCGGCCGGTACCAGCGCTGGAACGTGATGTGCGCAGAGTGTCACTCGACGCATCTGCGGCCGAACTACGACCTCGAGAGTGATACGTACCGCACCACGTGGGCTGCGCTGGACGTCGGCTGCCAGGCGTGCCACGGTCCCGGCGGCGCGCATGTGGACTGGGCCCGCGCCGCGCCGGAGGAGAGGACGTCGCCGCCGCCGGCCGCCGGCCTGCTCGTCGGCTTTCCGGCCGGTGAGGCGGCCGCCGAGATCCGGGCCTGCGCCGGCTGTCATTCGCGGCGGCAGCGCCTCACCGGGGTCGCCGGACACGCCCGCCCGTTCCTCGACGACTTCCTGCCGGCAACGCTGGACGAGGGGCTGTACCACTCCGACGGACAGATTCAGGACGAGGTCTACGTGTGGGGCTCGTTTGTCCAGAGCCGGATGCACGCGGCAGGGGTGCGCTGCTCGGACTGCCATGACCCGCACCGTCTCGGGCTGCGGGCGGAGGGCGACGCGGTCTGCCTGCAGTGCCACCGGGCGACGCCGGTCGAGCGGTTTCCGACGCTCGCGCCCGGCCGCTACGACACCCCCGATCATCATTTTCACGAGCAGGACTCCGCGGGAGCACGCTGCGCGAGCTGCCACATGCCGGCGCGGACCTACATGCAGGTCGATCCGCGTCGCGATCATGGCTTCCGTGTCCCGCGCCCCGACCTGTCGGTCTCCCTGGGCACGCCGAACGCCTGTACGCAGTGCCACGACGACCGAACGGCCGGCTGGGCGGCACAGCGGGCTGCCGCATGGTGGGGGAGGTCGCCGGAGCCGCATTTCGCGGAGGCCCTGGCGGCGGCCCGCGCAGGCGCACCGGAGGCGGAGGAGGCGTTGCTGGCGGTGGCGGCCGACGGGTCCCTGCCGGCCATCGTGCGTGCCACGGCGGTCGAGGCGCTCCGCGCCCACGGAGCGGACGCGTTGCGTGCCATCGAGGCGGCGACCGCCGACCCGGACCCGCAGGTGCGCGCGTCCGCGGCGGGCGGGCTCTATCCGCTGCCGCCGCTCAGGCGGGCCGCCGCGCTCACCCGGCTGCTGGAGGATCCGATCCGGGCGGTGCGCATCGAGGCGGCCCGCGGACTGGTCGGCGTGCCCCGCACGGTGCTCACCGATGCCCAGAGGGCCCTGTTCGCGGAGGCGCGGGCCGAACTCGTGGACGCGCAGTTGGCGACGGCCGACCAGCCGGCGGCGCACCTCAACCTCGGCGTCCTGGCCGCCGGGGAGGATCGCCCGGAGGACGCGGAGTCGGCCTACCGGACCGCCATTCGGCTCGACCCCTTCTTCCTGCCGGCTCGCTTCAACCTGGCTACCCTGCTCAACCGGCAGGGACGCAACGCCGAGGCCGAGACGGTCCTGCGCGAGGGCGTCGACCGGGTGCCCGACGACGGGGAGCTGCACTATTCGCTGGGTCTGCTGCTGGCAGAGGAGCAGCGGCTCGAGGAGGCGTCCGACCGGTTGGAGCGGGCGGTTGCGTTGATCCCGGACCGCGTCCGGGTGGCGTACAACCACGGGCTGGCGTTGGAGACCCTCGGGCGGCTCGACGAGGCGGAGGAGGCTTTCCTGGAGGCCGGCCGGCGCGATGCGGAAGACCCCGACGTGCTGCTCGCCCTGGCGCGCATTCTGCTGCGGCAGGGCGAGCTGGAGCGGGCTCGGGACTACGCGCGGCGGCTGATCGCGGTAGACCCCGGTTCAGCCGCCGCGCAGCGCATGGCCAACGAGATTCAGCTTCGGCGGCTGCGCGCCCGGTAGGTCGTCGCGGCAGCTCGTCGTGGCCCCGCAGCTCGTCCTGGCCCGGCTGCGCGCCCGGCGGTCGTCAATCCCGCGTCTCCTCTCGCGACTGCGGACCGCCGTGCGCTCGCGGCTCCTCCAGTAGCGTCCTGGCTGCCGCCGTCGCTTCCTCCAGCGTCGTGATCCGGCCGTCGAGCTGCCCTTCGTAGATCTGCTTCAGAATGGAACCGACATCCGGTCCGGGCGGCACCCCCAGGGCGATAAGGTGCCGGCCCATGAGAATCGGCGCCGGAGGGGCGTGCTCGACGCCGAGCGACCGCGCGCGCTCCAGGAACCAGTCCATCGCCGAGCAGTCGAAGTCGCCGGTGCGGCCCCGGCAGTCGGCCTGCGCGAGCCGGGCCAGCAGCTTCAGGTCCACCTTCCGCGCCAGGCGGCGGAACGCGCCGTCGCCGACCTTGGGCGCGGCCCGCCACATGCCCGGCTTCAGGTGGTGCGCCACCAGGCCGAGTACCTGGCCGCGGACGTCGTAGCCGTCGAAGGTGTGGATGTTGAGCCGGTCGAGGAACGCCGTGGCCGGCGGCACCCCCATCTCCTCGTGGTTCAGCGACCGGATGCGGCCGTCGATGTGCGCGGTGGTCGCGGGTTTGCCGAAGTCGTGGCAGACCGCGCCGAGCATCACGGCGAGCTGCTGCGGACGCGGCAGCTCGTCGATGCGCCGCCGGGCCTCGTCGATGACCAGCAGGGTATGGGTCCAGACGTCGCCTTCGGGGTGCCACTCGGGTTCCTGCGGGCAGTCGACGAGGGCGGCGAGCTCGGGAAACAGCCGATCGACGACGCCGATCTCGCGCGCGAGCGCGAAGCCGAGCGACGGCCGTGCGGCCAGCAGGAGCAACCTCTCCATCTCGCCCCACACCCGCTCCGACGGCAGATCGTCGAGCGTTATGGCGCGGCAGACGGTACGGGTCGGCTCGTCGACCTCGAACTCCAGGCGCGCCGCGAGCTGGACCGCGCGCAGCACGCGCAGGCTGTCGTCGCCGAAGGTGGCCGGGTCGACCATGCGCAGGCGCTTGCGGCGCAGGTCTTCGCGTCCGCCGTGGGGATCGAAGTACTCGTCGCGCAGCGGATCCCAGGCGATGGCGTTGACGGTGAAGTCGCGCCGGCGGGCGGCTTCTTCCAGCGGCAGGTCCGGATCCCCGGTGACGACGAAGCCTCGATGGCCGCGGCCCGCCTTCGATTCCGTACGGGGAAGCGAGACGTCGAGGGAACCGAGCTTGAAGACGGCGAAGCTGGCCCCGACGCTGTTGACCGGGCCGAGCTCGGCAAGCACCGCCCGCAGCCGGTCCGCGGGCAGCCCGAAGACCTCGACGTCGATGTCGTTCGGCTGCCCGCCCTGCGCGGCACTGAGCGCTGTGCGAGCCGGCGGGGGGACCCCCGGCGCGTTGTCCCGCGACGCGGTGCCCAGCAGCGAATCGCGCACCCAGCCGCCGACGATCAGCGCCCGGCCGCCGGCCGCCCGCACCGCGCGGGCGACGTCGAACGCGCGGGCGAGCTCCCCGCTCCCGTCCTGCCGCGGTGCGGCCGACTCCCGGCCCGCGGGCTCTCTGTCACACATCGCGCGCCATCCGGAAGCCGTAGTCGGTGTAGCGGAACGACGGGTCGAGCTTGCTGCGCGCCGCCACCCGGCTGATGGTCACCGCGTGGCGCCACGATCCCCCGCGCGACGTGCGACGCCGGCCGCTCGGCGGGCCGGCCGGGTTGCGTGCCGGCGAACGCTCGTAGAAGTCTCTCGCGTGCCAGTCGGCGCACCACTCGTGGACGTTGGCGGCGATGCCCCGGATTCCGAAGTCGTTCGGCGGTCCCAGCGTGACCGGCCACGGGCCGTCGAGCGGTCCACGGCCGCCGTTCGGGATCCAGGCGGGGATGGCCTGGCCCCAGGGGTAGTCCCGTTCGCCCCGCTCGCCGCGGGCCGCCCGCTCCCATTCCGCTTCGGTCGGCAACCGTACCGGCCTGCCGCCCTGCGACGATCGCCAGAGGCAGTAGACCGCCGCGTCGTTCCAGCTCACGCCTACCACCGGCAGCCCGGGCGCGGCGAAGCGCGGGTTGTCCCACTCGCGCGGCGCCTCCCGGCCCGTCGCCTCCCGGAAGCGGGCGTACTCCGCGCGCGTGACCGGATCGACGGCAAGCTCGAAGGCATCGACCCAGACCCGGTGTTCCGGCGCCTCGTCCGGCTGTCCGGCCGCACTCCCCATGACGAACCAGCCGGCGGGAACGCGGGCGAAGCCGGTCACCTGGTGCGAGCCTGACGTGACCGTCTGCATCCCTGCCTGCAAACTCTGTGGCGCTCGTCGGGAAGCTCAGGACGCTCGTCGCTCATGCTGCCGTGCGTGCCACAGCTCCCAGGCCGACTGCAGGTTCATCCAGAATTCCGGCGTGGTGTCGAGCAACCGCGAGAGCTTCAGCGCGGTGGCGGCGGTGATACCACGCTTCCCCTTGATGAGTTCGTTGATCCGATTCGCGGGAATCCCCATGCGGTGAGCGGCCTCGGCCTGCGTGAGACCGCGCGGTCGCAGGAACTCCTCGAGGAGCATTTCGCCGGCGTGCGTGGGTGAGCGGTGTCTGGGCTGGGTCATGAGTGACAGTCCTCGCAACGGACGTCGTACGCGTCCCCGTCCTCCCAACGAAACGTGATTCGGTACTGCGAGTTCACGCGCAGGCTGTATCGTCCGCGCCGGTCGCCTTTCAGGGGTTCGAGGCGCAGCCCGGGATCCGAGAGATCCCGCAGTTCACGCGCAGCTTCGAGACGGTCCAGCTTGCGGCACAGCGCGCCCCATGCGTTGCGCGGAATGGTCCGCGCCGCGCGGGAGTTCATACCGTCATACACATCCTCCGTCGCTTTGTCGGCCCAGCTCCGGAGCACCGGCCGATCCTACATGAATCCATGTAATGTGTAAATGTGCGGCCGGTTGCGGCCGGTACGGCGCCTTGTCGCGTCTTGCGGCGCACGGACGGTCGCGGCCCGGTGTCCCGTTTCGAACGAGCCGGCCTGATATGATTTTGAGCGGTTTCCAGGTGGTCGGACAAGCATCCAGGCTGGGCGTCTACAGTGTCTTCGTGGTCGCTGCGGCGATGGCCCTCGCGGGTTGCTCGCTGCGCACCATGGCCGTCAACGCGGTGCTGCCGACGCTGGTCAACCCGGCTGTTTATCTCTCCGAGGAGGATCCGGAGCTGGTTCGCGACTCGCTCCCGTTCCTGCTGAAGACCATAGAGTCGATCATCGACGCCGATCCGGAGCGGCAGGACGTGCTGCTGTTCGCGAACACGGGGTTCGTGCTCTACGCCAACGCTTTCCTCCAGGCCGACGCGGCCATCGCCGAGTGGGACGACTACGACCTGGCGCTGGAGCTCAACGAGCGGGCGCGCCGGATGTATCTGCGGGCGCGGGACTTCGGGCTGCGCAACGTCGAGGTCGCGCATCCCGGCATTACCGCCCGGCTGCAATCCGATCCCGAGGCGGCGGTGACGGTTTTCGAGCCGGACGACGTCGAGAGCCTGTATTACCTCGGCGGGGCCTGGATGCTGGCCATCTCGCTGGGTCTGGACCGGCCGGCGCTGGTCGCCGACATGCCGGCGGCGCGTGCGCTCCTGGACCGGGCATTGGAACTCGACGAGGACTTCGAGCGAGGTGCGCTGCACTCGGCCTTCGTCACGCTCGAATCGGCGGGCGAGGCGCTGGGCGGGTCGTACGCGCGGGCGCGGGAACACTTCGCGCGAGCCGTCGAGCTGTCCGACGGGCGGGACGCCGGCCCCTACGTCGCGCTCGCCACCGGGGTTTCGGTGGCCGAGGAGAACCGCGACGAGTTCCGCGACCTGCTGGAGACCGCCCTGACGATCGATCCGGACGAAGCGCCGGAGAACCGGCTGCTGAACCTGATCGCGCAGAAGCGGGCCGAGGTGTT
>CATQHX010000030.1 GCA_958296065.1 Vicinamibacterales bacterium | reverse complement strand
CGATGGCGGCGCGCAGCCCCGGCCGCTCGGCCAGGGCGAGCAGGAAGGCCTGCAGAGTGGAGGCCTCCCAGGCGTCGTCGCGGACCTTCAGGCAGGCGTCGTCCGGAATCTCCGAGAACCACCCGGCATCGGTGACGATGATCGGCCGTCCGAGTCCGAGCAACCGGATGCAAGTGCCCGACGTCTCGCCGGCCGTTTCCAGACGCAGATTGATCGCGACGTCGACGGCCGCCATCAGAGCCTGGAGACGATCGAACGCCACCCGCCCGGTCACTTGCACCCCGGCCGGCGGATGGGCCAGCAGCCGGGCCAGTCCGGGGTCGTTGTCGGCCGGGGTGCCGACGATGACGAGACGGGCGCCCGGAACGCTGGCCCGCAACGCACAGAAGGCATCTACGGCCTGCCGGATCTTCTTGAAGTAGGTGACGTGTCCGAAGATGCCGATCAGGAAGGTCTCCGAATCGACGCCCGGCAGGCCGAGGGCCGCGCGGTCGTCGATGGACGATGGCCGGTCCGGCGGTGAGAAATGATGCGGCACGGTCCACACCCGGGCCGCCGGGCGGCTGGCGAGAACGCGCCGCCGGGCCTGCTCGCCGTGCACGATCACCCCTCGGCTGCGGTCGATCAGACGCTCGAAGAGCGGGGGCGTGAAGAAGCCGCCGGCGTACTCGCCGCGCGCCAGGGCGGGGCCCGTCTCTCCGAGCGCGTAGCGCAGCTCCTCCAGCCAGGCCCGCGAGCCGCCCCGCGCCAGTGCGTGCTCGCGCACCAGGTCCCGGATGCGGTACTCGTGCAGCACCACGACGCCGGGATGCCGCAGGGCCTGGTCGTAGATCTCGCCGTGGAACCCGCGGTGGTTGCCGATGTGGTAGACGGCCAGCCGGCCTTCGGACTGGTAGCTCTGGTACGCCGCGGTCGCGAACGGCCACGCCCCGCGTGCACAGCCGGTCTGCCCGAACGCGCGCAGATCGCGGGTGGCCGGCATTGCGGCCAGCAGCTCTGCGCTGTAGTCGGCGATGCCGCTGGCGGCGGGGGGCAGCGGGCTCAACCAGTCGATCGGCGGTGAAGCGGCGTTCATGCGGTCGGTGCTCCGGTCGTGGTCTCGGTGAGGGTCTCGACCACCCGGCGCCAGCGGATGTGGGAGACGGTGCTCCGTCCGGCCGCCCCCAAGCGCGCGGCGAGGTCGGGGTCCGCTGCCAGCCGGTCGAGCGCCGCGGCCAGCCCGGCGACGTCGCCTGCCGTGGTGACCAGGCCGGTGCGTTGGTCGTCGACGAACTCCAGCACGCCTCCCGAGTCGTTCGTGGTGACCACCGGCTTGCCCGACAGGAAGGCCTCGATCGCCACGTACCCGTAGTCCTCGTCGTACGGGGCGTAGAAGACGGATCGCGCGCCGGCATAGAGCTGCACCAGCTCGTCGTCGTCGACCCTGCCGAGCAGCTCGACGCGATCGCCGACGCCGCGCTCGGCGATGCGCCGTTCGAGGGCTTCGCGCTCGGGGCCGTCTCCGGCGATGCGGGCGTGCAAGGCCGAGCGGCTGGCGGCGATCGCATCGACAAGCAGCTCCACCCGCTTCATGCGGTCGAGGCGCGAGACGGTGAAGACATAGTCGCCCGGCCCGCCGGGATGCAGCCGCCCCTCCAGCCTCGGCGGAGGGTGCAGGACCTCCGCCTCGATGCCCAGGTGGTGCTGCAGGCGGTCGGCGTTGTTGCGCGAGGTGGTGTAGATGCGCCGCGCCTCGCGCAGTCCGCGCCGATCCATCTCGTGGATTCTGTCGACCATGGCCCGGTCCGCCGGCGTGTCGCCGAAGTCGCTCCAGCGGGTGCCGAGCAGGTCGTAGACCTGCCGGAACTGGTGGATCAGCCAGACGATCTTGTTCGGATGACGTACGAGGTAGGAGGGAAAGCGTCCCGCCACGACGAGGTCGGGCGGACCCGTGGCGCCGTCGAGGCTGACGAGACGCCAGGCCAGCGCGCTCTGCAGGATCTGCAGGCGCGGGTTCCAGGCGAAGGGCAGCGTTACCAGGTCGGCTGTGTGGCCGGCACGGCGAAGGTGCTCGACGAGTGCCGCGTCCAGGGCCTCGGCGCCCCCGGTCAGGAACGGGACCTGCGTATCGCACACACCAACGCGCATGATCAGGACGCGGTGGGGTCCCCTTCGGTGCGGTGGACCGTTTCGAGGCGGCGCTCGAGGGCGACCATCCGGTCCGCCAGCCGCCGCTGGCGATCGCAGAGGTCGCGCAGGGCGAATCCGACCTGGCGGTTGAACTCGTTCTGTTGCCGCAGCAGGGATCGATGCCCCCGCTTGGCGAACAGGTGATAGCACACCTTCTGCAGCCAGATCGCGCGCCCCCCGGACTCGGCGTCGAAGGAAGGTTCCGCGAGTCGCTCGTAGCGCCGCAGGGCTTCGAGCGGGGGAGGCCAGCCGGCGAGTTCGTCCTCCAGCGCCGAGTTCTCGGCCTGGCGTTGCCGGGCCCCGGCACGGATGCGCTCCACGACCGCGCCGACGTCGTCGGGAGACGGATTGTGCGACTTCGAGTTCATCGTGCGGGCAAGCATGACACAATCGGCGGCGGCGTCGAAAACGGTTCGCTGCGTCACGGTATCGCACCGTTCCGGTGGCCGTGGCGACGGCCTTCCAACCGCTGAAGTCGTGTCGCGGAGTCAGAATCCCGTCGTCCGGAAGCGGTCGGACCCGACCGGCCCGGGGCAGCCCGCACCCTGGCGTCCGGCGGACATGATCGTACGAGGCTGCGGCAAGGCCGTCACGGCGGCTCGCGAGACGCTCGCCTGGTGCAGCCGAATTGTCGCCTCGATACTCCGGCCGCGCGCAGGCGGCCGCTTGACCGTGGCGGTCGACATCGATTGCTTCTGGAACCGCCTGACCGGCGTCGGGTGGTATCTCTTCGAGACGCTGGAGCACCTGTCCGAGACGGAAGGGATTCGCCTGCGCCTGTACGGCCAGACGATCTTTCCCTACGCCGGCGATCCGCAGCCGGTGGTCGCTCCGCCGAGCGGTCCGGCCATCGAACTCGCCGCATACACGGTGCCGGCGTGGATCCCGCGGCGAGTGATGGCCCGCGTGACGCCCTGGCTGGAGCCGCGGGTGCTTGCCCTGCAGCGCAACGCGGTGCTCTTCGCGCCGAACTACGTGCTGCCCCCGAAGTTCAGGCGTGCGCGGGGCGCGCTGGTGGTGGTGATTCACGATCTTGCCTTTCTCCGCCTGCCCTGGACGCTGCAGGAGGAAACGCGCGCCGTGCTGGAGGCGCAACTGCACGTCAACCTGGCCCGCGCCAGGGAAGTGATCACCGTGTCGCGGGCGGTACGCGACGAGCTGCTGGCCGCCGAACCGCTCGATCCGGCGCGGGTGACGGCGATTCACCACGGTCCCGGGCACTTGGCGAGACGGAAGGGAGCCGGGTTGCCCGCCGGGATTCCCGAGCGCTTCGTGCTCCACGTCGGCACCATCGAGCCGCGCAAGAACATCGAGCTGCTGCTGCGTGTATGGGAGGCCTGGACGGCAGAGGACCCGTCGGCCCCGGCGCTCGTGCTGTGCGGCCGGCGGGGATGGAAGAGCGATGTGCTGCACGAGGCGTTCGCCACGGCCGCGGCGGCCGGTTGGCTGCGCCATCCGGGCTACGTCGACGACGATACGCTGGCGTCGCTGTATCGGCAGGCGCTGGCCGTCGTCAGCCCGTCGCGCTACGAGGGCTTCGGCCTGCCGCTGGTCGAGGCGCTGGCCGCCGGCACTCCGGTGCTGGCGAGCGATATCGCCGTGTTCCACGAGGTGGCCGGCGATGCCGCGATCTTCCTCCCGGTGGACGACGTTGCGGCCTGGAAGGACGCCCTGGTCGGGCTGGCCGCGGATCCCGGGTTGCGCAGCCGGCTCGGTACGCGCGGACGCGAGCGGGCTCGGATGTTCGACTGGGTGGCGGCCGCGGCGCGGACCCGCGCGGTGCTGGAGCGCGCGGCGAGGAATCCCGGGCCGGCGTCGTCCGGATCCGCACCGTTGCCCGCGGCGCGGGCTTCCGGCGGCGGCTTACCAGACGACGAGCGTCCGGCTGGTCGTGGGTGATCCGCACGCTTCGAACCAGTCGATGCCTTCCGACACCAGGTCGAGCTTCAGTCGGTATCTGCCGGGCGCGTCCGGCAGCGGAATCTCTATCGGCACGTCGGCGGCCTGCTGCGGTTCGATAGTCGCGGGGAGCCAGGCGCGCGCGTGGTCGCGGTCGGCTACCTCGCCCTCGAACGTGCATAGCTGTGCGCCCAGACGCACGAGCCGGCGGCCGTAGGTGGCCTGTGCCGGGAACGGTCGACTCGACAGGTTGCGGACGCTCGTGCGCAGCCGCATCCGGCCACCTCGCCGTCCGAGCAGGGGAAGCCCCGGCACGCGGGTGCGAAGACGGATGTCGGCTCGCGGGGTGGCTCCGGGAATGGCGTTGCCGAGGTTGTTGTGGTCCCACACTTCGTGCCGTATCGCGCCATGGTCCGGCGTCCCGGGCGCGAACCGGCGCGAGAACGCCGACTCGGGGTGATCCGTGATCTCCCATGTCAGGCGGTCCGCGCCGATCTCCTCGGCGAGGCTCCGGGCGCGGTCCATCTCTTCGGTGCTGTCGTTCCACTTGAACAGGATGTACCGCCAGTTGATGAACGGCAGGTCGCGGCCCGAGCGCCGCTTCTCGTCCGTCATCGTCCGCATGGTGTGCAGTGCGAGGTCGAGCCGGCCCCGCTGCCGGTAGCGCGCATAGCTCTCGGGAAAGGCGCCGTCGATCGAGAATGTGACCTCGTCGATGCCGGAGTGGACCAGGCGCCTGGCGCGCTCTTCCGACATCGCCAGCCCGTTGGTGCTCGTGTAGAGGTAGACCTGCGGAAACCGCTGCTTGATGTACTCGCACATCTCGACGGCCCGCTTGTGCAGGAATGCCTCGCCGTAGTTGAAGAAGTCGATTCGCCCCACCCCCGGACCGGCCTCGTCGACGACCCGGGTGAACAGATCGAAGTCGAGCATTCCCGCCTGCCGCGTGCGCGTGATGCCGGTCTCGGGCGCGCAGCAGGCCTCGAAGCAGGAGATGTTGCAGGCCGCCGTGCACTCGATATACAGCCGCGACGGCAACGCGCCCGCGTCGACCGGCCGCACGGGAGAAGCCTCGTCGTCGTCCAGCGGCAGCTTGAGCGGACAGTCTCCGCAGAATCGCGAGCCTCCCGTGTTCAGTTCGGCACGCAAGCCTCTGACCGTCTCGGCGTTCCAGATCTGCGCGATGGTCTGCTCTCGCGCGTCCCCCAGCACGCGCTGTGCGTACGGGTCGGCGCAGCCGCAGACGACCCGGCCGTCGCAGGTCAGCACGAGCGTGCTCCAGGGCCACGAGCAGCGGAATCGGCTGGCGAGGTGATTCAGCGACATCTTTCCGGTTCCGGGTAGCTTAGCAGCGGTTCGACGGTTGCCTCGGAGGTGCGCGGCGAGAGAGCATACGGGCAGCCGCTGCGGGATCGAGCGCGGACCGCCCGGCCGTGTGTCCGGGTCGATTCGCGCCGGCTCCGGCGAACGTTACTTCAAGGAGGTCACCCGTGAAGCTGAGTCACGTCATCCTGCCGTTCCGCGCGGCCGCGCTGACCGCCGTCGTCACCGTCACCGCGATCGGCCTCGGCGCCCCGCTCGCGGAAGTCGCATCAGCCCAGGACCGGGAGTTCACGCCGCATGTCGTGACGCCGGAGGACATCCCGGCCGGCATCCACGAGGATTCCTGGGCGCGGGTGCCGACGATTGCCCGCGAGTCGCTCGACGCCGACGGCCAGCGGGCGTACGACGTCATCGTCAGTCCGGACAGCCGCTATGCCACCGGCCTGCGGGGCCCGATCGGCATGTGGATGAACAGCCCGCTCATGGCCGAGCACCTGTTCCCGGCCAGCTCCTACCTGCGCTTCGGCGCCGACGGCAATCGCGATCAACGGCTCGCCGAGCTCGCCATCCTGACCGCCGCCCGCGCGCTGAACAGCCAGTACGAGTGGTCCGCGCACGAGTCGGCAGGCCGCAACAACGGGCTCGAGGAGGAGATCATCGAGCTGCTGCGTTGGGACACGCCGCTGGCCGACGCCGGCGAGCTGCCGGGGTTGAACGAGCCGGAACGGACGATCATCCGCGTCGTCCGCGAGCTGATCCGGGAGCCGAAGCTGAGCGACGAGGCGTTCGAAGCCGCGCAACGGATCTTCGGCAACCGGGGCCTGATGGACATCGCGGGTCTGATCGGCCACTACACGCTGGTCAACTACACGCTCAAGGCGTTCGACGTGCAGCGGCCGCCCGGCAGCGAGCTCACGCTTCCGACGCTTCCGTGATGCTCAGGGGACGACGTCGGCATCGGCGTCGTCCTCGTCGATTGCGGGACGGAACTCGATGGGGATGCGCCGTGTGAACTCGCCGAAGTGCGCGTCGGCGTCGGCATCCTGACCGAGCCGACTGGCAACCGCCCCTTCGTGGTAGCGGAGCCCGGCCACGACGAAGTCGCGTTGCGCGGCGGTCAGCAGCCTCAGGTGCGGGTCGCGCTCCGGCGGCACGAGCTCGTGGAGGCGTCGCAGAAAGGCGGCCAGCTCGGCGGAGTTGAACCACTCGGTCGCCCCGGTGCGTTCTTCCCGCTGCGTCACGGGTGTCAGGTACTCCACGAGCGGCCGGTCGTCGGTGTTGATCGGCCCGGTCGGAATCAGCCGGTCGGCCGCCGACAGGTTCCCTGCATAGAAGGGGAGCGTTACCGCGAGCGAGGTGGACGGGGGCAACTGGCGGCCGCCGCTCAGGTACTCCCCGTTGCGGTCGATCACGTCCGGGTCGAGCGTGGTCGGTCCGGCGGCGCCGATCAGCGCCAGGACCGGCCGCTCCGCGGCAAAGCTGCCGCGCCACACCGTGACCTGCTCGAAGACGCTGAGCATGGTGCGCGCGACCACCTCGAACTCCCGCCGCGACAACTGGTACAGCGGCAGCCATTGGACGAACAGGCCGCCGGGCGCGAGACGCTCGCGGGCGGCCTGGAAGTGCTCGCGGCTATAGAGGTTCCCGACGCCGGCCCGCCAAGGGACGAACAGGTCGGCGATGATCGCGTCGAAGCGCTCGGTCGTGCCCAGCAGGTGATTGCGGGCGTCGCAGGCGCGGACGGTCGCGCGCGGGTCGTTGAAGAGCCCGCCGCTCGGCGCGTCGAACCAGGCCGCGGCGGCCGCGATCACGTCGGCGGCGATCTCGCAGACCAGCAGCCGCTCGACGGGATGCCGGAGGGCCGCTCCCGCGGTGATGCCGGTGCCCAGCCCCAGCAGGAAGACCGTGCGCGGCCGCGGGTGCGTCATCAGCGGCAGCAGGGCCTGGTTCTGCTCGTGCTCGATGGAGGCCGTGCCGCCGAGCGTGTAGAAGTTGTTCACCTTGATGCGCCGGTTCCCGGGACGCTCGACGACGGCGACGACGCCGTCGGGACCCTCCCAGGTCTCGAGCAGCCGCTCGCCGCGATCCGTGTTGACGTTGACGACCGGCAGGCGGGAGGCGTCGACGAGGGTGCCGAGCAGCGCCACGGCGCCGATCGTGGCGGCCGCCGGCAGGAGCCGCGCGCGGGGCGTCCGCCAGCCGTTCCAGCAGGCGGGCAGCGCCAGGACCAGGTAGCCGAAGGCGAACAGCCGCATGCTGTCCCACAGTCCGATGCTCCCGAGCAGGACGAATCCGGCGGTCAGCGACCCGACCACGGCGCCGCCCGTGTTCAGGGCGTTGAGCCGCCCGATGATGGCGCCCGGTTCGGCGCGCGACCCCTCGGCGGCGCGCAGCAGGTACGGGAACGCGCTGCCCAGCACGGCCGCCGGGACGAACAGCAGCAGCGCCGTGTTGGCGAAGATCGAGAAAACATAGAGCAGCCATCCGTCGCCGGTCACAAGCGTGCCGAGGCCGCCGGTCAGATCGTGGAACCCGAACGGAATGACGGCCACGCCGAGGCCCGACAGCGTCAGGAGCAGCCACAGGACCTGCCCCGGCGCCGCCCGCACCCGGCACAGGCGGTTCGCTATCGCCGAGCCGGTCGCCAGCGCGGCCAGGAACACCACGAGGATGATCGAGAACGTGTAGACCGAGTTCTGGAGAACCTGCGCGAACATCCGCGTCCAGAGCACCTCGAGGCCGAGCGCGAACGCTCCCGACAGGCAGGCGACGGTGGCGAGGAGCCACGCGGGGCAGCCCGTGTCGGCGGCGTCGGGAACCACCGGCCGTCCTCGGTTCTTCGGCCCTGACCGGGACGCCGCAGGGGACATCGTGTCGGAGGCGGCGGGAATCGCCCGCTGCCCTCGGGGGGCCTTTCCCTGCCGTGGCGAATGCGACTGGCGGACGGCCGATGCTGCCCGGGCGGGCGCGTCGCGCGCGTCGGCGGTGCCGGCCAGCCGCCAGGCGAGTGCCGCGACCGCGACGTTGACGGCCATCGCCAGCAGGTACGCCCGGTCGAAGCCGAGCGCGAGCGGCAGAACGAACCCGGCCAGGAACGCGCCGGTGGCCGCGCCGAGCGTGTTCACTGCGTACAGGAAGGACCCGATGCGGCCCAGCTCGTCCGGACGGCGCACCAGGTGCTGACCCAGGACCGGCAGCGTGCCGCCCATCAGGGCGGCGGGGGGCAGCAGCGCCAGCATCGCCAACGCCATCCGGACCGCGTTGAAGGTGGCGGGGCGGTCGACGAGGGCGTCGTAGAGGGGACCGTACAGCCGGAAGTAGATCGCCAGCAGGAGGAAGTAGGCCACGGCCGACGCCGCGATCCCCAGCTCGAGCCAGGCGTAGGTCCGCAGGGGCGACCGCAGCCGCGGCGAGAGGCGCCCGAAGACGGCGCCGCCGACCGCCAGGCCGAGGAAGAAGACGGCTAGCGTGGTGGCCGCAGCGTAGGCGGTGCTGCCGAAAAGCAGGCCCAGCTCCTTGAGCCAGAGCACCTCGTAGACGAGGCTCGCCGCCCCGGACAGGAAGACGAGGATGGCCAGCAGAGCCCGCTGCCGGACGCGGATCGATTGCGAGCGCGGGATGGGCATCGACTGAAGATACAGCGCGGCCGCCCGCCGGGGGAGGGTTCCGGCGGGCGGCCGTGCCAATGGACGGGGTACAGGAGAACCCCGTCCATTCCTAGAAGAACCGCACCGAGTAGTTCACCCGGACCCCGCGGCCCATCTCGGGGGCCAGGTCCTTGATGAACGACGTGTGGTTGCGATAGAGCTCGTTCGTCAGGTTGTAGCCCGTGAACGACAGGATGTGCGCCGTGTGCTGCCGCGGCCAGACGTACGACGCCCGCAGGTTGACGATGGAATAGCCGTTCGTCTCGGTCTCGTCCCGGAACACGTTGGCCTGCCGCCCCGCGAACTCCAGTTGCGGACTGAACGTGAATCCGCCGTACGGGATGTCGAGGCTCACGGTCCCGCGCAACGGCGGGATGCGCGGCAGCGGCTCGCCGGTCGTGGTCAGGGTTGCATCGACGTAGCCGATGCCGAGCGTGGCCCAGGCGTCGCCGCCCAGCCGGACGCTGCTCCGGGCGTCGAAGCCGACGAAGCGGCTGTCGTCCTGCAGGAAGTACCAGACCGGCAGGTTGTCCTCCACCTCGCCGGTGCGGTCGCCGAAGATGAAGTTGTCGATGGAGTAGACGTAGGCGTTCACGTTGCTGCGCACGCGGTCCGCCTGGTGGCGGAAGCTCACGTCGAGGCCGAGCGTCGTCTCCCCGTCGAGATTCGGGTTGCCCACCTCGAAGGCGAGGTTGCCGACGTGCGGACCGAAGTTGTAGAGCTCCTCGAGCGCCGGCGCGCGGTGCGAGTGGGTGAGGTTGGCGACGACCGCGCTGGCGGCGCCGACGTCGGTGTGCAGGCCGACCGAGGCGGACGCGCCGAGGAACTGCCGGTCGCGCGCGTCGGGCACTTCGAGACCATGGGCGTGACCGTGGTCGTCGGCGGGGGCGTCGGGAACCCCGACGCGGCCTGCAGTCCGGTAATCGTTCTGCTCGACGCGGCCGCCGAACTGCAGCCGGGTACGTCGGAAGTCGATCTCTTCGTAGGCGAACGCGGCGAAGGACGTCTGGTCGGTCTGCGGCGCGAGCGCCTCGACGCCCACCGCCTCGAAATCGCGGAACTGGGTCCAGGCCCCGAACCTGCCCGAGAGCCGGTCGGTCTGCCGCTGGTCGACGTCGGCCCGCATGATGTAGGTCCGGTTCGTGAACCGCGTGCCGATGTTCTCGATCCCGTCCTCGACCTCCAGCTCGTCGTGGTTCCAGTCGATGACGTTCAGGGCCACGCGCACGCCCTCGATAACGGTGTTGGCGAGGTTGCGGAGGCCCATGTCGAAGCGCCCGACGCGGCGGCGCGACGCGAGGTCGATCTCTGTTTCCCGGGGACCTGCCCCGGGTGCCTGCACGCCGTGCGCCATGTGGAACTGGTCCGCGAACGGCACCCCGTAGCGGCCGTCCTCCAGCGTGAACCCGCTGCTGGCGAAGAACCGGTCGCCGAACCAGCCGAGGCCGGCCCGGGCGTTCGTCAGCTCGCTGGCGGAATTGTCGACGGCTCCCGCGGGCGTGTTGTAGTCGTCCGTCCGCCGCATGCTCCCGCCGCCCCAGACCAGCACGTTGTTCTGCGAGTACTGCAGGCTGGCGGTGGTGCCCGCCTCGGCGTTCGCGCTGCCGACGTTGGTGCCGAACTGCGCCCGTGTGCCATCGAAGAGCGACTCGCGGTAGCTCTCGTGCGGGGTGATGACGTTGACGAGGCCGCCGACCGCGTTCGACCCGTAGAGCAGGGTCGCCGGACCCCGCACGATCTCGATCCGCTCGGCGCCGTTCGGGTCGATTGTCACGCCGTGGTCGCCGGACTGGCTGGACAGATCGCCGGTACGGAGCCCGTCCTCGAGGATGAGCACCCGATCGCCGTCGAAGCCGCGGATGATCGGCCGGCTCGATCCGGGGCCGAAGCTGCGGCTCGCGATGCCCGGCTCGTTCCGCAGGGCGTCTCCGAGGCTGCCGGCCGACTCCCTGGTGATGTCGAACGAGTCCAGGGTGGTGACGGCGTTGAATGCCTCGAACGTCGTCTCGGTGCCGCCCACCGAGGCGGTGACGGTCACGTCCTCGTGGACGGGGGAAAGCCCGAGCACGAAATCCAGCGTCGCCGCCCTCCCGGGATCGACGGTCACCATCTGGCGGCCCGCGGTCAGGTGCTCGCGTTGCGCGAGCACTTCGTACGAGCCTGCCGGTATGTTGTCGATCTGGAACATTCCCTGCTCATCGGTCAGCGCGAACGCGCCCGAGCCGACCACGAGGATCACCGCGCCGTGGACGGGCCCCCCGTTCTCCTCGAGCGTTACCGTGCCGCGTACGGCGCCGGTTTCCTGCGCCAGAACCGTAGCCGTTCCGGCGGCGGCTGCAAGGGCCGCCGCGCAACCTGTCGCAATCAATCGGTGCATCGATTCCCAATCCCTTTCCCGAGTTCCCCAACTGCTCATGAGCTTGTGCCTGTCCCGTCGTGCGATCGGCTACACGCGTGCAAGGGGACCCGCCAGCGGCGTCAGGAAACGGAGCCTCCCAACGGGGTCGGCGGACGAGGCCCGAAACCGCGTCGTTGACCGCGGCGCTGACGCCGAGGTGCACGGATGAATGCACCTCGATTGCGTGCCGGGTCGGCGGTGATCGCGATAAGACGGAAAAACGCTGCGCGTGACGGGGGACTAGGCGGGTGGGGCGCGGGCCGGGAGGCGACGGAAGTGACCGGAATCGATCCATCCGGCGGCGGGAGCCTGCTCGAGCGGCTCTGGAGCGTCCACAAACCCTATCTGCAGGGAGCCGGACAGTTGGGCGGCTGGCTGGTGTCGGAGCTGGCAAATCGCGCAGTCCTGGTCGGCTGCGTGCTCCTCGTGCCAGGCGGCCGCGGCGGATGCAGCACCGACCAGCGCGATCGCCAGAACGGCGATCCAGGTGCGCCAGCCAGGGCTACGTCGCGCGAGCCCTGTGTGCATGGGTCCTCCTTTGACCATAAGTCTTCGACGCTAGCAGAGACCGTTCGGTGCGGCAAGGGCGGGCAGGCGGCAGAATCTGAAGTTTGTCTGAAGCTCTTGTCCGCAACCGGGGCAGCAGGTGGAGACGTCTCCCGCGCGCCTGCTTGCGGCGCTGCCTCCTGGTCAGAGAGCCAGATCGACGCCGACGGGGCAGTGATCGGAACCGGTCACGTCCGGCCAGATGAAAGCGTCCGTTACCCGCCGCGCGGCGGCCGGGGACGCCAGCACGTAGTCGATCCGCCACCCGACGTTGTTCTCGCGGGCGCCGCCCCACTGCCGCCACCACGTGTAGTGACCCGCCTCGCCCCGATGGCGGGCGCGGAACGTGTCCACCCAGCCCGCGTCGATCCACCGCGTCAGCTCCTCCCGCTCTTCCGGCAGGAAGCCGCTGGTCTTCGTGTTGGCGGCGGGGCGGGCGAGATCGATCGGTTCGCGCGCCGTGTTGTAGTCGCCGATGACGAGCACCGGCCCCCGGCGCCGCAGCGCTTGCATTCGGTCGAAGAGCGCCCTGTAGAAATCGAGCTTGTAGGGCACGCGGCTGTTGTCCCGGTCGCGCCCGCTGCCCTTCGGGAAGTAAACCGATGCGACGGTCAGGCGGCCGAAGCGGGCCATGATCAGACGTCCCTCGGCGTCGAAGCGTTGTTCGCCCAGGGCCGTATCGACCCGGTCGGGCGGCGTGCGCGAGTAGAGGGCGACGCCGCTGTAGCCGGCCCGCTCAGCGGGCGCGACGGCCGCGTGCCAGCCCAGCGGCGCGCGCACCGCCGGCTCGAGCTGGTGCTCGAACGCCCGCACTTCCTGAAGGCCGACGATGTCGGCCTCCGAGTCTTCCAGGAAGTGGAGGAATCCCTTCCGGGCGCAGGCCCGCAGGCCGTTGACGTTCCAGCTCACTACGCGCATGTCATCGCAGCACAAACCGGTTCCACGCCGAAGTCCAGTGCCGCGAACCAAGCGCGGAAGATGCGGTCGAGCCTATGGAAGTAGGCAACGGAGATCGTGCGGGTCCGAGACCCGCACGATTCGTGGCAGAGTCGGCGCACGAGTGCGGTGCACGAAGAGCAGCCGTCAGCCTTCCTTCTCTTCGTACTGCTCGCGCAGTTTCGCGACGATGGACGGATCGGCCAGCGTCGTCACGTCGCCGAGCGCCTTGCCGGCGGCGATGTCACGGAGCAGGCGGCGCATGATCTTGCCGGAGCGGGTCTTCGGCAGATCAACGGTCCAGAGGATCTCGTCCGGCTTGGCGATGGCGCCGATCTTGGTGGCGACGTGCTGCCGGAGCTCCTCGACCTTCTCGTCCGACGACTGCACCCCTTCCTTGAGGGTGACGAAGGCGCAGATCCCCTGCCCCTTGATCTCGTGCTCCTTGCCGACGACGGCCGCCTCGGCCACTTCCTGGTGGTCGACGAGGGCGCTCTCGACCTCCATGGTGCCGACGCGGTGCCCGGCGACGTTGAGCACGTCGTCGACGCGGCCGAGCAGCCAGAAGTAGCCGTCCTCGTCCACCTTGGCGCCGTCGCCGGTGACGTAGGTGGAGTGACCCCAGCGGTTCCAGTAGGTGGCGACGTAGCGGTCGTGGTCGCCGTAGATGGTGCGCAGCATCGACGGCCAGGGGCGCGTCTGCACCAGGTAGCCGCCGCCCACCTCGACCGGCTGGCCGCTCTCGGTGACGATGGCAGGCTTCAGTCCCGGGAACGGCCGCGAGGCCGAGCCCGGCTTGAGCTTCGTCAGTCCCGGCAGCGGGGTGATCAGGATGCTGCCGGTCTCGGTCTGCCACCAGGTGTCGACGATGGGGCAGCGGCCGCCGCCGACGTGCTGGTGGTACCACATCCACGCCTCGGGATTGATCGGCTCGCCGACCGATCCGATCAGCCGCAGCGTGCTCAGGTCGTGCTTCTGGACGTGTTCCGGGCCCCACTTCATGAAGGCACGGATGGCGGTGGGCGCCGTGTAGAAGATGGTCACCTTGTGGCGCTCGATCATGTCCCAGAAGCGGTCGCGGCCCGGCGTGTCGGGCGCTCCCTCGTACATGACGCAGGTGGCGCCGTTGGCGAGCGGGCCGTACACCAGGTAGCTGTGCCCGGTCACCCAGCCGATGTCGGCGCTGCACCAGTAGATGTCGTCCTCCTTCAGGTCGAACACCCACTTGGTCGTGATGTAGGTTCCCGTGAGGTAGCCGCCGGTGGTGTGCGCGATGCCCTTCGGCTTGCCGGTGGTGCCGGACGTGTAGAGCGTGAAGAGCAGGTCCTCGGCGTCGTTCTCACGTGGCGGGCACGTCTCGCCGACCCACGACATCAGCTCGTGGTACCAGTGGTCGCGGCCCTCGACGACCTTGAACGGCGTCTCCAGCCCCTCGCGCTTGACGAGCAGCACGTTCTGGACGCTCGGCGCTCCGTCGAGCGCCGCGTCGGAGATCTCCTTGAGCGGCACGACGCCGCCCCGCCGGTAGCCGCCGTCGGCGGTGACGAGCAGCTTCGCCTGCATGTCGTTCATGCGGTCGCGCAGCGATTCGGCGGAGAAGCCGCCGAAAACGACGCTGTGCACCGCGCCGATCCGCGCGCAGGCGAGCATCACGATCGGCAGCTCCGGGACCATCGGCAGATACACCGCCACCCGGTCGCCGTGACCGACGCCCAGCCGCTTCAGCACGTTGGCGCACTTCTGGACCTCGGTGTGCAGCTCCCCGTAGGTGAGCGTCTTCTGATCGCCCGGCTCGCCTTCCCAGACGATGGCGCGCTTGTCGCGCCGGCTGCCCAGCGCGTGGCGGTCGACGCAGTTGACGCTGGCGTTGATCTTCCCGCCGATGAACCACTTGGCGTCGGGCGGCTGCCAGTCGAGGATGGTGTCCCAGGGCCGGCTCCACTCCAGTTCACCGGCGATCCCGGCCCAGAACGCCTCCGGATCGGCATCCGCTTTCGCGTAGATGTCCGGATCGTTCATGTTGGCGTTGCGGGCGAACGCCTCGGGCGGATCGAAGGTGCGGTCCTCGGTCAGCAGCGCATCGAATCCATCGGTCGGTTTCTCGTCGGCCACAGCTTCCTCCCCTTCGTCAACCGCCGCATCGGCGGTGCATCATCATAGCCGCTTCGTCGCAACGAGCAGGTTGCGCGTCTTGCCGTCCGCCGTCATCACGTAGTCCCACAGCACCGCCTCGCGCTGGTATCCGATCTGCCGGAAGAAACCCTGCGCGGCGGTCTGATCGAGCGTCATCCGCGCCGTCAGCATCCGCAAGCTCAGTGTCCGCGCGATCCACTCCACCTCGTCGGTCAGCAGGCGTGCGACCCCGAGGCGGCGGTGGGGCGGCGCGACCTGAAGCCGGATCTCGCCGAGATGGCGGGTCCAGCTCGTACGGTTGTGGAGCAGGCTGGCCTCGCCGGCCACGGTATCGCCGTCGAGGGCGAGCACGGTCTCGGTGCGTCCGGTCTCGATGTAGTGCGCCCAGCGCTCGACGACGCCCGGTTCGGTGATGTTGACCCGCAGGTAGAGCAACTCGTCCGGGTCGAGGCTCTTCGCGAACGCGAGCACCGCCTCGACGTCCTCGCGCGTCATCAGGCGAAGCGTCACCTCCCGCCCGTCCGCGAGGGCGACCGTGCGCGGGTACCGCGCCTGAACCGCGGCGGCTCCGTTGCCGGCGCCGGGCGTCTCGGACCCCATCAGCCGCGTCCGTACTTCGCCTTCGCCTCCTGCCGCCGCGCGTGGAGGATCGGCTCGGTGTAGCCGCTCGGCTGCTCGCGCCCCTTGAAGATCAGGTCGCAGGCGGCCTGGAAGGCGACGCTGTCGTCGAAGTTCGTCGCCATCGGCCGGTAGTTCGGGTCGCCGGCGTTCTGCCCGTCGACCACGGCGGCCATCCGCTGCAGCGTCTCGCGCACCTGCGCCTCGGTGCAGATGCCGTGATGCAGCCAGTTGCAGATGTGCTGGCTCGAGATGCGCAGCGTCGCCCGGTCCTCCATCAGCCCGATGTTGTTGATGTCGGGCACCTTGGAGCAGCCGATGCCCTGCTCGACCCAGCGCACGACGTAGCCCAGGATGCCCTGCGCGTTGTTGTCGAGCTCCTGCTGGATCTCCTCCGGCGACCAGTTGGGGTTCTCCTCGCGTGGAATCGTCAGGATCTTGTCGAGATCGGCGCGCGGGCGGGATCGCAGCGCGGCCTGCCGCTCGGCGACGTCCACCTGGTGGTAGTGGGTCGCGTGCAGCGTGGCGGCGGTGGGCGAGGGCACCCAGGCGGTGTTCGCACCCTGCTGCGGATGGCCGATCTTGGCCTTCATCATCTCCGCCATCAGGTCCGGCATGGCCCACATGCCCTTGCCGATCTGGGCGTGGCCAGGCAATCCCGTCTCCAGCCCGATGTCGACGTTCCAGTCCTCGTAGGTGACCATCCAGTCGGCGGTCTTCATCTCCTTCTTGCGGATCATCGGTCCGGCTTCCATTGCCGTGTGCATCTCGTCGCCGGTGCGGTCGAGGAAGCCGGTATTGATGAAGAAGACGCGCTCCCTGGCGGCGCGCACGCACTCCTTCAGGTTCACCGTCGTCCGCCGCTCCTCGTCCATGATCCCGATCTTGATCGTGTGGCGGTCGAGGCCGAGGACGTCCTCCACCTGCGCCAGGGTCCGATCGCAGAAGGCCACCTCTTCCGGCCCGTGCATCTTCGGCTTGACGATGTAGATGGAGCCGGCGCGGCTGTTCTTGCCGCTCTTGACGTCGTGGACGGCGATCAACGACGAGATCATCGCGTCGAGGATCCCTTCCGGCGCCTCGTTTCCTTCCTTGTCGAGGATCGCCGGGTTGGTCATCAGGTGTCCGACGTTGCGGATCAGCATCAGGCTGATCCCGGGCAGCGTGACGGTGGACCCGTCCGGCGCGGTGTACTCGCGGGCCGGGTTCATGGCGCGGTCGACCATCCGGCCGCCCTTCTCGAACCGATCGGTCAGGTCGCCCTTGATCAGGCCGAGCCAGTTCCGGTAGGCGACCACCTTGTCCTCGGCGTCCACGCACGCGACCGAGTCCTCGAGGTCCATGATCGTCGTCGTCGCCGCTTCCAGGATGATGTCCTTGATGCCGGCGGCGTCGTCGCGGCCGACCGGGTGGCTGCGGTCGATGCGGATCTCGATGTGCAGGCCGTTGTTGCGGAGCAGCACCGTCGACGGCGCGCCGGCATTCCCGCGGTACCCGGCGAACTTCGAGCCGTCGGCCAGCCCCGTCGTGCCGCCGTCCTTCAGCGTGACGCTGAGGGCGCCGTGGGCCACCGCGTAGGCGGTCGCGTCGGCGTGGCTGCCGCCGGCCAGCGGCGCCGCCGCGTCGAGGAACTCGCGGGAGCGGGCGATGACGCGGTCGCCCCGGACCGGGTTGTAGTCGGCGGTACGTTCGCAGCCGTCGTCCTCGGGGATGACGTCGGTGCCGTAGAGCGCGTCGTACAGGCTGCCCCAGCGCGCGTTGGCGGCGTTGAGCGCGTAGCGCGGGTTCGTCACCGGCACGACGAGCTGCGGCCCGGCGACCGTGGAGATCTCCGGATCGACGTTGGCCGTCGCGGCCGAGAAGTCCTCGCCCTCCGGTACCAGGTAGCCGATCTCCTGGAGCATCGCCTTGTACTCCGGCAGGTCGATCGGCTCGTCGTGGTTCTCCCGGTACCAGGCGTCGATGCGCCGCTGCAGGTCCTCGCGCTTGGCCAGCAGCTCGCGGTTGCGCGGCGCGAGGCCGTGGACGAGCCGGTCGAAGCCGGACCAGAACGCCTCCGGGGACACACCGGTGCCCGGCAGCGCCTCGTCGTTGATGAAGTCGTACAGCTCCTTGTCGACCTGGAGTCCGCCGGCCGCTATCCGATCCGTCATGCCTTCCCCCTGCTTGCTGATTCCACAGGCGCGCCGCGGTGCGCCCGGCAGGGGGATTCTACTCTGGTGGCGGGGATCGATTCTCACGCGGCGGTGTCGGGCGGCCGTCCGCCCCGGTCATCGTTCGGGGCAGGTGACCGCGTCGAACACGGCGACTTCCCGCGACTCCGCGCCGATCTCCACGTCGATCAGGTGCACGGCGCGGCCCGGTGCGCGGTACTTGTCCGCGTAGCCGCGTGCCCGCAACTGCGCCAGCGCCGCACCGGGGTCCGAGCGCTCGGCCACCTTGAACTCGAAGAGGTAGACGTTGTCCGCCAGCCGCACCGACAGGTCCACGTGGCCGCGGCTGGTCGCGTCCTCCACCGCCACGCCGTCCAGCGACGCCTGGAACCAGGCGTAGAACACGCTCGACCAGTAGCCCTCGTAGCGGGCGATGTCGTTGCGCCGGTGCCAGTCGTGCGGGATGCCCGCCAGCAACTGGCGGCACAGCGCCTCCACGCCTGTCCAGTCCTTCGCCGCGAGTGACCGCCGGAGCGCGCCGGCGTCTCCGGCCGACCGCCGCCAGTTCGGTGCCAGCGCGTCCAGCAGGCTCTCGTTCAGCCCCTGCCGGACCTCGAGGTTCGGATAGCCCAGGCGGTACCGCGGAGAGGCGTGCACAGGGCGTTCTTCCTCCACGATCGTCAGGTGGCCGGTCTGGAACAGCAGCGCCTCGGGGGTGACGCGGTCCACGTCGCAGGACGACAGCAGCGCCTCGCTGGCGTTCACGGCGTCGAGGTCCGGGGCCGAGAAGCCGCGCCGCAGGAGCGTGTCGATCAGGAACCGGGGCGTCGCCGTCTCGAACCAGTGCGCCCTGAACGTGCGGCTGCGGAACAACTTGAGGATGCCGAAAGGGTTGTAGACCTTCTCCGTTCCCAGCCAGTTGTAGCCGTTGTACCAGGTCCGGATCAGATCGCGGTCCAGGTCCCGGAGTTCCGGCGCGAACACCGAGTCCAGGTACGCCTCGGTGTAGCCGCAGATCGTCGAGTAGCCGGGGTCCAGGGTGAGATCGATGAGGTTGTTCAGGTCGGAGAACAGGCTGACCTTCGAGAACCTGCTCACCCCGGTGATGAAGGTGAGCTCCACGTGCGCGTCGCAGTCCTTGATCGTGCCGTACAGTCCGCGCAGGTCGTCACGGTTCGCCTTCGCGATATCCGGCTCGTCCAGCGCGTCCAGGATCGGCTTGTCGTACTCGTCCACCAGCACGACCACCCGCCGGTTTGCCTGCCGGTGCAGTGCGGCCAGGAGGCGGGCGAAGCGCCGCGGCACGGTGGCGGCCTCGGCCCGAAGGAAGAACTCCAACGGCCAGATCTCGATTCCGTCCTCCATTCGCGGCCGATCCTCGCGGCAGACGACGATGGATCGACAGTCCTCCGGTCGGCTATCCGAGCCTAGGAGCTTGCGCCGCAGAACGCAGCGAAGCGAAGTGCCGCGGTCGCAGGCTCATGGAGTGGGGGGGTGGGCCGAAACGCCAAGCTTGCGAGGCGTTTCGGGGCGCTAGCGCTGATTCAGGAGGGTGTTGAGCGCGCCCTCGATGCGGCCCTGGCCCGCCAGCAGCTTCTTGACGTCCGACTCGACCGTCTTGACGTCTCCCGTGAGCGCCCGGTGCGCCGCATCGTTGCTCTTGAGCTCGCGACGCAGGAAGTACGCCACGACTCCCGACAGAATGCCGATCGCGGCGAGCAGGATGGTGATCACCCATGCGGCGGCGGAAACCGCGGTGGGCAACTCGATCGTGATGGGGGGAGCGGCCTGGGCCGCGATGAGCAGATCGGTCACGGTCGGTCTCCGGGTCGCCAAGTCGTCGGATCGCATGCGCAACGGAGGCGGCGCCCGCGATCATGTGGGTATCGTAGCAACATCGGTGCCGAAGTCGCGCAGGTGGCCGGGCCGCCCCGGGGAGGTGGCGGACCATGCCCGGGTGGTTCAGGAGCCGCGAAGGACCGGTGCGTGTCGGCCCTACGGCGCCTCGGCGGCGAACCGCTCGTAGATCGCCCGCGCCTCGTCGAACTGCGCGAATACGTGCTCCCGCTCGCGGTCGGACCGCCAACCGGGCCATTCCTCTGCCATCGCCCGCAGCCGGTCGATCCAGCGCATGGCGTACTCGGCGGAGGCCGCGTCGCGAATCGGCTGCTCGCCGACGGTGATCCAGATCGGATTGGTGAACGCCTGCGCGTAGCGGACGTCGAGCGGCGCTCGCTCGCTCGGGTGACCTTCGGCGCGCAGGTGGCACCAGCCGCTCCGGTCGATTTCCAGCTCGATCTCGAACGCCGCGCTCCGCCGGTCGGCGCTCAGAGGAATGTCGGCCCGTTCTTGTCCCCGGCAGACGACGAACACGCGTTCCAGAGGCGTGATCGACTCGACGCGGCCGGCCAGCGCGATGGCGCCTCCACGAGCGGGGAGCGCGACTGTTTCGCCAGCCATGCGCCCGTCGGCGGTCAGCTCGACCAGCGGACCCGACGAGACGAACGCCCGCCCCTCGCGCAGGCCCTCGAACCAGGCGTCCATGTCCAGCCCGCGGCTGCCGGTGTGCACGTAGGTGCGCACGGAGCCGACGATCTTCGACCGCTGGAGGTTGCTGATCGAGTCCTCCCCGCCGGTGGCGGTCACGCGCAGCCCGTTGTTCCAGGCGGCGTAGACGGGGAAGAAGCCGGCCCGCGCGGCGTCTGACCACTCGACGCCGTCGATCGTGGCCAGCGCCGCGTCCACCATGAATCCCTTGCCGCCGCCGAGGTTGCCGTCGAGCGGATCCGCCTCGCCGCCGAACGCGTGCACGTAGCCGACGGTGGCACCCTGCGCTCTGGCCTTGCGGAACATGTCGGTGTTGCTCGGATAGAGGCTCTCGATGGCGGTCCCCTCGTAGCCCATGGTGAAGGGGGAGAGCAGGTGGTCGCGCATCCCGAACATGAATACGTGGCCATAGAACGGCGGCCGATACTCCTGACCCACCACGACCAGGTGCTCCGGCGTCGAGGCGGGATGCGGGCCGCCGCCCGGCACGAAGAACTGGTGGTCGAGGATGCGGTTGTCCTTGTTGGCGACCTGCTCGTTGACGACGTCCTGATCCTCCGCCGCGGACATCATCACGAGGTTCTCGAGCGTGTTGTGCAGGTTGCCGCCGTAGTTCATGTGGACGTGCGTCGAGCCGCTGTACCAGCCCTTGGCCGCCATGTCGGTCATGCGGCGCAGCTCCACCGTCAGCTCCGCCACCTCGCCCACGCCGACATCGACCGCGACCTCCTCCGGCCAGTACTCGAAGCCCTTGACGACGGTCAGCTCGGTCTGCCCGGCGGGCACCTGCACCGTGAACCGCCCGGTGTGGTGGAACAGGTGGTCGCCCTGCCCGCCGACGCGCGCGTAGGCGTCGGCGGGGGCGTAGAACTTGCCGTCGGAGGCGGTCAGATGGATGCGGGAGCCGGTCGGCGCGCCGGTCGCGGCGTCTCGCGTGGTGATGGACAGAATGCCCATGGGCCGCTTCCAGCGCCGGCGCTCGACGGTCACGGTGCGCAGCGCGCCGCCGTGCGTCTCGAGCAGCGCCAGTTGCGGCAGTCCGCCCTCGTTGGTGATGAACGCGATCCACTCGTCGTCCGGCGACCACCGCGGGTGGAAGGCGTCGTGCTGGAAGAACGTGATCTTGTAGGGCTCGCCGCCGGCCGTCGGCTGCACGTAGAGGTTGTTGAACTGGTCGGCGGCGCCGCTCGTGGACGAATAGACGAACCGCCGGCCGTCGCTCGCGACGTCCGGCCGCGTGCGGTAGAGCGTCTGCTCCCGCAGCACCGCCGTCGCGTCGTCGATGCCGCCGGCGCGGGCCGGGACACGCAGAACGTGTCCCGAGCCGAGCGGAATATTGCGGTTCGAGACCAGGAGGAGCTCGTCGCCGTCCGGCATCCAGGCGGGTGTGATGTGCATGTCCCAGGGGCCGAAATACAGCCGGGTGCGGCCGAAGTCGTTGTCGCGGGTGACGGCGACGGGATCGCCGCTCCAGCGGCCGCCGTCCATGGGCCGGATGTAGACGTTGAAGTAGCCGCTCGGGGTGGTGGCCACGTAGGCGAGGCGCGTTCCGTCGGGAGAGAAGACGGGGTCCGCGTAGATCTGGTCGTCCTCGGTGAGCGTGTGCGTCGCGCCGGACGCGACGTCGAGGATCTCGAGCTGCACCGCCTCCCCGTCGTGGTCCGCCGTGTAGACAATCCAGCGTCCGTCGGGCGACCAGTCGGGTGAGGAATGGTAGGTCTCCCCGTGGGTCAGCTCGTCGGCGGCGCCGCTCGCGAGGTCGACGCGCCAGATGGAGCCCGACATCGCCACGGCGATCGACCGACCGTCGGGCGCCCACGATGGCGCCCACGGGGTCGAGCTCGGCGAAGGCGGGTAGTAGAAATTGAACATGTAGTTCCCGCCGTGGCGCGACGCCGGATAGCGACCGGCCTGTGCCAGCGCCGGCGCGGTCGCGAGCGCCACGAGGAGTGCCGGAGCGAGTAGGCCGACCGAAATCCGGATGGGTGCCTTCTTCATGTCCGCATTGTAGCGGCCCGCCCGGTCTGGCAGTCCGTGGTGAACCCCGCGTCGCACCGAGAACGGCGAGGCGCCCGCGTGGCAAGGCGCGACGAGGAAGAGATTGGGCATATTCGACCGAGGAGCAACGCAGTCCAGGCGGGATGCATCGCCGTTCGAATGCAGCGGCGCTCCTGCCACGGGCTGCTGGATCGCGATGCTGCCGGACAGGGGTACAGGGATTGCATCCTTGCGCCGATAGTCGCCATGTCCCCGGCAGTGTGGAGCTCGGGTCGGCAGCCGGCGAACGTGTGCCGGAGGGCGATGGGAGGGCTCGTATGACGTGGTTGTACATTGTTGTCGCGTGTGCGGCGGTGGCGCGCTGGAGCCTCTGGTACCTCCGCGATGTCATCGAGTGGGTGGATGCGCCGCGCCGAGACTACGTAGCGGCGCCGATGCGGGTCCGGCTGCGGCTGGAGCGTGACCGGGCGACGCGTTCCCTGGCTCGCATGCCGGTGGCGCATCTGCCGGGGGAGGCAACCGGTGGGCCGCGCGGCGCGTGAGGGGCGACGGCCGAACGGAGATCGAGGGCGGCGGTGCATGGGCACGCTCGTGCTCGACGACCTCGTCGACGACCCCCGTGTCGGCGGGGCGCAGGAGGCCCCCGGTGATTCGAGCCGTCGGAGTGAGACGAGCCGGACCCCGCCGACCGCCGAAGATCCGCGCGATCACCAGCACGCCGACCGGGATGACGGTCGGCGGCGCGCCCGGTGAAGTATTGTCGACAGCGTGTACATGGAGCACCGCGGGTTCCCCGATCTCCGTGCGTTCATCGACCGGTTGCGGCGCAACGGCGATCTCGCCACCGTCGACGCGCCGGTCGACTCCAGGTTCGAAGCCGCGGAGATTCACCGGCGGGTGATTGCCGCCGGCGGCCCGGCCCTGCTTTTCACGAACGTATCCGGGGCGTCGTTTCCGCTCGTCACCAACCTCTTCGGTACCGCGCGCCGGGCGGAGCTCGCCTTCGGGACCCGTCCGCTGCAGCTCATCCGGCGCCTGGTCGAGCTGGCCGAGACGCTGCTTCCGCCGACGCCGGCGAAGCTGTGGGGGGCGCGCGACGTAGGCGGCGCGCTGCTGGGCGTCGGCACGCGGTCCAGAAGCCGCGGGCCGGTAACCGAGGTTGTCACCGGAGACGTCCGGCTCGACCGTCTGCCGGCCCTCACGTGCTGGCCGGAGGACGGCGGTCCGTTCATCACGCTGCCGCTCGTCTACACCGAGCATCCCGAGCGTCCGGGCCACAACCTCGGCATGTACCGCCTGCACGTGCACGACGCCCGATCGACCGGCATGCACTGGCAGATCGGCAAGGGGGGCGGCTTCCACTATGCGGCGGCCGAGGCGCGGGGCGAAGCCCTTCCCGCCACCGTTTTCCTGGGCGGTCCGCCCGCGCTGATTCTGGCCGCGATCGCGCCGCTTCCGGAGAACGTGCCGGAGCTGATGCTGGCCTCGCTCATCGCCGGCGAGCGTCTGCCGATGGTGGGCGGGCTCGGGCCGCACCGTCTGATCGGGAGTGCGGAGTTCGCCCTGATGGGATCGGTGGCCCCGCACGCCCGGCGGCCGGAAGGACCGTTCGGCGATCACTACGGCTACTACTCGCTGGCCCACGACTATCCCGTGTTCACCGTCGACCGCTTGGCGCACCGGAAGGATGCCATCTATCCGGCCACGGTAGTCGGCAAGCCGCGGCAGGAGGATTTCTTCATCGGCGACCTCCTGCAGGAGCTGCTGTCGCCGCTGTTTCCGCTGGTCATGCCGGCCGTCGTCGACCTCTGGTCCTACGGCGAGACCGGCTATCACTCGCTGGGAGCGGCGGTCGTGCGCCAGCGCTACGCCCGCGAGGCGATGGCCAGTGCGTTCCGCATCCTCGGAGAGGGGCAACTGTCGTTGACGAAGTTCCTGCTCGTGACCGACGAGCGGGTGGACCTGAGAGACTTCCGCCGCACTTTGGTGCACCTTCTGGAGCGGACGAATCCCGAGACCGACCTGTACGTTTTTTCGAACCTGTCGATGGACACGCTCGACTACACCGGGCCGGAGGTGAACAAGGGATCGAAAGGGGTCTGGCTCGGTCTCGGCCCCCCGGTGCGGGAACTGCCGGCCGAGTTCCGGGCGGCGGAGCTGCCCCGCGGGGTAGGCACCGTGCGGGTCTTCTGTCCCGGCTGCCTCGTGGTGGGCGCGCCCGCGTACACCACGGAGCCGGACGCCGCCCAGCGCCTGGCGGCCCACCCCGCGTTCGGCGAATGGCCGCTCGTCGTGATGTCGGACGAGCCGGACCGCGCGGTAGCGTCGGTGATGAACTTCCTCTGGACCACGTTCACCCGCTTCGAGCCGGCCGCCGACATCCACGCCGCCGCGACGCGGGCGGTGCGCCATCACCTGTCCTATACCGCGCCCATCGTGATCGACGCGCGCATGAAGCCGTCGTATCCGAAGGAGCTGACCTGCCGGCCGGATGTCGCGCGGCGAGTGACCGAGCGGTGGCGTGAGTACTTCCCCGGCGGCGGGGTCGAGATGGGAGATTCGGAGCGAGCGTCGCTGACCTGATGATCACAGGTGCTATCGTGAGCTCCATGGGCAGTGACGTGGTCCCCGGGCGCCGAAGTGACCCCGATCGAAACGCGGTGCGTACCGCCGTCAGGGTCCACCGTCGCCGCGACCGTGTTCGCCCGGCGGCCGGAGCGATCGGTGCCGCGTTGCTTGGCTGCGCGGTCGCCTGCGGCGCCGGCGTGGCGGGCGAATCGCAAACGCGCCCCGAACCGGCGGGTCTTGACGGCGTTCACAACGTCACGATGGTGCTGCCCGCGGGGGCCGTGGACGCGGCGGAAGCGGTGGCGTTCGAGTCGCTGGTCGAGTCCCTCTCGACAGGGCGGATCGCGGTCGCGATCGACGCGCGCGAGGCACACTGCGACGAGCCGGCCGAGTGCCTCGCGGCATTGCGGGCGGGGGCGATCGACGTCTATCGGTCGACGGTGCCCGCTATCGGCCGCCTCATGCCGGAGCTTCACGTTCTCGACGTGCCGTACCTGCTCGAAACGGACGAGGTTGTGGACTGGGTGTTCCGCGGAGCGTTCTTCGCGCGAATGCGCGACGCGCTCCTGCACCGGACCGGGCTGCGGCTGATGGCGCTCGGCAGCGCGGGCGGCTGGCGCGGCATCGCCACCACCTCGCAGGTCGTCCGCACCCCTGCCGACGTGCAGGGGCTCACGCTGCGGACCGCCGAGTCGCCGGTCGAGGCCGCCTGGGCCAGGGCGCTCGGAGCCTTGCCCGAACCGGCGCCAGGGCCTGCACTTCCGTCCGCCGTTGCGTCGGGACGGGTCGGCGGGTCGGCGGACGGCGTCGTCGAGATCGTCTCCGCCGGGCTGGAGGAGGGACTGCCGTATCTGACACAGGACCGCCACGGCTACCGGGCGGGGCTGTGGTTGATGAACGAGGAGTCCTACCAGGAGCTGCCGTCGGACCTGCGGCAGTTGTTGACCGCCGGCTTCGACGAGCTGGCGCGCTCGTCGCTGGCCCTGGCTCGGGAACGCGCCTCCGCGGCGGCTGCGGCCTTCGAGGCGGCGGACGGTACCGTGCATGTTCTGTCGGCGGCGGAGCGCCGGGCATTCGTCATGGCGGCCGGCCGGGTCTCCACCTGGTACATGGAGGAGTACGGCTACGAATGGCTGGTCTGGCTGGAGGGTGCGATTGCGGAGGCGGAGCGGGAAATCGCTCTCGCGAACGCGCGTCGGGAGGCGAACCGACCATAGCGCCCCGAAACGCCTCGCTGGCTCGGCGATTCAGCCCATCCCCCCCGCTCCATGACCTTGCTCCTCAGCACTTCGCTTCGCTGCCGTTCTGCGGCGCAAGCTCCTAGCGCCCCGAAACGACTCGCTGGCTCGGCGATTCGGCCCATCCCCCCCGCTCCATGACCTTGCTCCTCAGCACTTCGCTTCGCTGCCGTTCTGCGGCGCAAGCTCCTGGCCGCCGCTGTCCGACGGGCCGCCACGGGCCGGCGAGGGGCCGGTTCAGGGGTTCGCGCCGCCGGTCTCGCTGCCGCCCCGGCGACCGTCCAGGTCGTTGTGGTGCAGGATCGTGTTGAACAGCATCCCGAACTCGCCGTGGTTCTGCCACCGGTAGCAGGGGTTGGTGGCAAAGAGCACGACGCGACCGTCGCCGCGGGGCACGTCCACGATGGCGGGGCGGCCGTCGATCTGCTGCGCGCCGCGCAGGTGGCCGCTCAGTACCTCGCCGGTGAACGACATCAGCATCCAGTCGTCGCGGAACCTGCGCGGAACGTCCAGGACCGGCCCGTTGGCGTAGCGGACCGGCGTCTTTGTCGTCTCGTAGCCGTAGAAGATGGGATGGCCCGCGGCCTCGATCTCCGCTTCCACCAGCGGGCCCGGGGCGTAGAAGCCCGATCCGGGGCGCCGGGCGTCGATCTCCCGCGTGAGGCCGTACTCCGGAGGGACGTAGCTGGCCGCTCCGAGCGTTACCAGAACCCCGCCGGCGGCGACGAACCGCTGCAGCTCGAGGACACCCGCGATTCCCATCCCGCCGGTGATGTCCTCGGACGAGCCGTAGTCGCCCAGGAACCGGTAGCGATCCGTTTTCGTGTAGGCTCGCGGACCGTCGCGCGGCTCGATGTCGAACACCAGGCCCTTGGCGGTTCGGCCCTGGTTCGGAATCAGGATGACGTCGTAGTCCGCTCGCAGATCGCCCTCCCGGACCCGCTCCTTGAAGATCAGGTCGAAGGGAATCTCGAACTCGTCGAACGCGTGGCGGACCCAGCCCACCTCCTGGGTGTTGCCCCAGGTGCTGTACATCGCCAGCCGGGGCAGATCGACCGGGTGGGTCTCGACGTCGGGCGGTTCGTCGAGCGCGGCGGCGGTCAGGCCCAACTCGACGATCCACTCCTGGAGGCGCGCGGCGCGGTCGGTGCCGTGAGCGGCCTCGACGATGAAGGACCCGGGCGGGAATTCCACGCCGCCCGCCTCGAAGCCTTCCTCGGCCGCGTCGACCGGCGCGGCGCCGAGCCGGTAGCGCAGAGTCGTCAGGTGATTCGAGCCGTAGTGGGCGACGGCGTAGCCGAAGCGCGCGTTGCCGTCCCCGGTCGTCGTGCCGGACACCTGCGCCAGGTCGATCGGCTCGACCGGTGCGTCCAGAATCGCCGGGTCCTCGATGGTGATCACTTCGGTCCGCAGCATCAGTCCCATCGTCCAGCCGGTGTCGTCGTAGGTCCGCAGGCCGTCGTCGGGGAACTCCTGGTTGCCCAGCAGGATCTTCGCGAGCCGGAAGTACGGCTGGCCGCCCTTGATGACGTAGGAACGGGCGGGGTGGGTTTCGTCGCCGAACGACAGCGCCCGGTCCGTGCGCCCCACCTCGACGCCCTGGATGCGCAGCAGGTTGACGAGGGTCGCCACCCGCGTCATGTCCCGTTGAGCGCCCGGAATGACGAAGCCGTGCGGCGGGTTGCGCTCGCCGTCCAGTACCCCGTTCCTCGACTTGCGGTAGTAGTTCCGGAGGATGACCTCCGGGTTCGAAGCCGCGAGCTGCAACGCGGTGAGGGCGGCGGTCTGGCTGTAGTTGGTGTTGTTGCGCATCGACCATTCGACCTCCTCATAGGGGGGCGACGGCCGGTACCACTCGCGGCTGGTGCGGGCCTGCTCGGGAGTGTTGTCCTCGGTCTTCAGATGGCGCGTCATCGTCGTGGCGCCACCGTTGCCGAACGTTTCGTAGAAGCGGATCAGTCCATTGTGGTTCGAGGCCATGAACGCCAGGTAGCCTGGCGACCACATGTCGACGAAGCCGTGGGTCCAGACGCCGGGCATGCCGTAGCTGGTCAACTGGGCCATCTCGAAGTTCGCGAACCACGGCAACTCGCCGTAGACGATGGGGTCGAGCAGCGGGTTCTGCGGTGCCTGTCCGCTGAACGTGTAGAGGAACGGGACCGACTCGTGCAGGTCGTGCATCACCGGCGGATGCCACTCCAGGTACCAGTCGAGCACGTTCCGCATGCTCCGCTGCGAATAGTTGATGTCCCGGTTGTTGTCGTGGAAGATGTACTTGCCCCAGTACGGCGGGCCGCCGATTCGGTCGCGGTCGTCGGTGATGTCGATCAGGTGCCGGTAGTACCAGTCGACGTAGCGGTCGCGGCCGTCCGGCTCGGCGGCCGGAATCAAGGCCACGATCAGCTCGTCGCGAATCCGGTCGAAGAGCGGTCCTTCCTCGACGGCGAGCCGATAGGCGAGCTCCATCAGCATCTCCGGCGGGCCGGTCTCGCCGCTGTGCAGGCCGGCCATGAGGAGATAGATCGGCTTGGCTTCCGAGATGACGACTTGTGCTTCCGCTTCGGTGATTCCGCGGGGGTCGGCGAGTCGGGCGAGGTCGCGGCGATACCGTTCGAGGTCCGCGAGCGTCGCTTCGTTCGCGATCGTCACGACGACCATCTCGCGATCCTCGTCGGTCCGGCCGATCGGGCCAATCGAGACGCGAGGGGAGGCAGCGGCCAGCGCCCGGTAGTACTCCAGCATCTCCGCGTAGTAGGTCAGCTCGCGCGGCGCGCCGGCGTGGTGGCCGAGGATGTCCTTCGGCGACGGGACGCCATCCGTGACCGGCAGGTGATCGACCAGCGGGCTGAGGAACTCGGGCCGGGTGGTCCACTCCTCGATGCGGGCCGCGAAGTCGGCATCCATCGCCTGTCCGCCGGCGGGTTGGGCAATTGCCGTGGGGGCGATCAGGGTGAACGCGGCGACGGTCGTAGCGAACCATTTCATGGTGTCCGACTCCCTGGGACTGAGAAGGTGCAGTGTAGCGGTTCGCTCGAACCCACCTTCCGAAGTTGCGGCGGGCGCGACCGGCGGGAACGTGTGGCGTGGAATGCGGTCGGGGTGGAAGAAGCTCTGGCGGAAGCGCGGTCCGGTGCGGCGACCACTCGTCGCTGACTGTCGAGTCTGACGTGGATGGTGCATTATTCCCTTGGGGGGTGCGATGCGGATCGATCTGAACTGCGATCTCGGCGAGGCGACCGGCCCCGGCGCGATAGAGCGCGACCGCCGGATGATGGAATACGTCACCTCGGTCAACGTGGCTTGCGGCGCACACGCCGGGGATCCGGACACGATGCGGGCCACGGTCCGCTCCGCTCGCGACGCCGGGGTGCGTGTGGGAGTCCACCCCGGCTTCGCCGACCGGGAAGGGTTCGGGCGGCGCGACATCGAGCTGACGTCGGAGGAGATAGAGAACCTGGTGCTCGTGCAGATCGGCGCGCTGGCGGCTATCGCCCGCGCGGAGGACATGACCCTCAGCCACGTCAAGCCGCACGGGGCGCTGTACAACATGGCGGGACGCGACCCGCGCGTCGCGGACGCGATAGTGCGCGCCGTAGCCGGCTTCGACCGCTCGCTGCCGCTGCTCGCGCTGACCGGATCGGTGCTGGTCGATGTCGGGCGCGACGCCGGCCTCGACGTCGTGCCCGAGGTGTTCGCGGATCGAGCGTTCGACGCCGACGGTGCGCTCGTCTCGCGCCAGCGGCCGGGCGCGGTGATTCACGAGCCGGAGCGGATGATAGAGCGGGCCGTGCGGATGGTTCGCGACGGTCGCGTCGATGCCATCGACGGCACGCCGCTGGAGCTGGCCGGCGAGACGATCTGCGTCCACGGCGACACCCCCGGCGCTGACGATCTCGCGCTGACGCTGCGGCAGGGGCTGGAGGCCGCCGGGATCGCGATCGCGCCGATGCGGGCGTAGGTCGGGTGCGCTAGGAGTCTGCGCCGCAGAAACGCAACGGAGTGAGCTTATGCGGCGCAGACTCATGGAGCGGGGGGGATGGGCCGCAACGCCGAGCCAGCGAGGCGTTTCGGGGCGCTAGTGCAGCGTATACGGTCCGGAGAGCGCGAACGGTGCTATCTCGGCATCGAAGCGCTGACCGCCGGAGGTGACCATCTGATAGGTGCCCTGCATGGAGCCGAACGGCGTCTTGAGAGGGCAGCCGGAGGTGTACTCGAACGATTTGCCGGGTGCGAGCTTCGGCTGGCGTCCCACCACGCCGAGCCCCTTGACCTCCTGGACCTGGTCGGACGCATCGGTGATGACCCAGTGCCGACTGATCAACTGTACGGTCTCGGAGCCTTCGTTGGAGATCGTGATGGTGTAGAGGAACATCCACTGCTGGTGCAGCGGCTGGGAGTGGTCCGGCGCATACTGCGCCCGGACCTGGACCCGGACGCCGTTGGTGACCGCCTCCGACGTGAATACACTAGGTGAAGTCTGGTCGGCTTGCACGCATCATATATACACGACATTTCGAATGATTCCCTCCGGCACGCTGCTGGCCGCGTACAGCAAGGGCTTCTTCCCGATGGCGATCGACGGTGAAATCCGCTGGTTTTCGCCGCGGGAACGCGGCATCATTCCGCTCGATGGCTTCCACGTGTCCAGAAGGCTCGGACGGGTGCTGCGGCAGGGCAGGTTCGAGGTGGCAGTCGACCGGACCTTCGAGGGCGTGGTCGCCGCGTGCGCCTCCCGGCCCGATGCGGACGGGACATGGATCGACGGTGAGATCGCCGAGAGCTACGCGGCGCTGCACCGCGCCGGTTTCGCCCACTCGGTCGAGACCTGGCAGGACGGCGAACTGGTTGGCGGCCTTTACGGGGTGACTCTGCGCGGTGCCTTCTTCGGCGAGTCGATGTTCCACCGGGTGACCGATGCGTCGAAGGTGGCTCTGGCGTGGCTGGTCGATCGGTTGCGGACGCGCGGTTACACGCTGCTCGACATCCAGTGGGTTACACCGCATCTCGCCAGCCTGGGGGCTGTGGCGGTCCACAGGGCGCGCTATCGGGCGCTGCTCGCCGCCGCCATGCAGCAGGACTGCCGGTTCGTCTGACGGTTTTCGCGGCCACACACGGGATCTGGAGGTTGACGGTGTCAAAGCACGCAACGCGCGCGGTGGCGGTTCTGGCGATCCTGTCCGGCATGGTGATCGGTTGCGGCATGCCGCCCGGGGATGCCGGCTCGGACTTCGACGTCGCGGAGAAGTCGGTCCGCGAGCTGGGTGTGGCGATGGCCGACGGCACGGTCACCGCGGTGGAGCTCGTGGCGGCCTATCTCGACCGGATCGAGGCTTACGATCAGCGGGGGCCTGCACTCAACGCGATGATCGCCATCAATCCGCGCGCCGCCGAGGCTGCGGCCGAGCTCGACGCCGAACGGGCGGCGGGCAACCTGCGCGGGCCGCTGCACGGGATCCCGGTGGTCGTGAAGGACAACTACGACACCGCCGACATGCCGACCACCGCCGGCACGCTCGGGCTGGCCACCTCGCTTCCGCCGGACGACTCCACGCAGGTGCGGCGCCTCCGCGAGGCGGGCGCGATCGTGCTGGGCAAGACCAACATGCACGAGCTGGCGCGCGGCATCACCACCGTGGCGTCGTTCGGGGGCCAGACGCGCAATCCGTACGATCCGTCGCGCAACCCGGGCGGGTCGAGCGGCGGCACCGGGGCCGCGGTGGGGGCCAGCTTCGGCGCGTTCGGGATGGGAAGCGACACCTGCGGGTCCATTCGCATTCCCTCGGCCCATCACGCGCTGGCCGGTCTGCGCGGAACGCGGGGTCTGGCGAGCGGCGACGGTATCGTTCCCCTGTCGTTGACGCAGGACATCGGCGGCCCGTTGGCGCGGACGGTCAGGGATCTCGCCTACGCGCTCGACGCGACCGTGGGGCCCGACCCGGCGGACGGGACGACGCGGCTGAGCGAGGGCAACGTGCCCGCCACGTACCTCACGTTCCTGAACCGGGAGGGGCTGTCCGGGGCGCGGCTCGGCCTGGTGCCCGCCATGTTCGACGAGGGGGACGCCGGGCGGCCGGTGCGGGAGGTCATCGAGCGTGCGGCGGAGGACATGGAGCGGCTGGGCGCCACGGTGGTCGAGATCGAGGACCTGGATCCCTCCGAGCTTACCCGGGATGCGTCGGTCATCGGCCAGGAGTTCCCGTTCCATCTCGATGCATATCTGGAGGCAACTCCCGGCGCCCACGTACGCTCGCTGGCGGACTTCGTGTCGGCGGGGCTCTACCACGGCATTCTCGAGGGCGGACTCGCCCGCTCGCTCGAGGTGGAAGAGCTCGACACCGAGGACTATCGGGCGAGCCTCGCCAGGCGGGACGAGATTCGCGCCGCCGTCACTGCGCTGCTCGACGAGCAGGAACTGGATGCGCTGATCTACCCGACCATCCGGCGCACCGCGCGCCCCATCGGCCAGCCGCAGCCGGGGAGCAACTGCGCGCTCAGTGCCACCTCCGGCCTCCCGGCGATCACCGTGCCGGCCGGTTTTGCCGACGACGACATGCCGGTGGGGCTGGAACTGCTGGGTCGCGCCTGGGCCGAGTCGCGTCTGCTGGAGCTCGCGTACTCCTACGAGCAGGGTACGCGGCACCGCCGGGAGCCCGACTTCACGCCCAGTCTCGTCACTCCGCCCTCGCCCGTGCCCCTCGTCGCCCGCGTGGAGGCGGACCCGGGGCTCAGGGCCGACGCCAGCTTCGTGCTCAGCCCGGCCACGCGCACCGTGAGGTACCAGATCAGGGGCACCGAGAGCATCGCCGACCAGGTGCTGCTGGTTGCGCTGCACCGGCGCGGAGCGGACGGTGCCGAGAACGGTCCGGTGCTGCGCTATCTGTCGCGGCGGGCTCCCAGCCTCGCCGGCAGCATCGATCTGACGGGTCCGGAGATGCATGCGCTGCGGCAGGGGCGGCTCTACGTGGCCGTGCACACGGAGGCGAACCTCGCCGGCGCGGTGCGCATCGACCTTGCCCTGCCGGGGTAGGCGCTGCCGGGGGCTACAGATACAGCCCGGCGCCCGGGCCGACCGGCAGGCCGAGCAGCATCCAGATCACCAGCATCACCGACCAGCAGGCGAGAAAGACGACCGTGTACGGCAGCATCGTCGCGACGACCGTGCCGATGCCCGAGGTCTTGTCGTAGCGCTCGAAGAAGGCGACGATGAGCGCGAAGTAGGACATCATCGGCGCGATGACGTTCGACGTCGAGTCGCCGATCCGGTACGCCGCCTGGGTCAGCTCCGGCGAGTAGCCGAGCAGCATGAACATCGGCACGAAGACCGGCGCCATCACCGCCCATTTGGCCGACGCGCTTCCCATCAGCAGGTTCAGGATGGACGACAGCACGACGAAGCTGAGCATCAGGGGGATGCCGCCGAGGCCCGAGGCGCGCAGCGTCTCCGCGCCCTTGACGGCCATGATCAGACCCAGGTTCGTCCAGTTGAAGTAGGCGACGAACTGGGCCGCGAAGAAGACCAGCACCAGGTACGTCCCCAGCGTGCCGATCGTTTTCCCCATGCCGTTCATCACGTCGGTGTCGGACTTGAACCGGCCGGCGCCGACGCCGTAGGCGATGCCGACCCAGGTGCCGCCGAGGAAGATGAATGCGACGATGCCCGACAGGAACGGCGAGCGGAGCAGGCTGCCGGTCTCCGGATTGCGCAGGAACCCGTCGACGGGCACCGTTCCCCACAGCAGGACGGCGCCGAACAGCGCCATCGCCGCGGCCGCGAAGCGCAGGCCCCGCCGCTCCTGGTCCGACAGCTCGTCGATGGCGGTCGAGCGCTCCTCGCCCTTGTACTCGCCCAACCGCGGGATGACGATCCGCTCGGTCACCCAGGTGCCTGCGGCCGAGACGACGAACGTGGACACCACCATGAAGAAGTAGTTGGCGGCCGGGTTGACGACGTACCCCGGCTGGACGATCTGGGCCGCTTCCTCCGAGAGGCCGGCCAGCAGCGGGTCGATGGTGCCGAGCAACAGGTTGGCGCTGTAACCGCCGGAGACGCCGGCGAACGCCGCGGCCAAGCCCGCTATGGGGTGCCGGCCGGCGCCCAGGAAGATGATGCCGCCCAATGGTACGAGCAGCACGTAGCCGATCTCGCTGGCGGTGTTGGAGAGCACGCCCGAGAGCACGATGACGAACGTCAGCAGCCGCTTCGGTGCGGAGAGGACGAGCAGGCGCAGCACGGCGGCGATGAGGCCGCTGGCCTCCATCACGCCGATGCCGAGCATCGAGACGAGCACCGTGCCGAGCGGCGCGAAGCTGGTGAAGTTCGTCACCATCTCGACCAGGATGCGGTGCAGGCCGGCGACGTTGAGCAGGCTGATCGGCTGGATGGTCTCGCCCGTGCCGGGATGAACCGCCTCGAGGCCGGTACGCGCCGCGATTCCGGAGACGACGACGATTACGCCCGCCAGAATGGCGAACAGCGTGCCCGGGTGCGGCAGGGCGTTGCCGCCGCGCTCGACCGCCGCCAGGAAGACCGATGTCCAGTTGTTCAGCACCGACAGGCGAAAGCGTGTAGGCATGTTTCCGGTCTCGACGTCGCGGAATCGTGGCCGCCTGAGCGCCCTTCGGCCAAGCCCGGACGACCGAACCCTGCGTGCTATCCTACGGCAACTTGGAGCCTTCCCGTTCGCCGCGCCCTCCCAGCGGCCGGTCAGCGGCCGAGCCGGGCAGTCTCGATAGCCAGCGCCGGATCGCGGCCGCAATCGGTGTCGGTGTCGCTCGCCGGCATATCCTCCTCTGCTGCGATCAGACCGTTCCGAAGTGCTGCGACAAGGAGCGGAGCCTCGCGGCCTGGGGTTTCCTGAAGCGCCGCCTCAAGGAGCTCGGCCTCTCCGAGCGCGGCGGCGTGCTGCGCACGAAGGCCAACTGCCTGCGCGTCTGCGAGGGCGGTCCCATCGCGGTGGTCTATCCGGAGGGCACGTGGTACAGGGCATGTGATCCCCACGTGCTCGACCGCATCATCCGGGAGCACGTGGTCGGGGGGCGGCCGGTGGCCGACTACGTGATCGACCAGAATCCGCTGGTGGGGTCGACCTGATGCCACTCCTCGAGCCCGTGCCGGACTCGTCGAAACCCTGCTCGAAGGGGTGTCCGGGTACGCCGCGGAACCGCTCGGCGACGGTATCCGCGTAGCAGTGCGCGCAACCTGGACCGACCTTCGAGCAGCCGCGGACCGGGTTCCACGTGGCGTCGGTCCAGGTGCGGCTGGTAAACGGTCCGGCCCCGCCGGTAGTCGAAGAACGCTAGAATTCACGTTTCGTCGAAAGCAGCAACGCAATGTTCAATTCCCTGATTCGGCGCCGCATCGGCCGCTCCATCGCCTGCGTGATCCTGGTCGCCGGACTGCCCGTATGGGCGCTGGCCCAATCCCGGTCCAGCGGCGACGGCAACGGGGATGACAACGGCGGTGACGCGCCGGCCGCGGACGGTGCGGAGACGTTCTCGGCGCTCGAGGCCCGGGAGCTGACACAGGCCGGGTTCCCGGTCGCCCTCGCGCAACGCGTCGCCGAGGCGCCGCTGGTCGACGGAGACGTGCTGGCCGACGCGGCCTACGCCGACGCGCGGATGGCGACCGGCTTCGTGCAGAACCGCCCGTTCCAGGGGCAGCCCGCCTCGGAGCGGACCGAGGTGCGCATCGTCTACACGGAAGACACGCTGTATTTCGGCATCGTCTGCTACACGGACGATCCGTCCACGATCATCGTCGCCGACAGCCGCCGCGACTCCGACCTGACCGAGACCGACAGCTTCCGCATCATTCTCGACACCTACCACGACGGCCTGAACGGCTTCGTCTTCGGTACCAACCCCGCCGGGGTCGAGTACGACGGGCAGGTGACGAACGAGGGACAGGGGAGCGGCCGCTTCGGCGGCGGGGGCAGCGGGCGGCCGAGCAACAGCCGGCAGCAGCGCGGGTCGGGCGGCGGCCTGAACGTCAACTGGGACGGCGCGTGGCAGGTGACCACCAGCATCACCGACATCGGCTGGACGGCGGAGATCGCAATCCCGTTCCGCACGCTGCGCTATCCCGCTGCCGAGGTCCAGACCTGGGGGATGAACTTCCAGCGCAACATCCGCTTCAACAACGAGCAGGCCTACTGGTCGCCGCTGCCGAGGCAGTTTAGCCTCAACCGCCTGTCGCTGGCGGGCGAGTTGCAAGGGCTTCGTGTTCCGGCCCAGCGCAACCTGCAGCTCATGCCTTACGTGCTGGGGGATGCGGCGTACCGGACCGCCGAGGCGCGGACCCTGCGCAACGGCGACTGGGGCGCCGACCTGAAGTACAGCATCACGCCGAGCCTGACGCTCGACGCGACGTACCAGACCGACTTCGCGCAGGTGGAGGTGGACGACGAGCAGATCAACCTCGACCGCTTCACCCTGTTCTTCCCGGAGAAACGCCCGTTCTTTCTCGAGAACGCCGGCCTGTTCTCGGTGGGGCAGTCAGGGGCGGTCGACGTGTTCTTCAGCCGCCGCATCGGACTCGGCGAGCGGGGCGAGCAAATCCCGATAATCGGCGGCGGCCGCCTGTCGGGCCAGGTGGGCAACAACACGAACGTCGGGTTCCTGAACATGCAGACCGCGGCAGTCGACGCCACCGGGATGCCGCAGCAGAACTTCACGGTGGGCCGCATCCGGCAGGACCTGGCGAACCGCTCCAACATCGGCGTGATGTTCGTCAACCGGCAGGCGGCGGGCAGCCTCGCCGGCGACAACGACTCCAACCGGTCCTACGCGGTGGACGGGCGCTGGGGAATCGGGCAGGGGGGCACGATCTCCGGCTTCGCCGCCAACACGCAGACACCGGCGAATGCGCTGGCCGGGCTCCGCGAGCGCTGGGGGCTCGCCGACGCCGGGGACGGCACGCACGCCTACGGGATGAGCGCGCAGCACCAGTCGGAGGTCGCCCGCCTCAGTCTCGGTTACACCGAGGTGGCGCCGAACTTCAACCCGGAGGTGGGCTTTCTCGCGCGCCGGAGCTACCGGCGGGCGAACGCCAGCGTGTTCACCACCCTGCGGCCCGACGACTTCTGGGGGGTCCACGAGTTCCGGCCGCACGTCTCCCACTACACGATCTTCGACTTCCAGACCGGCTTGCACGAGACCCAGTTCACGCACATCGACAACCACATCGAGTGGCGCAACGGCTACGAGATTCACACCGGCGTGAACGTCCACCGCGAGGGGGTCTTCCAGCCGTTCGAGATCTTTCCCGGCGTCGTCGTGCCGCCGGGGCGCTACGACCACAGCGAGGCGCAGATTGCCGGCAACACGAACCTGGGCGCGCCGGTCAGCGGGAACTTCAACGCCATCGTCGGGGGCCTGTTCGGCGGCCACCGCGTGACTGTCACGCCGTCGATCGCGGCGCGGATGGGCGAGACGTTCAACGCGCTGCTCGAATGGAGCTACAACGACCTGGACCTGCCGCTCGGGCACTTCACGACCAACCTGATCCGCATGCGGACCTCCTACTCGTTCACGACCCGCATGTTCTTCCAGGCCCTGGTGCAGTACAACGACCGCGCCAACCTGTGGTCGTCGAACCTGCGCTTCGGCCTGCTGTCGGACGCCAACACGGGCCTGTTCGTCGTCTACAACGACATTCAGCCGCTCGGGCTCGAGCGGCGCGACTTCGTCGTCGCCTCCGGACGCTCGCTGACGATCAAGTACAGCTACCTGTTCGACATCCTCCGCTGACCGCCGGTTTCTCGGGCCGCCGCCAAGCCGGTGGCGGTGCACGGCGCCCCCGGGCCGCCGGAACATCGGCGTTCCGCCCTTGACACCGCCCGACCGCGCGGCTACAAACCACACGTGCATATCGATGGTGTGTTTCCGCCCATTCCGACCCCCTTCAAGGACGGCCAGGTCGACGTCGCGGCGATGGCGTCCAATGTCCGGCGCTGGATGGCGACCCGCATTCGCGGCGTGGTCGTGCTCGGCTCGAACGGCGAAGCGCCGCTGATCGACGAAACGGAATCGGACGCGGCCATCGCGGCGGCGCGCGATGCGGTGCCGAGCGGGCGACTCTGTCTCGCGGGCACCGGACGTGAATCGACCGCCGCGGCCATCAGCGCCTCGAAACGGGCGGCCGACCTGGGCGCCGACGCGGTGCTCGTGCGGACCCCTTCCTACTTCAAGCCGCTGTTGACCTCGGACGCCTTCGTGGCGCATTACACGGCGGTTGCCGACGCATCACCGGTTCCGGTGGTGCTTTACAACTACACGGCGCTCACCGGCGTCACGTTGGGCGTGGACGCCGTCGCGCGGTTGGCCGAGCATCCGAACATCATCGGCCTCAAGGAGTCGGGCAGCGATCTGCGGTTCCTGACCGCACTCATCGACGGCACCCCCGACGATTTCTCGGTCATGGCGGGTTCCGCGCCCGTCTTCTTCGCGAGCCTGCTGGTGGGCGCGTCCGGTGGCATCCTGGCCCTGGCCTCCGCCGTCCCGGACCTGTGCGTGGATCTGTACGATCTGGTCCGTGCCGGCCGTCTCGACGAGGCACGCGATCTGCAACGGCGACTGACCCCGCTCGCCGGACTCGTGACGTCGCGGTACGGCGTGCCCGGCCTGAAGGCCGCTATCTCGCTGCTGGGATTCACCGGCGGCGATCCCTGCCCTCCGCTCCGCCCCGTGGACGATGGCGCGATCGAGGAGATCCGCCGGGCGCTGGACCGCTTGCACGTACCGGCGGCTTGAGCCGGGATCCCGGGTCCGCCGGCCCGTGGTACGCTGGTGAGAGGAGGCCTCGCGGAGCCCGGCGCCCGCGGGGCACGCGCCTTCTCGACGCCTCGCGGAGGTCGACAGCATGCCTCGTCCACAGCGGATTGCACTCCACCACCGGGCCGCTACGTGTCCGGGGTGCCCCGGGCGTTCCCACCGCGCCCGACTCCTTGCCGCGTTGTTGCTTGCCACGGTGGCCGCGGGATGCGCCACGAATCCCGTCACCGGAAGCCGCGAGCTCGTCTTCATGAGCGAGTCGCAGGAGGCCGAGCTGGGTCGGGAAGCCGATGCTCAGATCCGGAGCGAAATGGGCGTCTACGAGGATGCCGCGCTGCAGGAGTACGTCGCCGCGGTCGGCAACCGGCTGGCCGCCGTGTCGCACCGTCCGGACCTGCCGTGGCAGTTCACGGTGATCGACTCGCCGGTGGTGAATGCGTTCGCGGTGCCGGGAGGTTACATCTACTTGACGCGCGGCCTGCTGGCGTACCTCAACGACGAGGCGGAGCTGGCCGGCGTGATCGGCCACGAGATCGGCCACGTGACTGCCCGTCATTCGGTCCAGGCCTACAGCCGCGCGGCGGGTGCGCAGATGGGGCTGCTTCTCGGCCAGATCTTCGTGCCGGGGATGCGTCCCCGGTATGGCGCGCCCGGACTTGGCGATGCAGCCGGGCAGGGACTGGGGCTCCTGTTCCTGAAGTTCGGGCGCGACGACGAACGACAGGCGGATCGCCTCGGGGCGGAGTACGCCATCGCTTCCGGCTGGGATCCGCATGGTGTCGGCGACATGCTGAGAACGCTCGGACGCATTGCGGACACGACCGACCGGCGCGGGACTCCCAACTGGCTCGCGACCCACCCGGAGCCGGCGGACCGGGTGGCCGGCGTCGCCGGCTCCGTCGAGACGCTGCTGGCGGAGGCTGCCGACCCCTCGGCGCTGCGTGTCAACCGCGCCGGGTACCTGGGTCGCATCGAGGGCATCGTGCACGGCGACAATCCCGAGCAGGGCGTCGTGCGCGGCGGGGAGTTCCTGCATCCCGCGCTACGCTTTGCGCTCGAGTTTCCGCCAGGCTGGGAAGTGCACAACGGCGCCGAGATGGTCGTGGCGCGCGAGCCCGGGCAGGACCGCTACATGCTGTTGCAGCTTGCGCAGGAGACCGGCTACGACCTGCAGCGGACCGCCGAGCGCGAGATGACCGCGGCCGGTTTCGTGGAAGTGCAGGGAACGCCGAGCGAGGTCAACGGTCTCAGTGCCTACATCGGCACGTACACCCAGGACGTGCGCGGGGTAGGCCCCATGATCGCGCGGGTCGCGTTCATTCGGTCCGGGTCCTCGGTGTATCTGTTCGGCGCGTTCGCCGACTCGGACGGCTATCGGCTGATCGAGCGCGACGTTCAGGCCAGCATTCACTCCTTCCGGCAGTTGAGCCGCGACGAAGCCGACCGGATTCGCCCGAACCGGGTTGCCGTCTACCGCGTGGGGGATGGGGACACCTGGCAGAGCATCGCCCAGCGGGTCGGCGCAGAGACCGTCCCGGCCGCCACGCTCGCGATCATGAACGGTTTTCCCGCGAACGAGCAGCCGCTCCCCGGCGACGTCATCAAGGTTGTCCAACCGGGCCGGGAGCCTGCGCCGTAGAACGCAACGAAGTGAGTTCCGCGGCGCAGACTCCTAGGAGTCTGTGTCGTCGGCGACGATCCGTCGCGCCCCGAGGTAGCGGCGCTGCCAGTAGCGGGCCGCAAGGCTCTCGACGCGGACCCGTCCCCGTTCGCTGGGGGCATGGACGAACCGGCCGTCGCCGATTGCCAGGCCGACGTGTGAAGGCCCGGGAGCGATGGTGCTGAAGAAGACCAGGTCTCCCGGTTGGAGTTCTTGCGAGGCGACCGCGGCCCCGATGCGGTACTGGTGCTTGGATGTTCTGGGCAGGGCGATCCCGTGCTTCGCGTAAACGTAGCGTGTGAAGCCGCTGCAGTCGAAACCCTCGGGCGTGGCTCCACCCCAGGCGTACGGCGCCCCTTCCAGCGAGAGCGCCGTCGCGGTCACCGAAGTCGGTGCCGCGGTACGCGGCGTGGCGTCCGATCCGTCGGCCGAGCGGATGCCGGGAAAGGGCCGGGGCGCGTAGCCCTCGCGCGCGCCGCACGCCGACATGGCCAGGGAGACGGTCATGGTCAACAGTCCGAGCCGGAATCGCGACATGGATCAGTGACGGGTATCGGCTCCGGCCGACGGCTCCGACAGGTCTGCGCGGGCCGGGTCCGCCGTCTGCACCGTAGAAGCGGCGCCGATTCCCGGGCCGGTTGGTCGGGCGGACAGCAGAGCCGGGACGGTGTTTCCGGGCGAGGTAACTCCCGCGCGTGCAATGCGTTACACCGTCGTTACGGTTGACAGGACGTTGGGTGTCAGCGAGAATGACGCAAAATTTCGAGGGGGCCGTGGAGCAGACCTTGCTGCTGAACGCGACGTACGAGCCGCTGAAGGTGGTCGACTGGCGTAAAGCGATGACCCTGTTGTGTCAGGGCAAGGTGGAGGTTGTCTCCGAGTACGACCGCGAGATTCGCTCCGTGTCGGTCACGTTCAGGCTCCCGTCCGTAATCCGTCTGCTGCGCTACATCAGGATCACCAGGCGGATGGACGACGTGCCCTTCTCGCGCGCGAACATCTACGCCAGGGACGAGCACCGTTGCCAGTATTGCGGGTCCGAGTTTCCCGTCGGGGATCTGACCTTCGATCACGTCGTTCCGGTCTCGCAAGGGGGACGCAAGGACTGGGAGAACATCGTCACCGCGTGTATTCCCTGCAATCGGAGGAAGGGCGGGCGAACGCCGGTCCAGGCCGGGATGCAGGTCATTCGCCAGCCGTGTCGTCCTACCCGCTCCCCGGTTGTCCGAATCACTTTCGGGTTGCGCGATGCGCCCGCGAGTTGGCGCGACTATCTGTACTGGAACGTTGAACTCGACCGGACGTAGTGCGCGATCTTCCGCGGCAGGTACTGAAGGATTGTCCCGCCAGCAAATCACCGCTGTTCAGCCGCCGTGGGCGGTAGAGGGAGGACGTGTCACCATCGAGGGACGCGCTCTTGTGAACGGGAGTGGCGAGGGTCCTCTGCCCCCTGTTCTCTTCGGCTCGGTACCCGCGCGGGTCGTCGCCGCTTCTCCGCGCTCGGTGTCGGTGAGCGTGCCGGCCGGTCTCGACGGGGGGCGGACCACGGTGCGGGTCGGGGGCGAGTCGGGGGCGACCGCGCTGGTAGACGTGGGGCGGCCGGTGGCGACCGGCGTGCACCAGGTGGACAATCCCGCCATCGACGGAGACGGGACTCTCTTCGTTACCTACAGCGGGTCTCGTGGCGAAAGGTCGCCCGTGTCGGTCTTCAGAATCCGGACCGACGGATATCGCGAGCCTTTCGTCACCGGCATCGTGAACGCCACGTCGATGGCCCTGTCTCCAGACGGTCGACTGCACGTATCGAGCCGCTTCGAGGGGACCGTCTATCGCGTTGGCGACGACGGCACGCATGAGGTGTTGGTAAGCGACCTGGGGGTAGCCTGCGGCATGGCTTTCAGCCAGGACGGCACGCTCTATGTCGGCGACCGCTCCGGCACCGTCTTCAGGGTTGCAACCTCCGGACGGGCGATTCCCTTCGCCACGCTTCCACCCAGCGTTGCCGCCTTTCATCTTGCCTGGGGTCCGGATGATGGGCTGTACGTGTCCGCGCCGACTCTCGCGACTTGCGACAGTGTCTATCGCATCGATCGGACGGGTGCCGTGACGACGGTCTCCTCGGGTTTCGGTCGGCCGCAGGGACTCGCGTTCGACCAGGAGGGGGTGCTCCATGTCGTCGAAGCACTTGCGGGCGCGAGCGGCCTCTGGCGGGTCGATGCGGACGGCACGCGTACCCAGGTGTTGGCGGCAAGGGGCCTCGTCGGCGTCGCGTTCGATCCCTCGGGCGGCCTCGTGGCGGCCTCCAGCGACACCGCGTACCGTCTCGATCCAGGTGCCGTCATGATTGGACGACCGGGGATTCCCTGACGTGCTAGCATGGTTGGTTTGGGCGCCCGACAGAGGGGGCTCACGGTGCCCATGCCGCACGACTGGATCGACATCCGCGGAGCTCGAGTTCACAATCTGAAGGACGTCGACGTCCGCATTCCGCGCAACCGGCTGGTGGTCGTGACCGGTCTGTCCGGTTCCGGCAAGTCGTCCCTGGCGTTCGACACCCTCTACGCGGAGGGCCAGCGGCGCTATGTCGAGTCGCTGTCCGCCTACGCTCGCCAGTTTCTCGAGCAGGTCGAGAAGCCGGACGTCGATCAGATCGACGGTCTGTCGCCGGCCATCTCCATCGAGCAACGCACGACGGGGTCGAACCCGCGCTCGACGGTGGGGACCGTAACCGAAATCTACGACTACCTGCGGCTGCTGTTCGCGAACATCGGTGTGCCGCATTGTCCGTCGTGCGGTCGCGAGATTACGTCGCAGTCGGTGGAGCGCATCGTCGAAACCGTCATGACCGAGCCCGCGGTCGAGCGGGTCAACGTCCTCGCTCCCATCGTGCGGGGCCGCAAGGGCGAGTTCAAGAAGGAGCTGGCCGCTATCCGGGCGCGCGGACTGACCCGCGTGAGGATCGACGGCGAGGTGCGGGCCGTCGAGGAAGCACCGCGGCTGGATCGGCGGCGGAACCACTGGATCGAAGTGGTGGTGGACCGGCTCGTCGTGCGCCGCGGCGCCGAGCGGCGTCTTACCGAGTCCATAGAGTTCGCGCTGGCGCTTGCGGACGACGTCGTCATCATCAACACCCTGGGCGGCGGCGATCGGCTGTTCTCGCGGCGCATGGCCTGCGTCGACTGCGGGATCAACGTGCCCGAGATGACGCCCCGGGCCTTCTCCTTCAACTCCCCGCACGGCGCCTGTCCCGCCTGCCACGGGCTCGGTGCCGTGGAGGACTTCGATCCCGAACGGGTCGTGCCCGATGATTCTCTCAGCCTGTCCGCCGGAGCCATCCAGACCTGGGCCGGCGGCGACCGCCAGCTCGTGAAGCGGGCGCTGTCCCGGCTGTCGACCTGCTTCGGCATCGACCTCGACGTGCCGTTCCGCAGACTGCCCCGGCGTCATCGTGAGTTGCTGCTCTTCGGTCCGAACGGCGGAGAGCGTACGCGCGTTGCGCCTGCGACCCGAGGTCGGCGCGTCAAGGCGGGACCGGTCGATCCGTTCGGCAAGGGCTTCGAGGGCGTTATCCCCAACCTGCGGCGCCGCTATGACGAAGGCGCCTGGGCTCAGCAGGAAGCGCTCCAGAGCTACCGGACGCTGCGGCCGTGCGCTGCGTGCGACGGGCGGCGGTTGCGTCCGGAAAGCTGCGCCGTGCGGGTGAAGGAACGCACGATCGCGGACTACGTGCACGTATCCGTGGCCGAAGCGCTGGCGACGATTGAAGGGCTGGAGCTCAGCGATCGCGAGTCACGGCTGGCCGAGCGCGTGCTGCGCGAGATCCGTGATCGAATGCGGTTCCTGTGCGACGTGGGCGTGGGGTACCTGTCGCTGGCCCGGGGCGCGACGAGTTTGTCGGGAGGGGAAGCCCAGCGAATCCGGCTGGCTACGCAGGTTGGGGCCAATCTGACCGGGGTGCTGTACGTGCTCGACGAACCGTCCATCGGATTGCACCAGCGCGACAATCAGTTGCTGCTGAGAACGCTGCAGCGGCTGCGCGATCTCGGGAACACGGTCGTGGTGGTCGAGCACGACGAGGAGACCATTCGCGCCGCTGACTACGTGATCGACCTCGGGCCGGGAGCAGGCGAGCACGGGGGACGGGTGGTCTTCGAGGGGCCTTCGAAGGCTCTGCAGGCAACCACCGGAGAATCCCTGACCGGTCTGTACCTGAGGGGCGACCGCGCCATTCCGGTCCCGGCGTCGCGGCGTGCAGCGCGCAACGGCGAGATCGTGATTCGCGGTGCCCGAGCGAACAACCTGAAGAACATCGATGCCGTGCTCCCGCTCGGGGTGCTGACTGCCGTGACCGGGGTCAGCGGGTCCGGCAAGTCGACCCTGGTGAACGACATTCTCTATCGAGCGCTCGCTCGCGCGCTGTACCGGGCGAGCAACGATCCGGGGCCGCACGCCGCGATTGAAGGGATCGAGCTGATCGACAAGGTGGTCCAGATCGACCAGTCGCCGATAGGACGTACGCCGCGGTCCAACCCGGCCACCTACACGGGGCTCTTCACGTTCATCCGCGAGCTGTATGCGATGCTGCCGGAGTCCCGCGCTCGGGGCTATCGACCGGGCCGCTTCTCCTTCAACGTGAAGGGCGGGCGATGCGAGGCCTGTCAGGGGGACGGGCTCATCGCGATCGAGATGCACTTTCTGCCGGACGTCTACGTGACGTGCGAGCAGTGCAAGGGCCGGCGCTACAACCGCGAGACGCTCGAGGTCACCTACCGCGGCTCATCCATCGCCGACATGTTGGCGTTGACAGTGGACCAGGCCTCCGCCGTGCTGGAGAATGTGCCGTCCATCGCCACGAAGCTGCGCACGCTGCAGGATGTCGGGCTTGGTTATGTGAAGCTCGGGCAGTCGGCGACCACTCTCAGCGGCGGCGAGGCGCAGCGGGTGAAACTTGCCAAGGAGCTGTCCCGCCGGAGCACGGGCCGGACGCTCTACATCCTGGACGAGCCGACGACCGGGCTCCACCTGGAAGACACGCGCCGCCTGCTGGACGTACTCAACCTCCTCGTAGGCCATGGCAACACGGTCGTCGTCATCGAGCATCACCTGGACGTGATCAAGACCGCGGACCACATTCTGGACCTCGGCCCGGGTGGCGGCGATGCCGGAGGCCGGATCGTGGTTGAGGGAACGCCGGAAGTCGTTGCCACGCACGCCAGCTCGGAGACGGGCGCGTTTCTGCGACCGCTGCTCGTGCATTGAGTTGTGCGGCCGGTGCGTCCGATTGCCGCCGGGGGCCGGCTGCCGGGAGTAGTGCGTGGCGGGTTCAGCGGCGCGTGTGCGGGGCCAGGAGTGCCCGGGTGGTTTCCGGCGGGCGAATTCCGGTAAAATTGCAGGCGGGCGCGGCTGCGTGGCCGCAAACAGATGCTGACCGCCGGAGGCCGAGTGTGGTATAAGAGCCCCACTGTGGGACGACCGATGATCGGTTGGACGGGTACGCTCCGGGCTACCGGCTCCGATTGAGTGGCGGAGTGATGCGCCCGGGGCGCGCAAGCGCGCACGTTCCCGGGCAACGACGATCAGGCGCAAGGAGATTCTGCGTGCCCTACAGAACCGAGGCGTTGTGGGAGGCTCACAGTCGCCCGGAATGACGACCCAGCGGACACTCCGGCGGTCGGTTTCGTGTTCCGGTATCGGTCTCCACTCGGGGCGGAAGGTGACCCTTAGGCTCAATCCGGCCCCCGCCGATCACGGCATCCGTTTCAAGCGACTCGACCTCGACGGCCTGGAGGTTCCGGCCGTTGCGGACCGGATAGCCGGCATCAGCTATGCCACCGGTCTCGCACAGGACTCGGCGTCGGTCGGTACGGTCGAGCATCTGTTGGCGGCGCTTGTCGGTCTCGGCGTCGACAATGTCAGCGTCGAACTGAATCAGTCGGAAGTGCCGATCATGGATGGCAGCGCGGCCTCGTTCGTCTATCTGGTGCATGAGGCGGGCGTCAGGACGCTCAAGGCCCCGCGGCGATTCCTGAAGGTCGTTCGGCCGATCGCGCTCTCCAACGGCAACAAGCGGATCGCCGTCTACGCTTCCGATCACTTCAAGGTGACGTACAGCATCAGCTTCGATCATCCGCTGCTGCGGCACCAGTCGCGGACCCAGCATGTAACCGAGGAAACGTTCGCCGAGGAGATCGCACCGGCGAGGACGTTCGGCTTCCTGAAGGAGGTTGAACAGCTGCGGAAGAAAGGGCTTGCGCTGGGCGGCTCCCTCGACAACGCCATAGTCCTCGGCGAAACCGGTTTTCTCAACAACACGTTGCGATTCGAGGACGAGTTCGTGCGCCACAAGATCCTCGACGTGATCGGCGATCTGGCGCTGGTCGGGTACCCGATCATCGGACACGTCGTGGCCCACAGAGGCGGCCACGCCCTCCACGCCGGTTTCGCCCGCAAGATTCTCGAAGAGTCGGACGCCTGGCGCCTCGTCGAGTCTCCGTCGGGGCCATCCGAAGAAGCCGTACCCACGGTCAATCCCGGCGCCGTTCCGGCGCGCTAGGAGCCTGCGCCGCAGAAACGCAACGGAGTGAGTTCTGCGGCGCAGACGCCTGGGGCGGGGGGATGGGCCGAAACGCCGAGCCCGCGAGGCGTTTCGGGGCGCCAGCGCTAGCAGTTGCGGGGCCGGCTCACCCCTGCGGTGGGGCCGAGCGCCCGGCTTCGGACGTCAGCTTGCGGACGTATGCGCCGAGTTTCTCGTTCTCGTAGGTCACGGAGTTCAGGAACAGGCTCTCGAGCAGGTACGTCTCCCGGTCCGCTTCCAGCATCTGACCGATGAGATGGCGGATCTCCTGCATCGTGTCTTCGAAGCTGTAGTCCAGCCCGTGGCGGGAATGGAGCTCGCGGTAGAGAGTTTCCAGGACTGCCAGCAGATCGCCGTCGAGAGCGACCTCGGTTCCTGACGTGGTCTTGATCGTGCGCATGGTCATTCCCCGAAGCTGCCGGCGGCGCTTGCTTCGTCCGCGTGCAGCTCTATGAAATTGTGCGCGCCCGTCATCGTCAACATCGTTTCGACGCGCTTCTGCACGCCGGCGAGCCTGATCGCGCCGCCCAGCTTGTCGGCCTGGCGGTACAGGTCCATCAGGCAGCCGATCGTCGCGCTGTCGACGTACACGACCCTGGACAGATCGATGATCACCCGCGTCTCGCCGGCCGCGAAAAGCTTCGCCACCGAGTCGGCGAAGGAAGAGAGGATCTGGTAAGTGAGCTTGGTTTCGCCGACACGGACGATGATCGCCTTGCCGACACGGTCGGTTGATAAGTGCATTCCCGTGCTCCGCTCATGGAATGACGGCCGCGTCTCCCGTCCGCTCGCGAGAGCTTGCGCGCCGAGTCTGCTCGATTCGGAGAACCTGTCGCGCCAACTCATGGCGCCCCCGGTTGATCCGCGACTTCACCGTGCCATCCGGAAGATCGAGACGTCTGGCGATTTCCTGGTAGGGCAACTCCTGAAGGTCTCGCATTGCGACCGCCGTCCGGAGTGTATCCGGCAGGGCCGCGAGTGCCTCTCGCAGCAATGCCCTCCGGTCGAAACGATCGAGTCGCGAAAACGCATCGATCCCCTTCGCGACGGGAGAGAGCTCGCTCGCGTCCACGCGCCGATCCACTACCTCGCGTTCCTTCCGCACGCGCCGGTAGTGATCGATGCAGAGATTGCGGCTGACGCTGATGATCCACGTGGTGAAGTTGGCGCGGCGATCGAAAGTCCGCAGCGCCTTGAAGACCTTGAGGAAAATGTCCTGTGTCAGATCCTCGGCCTCGTCGTGGCGGCCGACGAACGTGTACGCGACGTTGAACACTTTCCGCCGGTACCGGCTCACGATCGCGTTCCACGCCGCCTGGTCCCCCCGCAGACAGGCTTCTATGAGGGCGTCCGTGGAGTCGGCGGGTTCGGTCGGCGGGGCTGACACAAGGGGTTAGTCTTGCGCGCCCGCCCGTGTCAGGTCAAATCGTGGCCCGAGCGGGTTCGACAGGGGAGCCGCCCCCGCGTACAATGCGCCGCACTCCGGCGTCCTCACGATCTCCCATGTCCGGATTCACGTTTTCATCGACTGGCACGACCTGTGACGGGGTCGACCCGGCGGCCATCGCGGCCGCCGAGGGGACTCCGCTGTATGTCTACAGCGCTGCACTCATCGTCGCTCGATACCGAGCGCTCGATGCTGCGCTCGGCGCGCATCCCCACCGGGTTCACTACGCCCTCAAGGCGAATTCGACCCTCGGCCTCGTGCGCCTGCTGCGGTCGGCGGGAAGCGCCGCCGACGCCAACTCGGGCGGCGAGATTGCCGTGGCGTTGCGGGCCGGCGTTCACCCTCGCGATATCGTCTTCACGGGGGTCGGCAAGACCGTGGCCGAGCTCGAGTATGCGGTCAGCATCGGCGTTGGCGCGATCAATGCCGAGTCGGGCGGTGAGCTCGATCGTATCGATCGGATCGCGACGGCGCGAGGCGTGCGGGTGCGGGTGGCCTTGAGAATCAACCCGGGTGTCGAGGCCGACAGTCATCCCGGAATCGTCACCGGCGGTCCCGGGCACAAGTTCGGGGTGCCGATCGAGGAGGCCGGCGCCGTCTGCCGTGCCGCGGCCGGGCGGAAGGGTCTCGATCTGGTAGGCGTGCACGCGCACGTCGGCTCGCAATTGACGACCCTGGACGCGGTGGCCGCGACCGCTTCGACGATTACCCGGTTCGCGCAGGAACTGCGGGCCGACGGCGTTGCGCTCGAGCATGTCGATCTCGGTGGCGGATTGGGGATCTCCTACGACGGGAACCCGGCGCTGGCGGTCACCGACTATGCGCGGACGCTCGTCGACGCGGTGGCCCCGACCGGCCTGACGCTGCTCGTCGAGCCCGGCCGCTGGATCGTGGGACCGGCGGGAGTGCTGGTCGCCGCGGTCGTGGATGTCAAGCCGCAGCGGAACGGCCGCTACTTCGTCGTGCTGGATGCCGGGATGAGCGAGTTGATGCGTCCCGCGCTATACGGGGCGAAGCACCGTCTCGAGAGACTGACCGTGCGCTCCGGATCGGACGTGACGTGCGATGTGGTAGGTCCGATTTGCGAGACGACCGACGTGATCCGCCTCGGACAGTCGATGCCCCTGCCTGAAGTCGGAGACTTGCTGCTGGTGCGCGACGCAGGCGCCTACGGGTCGGCGATGGCGTCGAACTACAATCGCCGCGCCTTGCCGCCGGAGGTGCTCGTCGAGGGCGGCGCGTGGCGGGTGATTCGTCGTCGGCAGACGGTCGACGACCTGCTGGCGTGCGAGTCCTGACCGGGTGACACGAGCGGGGCGACGGTGGATAAGCGAGGTGTGACCGATGCTGGTGGCCGTTGAAGGGCTGGACCAGAGTGGCAAGGCGACGCAGGCGCAGCACCTGCGGGATCGGCTGCGGGCGTCCGGGTACAAGTCGCGGGTCGTATCGTTTCCCGATTACGGCACTTTTCTTGGGGAGGAGATCGCCCGGTCCTTGCAGGGGGAGCGGGACTACGGTCCCGAGACGATGCAGTTGCTGTACGTCGCGAACAGGTTCGAGCGCAAGGCGGACATCGACCGCTGGCACGCTGCCGGCCTGATCGTCCTGTTCGATCGCTACATCGCGTCGGGCGTCGCCTACGGCGAGGCCCAGGGGCTCGACCCGGAGTGGCTGACGGCCCTGCAGGTCTCGCTGCCCCAGCCCGAGCTGACGATCCTGCTCGATATTGCGCCGGAGACTGCGGTTGCTCGCAAGACGGTCGGCCGTGACCGGTACGAAAGAGATTTTGCACTGCTCACGCGGGTGCGGGAGAGCTATCTGCGTCAGGCGGAGCAGGCGCAATGGGTGCGCATCGACGCCGAGCAGGCGCCCGACGTCGTTGCGGCGGAGATGGCGGCCGCTATCGAGCCGCGACTGCCAGAGCTGCGCTGACGGCGCGGACCTTCCGCGCCCCGGCTCTTCGCAGCACTGCCGCGCACGCTTCCACCGTCGCGCCCGTCGTAATCACGTCGTCCACGAGCACCACGGACCGGTGGCGGATTGCCGCCACGGTCGAACGTCCGCGGCTCCGTCCGGCCAGCGCGAAAGCATCCCCGAGCGCGCTCAGGCGGCCTGCGCGCGACAGCGCGACCTGCCGGCCGGTGTGACGTTTGCGCCGCAGTGCCGGCAGGACCGGTATGCCGAGGTGTGATGCGAGGTCGTCGGCCTGATTGAAGCCCCGCCGCCACCGTCGCAGGGCGTGCAGCGGGACTGGAACCGCGATGTCGGCGCCTTGCAGCCAGTCGCCGGTGACGCTACGGACCAGTTGCGCCAGGGGCCGGGCGAGTGACCGCCGTCCTTCGTACTTGAAGGCATGGATGATCCCGCGCAGCGGGCCGGCGTGCACGCCGGCGGCACGCCGCGCCGTCAACGGGCCACCGGTCCTGTCGCAGTCGGCGCACACGCGGTCGGCGGCGGGTTCCGCAAGCCCCACCCCGCAGCGCTCGCAGAACGGCGCCTCGATGCAGCGGACCCGACGCCAGCAGTCTCCGCACACGACCCCCTCCGTGGGGTGTTCCAGCGGGTCGTCGCAGGCTGCGCAGCGCGGGGCCCACGCGACGGCGAGGATTGCATCGAGCGTTCTCGAGACCGGCAGCCGTGCCATACGGTGCGGCCTCCCGGTCCGCGCTGTCCGCCGGCCGGTGAATCTCTCGGTGCGCCGGCCGAGCAGCTCACGTATCCCGACCGGCGCCCGCGCCGACGACGGGCACCTCGATGCGGATCGCGCGGCCCCAGAGGCGTTCGAGGTCGTAGGTCTCCCTGGTGTCGCGCGTGAAGACGTGGACGACGACTTCGAAGCAGTCCATCAGCACCCATTGTGCATGGGCGTACCCTTCGACATGGGTCGGCCGCATGTCCATGGCGCGGAGACGCTTCTGGATCGCGTCCACGATCGCCTGGACCTGCCGGGTGCTCTGGCCGGTGCCGACCACGAAATAGTCCGTGAACGCGCCGCTCTCCCGCAGGTCGAGGACCACGACGTCAAGTGCCTTCTTGTCCTCCATCGCACTGATGATCTGCGGGATCGGCTCCGGAAGGTCGGGCACGTGAACAGTCATGCAAACAGCTCGCCAGGTGTCATGGAGGTGTAGAGTCGATGGCGCGCGATATAGTCGGCGACGTTGTCGGGCAGGAGGCCGGTGGTCGCTTCGCAGGTCGCGAGCCGGTCCCGGATGTCCGATGACGAGACGTTGCGGGTGTCGGCCTCGACAAGCCAGATTGCCGTGGAGTCGCCCGGGAGAGGCGTCGTCGACGCGAGACCCGGGGCATGCATCCGCTTGGCCAGTGCCGGCAGCCGGTCGCGCAGCCGGGTCAGCGGGTCTCCTGCGCGGGAGACGACTGCGAAGTGACTGCGATCCAGTAGCGCCGGGTAGTCGTGCCAGTGCGCGATCTCCGAAAAGGCATCGCTGCCGAGAATGAAGAAGAGTTGCGACGGAGCATACCCGATGCGCGTGAGCTGCTGCAGCGTGAGCGACGTGTAGGAGGGTGCGGACGACCGTAGCTCCAGGTCGCTCACACGCAGTCCTGTCCGCCCGCAAGATGCCAGCGCCGCCATCGCGAATCGGTGGTAGCAGGACGCGCGCGCCGACGACGCCTTGTGCGGCGTCAGGCGGGACGGCATCAGCACCACCTCGGTCAGGGAGAGCGCATGCCGGGCGGCATCCGCGGCGTCGAGGTGACCCTGATGCACGGGATCGAAGGTCCCGCCCAGTACCCCGACACGCGGTGAATCCGTCGTCACGCGTGCTCCCGCGAAGTCGGCTCGCCGGTCTGAGCCGGCCGCTGCCGGACGGCCGCCCACATGGCGTCGAGCAGGGCCGGCAACCCCTCGCCGGTAACGGCCGAGACCGTGTAGAGAGGCACTGAGCGCGCCGCGAGATGACGCCGCAGGCGAGCGAGACGCTCCGGCTCGTCGAGGGCGTCCATCTTGTTGGCGGCCGCGAGTTGCGGCTTGCCGGCGAGGCCGGGCGAGTCCCCCGGTTTCGGTGCATCGCCGCCCGTTCCCGAGAACTGCACCAACTCGGTGCAGATCGTGTCGAAGTCATCCACCGGGTCGCGGCCGCTGAAGGACGACAGGTCGATGACGTGGACCAGTACGCGTGTGCGCTCCAGGTGACTCAGGAAGCGGTGGCCGAGTCCATGACCCTCGTGTGCCCCGGCGATGAGTCCGGGGACGTCGGCAACGACGAAGCTGCGCTCTTCGTCCAGGTGCACGACGCCGAGGTTCGGTGACAGCGTGGTGAAGGGGTAGTTGGCGATCTTCGGACGCGCGGCCGATACGCGGGCAATCAGCGTCGACTTGCCGGCGTTGGGATAGCCTACGAGACCGACATCGGCCAACAGCTTGAGCTGGAGCCGGAGGGTCCGCGTCTCACCGGGTCGACCCGCTTCGAAGCGTCGCGGCGCGCGGTTGGTCGATGAAGTGAAACGCCGGTTGCCGCGACCGCCCCGCCCACCCTGCGCGGCCAGCCATGACTGTCCGTCCTCGGCGAGGTCGGCGAGCTGTCGCCGCTGATCGCCCTGTTCAATTGTGTAGACCACCGTGCCGAGGGGTACGTCCAGGTGCAGGTCGCGGCCGGCGTGCCCGGCACGATTCGCTCCCTCGCCGTGACCGCCGCGTTGTGCGCGGCAGAAAGGATGGAACCGGAAGTTTACCAGCGTGTTCAGGTGGTTGCTGGCCCGCAGGAAAACCGAGCCGCCGCGCCCGCCGTCGCCCCCGTCGGGCCCGCCCCGCGGAACGAATTTCTCGCGACGAAAGCTGACACACCCGTTGCCGCCGTCTCCGGCCGCTACATGGAGGTCGACTTCGTCGACGAACATACGGACTGGTTGCTGGTTCGAGGAGCGATCGGCAGGTCGCCCGCCTCCCGCTATCCCTCGACCGGGAGCACGCTGATGACCCGTCCCCTGGATCCGTGATCTTCGAAACGGACGCGGCCGGCCACGGTTGCGAACAGCGTGTCGTCCTTCCCGAGCCCGACGTTCACGCCGGGTCGAAACCGCCGTCCGCGCTGGCGTACGAGGATTGCGCCTCCGGTCACGAGGTTGCCGTCGAAGCGCTTGACACCGAGACGTTGCGCCTGGCTGTCGCGCCCGTTGCGTGAGCTTCCCTGGCCCTTCTTGTGTGCCATGACTTGTCTCTAGGACCCGGCGCCGCTGATGCCGGTGATGCGGATGCGGGTCAGGGCGGTGCGGTGCCCCAGGGTGCGGCGCCACGCCTTGCGACGCCTCTTGCGGAACACGCGAATCTTGGGGCCCCGGTCGAGAGCGTCCACCACTCCGGTCACCGTCGCATCGGCGACGTATGGCGTGCCGGTTGCGAATCCGCCGTCGCCGGCAACGAACAGGACGCGATCGAACGTGACCTCGTCCCCGACTTCCTTGTCCAGGCGATCGACGGTCACGAGCGCGTCTTCCTCGACACGCACCTGCCGGCCGCCGCTCTCAATGATCGCGAACACGCTTCAACCCTTTCTTGCGCCGCCGAACCCTCCCGACAGACTCCGGACTCTCCAGAACGTGAAAGCGTACTACCGCGGCCGTCGCCTGTAAAGTCGTGTCGGACTGCTACTTGAGCATGATGCGCGTGCCCCGGATGCTCTGGTCGGCCAGAGCGCCGAGGAAGGAAGGCAGCAGCCGGTCCATCAACTCGAAGTACGAGGACAGGGCCGGTGTGTTGTGGGTGACGTCGTACAGCACTTCCTCGCGATGGCGCTCGGTATAGAGCGTGATCCCGGTGCGGCCGTCGATGAAGATGAACGTCGGGCTGAGGACGAACCCCGAGCGATCGCGATACGCCCGGACCGGCCTGACCATGCGCCGCCCGAACTCGTCGTAGATCTCTCTTTCGCGGGTGACCATGCCCGACCGCTGATGGGGCGTGAAGTGCACGGTGCCGGTGACGATGAGCGGGTTCTGGTGTTCCTCGCCGAGTTGCCGCCAGTAGCTCACGTTGGCGAAGATGTGCTCGAACTCTTCGAGGTCCTCTTCGCTGAGGTCGCTGCGTTCCTCGGCGTCGAGCCCGTCGCCACCGTTCTCGTGAGACCCGCCGTTGCCGTTGCCGTTGCCGTTGCCGTTGTCGTCGAATCCGTCGTCCTGCGACTCGGCGACGGTCAGCAGGTCCAGCACCTCGGCGTCGATGACTTCGAGGCGAGACTCCGAGCGGAGCTGACTGCGCAGCAGCCGGGCGGTCTCGAGGTTGGTGTCGACGTCGTCGGTGCCGCCCGCCACGAAGCCGGCGACGAGAATGCGCTGAAAGCGGCCCACGTCCAGCTTGGGCTGCAGGGGCGTCTCGATCGGCACCTCGTAGTAGGTCGAGCACGCTGCCGTGGCCAGAAGCAGCAGCGCGCTAGCGCTCGCCTTCAAGTACGCGGTCATGGATTTCCCTGAACAGATCGTAGTTCTGCTGGATGTTGAGGTTGTCCGGCTCGAGGTCGAGCGCGTTCTCGTAGGCCTCGAGTGCTTCTTCGAACCTGCCCTGTTGCTCGTACGCAATCCCGAGGTTGTTCCAGGCGGCCGCGTACGTGGGATCGATCTCGACGGCTCGCTCCCACCGGTAGGTGGCTTCGTCCCACAGCCCCGCGCGCGCGACGGAGATTCCGAACTCGACCTGCGCCGTCGCGTCTTCGCGCGAGTCGGCGTCTGCCGTGCCGGGAGTGAACGCGACGAGCAACGCCGCGAAGAGGAGGATGACCATTCTGACCGGCACTGTCTGGCTCTGGTAGCTGTTGTGTCTCTCTCGAATATAGCCATGTCCCGCCGCAAGGTGCAAGTGCAACGTTGCCGTGGTCCGGATCTTGCTTTCCAGGCTTGCGATGACCGCTCCCGACAACGTCGTGGAAATCGTCGCGCTGTCGCTGTTTCTGGCCCGGGCGCCGTTCCGCGAGGCTCTGCGCGAGCCATGCCCCGATGTGGCCGGCGATCAGCGCCGGGACGTCGATCTGGCCCGCGCGGCGGCCCGCTTCCGCGAGCTTCCGGCGCATCTTCGGGAGGCCGGCCGGCGCAGTCGGGAGCGCGCCGTCCGCCTGCTCGACGTTGCGGCCCGCGGAGGCATGGAGGCGATCGGGTGGAGCGATTCCCGCTACCCGCGGCAACTCGCGGCGCTCGACGACCGGCCGGCAGTCGTCTGGCTGAAGGGCGATCCTGCAATACTGGCCCGGCCGTCGGTGGCGATCGTCGGCTCGCGCGCCGCATCTTCCTACGCCGTCATCGTGGCGGAGCGGCTCGCGAGCGACGTCAGTGGATACGGCGTCGCGGTCGTGAGCGGATGCGCGCGCGGCGTGGATGCGGCCGCGCACCGGGGCGCGCTCGGTGGGGAAGGGGCGACGATCGCGGTCCTCGGATCGGGCGTGGATGTCGTCTATCCCGCCGAGCACGCGGGTCTGGCGGCGTCGATCGCGGAGAACGGAGCCGTGGTGAGCGAGCTGCCGCCGGGCGCGCCGCCTCGGCGCTACCATTTTCCGCGGCGGAATCGGTTGATCAGCGGGCTCGCGCGGGCGGTCGTCGTCGTCGAGGCGGGTGCTCGCAGCGGGTCGCTCATCACGGCCCGCTGTGCGGCCGAGCAGGGTCGGGAGGTGATGGCGGTGCCCGGAAACGTGCTCAGCGGGAGAAGCGCCGGCGGCCATGCCCTGATCCGCGACGGCGCGGCCATCGTGGAGTCGGCAGAGGATATCCTGGAAGGAATAGGTCTCGGCCCGCTTGGCGCCGGGTCGCCGCCAACTCCAGAGGCAAGCGCGGCGCCGGACCCCGTGCTGCACCATATGGACCCGGGAGAGGCCTGCGGCGTGGACGAGCTGATCGAGCGCAGCGGCCTCGACAGCGCTACGGTGCTGCTGCGGCTGACGGAGCTGGAGATCGCGGGTTGCGTGATCCGCGCCGGCGCCGGTCGATTCGTCCGGCCCGCTCCGGGAATGCTAGTGTAATGCCCGGTCGCCGGCAGCAGGTCGTCGACCTTGCAGGAGGAACATGGCCCGATCCCTGGTTATCGTCGAGTCGCCGGCAAAGGCCCGCACCATCAATCGCTATCTGGGCAAGGAGTACCTCGTCAAGTCGAGCGTCGGGCACATCCGCGATCTGCCGGCGGGGGGGAAGGGCAAGCAGTCGGCCGGGCGCGGCAAGGCGGCCACCGGCGGTCGGAAGCCGGCGCGCAAGAGGCCCGCGGATCCCCAGGTGCGGGCGCGGCGCCAGCTCGTGCAGCGCATGGGCGTCGACCCGGAACGCGGCTGGCGCCCCACCTACGAAGTCGTGCCCGGGAAGGAGAAGGTGGTCGGCGAACTGAAGAAACTGGCGGGCAGTTCGGATCGGGTCTTTCTCGCCACCGACCTCGACCGTGAGGGCGAAGCCATCGCCTGGCATCTGAAGGAGGTGATCGGGGGCGACCCGGGCCGCTTCCGGCGCGTGGTGTTCAACGAGATCACCCGGCGGGCCATACGGGACGCCTTCGAGAAGCCCGGCGAGATCGATCAGAACCGGGTGAACGCCCAGCAGGCGCGGCGGTTTCTCGACCGGGTGGTCGGCTTCGAGGTGTCGCCTCTGCTCTGGGCGAAGGTGGCCCGCGGCCTGTCCGCTGGCCGGGTGCAGTCGGTGGCGGTCAGGCTGGTGGTGGAGCGGGAGCGGGAGATTCGCGCCTTCGAGCCCGAGGAGTACTGGGAGGTCTTCGCCGATCTGACGCGCGCCGGGGGTGCGGAGCCGTGCCGTTTCCAGGTCGTGAGGTCCGACGGCAAGGCCTTCCGGCCGGGCAACAAGGAGGATGCGGACACCGCGCTCGCGCGGCTCCGCGGGGAAGCGTTCAGCGTCGCGAGGGTGGAGAACAAGCCGACTACGGCCCGGCCCGGGGCACCTTTCATCACCTCGACTCTGCAGCAGGCCGCATCCACCCGCCTCGGCTTCGGGGTCCGCAAGACGATGACGCTGGCGCAGCGGCTCTACGAGGGCGGTCATATCACCTACATGCGGACCGACTCCACGAGCCTGTCGCGGGAGGCGGTGGCCGGGGTGCGGGATCATATCGAGTCGGAGTTCGGCTCGCGGTATCTTCCGAAACAGCCCAACCGCTACGCGAGCAAGGCCGGGGCCCAGGAGGCGCACGAGGCGATCAGGCCGACGGACGTGGGTGCGCAGCCCGAGACGCTGGGCATCGCCGACGCCGATGCGCTCCGCCTCTTCGATCTCATCCGACGCCAGTTCGTCGCCTGCCAGATGACGCCGGCGGAGTACACGAGCACGACGGTGACCGTCGAAGCCGGTACGTTCGAGCTGCGCGTACGAGGCCGGGTGCTGCGGTTCGACGGGTTCACGCGCGTGTTGCCCCCGGCGTCCCGCAAGGGCGAGTTGGCCGAGGTGCCTGCCTACCGGCAGGGGGAGCGGCTGGATTGCGCCAGGATCGACGCGGCGCAGCACTTCACCAAGCCGCCGCCCCGCTTCAGCGAAGCCAGCCTGGTGCGCGAGCTCGAGAAGCGCGGAATCGGGCGCCCGTCGACATACGCGTCGATCATCTCCACGATCCAGGATCGCGGGTACGTCACGTTGAAGAAGCGCCGCTTCTATGCGGAGAAGATCGGCGAAATCGTGACCGAGCGCCTGGTGGAGAGCTTCGCCGACCTGCTGGACTATTCGTTCACCGCCGACATGGAGCAGGACCTCGATCAGATCGCGTCCGGCAACCGGGAATGGCTCAGCGTTCTGGACTCGTTCTACGGCGGTTTTTCCCGGAAGCTCGCCGCCGCCGCGCGGGACGACGGCATGCGTCCCAATACGCCGACGGAAACCGCGGTTGCCTGTGTCGCCTGCGGCCGCAGGATGCAGGTGCGATCCGCCAGCACCGGCGTCTTTCTCGGCTGCTCGGGTTACGCCCTGCCACCGAAGGAGCGCTGTACGCAGACCGTCGATCTGACGCCCGCGGACGAAGCCGCCGACGCGGAGCGGGATGACGAAGGCGAGAGTCGGGCCTTGCGCGCCAAGCGTCGTTGCCCAGCCTGCGGCACGGCGATGGACAGCTACATCGTCGATTCCGGGCGGAAGCTCCACGTCTGCGGCAAGAAACCCGCAATGCGCCGGACACGAGATAGAGGAAGGGGGACGTTCAGTGCCGGGGCTGCCTGGCGGAGCGGACC
>CATQHX010000029.1 GCA_958296065.1 Vicinamibacterales bacterium | reverse complement strand
GCGAGGTGGAGAACCCCCTCAACCTGATGGTGGGTCGTTTCGACCTGGCCTTCGTGACGGTGTACCTGCTGCCGCTGCTCGTGCTGGCCCTCAGCTTCAACGTCCTCTCGGAGGAGCGCGAGCAGGGGACGCTGGCCCTGACGCTGTCGCAGCCCGTGTCGGCGCGCGACGTGGTGGGCGCCAAGTTGGCGTTTCGGGCGCTCCTCGTGGTGGGGCTGGCCGCGGGGGTCTCCTTGCTCGGCATCCTGGCCACGGGCGGCTTCGCAGCGTCTGGCCGGGTGCTGCTATGGTGCGCGACGGTGGTCGTGTACGCGCTGTTCTGGTTCGCGCTCGCGGCGTGGGTGAACAGCCTGCGGCGGTCCTCCGCCTGGAACGCCACGGTCCTGGTGGGCGCGTGGCTCGTCCTGGTGGTGGTGCTGCCCGCCGCCGTCAACATCGCCGCGGGCCTGCTGCATCCGCTGCCGTCCCGCGTGGAGATGATCACCGCCCAGCGCGAGGCCTCGAACGACGCCGTGAACCGCCGCAGCGAGCTGCTCGCCCGCTACCTGGAGGACCATCCGGAGATGGCGGGCGGCGTGGTGGCCGAAGAGTCCGGCCGGGCCGCGCTGGCCTGGGCCGCCACCGACGCGGTGAACCAGCACCTGGAGGAGGTGACGGCGGTGCACGATGCGCGCCGCGCCGACCAGCTCGCCCTGGTGCGCCGCTACCGCTTCCTGTCGCCGGCGCTGCTGGCCCAGGAGGTGCTCGTCGACGCGGCGGGGACGGGGGATGCGCGCTTCGCCCGCTTCCAGTCGCAGGTGCGCGCTTTCGCGGAGGAGTGGCGGCAGTTCTTCGTGCCGGCGATCCTGGCCGACGAGCGGATGACCGCCGCCGTCCTGCCCGACGTGCCGGCGTTCCGGTTCGCGGACGAGGATTCTTCCGACGTCGCCGGTCGAGCGGCGGTTCCGCTGATGTTTCTGGGCGGACTGGTCGCCCTCGTGATCGCCGGTGCCGGGGCGGGACTCGGGAGGGTGCGGGGAGCGGACTGATCTCCGTGGGATGCCATCGGGGCACGGACGAGCCGAACGTGGACTACCTCTCGTTCGGCCAGGTCCTGAGCCCTTCTTCGTGCGCGGCGGTGGTCAGCTCGATGTCGAAGCATCCGAACAGGACGCTCTCGTCGAGCTCCTCCATCGTTTCCGCGCATACGAGGGCGGCAGCGAGCTGTATGGCATCGTAGGCCCGCAGCCCGTGCTTCCAGGCAAGTTTCGCGGCCCGAGCGAGGAGTGGTTCCGTAAGAGGCACCTTGCCGAGATCCGGCCAGTCTTCCGCGAACTGCTCCTGGGCTCCGCGAGCCCCTTCGGCATCGACTCGGCTGATTGCCGACGTGCCGATGGCGAGGGTCTCGTCGTCCATCCTGTCGCTCCGGCATGCCGGCAATCTCCCGCAGCTCGGCGGCGGTGGGCATCGAGCCTGCGATCTCCCGCGCCGGGCGTCGGTTAGCGGCCCGCTCGTAGCGCCTTGCCACGCGGCCGCCTCGCGGCTCACGGTGCCGCGCGGCGCTTCACCACGGGCTCCCGGGAGTCCGCGCGTCCACCTCTCCGCGAGGCCCGGTCTCTGCAATGCCGACTGCTATCATGGTCGCCGGTGGCTGGCGAGAGACCGGACCGCAAGCCGTCGGGTTCCGACACCGGAGGGCACCATGAACAGACGCGACTTCATCAGAACGTCGGTCGGCGCCGGGCTGCTCGTATCGGCTTATCCCAGGTCCCTGTTCGTGCGATTACGGGCGCAGGGAGGTCGCGGGACCCTGTTCGACAAGATCTGGGATGCCCACGTCGTCGCCAACCTCGGCGGTGAGACCGATTTGCTCCAGGTGGACCGTTGCATCGGCGGGAGCCCCACCCAGGTCATGCGGCTGGTCGAGGAGGGCGTCGAGCTCCGGAATCCGGAGATCTTCTACAGCGTGCCGGACCATACGGTTTCCACCTCGCCGGCCCGGTACGACGACCCTGCGCTGGGATGGGGCTGGCAGCCGTACGAGGAGCTCGCCGACGAGATGCGGGAACTGGGCTTCACCAAGGCCTTCGGCCAGTTCGATCCGCGCTACGGCATCATGCACGTCGTCGGCCCCGAGACCGGACTGAGCCAGCCGGGCATGGTGCTGTGTGCGGGCGACAGCCACACCTGCACGCACGGGGCGATGGGCCTGATCTCCTGGGGCGGAGAGAACTCGGAGAACATACTGCGGACCGGCACGGTCATCCGGCGCCGTCCGCGGACCATGCGCGTGAACATCGTGGGCACGCTCGGCCCCGGGGTCTGCGCGAAGGACGTCATCCTGCGCACGATCGCGCAGCTCGGCACGGACTCGGGTACCGGCTACGCGGTGGAGTACGCGGGTCCGGTCGTGCGGGCCCTGTCGCAGGAGGCCCGTTTCTCCGTCTGCAATCTTGCGGTGGAGATGGCCTCGCCGACGGGCATGGTCAGTCCCGACGACACGACCTACGAGTACCTCGCGGGCCGCGAGTTCGCCCCCTCGGCGCGCTACTGGGACCAGGCGCTCGCGTTCTGGCGCACGCTGCCCACCGACGACGACGCCGTGTTCGATCGGGAGGAGACCATCGACATGACCGGGGTGGAGCCGCAGGTCACCTGGGGCATCAACCCCGAGCACGCGATCGGGATCGGCGAACGGATTCCGGATCCCGACCGGGCTCCCGCGAACAAGCGGGCCACCTACCGGCAGGCGATCGAGTACAGCCGCCTCACGCCGGGCGAGCCGATCCTGGGGACGCCGATCGACGAGGTGTTCATCGGCTCCTGCGTCGAGAGCCGGATCAGCGATCTGCGCGCGGCGGCGGCCATCGTCGAGGGCCGCAGGGTCGCTTCCACCATCACCTCCGCCTGGGTCGTTCCGGGGTCGAACGCGGTCAAGGCCCAGGCGGAGGCGGAGGGTCTGGACCGCATCTTCGCGGATGCGGGGTTCGAGTGGCGCGAGTCCGGCTGCTCGAAGTGCTACGGGTCGAACGGCGACTACGTCGAGCCGGGGCACCGCTGCATCTCGAACTCCAACCGCAACTACATCGGCCGGCAGGGGCGGGACACGAACACCATCCTGGCGAGCACGATCACCGTCGCCGCATCGGCGATCGCCGGCAGCATCGCGGACGTTCGCACGTTCCTGTAAGGAGTCGGCGCGGTAAGACGCCGCGGACTCCTGGAGGGTTGGTTGGGCGCCAAGCGGAGCCGCCGGCGACGCGTGGCGGGCGAGGAGTCGGCGCCGTAGAACGGCGTGGACTCCTGGAGGGTTGGTTGGGCGCCAAGCGGAGCCGCAGGCGGCGCGTGGCGGGCTGGAAGGGGGTCAGGAACATGGGGCAGAACATCGAGCGCGGCGGGCATCGCTTCGCGGTGCACGAGGGTCTGGCGGCGCCCTTCATGTTCGACAACGTGAGCACCGACGTGATCGCACCGGCCCTGACCAATCTGACCGACGGTCTGGACGCGCCCCGCGGGGGCCTGGGCTCCAGCCGGGGCGCCACGGCGTTCGCGAACGTCCGCTACAACGCGGACGGATCGCCGAGGCGGGACTTCGTCTTCAACCAGGAGGCGTACCGGACCGCCTCGATCATGGTCGTCGGCAAGAACTACGCAACCGGCAGCTCGCGGGTCACCGGGGTCACCCGGCCGCTCGCGGCCTGGGGCGTCAGGGTCTACATCGGGGAGAGCTTCGGGCCGATCTTTCTGACCAACGCGGTGCAGTACGGCGTGTTGACCGTGGAGCTGCCGCGGGAGACGCTGCACGAGATCGTGGAGTGGGTCGAGTCGCACCACGGCGTCAGGATGAAGGTGGATCTGGAGCGGCAACTGATCGAGATGCCGGGACGCGACCCGATCCCGTTCGAGACCGACCCCAGGGTGCGGAACAAGCTGCTGAACGGCCTCCACGACCTCGAGGAGATCGAGCCGCACCTCCCGGCGGCCCAGGCGACGAGGGAACGGGACAAACAGGAGCGCCCCTGGGTCTACCAACCCGGTGACGGCCGCTGAGGCCGAGGCAACCTGCTGCCATGTTTCGGCGCCCGGCGCAGTTCGTGCGGCATACCGGCATGGCGGCCCAGTTCGTGCGGCATACCGGCATGGCGGCGCAGTTCGTGCGGCATACCGGCATCGCGGCGCCCTTCCGGCAGCCGGATCTCGAGAGCGAGCTCATCGCCCCCGTCGGCGTGGAGCTGCGGGATCCTCATGCCGTGCACCTGGACGGGGGCGACGTGCGTCTCGACGCCCACCGGCACGACGGGTCCTGGAACGGCCCGCATGCGTTCCACGGCTTCCGGTACCGGCCCGACGGCACGGAAGACCCGGACTTCGTCCTCAACCGGGAGCCGTATCGCGAGGCTTCGATCCTGCTCGCCGGAAGGAACTTCGGCCAGGGGAGCCAGCAGGCGTTCGCGGCCATCCGGCTCCGGCAGTGCGGGATGCGGGTGGTCATCGCACCGAGCTTCGGGCCGGTGTTCCATGACGACTGCTTCGACTTCGGTCTCCTCCCGGTGACGCTCGACGAGCAGGTGGTGGAGGAGCTCGCGGATCAAGTCGGCGCGAATCCCGAGATCGAGATGACGGTCGATCTGGCGCGACAGGTAGTCGAGCGTTCGGGCATGGCGCCCGTTGCCTTCCGGATCGACGCGAGGCGGCGGCTGAGCCTGCTTCAGGGCCGGGACACGACGTTGCTGGAACGGCTGCAGCACACGGAGAGCGCCGAGGAGATGCGGGAAAGGGACCGGCGTCGCCGCCCCTGGCTCTACAACGAGCCCGACCGTCGCGACCCTTGAAGGTGCGTCCGTTGCCGGTCCGTCGTCCCGTTTGCCCGATGGCGCGGTCTCACGCCCGATTGTGATGCCTGGTCGTGACCGGTGCGGTCAGGCGGGTGCGATTCGAGCAGAGCAACCAATTACTGGGCCGAGTCCGATGCTGGAAGGTGGAGCCGTTCCAGAGTGGCGAGACGCTGGTCCACCTTTCCGAATTCGATCTCGACGGCGCGCAGCCGATCATCAAGACGCCGAAGATCGTTTCGGACCTCGGCGATGTCGCCACGCAGGCCAGCGAACAGAGTGACGACGACGGCAATCACCGCCACGGTCGACCCGACGATCGCTGCCAACAACGCCTTCGTGTCGCTGCTCACTACACCTGGAGCGTAGCACGGTCACCGACCGGAGCGCGAGACCGTCGATCGGATGCGGTAGCCGGTTTGCGCGTCGCCCTCACGGTACGTCGCGTGACACGCGTCGCAGGCGCGCGTGACACTTCCGAGGACCGCGGTCACTGCCGCCGCATCGACCGTTGTCGCCGACAGGGTCTTGTCGAGCGCGTCCAGCGCGGCCACGGCCTCCCGGTTCATCCGCACGGCGTCCGGCTGCCCGTTGGTCTCCCACTCGGGTCGGGTGGAGGCAAGCACCTGTCGTGCGAGCGCCAGGGGCGTCTTGGCCTCGACGTACGACGCCGAACCGAGGGCCTCTTCGACGCCTTCGACGGCCGCGCCGATGGTTTTCATCGCGCGGTCGAACTCCTCCGGGCCCACCACTTTCTGCGCGGCCGCGAGGGTCCCCGTTCCGAGCACGATCGCGACCGTCCACCCTGCCGGACGACGTGTCATTCGACCTCCGTGGGTCCTCCATCGCGCATCCGGCGCGGCCGTCTAGGAGCGGGGGCGCTACCGGGGCGCCACCAGCCCTCGCAGGCGCTCGTGGATGGTCCCCGGGATCCCCAGGCGGGTGTCGGCTCCGAGCTCCGCGAGCAGGGCCGCCGTCTCCGGCCACGCCTGGTAGTGGAACGACTGCTTGGCGCCCTCGGCGAGGCGGAACGCCGTCCGGCCCCGCCAGTCGCGCGCGTCGATGTCGGCGCCGTGCTCCACGAGCAGTCGGATCACCTCGTTGAGGCCGCTGAAGGCGGCGCAGTGCAACGCCGTGAAGTCGCCCTCGTTGGTGGCGTTCACGTCCATGCCGGCCTCGATGAGAATCCCGATGGCCTCCTCCGCCATGGGCTGGCGGGCTGCCCGCGGCGTGTTCGTCCAGTGCCCCCACCGCCCGCAACCGGCCGCGGCCATCATCGGCGTGGTGCCGTCGTTCGACGTGATTCCGGGCCGGGCGCCTGCTCGGAGCAGACGGCGCAGGACGTCGCCGGTGGAGCTGTGCGTGCTCCACCCGTTGCGCATCCGGCCCGGGCCGGGGTTGGTCGCGAACGCCGCCACCCACAGCGGCGTCGCCCCGGCCACGTCTCCGGTGCCCGTCGCGAACGTGTCGTAGGCGCCGTTCCGGACGAACCCCTGCTCGGTCACGTCGGAGGCGGTCATGCGCGCGTTGGGGTCGGCGCCGCGGGCCAGCAGGGCGTCGACCAGCGGCAGCCGTTCCCCCAGCGCGAGCCGGCCGGCCCGCGCGCCCGCGCCGCCGTGCTTGCGGTTCCATGCCTTCAGCCACGTGCGGACGGGGCCGGCGGCGGCGTGCAGCGCCGTGACGCCGTCGACCGCTCCATCGGGGTCGGCGCCCCGCTCCAGCAGGAAGTGCGCGAAAGCGCCCTGCCCGACGATGACCGCGTAGGCCAGCGGATGCGCTCCGTCGGATCCGGTCTCGTCCACGCTGGCTCCCGCGGCGAGCAACAGCTCGGCCGTCTCGATGTCGCCGTTGCGGGCGGCGGCGACGAGCGGCGAGAACGCCTGTCCCGGTTGGGGATGCACATCGGCGCCCCGCTCGACGAGCGCGCGGACGACGTCGAGGTGGCGCCCTGCGACCGCCCACATCAGCGCCGTCTCGTGGGTGGCGGCGGTGGCGGCGTCGACGTCGGTCCCGCCAGAGAGTAGCGCCCGCACGACGCGGAGGCTGCCGGTGCGCGCGGCCGTCATCAGCGGCGTCAGGCCGTTCGCCTGCGCCGCGTTCGGATTCGCCCCGGCGGCGAGGAGCCGCTCGACCATCGACACGCTGGCGTTCTCGCACGCCCGCGCGAGCGGCGTCACGCCGTGATCGTCCGCGGCATTCACGTCGGCGCCAGCGAGCAGGAGCAGATCGACCGCTTCGCCGTCGTCCCAGTGGGCCGCCCAGAGCAGCGCCGTCGCGCCATCGGCCCGCGCGGCGTTCACGTCGAGCTCCTCGTCGGCGAGCAGTCCCCGCAGGCGGGCGGTGTCGCGCTCCGCCATCGCCTCCACGAGGCGCAGGTCGGGCTCGGCGGCCGCCGAGCTGCCGGCCGCTGCCGCGAGAAGGACGAGACACAGACTCGCGAGACCCTTCGTCAGGACGCGCATTCGGCTCCTCCCGCGTTCGGCTCCGTGCGAAGATCGATTCCGGCGACTCGCCACACGTGGGGACGTCCGATTCTAGGAGCTTGCGCCGTAGAACACAACGAAGCTCCTGGCTTCCTTGCGTGCGGGCGACAAAGGTGATACTTAGGGCCGCAACGCTCGCGGGTGGGCGCCCGCCGGAAGACCCGGGGCTGCATATGTCTACGATGAGAGTGCTTGGCGCGGCGGCATGCATCGTGGCGATGACGGTGGCGGCGCCGCCGCACGCCGCGGCCCAGACGGAGGCGCCGTCGCGCGCGCTGCTCGACCGCTACTGCGTGACCTGTCACAACGAGCGGCTGCAGACGGCCGGCGTGATGTTCGACCGGGTCGACATCGACCGCGCCGATCTGCACCGTGAGCTCTTCGAGAAGGTCGCCCGCAAGCTCCGCAGCGGGCAGATGCCGCCGCCGGGCCGCCCGCGGCCGGAGCCGGCGGCGATCGACGCGTTCGTGACGGCGCTCGAGGCGCAGCTCGACCGGGTGGGCGCCGCGGCCCCCGACCCGGGGCGCGTGGCGTCGCACCGCTTGAATCGAACCGAGTACGTCAATGCCGTACGCGACCTGCTCGATCTGGAGATAGACGGGGAGGCGCTGCTCCCGAGCGACATGGCGGGCTTCGGCTTCGACAACAACGCCGACGTGCTCGCGATGACCCCGGCGTTGATGGATCGCTACATTACCGCGGCCACCAAGGTCAGTCGCCTCGCGGTCGGCACACTGGAGAATCGCCCGGCGATCCGGACGTACAGGCTGCCGAACGCGGCGCGGCAGGAAGCCCGGATGGGCGAGGACCTGCCGTTCGCGACGCACGGCGGCCTGGCGGCTCGCCATGCGTTCTCGCTCGACGGCGACTACGTCTTCCGGATTCGGTTGCAGCGGAGCGATATCGGGGGGACGATCCGCGGCAACATCGCGGAGCGCGAGTACCACATCGAGCTGCGCGTCGACCACGCGCTCGTCGAGCGCCTCACGGTGGGTGGCGCGTTCGCGGGGCAGGTCCGGTACACCTTGTCGGGAGGCGGCATCGCGCCGCCGGACGACGATGTCGTGCACCAGCAGGTCGCGCTCTACAACCAGACCGCCGACGAGGACCTGGCGGTGCGCCTGCCGGTCAGCGCCGGCACGCGGCTCGTGTCGGCGGCCTTCACCGACATGGCTCCCTCCGCGTCGGCCGGCGTGGGCGACAACGTGGTGGGCGGCATCGCGTCGCTCGAGATCCATGGTCCGTACGGCGGGAAGATCCCCGCGGAGACGCCGAGCCGCCAGCGCGTATTCGTGTGCCGGCCGAGCGGTCTCCACGACGAGGAGCCGTGCGCGAGGAGAATCATGGGCACGCTGGCCCGGCGGGCATACCGCCGCCCGGTCACGGACGTCGACCTCGCACCTCTCATGGAGATCTTCGAGATCGGGCGCGCCGCCGGGGGCTTCGAGACCGGCATCGCGCGAGCCCTGGAAGCGCTCCTGAGCATGCCGGCGTTTCTCATGCGCGCCGAAGTCGATCCGGTCGGTGCTCCGGCCGGGACCATCTACCCGCTAAGCGATGTGGAGCTGGCGTCGCGCCTGGCGTTCTTCCTGTGGAGGAGCATTCCGGACGAAGAGTTGCTGGATGCGGCCGCCCGCGGCCGACTCCGCGATCCGGTCGTGCTGGAACGGCAGACGCGCCGGATGCTGGCGGATCGGCGGGCCGTGCGCTGGATGAACGACTTTCTCGGGCAGTGGTTGCAGGTGCGCAACCTGCAGACGATGGTGCCGGATCCGGTGCGATTCCCCGGCTACGACAGCACCCTGCGCGACGCGTTGATGAAGGAAACCGAGCTGTTCTTCGAGAGTCAGGTGCGCGAGGACCGCAGCGTCCTGGACCTGTTGCGCGCCGACTACACCTTCCTCAACGCCCGGCTCGCCGAGCATTACGGCATGCAGGGCGTCCATGGCAGCCACTTCCGGCGCACGCCGGTCGCCGATCCGGCGCGGGGTGGGCTCCTGGGGCACGGGAGCGTCCTGACGACGACCTCGTATGCGGACCGGACGTCGGTCGTGCTCAGGGGCAAGTGGGTGCTCGAGACGCTGCTCGGCTCGCCGCCGCCGCCGCCGCCGGCCAACGTGCCGCCGCTTCCGGAGAACGACGGCAGGAGCGAACCGGCATCGCTGCGGGAGAGGATGGAGCAGCATCGATCGAACCCGGTGTGTGCGACCTGCCACGTCAACATGGATCCGCTGGGCTTCGCGCTGGAGAACTTCGACGCGATCGGCAGGTGGCGCGAGAGCGACGAGGGCGCGCCGATCGACTCGGCGATTACGTGGCGGGATACGGCGATCGACAGCCCGAAGGCGTTCCGCGAAGCGTTGTTGCGACAGGGCGAGGACGAGCTTCTGCGCACGATCGCGGAAAAGCTGCTGACCTACGCTCTCGGTCGCGGCGTCGACTATCTGGATGCGCCCACGGTGCGACGGATCGTGCGGGATGCGGCGCGCGACGACCATCGCTGGTCGTCGCTCGTCCTCGGCATCGTGCGGAGCGCCCCGTTCCAGCAGCGGATCGTGCGGGACTCGGAGCCGGAAGCGCATGTTGCCGCCAGCGTCGGGCGCGGGCAGTAGCAATCGGGCGCGAAAGTACGCGGACAGCAAGGGGAGCGCTTCGCCGGGAGGCAGCGCGTCGCCAGGACGCGGGGAGAAGCCCATGTTCATCACCAGGAAGCACCTGTCCCGGCGTGCCGTGCTGCGCGGCGCCGGAGCCACCCTCGCCCTCCCGCTGCTCGACTGCATGGTGCCGGCCCTGACCGCCCTCGGCCGGACGGCGGCGGCTCCGGCGCGGTTGCGCCGGCTGGGGGTGTTCTACGTGCCCAACGGCATGTCGATGGGCTACTGGTGGCCGAGAACGGAGGGACCGCTGCAGGAATTGCCGCCGACGTTGCGGTCGCTGGAGGCGCTCAAGGACCGCGTTCTGCTGCTGGGCGGCCTGGCCGACAAGCCGGCGGACCTCATGGAAGGCGGCGGCGACCACGCGCGGTCCGCGGGCACGTTCCTGACCGCGACCACGTTCAAGCTGACCACCGGCGCCGACGTGTACGCGGCGGTGTCCATGGACCAGGTGGCGGCGCGGAAGCTCGCCCGGGAGACGCAGCTCACGTCGCTGGAGCTCGGTATCGAGTCGAACGCGATGGTGGGCACCTGCGACGGGGGCTCGAGCTGCGCCTACACGAATACCGTCGCGTGGCGGACGCCGACGACGCCGTTGCCCGTCGAGCGGGACCCGCGCGCCGTCTTCGAGCGCCTGTTCGGAACCAGCGGCAGCACGGATCCTGCCGCGCGGCTGGCCCGGCTCGAGCGCGACCGGACCATCATCGACGCCGTCTCCTCCGAGCTGAAGCGCCTGGAGCGGATCCTGGGGGCGGGCGACCGGGCCAAGGTGTCCGAGTACGTCGACTCGGTGCGCGACGTGGAGCGGCGCATCCGCACCGCCGAGCTGCAGAGCTCGCGGGAGTTGCCGCTGGTGGACGAGCCGGCGGGCATTCCGGACGACTACGCCACGCACGCGAAGCTCCAGATGGACCTGCTGGCGCTCGCCTACCAGACCGATCTGACCCGCGTCAGCACCTTCATGCTGGGGAAGGAGGTCAGCGGCCGGGCCTATCCCGAGATCGGGGTTTCCGATTCGCATCACCCCTTGTCGCATCACCAGGACGAGTACGGCAAGCTCGAGCGCCTGCACAGGGTCAACGAGTACCACTTCCAGCAGTTCGCGCACCTGGTGGCGAGAATGGAGGCGATGCCGGAAGGCGACGGCACGATGCTGGACCACACGGTCTTCCTGTACGGGACCGGCATCAGCGACAGCAACACGCACTTCCACGACGACCTGCCCGTCGCGGTGGTCGGGGGGCAGAGGGCCGGGATCAGGGGCGGTCGCTATGTGCGGCACCCGCAGGGGACGCCGATCGCGAACCTCTACGTGGCGCTGCTCGACCGGCTCGGCGTGCACGTCGACAGCTTCGGCGACAGCACGGGCCGGCTCGAGACGCTGACCTGACGAGATTCGGGAGCGCGCAGTGTCTTCGGACGCGCACGTGGCCCGCCTCGAGCTCTCCGAGTGACGCGGTTCTCGCCGCTTGCCTCGACCGCGCCTGGGAGTACTTCTGCGTGCGGGCCGGCCTCGAGCCGATCTAGTGCCAGCCAGAAAACCCCCGTTTCGAGCGGAATTCTGAGACGAGTTCATTGATCGTGGACATGTTTTCGGGGGGCGAATCCGATCGCGAGGGAGGCAGTCCGGCGAGCTGCGGGCAGCGAAGAGCAGAAGATCAGCCCGGATGCCCTATTCCAAGGACACTAACACCCTGCCGTCTTGCGACGGCTCGCGACCCGGTGGTCTTGCAAGAACCGGCTGAGTCAGGCGACGCGTTGTCGTCGTTTGCGCTCCTGCTTCTGCAGAAGCAACCCGATGCGATGCAGGTTGGCCGCCAGCACCGACAAGGCAACCGTGCGCGCAAACCCATCCGCGCCATGGCTTCGAACACGGTCGAGTCCGCGATGCTCCAATCCATTGATGGCAGACTCGACCGCCGGGTGCGCACGCCGCGCCGCCACAAAAGATTCTTCGGCTTCCCGCTCCTGGTTGGCCTTCGAAAGATATCCTTTGCCCGGCAACGCGTTGACATCAAGCAGCCCATCGAGCCGGACCCGGTTGGCAGGACTGTGAAAGCCCCGGTCGAAACTGCACGCCCGCAACTCCGGATACAGTGCCTGCGCTTCCTGCACCATCGGCACCGCCACGTCCACGTCCTCGCCCTCCCATAGAATCTTGTGGTGAAGGATGAATTGATACTGATCCTCGATAAGAGCGACAGGAACTCCGAGTTCAACCGGCGTGCCCGCCTTGCCTTTCGAAATCCACCGCGTGTGCTCCTCGAAGATCGAAAAGACCTTCTCCTCGTGAGGAATCGTCTCGTCACGCAGAAGCCGCCGCTCCACCTGGTCAATCTGGCGCCGGCCGTGAGCGACAAAGCCGGCGATGGAGCGACAGGTGAATTCGGCCGCGCCCTGCTTCCGCAACGCGTCCAGCGTCGAATCTGTCCGCTCCACCAGCGCCCGGCAGCGCTCCACATACGCCTCCACCCGCTCCGGATGCCGCTTCGCCCGCCGTGTCGAGCGCACCTTGTTGAACAGCTTCCTAACCTCTCGGGTCAGATGGCGCCACTGACGCCAACCATGCATCCCGTATTTTTCAGCCGCCCGCCCAGTCTCCCGCACCAGACAACGCACGGCGTCCCACAACAGGTTGACGTCCGTCGGATAATGCGCGTCGGTTTCGACCACGAACGAATCACACCGCCCGCGCAATGGCTCGCCAGGCTTTTTTTTAGCGACCTTGTGACCGCTCTCCACCACCAGGCGCCCCACCGCTGACAACAACTCCGGCGTCAACAACGACACGTTGTCCACCACGGTCTGGTACTCGTAGTGCGTCTTGTCGCCGAAGTCACTGTGGCCCAGGAACGCGCGTATTGTATCGTGATGGTTCGTCAATTCATGAAGACGGTCGAAGTCGCAGCCCAGCCCCTGCTTCAAGACTCCCAGCACCAGGACCTGCCACAGGTCCATTCCCGGCCGCCCGACCGTGCGGTCCGCCTCCGGCAGAATATGCTCGTCCAGCAGCGCATACAACTGCTCGCGCGACACCTCGTCACACCAGATGTGTTGAAGCCCCTTCAACACCGCGGGAATATCGTCCCGCGACTTCGGGTTGATCCAGACCTTGTCGATGGCTACCTCACCGAGCTGGAGCTGCGACCTGTGAACTTCTCTCATGATGTCAATGCCGCGAAGATGTGCCCGAAGTGGACCGATTCTCGGAAAACTACTCCCAAGAATACGACATCCCGACGATCTCCGCCACTTGAAATCCGACAGAGATCCCGTAGAATCAATCACTTACGGGGTTTTCTGGCGGACACGATCTAGCTGTTCCCCCCCCCACGTCGGGGTGAGAGCGGTCACTGCAACTTCAGGAGCTGCCCGAAATCCTCAGCGTTCGGTCTAGTCGCTGGCGCCACGTTTCCGTATCGGTGGCGGAACCGTGCCCCTGCTCCTGGAAACCTGCGTCGCCGGATGGCATCGCTCGTCGTGTGAGAAGATCCATTCAGGAGGATGTCGTCGATGAGCGCTGGCAGGATCGAGTCGGTACGCATCCGGGGGTTCAGATCGCTCGCAGACGTCGAGCTGTCCAATCTCCAGAATGCGAACGTCCTGATTGGCGCCAACGGCTCGGGAAAATCCAATTTCATCCGCTTTTTCGAGATGATGAGCTGGATGCTGCGGTCACGAAGACTCGGCGAGTTCGTTGAGCGGTACGGAGGCGCCGACGACCAATTGTACGGGGGCAATAGCGTTACCCCGCGCATGGAAGGTGAACTTGCGCTGCGTACCGACAAGGGCCGCAACGACTACCGCTTTGCACTTTCGTATGCGCATCCGGACCGCTTCATCTTTACCGAAGAGGCGTATCGTTTCAGCCCGGACCGCTATGCGACAGATCCGGACTGGCAGCACGTTAGCGGTGGTCACCGGGAAGCCGCCATCGTCGACGTTGCGCACGCTTCGTCATCCGTCGGCCCCAACCCCGTCACCGCCAGGGTCATAGTCCATCTCCTGAGGGGCTGCCAGGTATTCCAGTTCCACGACACGTCCTATACCTCGAATTTCAAGAAGCGGTGGGACGCGGAGGACAACGATTACTTGCGCACGCATGGAGGGAATCTCGCCGCGGTCCTGCATCGATTGGAGGAGGAAGACATCAGGCGGTTCGATCTGATATGCCAGCACGTCAGGCGGGTGCTCCCGGTTTTCGACCGCTTCCAGGTCGACGAGAGCTATGGGAAGGTATCGTTGCGATGGAAGGCGTCGGGAACGGACAAGACCTTCGGGGCGCACCTCACCTCGGACGGGTCACTCCGCTTCTTTGCTCTGGTGACGTTGTTGAACCTGCCGTCCGGGATGTTGCCGGACGTGCTGCTGCTCGACGAGCCGGAGCTCGGCTTGCACCCCGCCGCCATCGCCCTGGTGGGCAGCATGATCAAGTCGCTCGCGATGGACCGTCAGGTCATCGTAGCGACGCAGTCGCCGCTACTCGTCGACGCGTTCGACCTCGAGGACATTGTCGTTCTGGAGCTGCGAGATGGGCGGACGATGTTCCGCCGACCCGACCCTGAGGGATACAAGCGATGGCTCGATGAAGGCTTCATGCCGGGTGAGATGTGGCAGAAGAACCTCATTGGAGGGCGTCCGTGATCCGTCTCGCAGTGTCGGTGGAGGGGCAGACGGAAGAGGAGTTCGTGAAGGCGGTCCTCGACGAGCATTTGCGACCGCTCGGTGTCGCGCCCGAGCCAATACTGGTCGGTATCGGCGCAGGGGCAGGCGGCGGCAGCGTTACAGTCAAGCGACTCGCGTCCGATATGGCGCTGCTGTATCACTCCCATCGACCTCGCTGGGCTGCGGCTTACTCCGCTGGTGGCTGCAGGCAGATCTTCACCGACGGGGAGCCCGTGGCGGGTCGTTCTTGTAGACGTGTCCCCCGCGCATCACGAACACGACCCGGCCCAGCGCGGCGGGGTCGGTCAGCGGATCGCCGTCGAGCGCGATGACGTCCGCTTCGAGCCCGGTCGCAATGGCGCCGATCCGGTCCTCCATGCCCAGCGACTCGGCGGCGAGCGAGGTCGCCGAGACCACCGCGTCCATCGGGTCCTGTCCGCCCTGCTCGACATAGGCCACCAGCTCGTCCGTGTTCGCGCCGTGGCTGCCCGCGTTGGCGTCGGTGCTGTAGACGATCCGCACGCCGGGGGTGGCCGCCGCGGCCCGGAAGAAGGCGAGGGCGCCCGGCCGCGAAGCCTGGAGATTGGCGAACCCTTCCAGCGTGTAACCCCCGACGCCGGCGTAGCGGTCACCGCGCTCCTCGTAGTTGCGGAAGAGCAGGTCGATCTGGTTGCCCAGATACATGCCGCTCTCGACGAACACGTCGACGTCCCCCGGCTCGAGCATCCAGCCGTGCTCCACCTGCGTGCACCCTGCGTCGGCGGTGAGCCGCAGCGCGTCGGACCGGTGCAGGTGGACGACCGATCGCAGCCCCTGGGCGCGCGCCTCCCCGCAGGCGGCTTCGAGTTGAGCGGCCGACAGGTTGGTGACCCCGCCGAAGCGGATGCTCGTCGACGCGAAGATCTTGATGACGTCGGCCCCCGCGGCGGCCCGGTCGCGGACGTACGCCCGGATCTCGTCGGGCGTGCCGGTGTCGTCGCGCACCGCCCCGAGCGACGACAGCAGCCGCGGGCCCGGAATCTCGCCGCGGTCGATCCACGCCTTCAGCTCGGCGTCGTCCGGCGCACCCAGGCTCTGCATCGTGGTGATGCCGTTCATCAGCGTGCGGTACGCGTTCTCGGCCCCGTGCAGCGTCAGGTGGGCGACGCCGGGGTCGTTCTCGTCCCGGTGGACCCTGCCGTCGTCGTCGAAGTGGTTGCCGATGTGCACGTGGGTGTCGATGTAGCCCGGCAGCACCGTCAGGGCGGTGAGATCGTAGACGCGGTCGCCACGGCCGTCGCCGCGCGGCACGATCTCGGTAATCCGCCCGTCGCGCAACACGAGATCCCGGTCCTCCAGTACTTCCCCGCGCCCGTCGAGGATGCGCGCCGCGCGGAGCACCGTCGTCTCGCCCGGAGGCTGCCCCAGGGCCGGTGTCCCCGCCCACGCAACAGCCAGGACAAGCAGCAGGGCCACCACGAACAGGCGGTGTGCCGGGCGGTTGATTCGGTCGTTCACGGTCTCCTCCGCGACACTTGCCAACCACTCTCCAGCAGGAGTGATTGACAAGATGCGTTGATGCTTACGCGTGAGCGTCGAGGTGTCTGTTTTCCCCTCAGTACGGCATGATGACGTACCCTGACGACAGTGTGCAGTACATCCTGATGCAGGCCCGCGGCGGGTGGCAGCGCAACCCGGAGCGTTCGCGGCGCGCGCAACCCGGAGCAGCTCTTGGCGCGCGGCTGCCGGACGACGCGACGCAGTAGACAAAGGAGCAGCCGATGAGTGTGAATCGCAGGACGTTCATGTTGCGCGCCGGTGGCGCCGCCGTCGGCTTGTCGGTGACGTTCGCGGAGAGGCCGGCGGCGGGGCGTGCGCCGGCAAGCGCGCCCACCGCCGCTCAGCCGGCGCTGGCGGGGTTCGATCCCCGGGCTCTCTCCACCCTCGTCAATGCCGATCCGGAGTTCGGGCTCGCCGCCCGCGAGTGGGATGCGTTGGTGCACCTCGGGATCGATGACTTCAACTATGGCGTCTCGGTCCGCAACGGACGGGTGGTCGAGGTCGCTCCGGCAGGTCCCGGCTCGGACTTCGACGTCCGGATCGCGGGTCCGCTGGACGCCTGGCGCCAGGGCTTCGGGGACTACGGTCTCCAGACCGCCGGCGACGACGCCGATCACCGCTGGCCCTACCAGGCGGCCATTCTGCGGCTGGCGGCGCTCGTGCGAGAGACGTTGGGTGCGCCGGTTCCCGAGCTCCTGTCCGACGAGGTCGACCGCGAGTTCGACTCGATCGTCGGTCGCTACGTCTACGTACGGATCCGCGGCACCCAGTACCGGGTGTATTTCGAGGAAGCCGGTCAGGGCATGCCGATGGTGCTGCAGCACACGGCCGGCTCCGACAGCCGGCAGTGGCGACACGTTCTGGAGGACCGCGAGCTGCAGCAACGGTTCCGGATGATCGCCTACGACCTGCCGTTCCACGGGCGGTCGCTCCCGCCGACCACGGCCCGCTGGTGGACCACCGAGTATCGGATGGACACGCAGCACCTGATGGATTCCATCGTGGCGATCTCGAACGCCCTGAGCCTCGAGCGCCCCGTCTACATGGGCTGCTCGGTGGGCGGCTATCTCGCACCGGATCTCGCCTACTACCATCCCGACAAGTTCCGGGCGGCAATCGGGATCAACTCGTCGATTGCGGGAACGCTCGTCGAGAACAAGGGCAAGCCGTACGAGAGCCGCTTCAGCCATCCGCAGAACGGCACCGCCTACATCGGGTCCCGGATGTACATGATCACCTCCCCGGAGGCCCGCGAGGCGTTCCGGCGGGAGACGGGCTGGATCTACAGCCAGGGCGGTCCCGGGATCTTCGGCGGCGACCTGTACTACTTCTCGGTCGACCACGATCTGAGAGGCAAGGCGCACACCATCGACACCTCCAGGGTCGGGGTCCACCTGCTCAGCGGCGAGTACGATCCGACGGCCAGGGGGCCGGCGGAGTCGCTGGCGGCGATGATCGACGGGGCGACCTATGACGTCATCGAGGGCGGGTCCCACTTCGTGATGAGCGATGACTATCCGCGCTTTCGACAGTATCTCCTCCCGGTGCTCGATCGGGTCTACCGGGAGCGGGCCTGACCGGGTGCTCACGACGGTCGACAGCTCGATGGATCGCGTGCGCGTGACAGAACCGCGTATGCGTAACTGAACCGCGTATGCGTGACAGAACAGGGAGAACCATGCGGATGATTGAACGACGTTTCATTGCCTTCGTCATCGGGTCGGTGTGCTTCCTGGCTCAATCGCCCGCGCTGGCCCAGCAGGCGGAGGCGCCCGCCGAGCTGCGGTCGCTTCTGGAGGGGACCTGGGAGCTCGTCGAGTGGCACGTCGACGGCGAGGTGGTCCGTCCGCCGCAGGCCGGCGGCCGCTGGTCGAATCACGATGGCGTCGTCGTGGCCACGTTCCACCGCGAGACGGCGGCCGGTTTCGAGTCGTTCGTCGGCTACGGCACCTACGAGATGGACGCCTTGCACTGGAGCTATACCTACGAGCGAGTCCAGACCGCGAGCGGACCGACGTCCGGGGAGGCCGCGGTAACCGTACGGTCGGGGGGTGAGCCGCGGCGGTTCACGATTGTTAGCGACGGAGACGTGATCGTGCTCGAGGGAACGAACGATCGACGCGAGTACGCGGACGGGTACTTCTCCTACATGCCGAACGGCAGGCTGCTGCGCAAGTACCGCAAGGTGGACGAGTAGCGTGGTCGCGGAGGCGTTGCCGCGCCACAGCGGGGGCGGCAGGATCTCGCGGTGGTCGATGCCGAGACCGACGACGAGGTCTTCCGGATTCCGAACGCCAACGTCTATGTCCACCAGATGGCGATGGCGCCCAACGGCGACATCTACGTGGCGTCGGTCTACCCCGAGCACGGCGAGTTGCGGGGCATCGATGGGCCGTCCTTCGTGCGCTGGGCGGTCGCCCGCCAGGCGGGCCGACCATGAAGCCCGGAGGCGCCATGGCCCGCGGGGCGGGAACGGCATATATTGGGTCCGATCCAAAGGGAGCACGGCAGGAGGAGGTCGAGCATGAGCGCAAAGTCCTGGGACGCCGCACCGGCATCGGAGTTCGTGAAGAAGAATCTCCTCGGCATTGCCGCCGGGCTGGCGCTGGTGGTCGTGGCCGGGCTGGCGGTCTGGACCGTGAACTGTCCCTGCGAGGCCACCCCGGGCTTCATCCTGCTCGGTGACACCCACGAGGAGGCGGTCGACGACTGGACCTTCGCGAACGACGTCGCGCTGTGCGCGATCCAGATCGGGATCTGGGGGCGACCCCACTCGGTGAACGTCAACTGCATGGCGACACCGGAGGGCGAGCTCTTCATCAGTTGCTCCGTCGGCCACCAGAAGTACTGGTGTCCGCGGGTGAATCAGGACCATCCGGGGCGCCTCCGGCTGGACGGCGTGGTCTACCCCGTCGTGCTCAACCGCGAGATGGACCCGGCCCAGCTCGACCACGTTTGGGCCACCAGGATCCGGAAGCTGCAGAAGCCGGCCGTGCAGGCGCGCCAGCCCGGGGGCGGCGGCGAGCCGCCGCCGCTCGACACCCCGCGGCCGGAGAGCTGGTGGACGTTCCGCGTCGACTCGCGGGGGTAGGGGCGTGGCGCATGGCGATCCCGGCGCAGGCGGTCGAGCGGGAGGCAGCGTCGCCGAAAGGGCTGGGGACGGCGATTGACGAATTGTTCAAGCCCTTCGGCGACGTCGAGCTGGAGATGCCCCCTCGCGAGCCGATGAGTGAGCCGCCCCGGTTCGATTGACCCAGCGGTGACGGAGCTTACCGATCCATGGGCAGGTGCATGACTCTGGCGACCGGCAGAAATCTGGTCCGGCGGCACGCCGTGGGGCTCGTGGTGCTCGCGCTGCTGACGGGCATCGCGCGAAGCGCGGACGGCCAACCGCCGGATCCCGCCGGCTCCGGTCCTGATGTCCGGTTGTTCACCGGCGGGCGGGTGATCGTCGGGGACGGCCGCATCATCGACGATGCCGCTTTCCTGGTCCGCGGCGATCGCATCGTGCAGGTCGGAAACGCGGGCGAGGTGGCGGCGCCGCCGGAGGCGACCGTCGTCGATCTGACCGGCCGCACCGTGATGCCGGCGCTCGTCAACACCCACGCGCATCTCGGTTGGGAGCGGTACTCGAGCTGGGGCTCGGAGAACTTCACCCGCGAGAACCTCGTCGACCATCTGCACCGCCACGCCTACTACGGCGTGGGCACGATCATCTCCACCGGCAGCGACCTCGAGGAGATCTCCCTCGAGGTGCGGCAGGCGCAACGGGTGGGCGAGGTCGGGGGCGCCCGCTACCTGGTGTCGCCGGGCCTCGGGATCCCAGGCGGCGGACCGAATCCCCGGTTCACGAACGACGCCGGGTGGTGGGGGCTGCACGGGGTGAGCAGCCCGGCCGAGGCGCGCGAGGCGGTGCGGGCCGAGGCCGCGCGCGGCATCCGGATCCTGAAGATCTGGGTGGACGCGCGCGACGAGCGGCGGGGCGCGCGGGTGAAGCTGCACCCGGACATCTACGCCGCCATCCTCGACGAGGCCCAGGTGCGGGACATCCGGGTGATCGCGCATGCGACCACGCTGGAAGACCACAAGCGGCTGATCGCGGCCGGCGCCCGGCGCTTCATCCACATGCCCTACGACGTGGCGGTCGACGACGAGTACCTGGAGCTCGTCGCGGCGCGCAACGTCTTCATCGTGCCGACCATCGGCATGGTCACCCGGAGCGAGCCGTACCGGCGGCCGGTCTACGAGGACCCCTTCTTCCAGGAGCAGGTCCCGGAGGAGGTCGTCGCGATGCTGCGGGAGGCCGCGGCCGGTGATTCCGCCGCCGCCCCCCGGACCGCCGCGGACGAAGCGCGGTCGCGGCTGATCCGGAACAACTTCCTGCGCCTGCGCGACCACGTCATCATGGGCACCGACGCCGGCGCGGTGGGCGATTTCTTCGGCTACGCGGATCACCTGGAGCTGGAGCTCTTCGTGCGGCTGGGGATGACGCCGGCCGAGGCGATCGTGACTGCCACGACCCGCGCGGCGCGGGCGTTCGGGCTGACCGATACCGGCAGCATCGAGGCCGGACGGAGCGCCGACCTCCTGGTGCTCGACGCCAACCCGCTCGACGACATCACGCATACGCGGGAGATTGCCGCGGTTTACCTCCGAGGCGTGGAGGTCGACCGCGCGGCCCTGCGCGCGCGCTGGACGGAGTTGGCCGCAACGGCCGCGGGTCCGGCGCGCGCCACCCAGGGCCCCAGTGCGGCAGATCCCGAACCGGTGGTCTTCCGCTGGGTGGGGACCACCGCCCACGCCTGGGGAGCCTGGGTCACGCCCGGGGCCTCCGTCGAGGACTGGATCGAGCAGGCCATTCCGCTGTGCGCCGGCGAGGACGTCTGCGAGATCAACGTCTTCGAGGGCGCCGAGCACGCGACGCACGAGATCCCGGTGCCCGAGGCGAACCGGGACAGCCTGAGATGGGTCCTGCGCTACCGGCGCGACGAGACGCCCCGTGTCGTGGTCGAAGAGGTGCGGAGGGAGCCGGGAGCCGAGCCCCGCACGTGGACCTTCGATCGCTGAGGGACCACTACGCACGGGACCATCAATCCGTATGCCGCCTTCAACGTCGTGACCGGGGAGTGCTCGGACGAATCACCCGCTGTCATGGCGCGACGGCGTTCCGGCAGGTCCTCGCGCGGGTAGTCAGTGCACCGATCGCAGCCTCCGGATCCGCGCTTCGAGGTCCGGCGGCGCCCGGAAGACGTTGAGCTTGCGTCCACGCCTTTGCCGGTCGAGCAGGCTCAATTCCGCCAATCGGAACAGATCCGCGCGCGCAGTGGCGTAGACGACGGCGTGACTGGTCATGTGGGACCGGGTCGTGTACTCCCAGTCCGGGTGTCGAACCGCGTGGGCGAGTAGTGCGAGCTGGCGGTGGTTCAGGTCCGTGCGGTTGCGGAGCATCCGGTCGATCCGTGCCGCCTGCGCCGCCTTCACCCGGAGATACCTGTCCAGCGCGTCGAGCGCCCGCAGGATGATGTCGACTTGGTGCACGATGAAGTAGGTCGCGTCGCTCTCGTCGGTCTCGGCATGGAGAAAGGCCTGGACATACTGCACGGGAGCGGCCTTGAGAAACCGGCTGATCGACAGGAACTCGAACATCCAATAGCCGCGTCGCAGCATCGCCCAGTAGAAAAGTGCTCGGGCGATGCGCCCGTTGCCATTGGCGAACGGATGGTCGTACGCGAGCCAGAAGTGCAGCACGATCGCACGGATGACCGGATGCAGAAAGCGGTCCCCCTGCGTCGTCTGCGTCCCGTCCTCGGCGTTGGCGAACCGGACCATCGCGTGCAGCCGTTCCGGCAACTGTTCCGCCGAGGGCGGTCGATGAAGCACGTTCCCGCCGGCGTCGCAAACCTCGACGCGATCTTCGGCCGGGAGCTGCAGCCGGCCGGCGGCCGCCGGATCGTCGAGCGTGCCGTCGGTGACCGCTCGATGCAGGGCGAGCACAGCCTCGGCGGTCAACGGCTGATCCTTTATCTCGCGGACGTCGCGCATTGCCTGATAGTTGTTCGCAATCATCCGTTCGCGCAGCTCGCGGTCGAGCAGGCCGAGGTGGACCGCCTGCGGACGCTGTACGAGCTGCGGCAACAGCAGATGGCCGACCTGTACGTGCGAGCCGGGATGTCCGGCGTCCTGCAGCAGGTGCCGCTCGAGGAAGGGCAGCGGATCACGACCGGCGCCAACCTGGCCCGGGTGGGCGATCCAACGGTGCTGAAGGCCGAGCTGCGCATCGCGGAGACGCAGGCCAAAGGATGTCCAGGTTACCGTCGACGTCGCCCTCGACGGGGCGCTGCCGCGCGGCGCCCCGTCCGGACCTGACGGTCGCAAAGGGCGGAGACGCACGCCCTCGACGCCGTCGATCTGTCACTTCACCCCGGCTGTGAGCGTGCAGCGGGAGGCGCTGGCGCTGGCCGAGCCGGTTAGCGTTAGCGCGCAGGATGCCGAGCTGCGCGCGATCCTCGACCACCAGCGGGCGCAGATCGAGTTCGAGCGGGCGCAGCGCGCTTCGCTCGGCGGCGCCGGTATCGCCCTGGTCGGTGGCGCGGACAGGCGGTGGCCCGGTGAGTCCCGGGCGTGGCGCGCCGTCGGCGACATTCGTTCGGTGACCGCGTCGGCGACCTGTTGGATTCTTCGAAGCACGGGCGGTGGCCGCTTGTCCTCGCCTGAACGGCTACCAGCTCCCCAGACGCAAACTCCAACGAGGGAGCGCTGCAGCACCGTGCGAGCAGCGACCGATTGACATCCGATAGGGGTAGGTCTAGATTTATCGGAAATCGATAGGACGTTCCAAGGAGCGTTTCCCATGTCCCGCACCGACCTCATGCGCGGCACCCTCGATCTGCTGATCCTCCGCGCCCTCATGACGGGGTCGAACCACGGGCTCGGCATCGCGCGCCGGGTCGAGCAGATCACGCAGGGGGCGTTCCGCGTCAACCCGGGTTCGCTGTTTCCGGCCCTGCATCGGCTCGAGCAGCAGGGGTGGCTGACGGCTGCGTGGGGGCGTTCGGAGACCAATCGGAAGGCGAAGTTCTACGAGTTGACCCCCGCCGGACGCGGCCACACCGACGAGGAAGCCCGCAACTGGAAACGGGTTTCGGTGGCGATCGAGCTGGCGTTGCGCGATTTAGGGGAAGCGTGATGTCCGGCCGCGCCGGATGGCGAACTGGAACTGTGGAGGAGGCATCATGAGCCGCTTGCGCGATTGCACAGTTCGCCTGGTGAACCTGTTCCGTCGCGAGCGCCTCGAACACGAGCTCGATGCGGAGTTGCTCGCGTACCTGCAGCTTGACATCGAGGAGAACATCCGCCGGGGCATGGCTCCGAGGGAAGCGCGCCGCGCGGCGCTCGCCCGTATGGGGGGCGTGGACGCGGTCAAGGAGGAATGCCGCGACGTGCAGCGTTTCCGGGTCGCCGACGATCTGTGGCGGGATCTGCGGCACGGAATCCGCCGCTATTCTCGACGTCCGATTCTTGCGGTCGTCGCGATCCTGGTTCTAGCTTTCGGCATCGGTGCGACCGTCGGCATTCTCGCGCTGGTCGACTCTCTGCTGCTGCGTCCGTTCCCCGCCGCCGAGTCGAGTCGTATGTTCGTCATGTTTACGAGCGACTACTCCAGCGGACGGCCGGGGTTCAACTCCTATCCGGACTTCCTCGACATTCGGGAGTCTACCGGCGAGGTTTTCGAACACGTCACCGCAGCGTCTCGTATGCCGGCCGGCATACGTATCGGAGAGGAGACGCGGGTCATGTCAGCGGAGATCGTGGAGCCCAACTACTTCGATACGATCGGGCTGGGCTTCGTCCATGGCCGTGGGTTCGAGGCGGTCGACGACGGCGCGGTAGCGGTAGTCAGCAACGCCCTGTGGCGTTCGGAGTTCGGTGGCGATCCGTCGGCGCTCGGCCGCGAAATCGTCATCAACGGCTCGCCCGTCACGATCGTGGGGGTGGCGCCGGCCGAGTTGACGAGCGCACTAGGCATCTTGCGCGTGGATGTCTGGCTGCCCATGGCCTTCGAGCAGCTTCTGCGGCCCGACGATGGCAGGCAGGAGAGCCGCAGCAGGCGCGGGGCCGCCATAGTTGGCCGACTGCGCGACGGTGTCAGCATCGACGATGCACGGGCGGTCGTGGACATCGTCGCGCGATGTCTCCATCAGTCATACCCCGAGGAGTGGACGAGTCTCTCGGGGCAGCCGCGGGACTTGACGATAAGAGAGGCGGACCAGGCACGCCTGCCGCCAATGGCATCAGGGCCCGTGGTCGGGGCTCTGGCCGTACTTACAGGGCTGGTCGGAATTCTCTTGCTTGTCGTTTGCGCCAATATCTCCGGCCTCCTACTTGCCGACGGGTCCGTTCGCCGCCGTGAGATGGCGATGCGGCAAGCTCTGGGCGCGACCCGCTTGAGACTAATCCGGCAGGTTGTCGTGGAGAGCCTTGGTTTGGGTCTCGTCGGGGGTGCGCTCGGGATCGCTGTAGCCTCGGTTGCCATGCGATTCGTGACATTGCTGCTGCCTGACCTTCCCATACCCGTGCGGCTCGATTTGGAGTTCAGCTCGCGACTGGTCGTTGCCGCGCTGCTTGTGTCATCAGGTGTAGGCCTCGCAGTAGGCTTGCTGCCGGCACTGTACGCGACGCGACCCGGGTCCGAAGTCGGCAGGTTCCTGCAAACCAGATTCCGTAACGTCCTGACTGCGATGCAGGCGACCGCCGCCGTTTTCCTGTTGATCGTTGCGGGGGTATTCGGACGCGGCATCGTGAGTGCGTACGCAGTCCCGCTCGGCTACGACTCTGACGAACTTGTGCTTGTTTCGGTCGATTTGGAGGCGGCCGGGTACACCGAGAATCGCGGTCGCGCATATCTCCGACAGGCGATGGAGCAGGTGCCGCTGGCCGAAGTGTCGCTGGTGCCGTTCCTGTCTCTCCGGGCGCGGTCACGCTGGGGCGTAGCTGTCGACGGCTATCAGCCCAGGGCCGGAGAGGACATGGAGGTGAACGCGAACATCGTAAGCCCCGGATACATTCGCCTGATGGGAGTGCCTTTCGTTCGCGGTAGAGACCTGGAGCCCGGAGAGCGAAATGCGGTGCTCGTCAATCAAGCGTTCGCGCAGCGATTCTGGTCCGGTCAGGATGCGGTCGGCAGGCGATTGGGCCGACCGGCCCTGCCCTCGTTCATCGGGCAGGGCGACTACGAGAATTCTACCGACCCCCAATGGTCGACTGTGGTTGGCGTTGTTGAAGATGGCCATTTCGTTTCGCTTCAAGAGAATGCCATTCCCGTCGTCTTCTGGTCTACGGAGGACATGTACACCCCGCAGGTGACGTTCCACATCCGCGGCGTAACGGCGGACGCGGCGCGACGCGCGATCAGCCAACTGGATCCCGGCGTGCCGGTTGGGACCGTGGCAACGATGGCCGACACGGTTGGCACGGCATTGTTGCCGGCGCGGGTTGCGGCGGTCGTGAGTGGTCTCGTCGGTGGCGCGGGCCTGGTGCTGGCGTGTATCGGGCTCTTGGGAACTCTGAGCTATGTCGTGGCGCGGCGCGCGCCGGAGATCGGTCTGCGTGTCGCGCTGGGCGCTCGACCGCTTCAGGTCATTCGCCTCGTCGCAGGGGGGACGAGCGTGAAGCTGGTGACGGCCGGCGTCATTGTCGGAGGCGGACTGGCAAGCGGTGTTGCGCCGGTGCTGCAATCGCGGTTCGCCGGCGGTGAAGGTGTTGACCTCGTCACGCTTGTGGGTGTGGTCGTGTGCCTGACGCTGGTAGCGTTCGTTGGTGTCGGAGTTCCCGCCGCTCGTGCACTCAGGATCCATCCCGCCGAGGTCTTGCGCGTCGAAGAGTAGGCGCGGGCGCCAGAGCCAGGAGCTGGTTCGCGTCATCCCGATGGAGCCCGGACGGCAACTCACGCTCGCCACATCAGCGGCGAGATCGTCGTGACCGGGGTGGACGGTGACGACCTGCCGATTCGGGCGACGAAGCGGGTCGCCGACCGCGGTAGCGCCGACCCCGACGCGTTGGACCGCGGCGAGAGCGAGGAGCGTGGCAACGGGTCGTCGTCGGTAGGGCGGTCCTCCGGCAAGATGCGATTCGCACCTATTGACATTCGATAGAACCCGGGCCAGACTTGTCGAAAATCGATAGGACGTTCCCCAAGGAGCACTCCCATGTCCTGCACCGACCTCATGCGCGGCACTCTCGATCTGCTGACCCTCCGTGCCCTCAGGACGGGGCCGAACAACGGGCTCGGCATCGCGCCGTCCCCCGGCCAGACCGGCGCTTACAACAGCTTCCGGCTCGACCGCGGCGTGCGGACCAGTCAGGCGTCGCTCATCGTCGATCCGCCCGACGGGAGGTACCCGACGAGGACGGACCGTGTGCGGGAGAGCGACGCGGCGTTGAATCGGGCGGCGGCGCTGGCCGCGCTCTTGTTGCTCGCGGCGGGCGGGAGCGCAGCCCAGCCGCAGCCGTTCCTCGAGCGGGTGGAGGTCGCCCGCGTGGTCATCGACGTGAGAGTGGTCGACAACGATGGCCAGCCCATTCCGGGACTGACGCCGGAGGACTTCGCGGTGCGGATCGACGAAGAGCCGGTCCGCGTGGAGACCGCGTTGTGGGTCGGGAGCGACGAGGCCGAGGGCGCGGCCGTAGAGGCCGTCCGCGCGGCTGACGCCGCCGACTCTCCCGACCCGGAGAGCCCCGGCGCTCGCGTGGGGGGGATCAGCCGAATGCTCGACAACTACTACCGTCCCAGCCCCGACCCGGAGAGCCCCGGCGCTCGCGTGGGGGAGAGCGGCCGGCTGATCGTCTTCGTCGTGCAGAACAGCACGCGCCTGCTGCAAAGCCGGGTCTATGGCCTGCTGCGTCTGTTGCGGAAGAGCGAGGGGCTGCTGGCGGCCGTCACGCCGTCCGATCGGGTGGCCGTGCTGACGTTCGGTTTCCACCTGCAGATCTGGGTGGACTTCACGGATGATCTCGACCGCGTCCGAACCCTCCTTGCCGGCGAGGTCAGAACTGGCCGCCCGCCGGTCCTCGAGCCGCGGGGCGAGGTCTCCCTGCTGGCGAGCCTCAGCCAGGAGCAGGGGCGGGAGATCTTCGATATTCAGGAAGCGCTGCGCCGGATCGGGGAAGCGCTGGAGCCCCTTCCCGGCTCGAAGTCGGTCATCCTGATCGGCCACGGCTTCGTGTCGGACACCCGTGGTTACGCAGCCGCGCAGGCAGCTCTGCAGGCGGCACGCGCGTCGGTGTTCACGCTCGACGTCACGCAGGCGGTGTATCACACACTGGAGCACGGCCTGCAGGCCGTGTCTGCGGACACCGGGGGCTTCTTGGTGCGCACCTACGAGAAGCCTCCACTCTGGGCGTTCGGCCTGGTGACCAACGCGATTGCGGGCCACTACGTGCTGTTCACCGAGCGGCCGGCCCTGGAGCCGGGCGAGTACCCCATCGAGGTGGACGTGGCCGACGTGGACGGGACGGTTCTGGCCCGCAGCACCTACGTGGCACGGTAGGAGTTTGGCGCCGTCTGTTGGGGTGCGCCAGGCACACTGGCGGAGGATGGCCGGTGAATAGTCCGGCGGAAGGGAACGTGTAATTGGCCAACCTCGCCCCGAATCATGCGACGGTCGAGCCACACTATGGTCGAAAGTCGACAGGGCGCACCAAGGAGCATTTCCCATGTCCCGAACCGACCTCATGCGCGGCACTCTCGACCTGCTGATCCTCCGCGCGCTCATGACCGGACCGAACCACGGCCTCGGCATTGCGCGCCGGGTCGAGCAGATCACGCAGGGCGCGTTCCGAGTCACCCCGGGCTCGCTCTTTCCCGCGCTGCACCGGCTCGAGCAGAAGGGGTGGCTGACGGCCGAATGGGGGCGTTCGGAGACCAATCGGAAGGCGAAGTACTACGAGTTGACCTCCGCCGGGCGCCGGCACACCGACGAGGAAGTCCGCAACTGGAAACGGGTTTCGGTGGCGATCGAGCTGGCGTTGCGCGACGTAGGGGAAGCGTGATGTCCGGCGGCGCCGGATGGCGAACCGGAAACCGTCACCGCGGCGTCGTTTGTACCTGCTTCGGTCGGCGTGCGGATCGAAGCCCGAGACCCGGGTCATGTCTGCCCAGGTAGTGGAGCCCAACTACTTCGATACGATGGGATCGAGGCCCGTCCACGGGCGTGCGTTCGAAGCGGTCGAGACCGCCGCGGTCGCGGCAATCAGCAAAGCGGTCGGCCGGTTCCTGAAGGAAGCGCAGACCGCGGTGGTCGGTGCGGGTCACCTTCCCGGGCGGCGGCGGCGCCCGGCCTGCGCGTTCTTCTCCACGCGGAGCTTCCACGCGGTGCGAAGCGCGCCCGCCAGGGTCTCCTCGTCGGCCGCGGCCAGGCGAATGTGCGTCGCGCCATTGCGTCCCCAGCCGCCGGCGACCGGCACGAAGGTCTCTGGCGCCTCGGCGACGAACGGCGCCTGGACCTCCGGCGTGAGCATCAGATTGCCGTAGCCCTGCGCCTGGTGAGCGAGCGTCGCGAAGATCCGCCCGCCGACGCGGAAATCCGGTGAGCCCATGTGCGAGCTCTCCTCCGCCCCGTCGAGGCTGAGCGCGAGCCGGCGGAAGTCGTCGATGGTCGCCACACTCCTATCCTTGCAGTTTGGCGGCGGCCGGTCCAGGGACGAGGCGTCGCCGATACCTCTATAAATCAATCCATGATGTAAAGGATGTATTCTGAAGCGACCATGAACGACAGACCGAGCGTCGCCGACGAAGCCTGGATCGCCACGGCGCTGCTGCACAGGGAGCATCCCGACCGGACGGATTTTGCGATGAAGGAAATCGTCCGGCGAGCCGAGCAGATTGCCGCGCCGGGGCCTCTGCGGCCGGGTGTCAAGCATCACATTTCCTACCACGCCGTCGCCCAAACGAAGCCCAATCCCGGACGGCACTGTCTGCTGTTCGCAACCGCCCGGGGACGGCGGCGTCTCTTCAGACCCGGCGATTCGCGCCACCCGGATCGGCGCGGCAAGGAGGTTCCGCGGAGAGACCACCTGCCGCCAGCGTATCGCTCGCTGATCGACTGGTATCGCACGGTGTACGCCGCCAAGGGCGGTTGTACCCCGCCTGACCCCATTCTGGCGCTGCGTGGGCTCGGCAGGGCACTTTGGGCAGACGAAGAGGCCGACGCCTACGTCTCGCGGCTCCGCGAGGGCTGGTCGTGAGCCGGGTGTTCTGGGACACGAACCTGTTCGTGTACCTGATTGAAGGGACGGATGCCCGGGCCGAGGCGGTGGTGGCGCTACGCCGGCGGATGATCGAGCGTGGCGACGAGCTGCTGACGTCGACGCTGACGCTCGGTGAGTTGCTCGTCAAGCCGGTCGAGATGGGTGATGACGAGTTGCGGGATCGATACGTGCAGGCGATGGACGCCGGCGTTACGGTGCTTTCGTTCGATGCCCGAGCCGCACTCCGGTTCGCGGCGATCCGTGGCGACCGGTCGATCCGGGCGCCGGACGCCATTCAACTGGCGTGCGCGGCGGCGAGTGGCACGGACCTCTTCCTCACGAACGACGATCGACTGAGCAGGAAGAACGTGCCCGGCATCGCGTTCATTCAATCCCTGCGACGGACGTTCCTCTGAACCTCACCGACCTCACACCCGCATGCTCCGAGAGTGAGGCGTGCAGGAGGCGAGCGTGCGCCGCTCGATCGTCGACACACGCCGCCTCGTCGGGTCAATCGACCCCAAGCCGGACCTCGAGCCGGTCTGCCCTCGTCGGGGCGTCCCGGCCAAGCCCCTTCACCGCGCGGCTTCGGCCTCCTGCCGCTCGATGTTGCGGTAGACCTCCTGGATGTGGCGGATGTCGTGATTGCCCTCGTGGCAGGCGTACTCGAACATCGGGCCCTCGGTGGTCGTCAGCGGGATCTCGGCGCTCCACGGCTGGTCCCAGGTGGCCGGGTCCTCCACTGTGAACGTGAAGTGGATCCGATCGTCGGACACGCGGGTGAACCGTTCGGTCACCTTGAGGCTACGGCTCGATCCCTGCCACCCGTTCTTGTCGTTGAAGTGGGAGCTCTCGATGATCAGGGTGTCGCCCTCCCAGCGCGCGCGCGAGTCGCCCGGCCACTGGCGGATGTCCTCCGAGATGGGCGGCCGTCCGTCGATCGGGATGATCCGCGGCCCGTTGGTGCTCTGCTCGGTGGAGATCACGATGTGCGTCGGCGTCTGGAAGATCTGGTGGATGTCGTTGTACGAGGGCGGCTGCATCGGCGGGGCGTTGTAGCGGTAGTTGAGGCAGCGCTCGCTGTGCGGGCGCAGCTCGTAGCCGTCGAAGGCCCCCCGGTCGCCGCGCGCCGCGCGCCGCGCCTCGGCCCGCGCCTGGGCCTGCTCGTTCTGCGGCGGGATCCGGCCGTTCGGCGGATCGACGATCAGCGAGGTGCGCCTGGTCGACAATCCCTTCGGCACCGGCGTGGCGAGCCAGATGGCGTTGTCGTAGTGGACGTAGGACTCGTCGCGGTGGGTCTGGTCGAGAGCCCGCTCGCGTTCCTCCGGGTCTTCGATCTCGATGACGAAACGCGCCAGCGGGTCGGCCCCGTCGACGGTCAACTGCGACTGGAGCAGCGCGAACTCCTCCTCGGTGTAGAACGCCTGGTCGCCCAGGTACTCGGGGCGCTCCATCGGCGTGAAGGTCTGGGTGGTCCAGTAACCCTGCAGGTCGGGCTGGCCGTCCGCCAGGCGAGGCATCTCCCAGGCCGGATCCGCGGCCGGCGCGCTTCCGGACTGGCTCTGGGCGAACGCCGGCGCGGAGGCCAGCAGAACGACCGCGATCACGGTGACGAACGTTCGAAGACGATGGTCCATCTCAAACCCTCCCCAGGAGGCTGCCGTAGTTGTCCGAAGCGCTCATCATCGCTCATGTACCCGCCGGTCGCAAGCCCCCTGGCGGTCCGTGGCGGCCCGTGGCGGTTCAGGCAGGATGCATCGCCGCTCGGAGGGCGGCGGGCTGTTCGCCGCGGGCTGCCGGATCCCCTGCCTGGCGCCGACCCCGCAGACCGGCCACGGCTGGTAGGATGGACACCCGTGCAGCGATAGGAGTGGACCCATGACCATCGAACGCCTCAACCCATGCGCGTGCGTCGCGCTGCCGCTCGCGGCCGTGCTGGCTTTCGTGCTGCCGGTCGCGGTCGCGGCGCAATCTCATCATCCGCCGCCCGAGCCGCCGGCCGACTGGGGGCCGATCTCGATCAACCTGGAAGGGTTCGAGTATCCGCATCCGGTCGAGTTCATGAACTTCCGGGTCTTCGGCCAGGACGTGCGCATCGCCTACATGGATGTCGCGCCTGTGGGAGCCGCGAATGGCCGCGCCGTCGTCCTCCACCACGGGGGCAGCTACTACGGTTGGTACTGGGAGAGCCAGATCGAGGCGCTCACCGCGGCGGGCTACCGGGTCGTCGTCAAGGACCGGCTCGGCTGGGGCAAGTCGTCCAAGCCGATCCTGCCGTACAGCATGAGCCTGCACGCCTCGAACACGGCCCGGCTGATGGAGCACCTCGGCATCGACCGGGCCGCCATCGTGGGGCACTCGATCGGCGGGCAGATGTCGACCCGCTTTGCCTTCCTCTATCCGGAGAAGACGACGCACCTGGTCACCATCAACCAGATCGGCCTGACCGACAGGCGCCCGGGGCGCGGGTTCAATCCGTTCGACGGCGAGGTCGACGCCGACCCGGATCTGCAGGCCGCCTACGAGGCGGACGTGCGGACCGACACCCGGCGGTACGTGGAGTGGAAGCCGGAGTTTCTGGACCACCTCCGGATACGGCACGGCCAGCGGCTGAGCGGCGACTGGCCGCGGCTCGCCTACGTGCGCCGGCTCGGCGGCAACCTGCGCTCGATGGACACGGTGGTCAACGACTGGCCCCATATCAAGACGAAGACGCTGATCCTGGGCGGCGAGATCGACGGGCCGGAGTTTCCCGACAACGCGCGGCGGGCGGCCGGGATCCTCCCCAACGGGGAGGTCTTTCTCATACCGGACGTGGGACACAACCCCCATGAGGAGGTGCCGGACATCGTCAACGCCGAGCTGATCCGCTTCCTCGGCACCGATCCCAGCGTGCCGGTGGGCGAGGAGGGTCGCTAGTCAGGGCTTGGCTGGGCCGCAATCGGAGGCGAGGTGGCGATTCCGGGGCCAGGATTGTCGAGGGGAGGCACCACGAACAGAGAATCGGGAGGCAAGGGCCGGGACTAGGGCGATACGGCGGATGACGGTCGGGTCGGCGGCGTGGATTTCGAGCGCTGTGGAGGTGGATCGATGCCAGGCGACGAGACACGAACCGGTACCGCGCGAAGCCGTCGAGGCTTCTTGAAAACAGCCACGCTGGGCTCGGCCGCGGCCGTGCTCGCACCGCGGGCGGCGGCTGGGCAGGACTCGTCCGGTCGGAGACTGGGTGCCGGTGTGAGCGGCTACGGCGAACGCTCGGGGTTCGAGACCGCGCTGCGCCGCGTGCGAGGGTCGCGCTACGACCAGGCCGCAGGCAGCCTGGCGCCGCTGCAGGATCTCGATGGCGCGATCACGCCGTCGGCGCTGCACTTCGAGCGGCATCACGCCGGGATTCCCGACATCGACCCGTCCGCGCACCGGTTGCTCGTCGACGGACTCGTCGAGCGGCCGCTGGTCTTCTCGATGGACGATCTCCGCCGCATGCCCGCGGTGACCCGCGTCTACTTCGTGGAGTGCTCGGGGAACGGCCGGGTCAAGTGGTCGCCGGCCGCACCGGACACCGACGCCCAGGCGGCGTTCGGCATGACGAGCTGCAGCGAGTGGACCGGGGTGCCGGTGTCGGTGCTGCTCGCCGAGGCGGGGGTGCGGGGCGACGCCGCGTGGCTCGTGGCCGAGGGGGCCGACGCCTGCCGGATGACCCGGAGCGTGCCTCTGGACAAGGCGCTCGACGACACGCTGGTGGCCTACGGGCAGAACGGCGAGGCGCTGCGGCCGGCCCAGGGCTATCCGCTCCGGCTGCTGATCCCCGGCTGGGAGGGCAACATCTCGATCAAGTGGCTGCGCCGGCTGCGGGTGGTCGACCAGTCGTACCTGACCCGCGAGGAGACCGCCAAGTACACCGACCTGATGCCGAACGGCGAGGCCCGGCAGTACACGTTCGTCATGGACGCCAAGTCGGTCATCACCCGGCCTTCCGGCGGCCAACGGCTCGCCGGCCCCGGCTTCCATCAGATCAGCGGGCTGGCCTGGTCGGGCCGCGGCCGCGTCGCCCGGGTCGAGGTGTCGACCGACGGCGGCCGGTCGTGGGCCGAAGCGCAGTTGGAGGGTCCGGTGCTGCCGCTGGCGCATACGCGGTTCCGTTTCGACTGGCGCTGGGGCGGCTCCGAGGCGGTTCTGGTCTCGCGCTGCATCGACGAGACGGGCGACGTCCAGCCGACCCGCGCGGCGTTGATCGCAGTGCGGGGCACGCGCTCGAGCTACCACAACAACGCCATCCAGGGCTGGCGCGTCGCTCGCGACGGTGTGGTGGAGAATGTCGATGTGTAACTCCCTCCAGGTGGCGTGTCCGGCGTCGGACGGTCAGTGCACGTGGTTCCGCTTGCCCCGCAACGCCCAGCGTGTCGGCTTCCATGTCGCGTGCGTTGCGCGCACCGCGCCCGGCAGGCTGGCCCACACCATGCTCGGGGTGTTCGTGTGCGTGATGCTGTTCGCCGGCGCGGCCGGGGCGCAGACGCTCGGGCTCGGGCGGCCGGCGACGGCCGCGGACATCGACGGCTGGGGAGCAATCGTGGGACCGGAGGGCGCGGAGCTGCCGCCCGGCGGCGCCACCGCGGCCGCCGGAAGGGCGGTGTACGAGCGCCGCTGCGCCGCGTGTCACGGGCCGACCGGGACCGAGGGGCCGGACGACCGGCTGGCCGGGGGACGGGGCCTTCTGGCGACCGACCAGGCGCGCAAGACCGTGGGCAGCTACTGGCCGGCGGCCACGACGCTGTGGGACTACGTGTACCGCGCGATGCCGTTCAACCAGCCCGGCTCGCTCACCACCGACGAGGTCTACGCGGCGGTCGCCTACGTGCTCTTCCTCAACGATCTCGTCGGCGAGGACGACCGGATCGATGCCGCCGCGCTGCCGCGCATCGAGATGCCGAACCGGGACGGGTTCGTGCCCGATGCGCGTCCGGACATCGCGCCCCCGGCGACCGGGCAGGCGATCCGCATCGAGCGCCTGCTCGACGGCCCCATCATCACCCCCGACATGGACGGGCGGATGGGGAGCAACATCGCCGGGCCGTCTCTGATCCGCGTGCCGGACTGGGTGGAGAACCCGCTCGGGCGCTACTACCTGTACTTCGCCGATCATCGCGGCCTCTACATCCGCCTCGCCTACGCGGACGACCTGGCCGGGCCGTGGACGATGCACGAGCCGGGGACGCTGCGGATCGAGCAGTCCCACTTCCCCGCCACCTGCCCGCCGTGCGGGACCGACTCCCCCAACCCCGAGGGGGCTTACGCGCACGTCGCGTCACCGGACGTGCACGTCATCGACGAGCGGCAACAGATCGTGATGTACGTCCACGGGCGGGAGCGCGGGCCGCAGGTGACCCGCGCCGCGGTCTCGTCCGACGGGTTGCACTTCGAGGGGCGCCCGGAGATTCTTGGCCGGCCGTACTTCCGCGCCTTCCGGCATGACGGCTACTGGTACGCGCTGGCCATGCCCGGCGTGATGTACCGCTCGCGCGACGGCCTGACCGGCTTCGAGGAGGGACCGAGCCTGTTCAACCCGAACATGCGGCATTCGGCCCTGCTGAAGCGCGGCGACCGGCTGTTCGTGTTCTGGACCGAGCGCGGCGACGCGCCCGAGCGGGTGTGGCTGGCCAGCATCGACCTGTCCGCGGACTGGCGGGGCTGGCAGGCGACCGGGCGGGAGGAGATCCTGCGCCCCGAGATGTCCTGGGAGGGCGCGGACCTGCCGGTGGAGCCGTCCCGCGGCGGCGCCATCAACGTCCCGGTGAACCAGTTGCGCGACCCGGCGATCTTCGAGGAGGACGGCCGCGTCTACTTCCTGTACGCCGTGGCCGGCGAGCGGGGCATCGCGCTCGCGGAGGTGCTGCTGGAACCGTAGCCCGGTGCACCCGGGAGGTCCGCGGAACCGATGCTCCGGGCCTGGGCCTTCCGCAACGCCGGGTCGATGCTGCTCGATTCTTCGGCGAGCACGTCGTTCAGCTTGCGCGTGATCTCGGGGTCGGTGCGCCTCCGATCCGTGACGCAGTCATCGTGAATCAACTGTCGGTCAGCGGTCACCGCTGGCGATCGTAGCCGATCGCCGGTGCTCGACTCCTTCCGATCCGGAAGCCAAGGAGCTTGACAGGCTATATACGCGTTTATATAGTTGCTATATCGTCATCGACATAGCAACATGAGCCTCGACCACATCCTCCTCGGCCTGCTCCGCGAGCCGGCCACCGGCTACGACCTCAAGAACGCGTTCAGCGAGAACGTTCGGCATTTCTGGTCCGCCGAGCTGAGCCAGATCTACCCGACTCTCAAGCGCCTGGAGCAGCGGCGGATGCTCCGCAGCCGGCTCGAGCCGTCGCCGAAGGGGCCGAACCGCCGGGTCTACACGTTGACGGACGAGGGTCGGAAGGAGCTTATGCGCTGGCTGCGCGGCGGTCCCGCGGTCGGCACGGAGCGGTTCGCGTATCTCGCCCAGCTCTACTTCATGGACGCGGTCGGCGACATCGACGAGACCCGCGCGTTCATGACGGCCCTCCGCGACCACCTCTCGCGCTGGCTGGCGCAACTGTGGGCGGTGGAGCGGGAGGTGATCGCCGCCTATGGAGACGCGCCGGAGCGCTACAGCGGCGCCGGATTCCACCAGTTCGCGGCACTGCGGATGGGCATTCACTCCGTCGGCTCCAAGGTGGCCTGGTGCGACGAGACGCTGGCCGCGATCGACCGGCGGCTTGCGTCCATGCCCCACGCCGCGACCGCCGCGGGTACGGAGCCGGACGACCGGGAGGAGTCTCCCTCATGACCATCGTGAACGTGTTGTTCGACATTCTCATCCTCGCGCATGTCGCTACCGGTTTCGTCGGCCTCGCGGCATTCTGGGTCCCGTTGTTCGCCCGCAAGGGGGGCCGCGTGCACGTGCAGGCCGGTCGCATCTTCACCTACTGCGCCTACGTGGTGACGCTGTCGGCGGTCACCGCGTCGGCCGGACGGATTGTCTCCTTCCAGGTCCAGGGCATCGCGTTCGCGGAACGTCCCGACCTCTACGGCTTTGCCCTGTTCCTCGGGTATCTCGGCGTGGTGACGTTCGCCACCGTACGGCAGGCGATGCGGGTCGTGGCCACGCGCAGGGCGCCGGAGACGCTGCGGACTCCGTTCCACGAGGCGCTCGGCTGGGCGTCCATCGCCGGCAGCGTCGCCGTCATCGCGTTCGCGCTGGGGGTGTGGTCCGACAGCTCTCCGATCCTCCTGGGACTGAGCCCCATCGGCATCTTCACGGGGTCGAGCATGCTGCGGCTGATGCGCAATCCGGGGGGCCAGCACATGGGCTGGTTCTACAGCCACCTGGGTTCGATGCTCGGCGGCGGCATCGCCTTCCACACCGCGTTCATCGTTTTCGGCGCACAACGCGTCTGGGCCTACGAGCTCGCGGGGCCGCTTGCCATCGTGCCGTGGATCCTCCCGACGGTCGTCGGCATTCCCGCGATAGTCGTCTGGACCCGGTACTACCGGCGGAGGTTCGGACCGGCACCGGCTGCCGCGGCCTGAGGACGGTGGTGATCTGGCGCCGGGGAGAGTCTTCCTGCTCATGCCTCCACGATGGTGATCCGGGCCGCCGCCGCCGCGTTCTGCACGAGGCGGTAGCCGCGTCCGGCGTCGAGCGGCTCCGACGCGTCGCACCGGAAGCCCCGCTCGTCCAGCCGATTCCCGAAGGCCAGCAGCGCCCTGGAGACGTCGAACTGCCGCGAGACCCAGATCATGCCGTGCAGGGATTCGTGGGACCGGTGGATGGCCTCTGCCCAGCGCACGGTCTCGGCATGGTGAGCCGCGCCGCTGTCGAGCAACTGGCCGCGCGTCAGCCCGAGCCGGCGCAGACCGTGGCCGCTGAGGTCGGCGACGAGGATGTCGCATGTAAGCTCGATGCGCGTCAGGCGATGTCCTCCCAGGCGGGAACGCAGGATGGCGTCGCCTGCGAGGACGTTGTGGAACACGGTCTCCGACAAGGCGCCATCCATGCAATCGGCGGCGTACAAGGTGGGAACCAACCGACCCGACGCGTCGCGCAGCGGGTGAAAGCGCCCCCGATCGCCCTGTGTGCCCGGATTGAAGGTGTCGGCGGCATGGCGGGCCGGATGGACTCGGAAGAGGGACGTTCCCGCGCTCCAGGTCGTGGTCAGCGGGTCGACACGGTCCGGAGGCGGCGGGACGAGGCGCCCTTGGGCCGCCCGGTCAGTAGAACGCCGGATTCGAGACATCGTCGGCCGCGTCGATCACGCGGTCGGGCTCGCTCTCCAGGAGATCCACCGGTTTCCGGCGATCGAGCCAGGAGTTGGGCGTCGTGAACCAGATGGCGGTCTGCCACGGACCGGTCCCGCGTCCGAGGGCGTCCAGAATCTTGCCGATGACCGCTCTCGGGCGGCCGACCTCGTCGAACTGAAACGCCGGGTAGAGCAACCGGCCCTGATGCTCGATGGCGAAGATCTTCCGGTCGGACCGCCAGCGCGCGGCGAGCGCCGCGCGGTTCTTTGCGGACGAGCCGTACAGCGCATGCACCTGCTGCGCGGGAAGCAGCTCGTACGTGTTGAGGAACTCCGCTCGCAGGCTCGCGTTCCGCTGCGCCTGATAGATGACGGCGGACGGCGTCCTGTCCGAGACCAGCGGCAGCGCCAACTCTATGAGCCTGGGCATGTCCGCGTCCTGCAGGTCGTACAAGCGCTCGCACAGCAGCTCGAACAGCGCCTTCGCGGTCTCGAGCGTCGCCCGATCGACGCCGGAGACGATCAGGACCTCTTCTTCCCGACAGTCCAGATTACACGCGGTCAGGCACTCGCGGAACCGCACCAGTTGCTGATGGCCGGACTCCGCCGGCCCGGCGGGGCGTTCGACGGTGACCGGAGCGCCGTATGGCTCCTTCCGTTCCGCGACGCGCGCGCGGGATGGAGCGCGCTCGAACCCGAACGCGGCGTCCTCGCCGGCGGCGGCGACATGAAAAACCGCGGTGATTTCCGCCCGCGTGCTCATGGCGCACCTGTCATCATCGTCGGGATGGTGGTGATTGCGGTGATTTACAAAATCATATCACTGGTATCACGGAAGACGTCACTACAGGCGGGAGGCCATGGGGTAGACGAAAGTTACCGAACACATTCGGGTTTGTCGAGAGCGCCAGACAACAAAGTTACCGAACACTTTCCTGCCCTCGGAGTCCGTCGGGCAGTCGACTGTTCCGCCGATCCATCGGCTTGAGCCACCGTCGCCGAGCCGTCGAACACCGTCAGCAGCGCACCGAAGTCGTGGGATCGTGGTGCCGCCGGGCATCTGGCGGATGCGGTTCAGATCCGGATGTGCGCCGGATGGTGCTTGCCCAGGGGCTGCGGCTGATCGCCGCGGGGACGCTTTGGTCGGGCTGGCTGCCGCGGTGCCGCTGACAGGGCTCCTTGCCAGCCAGTTGTACAGCGTTGCTCCACATGACGTCGCGACGCTGGGTGTGAGCCTGACTGGGCTGCTGGTGGCCGGTGCTCTGGCCTGTGACCTGCCGGCGCGGCGGGCGGCGCGTCTCGACACCGCCGCCGCGCTTCGAGCCGAGTGACTCACTGGTGGACTTCGGTTCCACCGCCCGCGGCCTGTCAGCTCTTGCCAACCGGTGCCGCGATGCCGTGCGGGTTCGTCACGCCGCCGCGTGTGATCCGGGCGCGTGCCGCTGAGTACTGGTTGCCGGCGCGGCTCCGGCTGCGGGTTGCCGCCGCCGCACGCCGTCGATTCCCGCGCACCACGGTCGGTCGACCTTCTCCACGGCGACACGCCGCGTCCAGAACCCGGACGGTGCCCGCCAGTAGATGTAGCAGCGTGTCGGGGCCGCCGGAGGATCTGCTGAAGTCAACATCTTGGACATCGGTACCTCCCCAACGTCCTTCAACAGTAGTCCCGGTCGTTCGATGCTGGAAACTAGGGAAATCCCTAGCACCCCGGGGGAAGTCGAACTCGACAGTTCCTCCCGGGCCGAACTGGTCACCGGACGAGAGCGTTTGACCGGCGGGGACAGGTGCCGGGATCATTCGGGCGTGGACTGCTGGAACCGACGCACGGCCTGCACGGCGGCTATCGCGCTTCTGCTCGCTTCGGTCGGGGCCGCGCCGCAAGCTGCGTCAGCGGCGGATGCGTTCAGCATCCCCGCCCGGCGCGCCGCCCGCCCGCCCGACATCGACGGCCACGTCACCGAGCGCGAATGGCAGGGCGCCGCGCGGGCCGAGGACTTCCTGCAGTTCCAGCCGCAGCGCGGCAACCTGGCCGAGCTGCCGACGGTGGTCCACGTGCTCTACGACGACGAGCACCTGTACGCGGGTTTCCAGGCCTGGGATCCCGAGCCGCCGCTGTCGCAGATGGTGGAGCGCGACGACCCGATCTGGAACGACGATTCGGTGCAGGTCTTTCTCGACACCTTCCACGATCGGCGGACCGGCTACTACTTCATGGTCAACGGCCTCGGGACCCAGGCCGACGGCCGCATCGCGGAGGACGGCGGCACCAGCGACGGGGCCTGGGACGCGCCGTGGCGATCGCGCGCGCAGCGCACCGACTACGGCTGGTCGGCCGAGATCGCCATCCCGCTCACATCGCTCCAGTACCGGGCGGGCGACGACGTGACCTGGGGCATCAACTTCGGCCGCAGCCGGCGCCGATCCCTGGAGCGTACGTTCTGGGCCGGACCGGTCGACTACTGGGCGCGGCTGTCGATGGCCGGCACCCTCGTCGGGCTCGCCATCCCGCAGCAGTCGCGCCGGCATCAGATCATTCCGTACGCGCTGGGTCGGGCCCAGCAGCGCGAGCCGATGATCGGCGGGATCGGGCTGGACGTGCGCTACGCCGTCACCCCGCAACTGTCGGCGTACGGCACGGTCAATCCCGACTTCGCGACCATCGAGGCCGACCAGGAGCTGGTCAACCTGACGCGGTTCGAGGTCTCGCTCGCCGAGAAGCGGCAGTTCTTTCTCGAGGGAGGCGAGCTCTTCAACCAGCGCATCCGGACCTTCTACTCGCGCCGCATCGCCGACATCGAGGGCGGCGGCAAGCTGCTCGGCAAGCAGGGGCCGTGGGCCATGCACCTGTTGGCCACGCGGGCCGAGCCGCTGGCGGCCGGCAGCAGCGCCGGCTTCACGGTGGCCCGGGTGCAGCGCGACGTGGCTTCGCGATCGAACGTCGGGGTCCTGCTCGCCAACCGCACGTTGGAGGGTCGGAACCAGGGCTCCATAGGCGGCGACGCCAGCCTGTACTTCACCGAGAACTGGGCTCTGACCGGGCAGCTCGTCCACAGCTACGGCCAGCACTCCAAGGGGGCGACCGCGTTCCTCGTGCGGCCCGCGTACGACTCGGCGACGACCCACTTCCACGTCGGCTACACCCATCTGGGCGATCGCCTGGCGGACAACGTCAACGTCGTCGGCTTCATCGTGGACGACGACCGGCGCGAGGTGGATGCCGCTGTCAACAAGACCCTGTGGCTGCCGGACGGACCGGTCGAGCGCATCCAGTACGACTCGGCCTACGACGTCTACTGGGGACAGACGGGCATCCTCCGGAGCTGGCAGGTGGACGAGTCGCTGGCTGTCGACTTCCGCAACCTCTGGACCGCGACCGCGCGCCACACGGAGGAGTTCAAGCGCTTCGAGCGGAACTTCCGCAACCGGCAAACCGGCGTGGAGGTCGGCTACAACACGCGGTCCTACCAATCGTTCCGCGGCGGGGTGACTACCGGGCACAACTTCGACGCCGATTTCGTGCTCGGCAGCGTCGTTGCGCAGTACAAGCCGACCGATCGGACTTCGACCGAGTACGAGCTGCAGCGCCTGACGCTGGACCCGGACCCGGGCGGCGGCGGAACCTGGATCCACGTGGTGCGCGCCAGCCGGTTCTTCACGCCCGACCTGTTCCTGCGCGTGTTCCTGCAGACCAACTCGGTCATCGACCGCCGCAACGTGCAGGCGGTGTTCGTTTACCGCTACCGCCCGCCGTTCGGGACGTTTCAGGTCGCCTATCAGCGCGGTACGGCGGAGTTCGGCCAGCGCTCGGACCAGGGCCACACGCTGTTCCTGAAGCTGACGACGGTACTGTGAGGGCGAGGACGACCCGAACCCGTTCATCGATCGCGCCGGCTACCTGGCGCACATCGACATGCAGGAGCAGCGGTTCGAGGAGATGCTCCGGGAGCAGCAGGCGGCGCGCTGATCAGCGGCCACGTGTCTTCAACTGGTACCAGATGCGCAGGCCCTGGTCGCGCAGCCGGCCGAACACCTGTTCCCGATCCGCCCACACGCTGCGCCGGGTGACGTCGACCCCGGCCCGGTCGACGAAGACCAGCGCGAAGGCGGCGGCGTACTGCGCCGGCAGCATCGGTCCGGCGATGTGCGGGGCCATCGAGGCGTAGTCCGCGTCGCCGTCGGCGATCCAGACCGCGGCCTGCTCCATCACCGGGGTGCGCGGCGGGTAGAGCGTGGGCGAGTTCGACACGGTGTACGTTCCCGCCTGGATCTCCAGCAGCAGATCCTCGATGACCGGCGCGGTCGACGGCGGCAGCACGGCCAGCCGGTCGCCGGCGCCGGGAGGATCCAGGTTCCGCTGGCGTCCGACGGCGCGGAGGGTCCACTCCCGCCAGCCGCCCTCGGCGAGCACGATCCACCCGTCGCGCCGGGCGATCATGTCCCGTCGGTCCTCGGCGTCGAAGTAGGCGGCGGCCGGCGACGTGACCACCAGCGGATCGCCGCCGGTGCGGCGGATGCGCAGGTCCACCGCTTCCGCGCCGGCGCCGCGGGCCTCGACCTCCACCAGGCCCGCGTCGACGGCGTCGAACAGGTCGTGGGCGGCGAGCGCCGCACCGGCGCCTGCCCCACTTCCGGCGCCCGCGCCGCCGTCTGCCCGGGCAACGGTATCAGCGTCTACCCCGTCACCGGCAGCGGCGCCACTGGCGGCGCGGAAGAAGAAGAGGTGCTGGCTCGGCAGGAAGTCGTGCAGTGCGACCAGCTCGAAGCCGGCGGCTTGCCATTCCAGCAGCACCTGCCGCACCGACATCGTGTGGTCCGCCTTGATCTGGTCGCCGGTGCCGTCCTCCACGCGGTACTCCAGCAGCGCGACGCGGCCGCGCGGGGAGAGTGCGTGCCGGATGCCGGCCAGCATCGGCTCGGGATCGGACATCTCGTGGTAGACGTCGGCGATGATGATCCAGTCGACCGCCCCGGCCGGCAGCCTCGGATCGGTCGGAGTGCCGAGAACCGCCTCGATGCCGGTCACCCCCTCGTCCGCCGCCCGCTGACGCATGATGTCCAGCATCTCGGGCTGGATGTCCTCGCAGTACACCGTGCCGCCCGGCTGCACCCGCCGCGCCATGCGGCGCGCGTAGTAACCCGAGCCGCACCCGACGTCGGCGACCACGTCGCCGGGACGCGGGTCCATCGCGTCGAGGACCTGCTCGGGCTGCTCCTGCTCGACGCGCTCCGGCCGTTCGAGCCAGTCGGCGCCCAGGTAGCTCATGAACTCGGCCGGCACGCGGTGCCGCGCCGTTCGCTCGTTCTGGGCCTGGACCGAGGCCGTGAGCCAGCCCGCCGCGAAGAATCCGATGAGGGCGGCGACACCGGCCGTCCGCCACGTGCTGCGTTTCATGGAATCGGTCTCCTGCCCGCAAGAGCTGTTTCGGCGCTCTCCGATACCGGACCCGGCCGGTGCGAATCAGCCTCTCCTCGGGCCAACGGCGCCGGTTTCCTGCATGGTATCCTGCCTTGCTCATCCGTCGACGGGATTCCACGCCGCAGGAAAGCTGAAAATGCCTAGCCCGACAATCGTCGCCTGGAGCTCCGATTGCCGCCCAACCGGCCTGACCAGGAGTCTACGCCGTTCTACGGCGCGGACTCCTGGCTGCCTGCTCGCGGTCGTTGCGGTTCTGTTCGTTCTCCCCGCCGCGGCCGGTGCGCAGGCCGTTCCCACGCCTGCGCAGTACTTCGGTTTCGAAATCGGCACCGACGGGGAGTTGGCGCGCTATCCGCGGGTCCTGGAGTACCTGCAGCTCCTGGCAGAGCGCACCGACCGGGTGGAGTACGAGCCCCGCGGGACGACGACCAACGGCAATCCGTACGTGCTGGCGAAGTTCAGCTCGCCGGCGAACCTCGATCGCCTGGATCGGCTGATCGAGATCAACCACCGGCTGGCCGACCCGCGAGGCCTTTCCGAGGAGCGTGCGCAGGCCCTGGCCCGGGAGGGCGTCCCGTTCTATTTCCTGTACGCCACGATCCATTCGACCGAGGTCGGCACCGGGCAGACCGTCATCAACATCGCCCATCGGCTGGCGACCGAGGAGTCACCGGAGATTCGCGAGATTCTCGACAACACCGTCGTGCTGCTGGTGCCTTCGCAGAACCCGGACGGCCAGATCCTCGTCGTCGACCACTGGTACGCCACCGAGAACACCGGCCTCAATCGCTTGTATCCAGACCTCTACCAGCGCTATACCGGCCACGACGACAACCGCGACTGGTTCATGTTCACGCAGAGGGAAACCCGGCTCGCCATCGACATCCATCGGGAGTACAAGCCGCAGATCACGCACGACATGCACCAGATGAGCCCCCGCGGCGCGCGAATGTTCGTTCCGCCGTACAAGGACCCGCACGACCCGAACATCCATCCCCTCCTGCTGGAGGGGCAGGCGCAGATCGGGCGGGCGATGGCGTCGGCGCTGATCGCCGAGGGCAAGAAGGGGATCATCTCCAGCGACCAGTACGACCTGTGGACGCCGGCGCGCCAGTACATGGTCTACCACGGCCAGCCGCGCATCCTTACCGAGATCGCCAGCGCGAACCTCGCCGATCCGTACATCAACCCGAGCGGCCCCGGCCGTCCGCTCGGCCGCCAGGAGGTGCGGACGAACTTCCCCGTACCGTACGACTCGTCCGTATGGCGCCTTGGCGACATCGTGGAGTACGGGGAGATCGCCACCTACGCCGCGCTGGAGAACATGGCGAAGTACCGCACGCGCTGGATGGAGAACTTCCACCGCGTCCACCGCGACTGGGTCGACCGCGACGAGGCGCCTTACGCGTTCGTCGTGCCGGCGGTCCAGCGGGATCCGTTCGCCGCCTACGAGCTGCTGGACATCCTCCACTTCGGCGAGGTGGAGATCCACCAGGCGCGGGCACCGTTCAGCGCCGGCGGCACGGACTACCCGGCCGAGTCATGGGTAATCCAGCTCGCGCAGCCGTACGGCGCCTTCGCCAAGACGATGCTCGAGAAGCAGGTCTATCCCGACCTGCGCTACTACCCCGGCGGACCGCCCATTCCGCCCTACGACGTCACCGGGCATACGCTCGGCATGCTGATGGGGGTGGATGTCGCCCGGATCGATGAACCGGTGAGTGCCGATCTGATGCTGCTGGAGAAGATCGAGCCACGGCGGAGCCCGTTGCCCGAGCGGCCGGCGTGGGGTTATGCGATTCCGCCCTCGTCCAACGCCGGGTTCCTGGCCGCAGCCCGGCTGCAGGCGGCGGGGGTGCCGGTCTATCGTGCGGCGAAGGACTTCGAATCGGGTGGCCGCGACCATGCCCCCGGCACGTGGCTGGTGCCGCCGACCGGCGCCGCCGAGCGGATCCTCGAGCAGGTCGCAGCAGAGACCGGTCTCGTCGTCACGGCGGCGGATGCCGCACCCGGGGTGGACGGGCACCGTCTGCGCCGGCCTACCCGCGTCGGACTCTGGCGCGCCGCCAACAACATGCCGGGCGGCTGGATGATGTGGCTGTTCGAGCAGTACGAGATCGATCACGCGGTCATCTCGTCCCTCGATTTCGAGGGCGACCTTGCCGACAAGTACGACGTCGTCGTGCTCCCCGCCGGCACGAGCCGGACGCGGGTCATCCAGGGTCTGAGTCCGGACCGGCACGACGAGTCCTGGCGCTGGGCGTACGGCGTGGGGCAATCCGGCTGGCGCAAGCTGCGCCGGTGGGTGGAGCAGGACGGCGGCACGCTGATCGCGCTCGGCTCGGCCGTCGCCACCGCGCGGCAACTGCTGGACCTGCCGATCGAGCCGGTGCTGCCGGCGCGCGGGATGCCCCCACGGGCGGACAACGGGCGCCGGCCGACGCGCATCACCGTCGGCGAGGCCGAGCGGCGGTTGCGGGACGTCTTCCGCAGCCCGGCGGAGCTCTCCCGGACGCTACGCAACCGTGTCGTCGACCCGACGTCGCTGTTCTACTCGCCCGGCACCCTGCTCAAGCAGGAGTACAACCCGCAGCATCCTGTCGGCTACGGCATGCCGGAGACCTGGCCGGTCTTCTTCCGCTTCGATCAGGCCTACCAGCTCCTGCCCAGCTTCGAGATCCCGGCCGAGGTGGTCTCCCGCTATCCCGACGACGACGACATGGTGGCGAGCGGCTGGCTGCTGGGCGACGAGTACCTGCGCGAGCGGGCGAACGTCGTCGCCTTCGAGGTGGGCCGCGGCACGGCCGTCACGATGGGCAGCCAGATCGCGTTCCGCACCCAGACCCGGGCGACGTTCAAGCTGCTCTTCAATGCCATCTTCCACGGCCCTTCCGAGGCGGTGACGGCCGAGGAGCTCGCGACGTTGCAGTAGCGTTGCTTGCACTCCCCGGCGCCCCACCCCCCCTCAGCGGATAGGTGATCCGGGGGTGTCACAGGGTGGACACGCGCGCGGCCGCGAACAGCGCATCGGTGTCGAGCATCGCGGCCAGGTCGGTTGCGATGTCGTCCAGTGCGTGCTCGATCAGCGGATCGTAGCCCCAGGATGCATCGGTTTCTGCGCCTGCGCGGGCGAGCCACGCCCGGCGCCAGTCGTCGTTGGCGAACAGGCCGTGCAGAGAGGTGCCCTCCACCCGGCCGCTCTTGTCGCGCGCACCTTCGCTGCCGCTGTCGAGGTGCAGCATCGGGCGGCTCAGGTCCGGCCCGTTCGTCTCACCCATGTGGATCTCGTAGCCGGACACGGGATCGCTGCTCAGCGCACAACGCCCCTCCACCCGGCGTACTGTCTTTTCTCCGGCCATCGTCGTCTCGACATTCAGCAGACCGAGCCCGTCGGTCACGCCCGCCGGGCCGTCTACGCCCGCCGGATCCCGAACGCGGCGACCGAGCATCTGGTAACCGCCGCACACCCCCAGCACGCGCCCGCCGCCGCGAGCATGCGCGATGATGTCGTGATCCCACCCCTGGGCACGGAGGAACCCCAGTTCGCCGATCGTCGACTTGGTGCCCAGCAGCACCACCACGTCCACCTCGCGAGGTATGGGCCGGCCGGCCGGCACGAAAGCAAAGTCGACCCCCGAATCGAGACGCAACGGATCCGCGTCGTCGAAGTTGGCCATGCGCGACAGCACCGGTGCCACGATCCGCAGGGGGCTCGCGGTCCTGCCCCGCGGAGCCCCGTGCGCGCGGGTGGCGGACGCGGTGGGTTGCGCCTCGCTACGCCCCGGGTCGTCGGCAATGTCGGCTCCATCGTTTCGCGAGATCGACGCGGCGTCTTCCGACGGCAGCCGCCCCGCTGCGCGCAGCCAGTGGACGAGGCCGAAGCACCGCCACCGGGTGCGGCGTTCCACCACCGCAAGGCCGTCCGCGAAGAGCGCCGGGTCACCCCGGAACTTGTTCACCACGAACCCGACGATCAGGGCGGCGTCCTCCGGATCCAGCACTGCGTGCGTGCCGACCAGGGAGGCGATCACGCCGCCGCGGTCGATGTCGCCGACCAGGCAGACCGGTACCTCGGCGGCGCGTGCGAAGCCCATGTTGGCGATGTCGTTGGGCCGCAGGTTCACCTCCGCGGGACTGCCGGCTCCCTCGACCAGCACGAGCTCGTAGTCAGCCGTCACGCGCCGAAAGCTCTCCAGCACGGAAGCCCGGATCCGGGCGCGCACGGCCTGGTATTCCTTTGCGTCGATTGTGCCGAGGACGCGCCCCTGCACGACGACCTGCGCGCCGCGGTCCGTCTGCGGTTTCAGCAGCACCGGGTTGAAGTCGTGCCGCGGCTCCAGGCCCGCGGCCCGCGCCTGCAACGCCTGCGCACGTCCGATCTCGCCGCCGTCGGCGCAGACTGCGGCGTTGTTGGACATGTTCTGCGGCTTGAACGGCGCGACGCGGATCCCGCGGCGCCGGGCGAGCCGGCACAGTCCCGCGACGATGAGCGACTTGCCGACGCTGGAGCCGGTGCCCTGGATCATCAGGGCGCGCGCCGTCATCGGAAGAGCTCACGAACGCAGGTTGCGGGCGCGGTCTCCGAACCGGCGAAAGCGCCACCGGATACCGGCCGGCTCGACGCGCTCGGTGGACAGGCGTGAATGGTCACGTGGGGTGGCAATCCGGCGAACCGGAACTCGGCGTCCGCATACGGGAAGGGCCGGTACTCCCGATGAGCACCGGCCCCCGAATGCGCCTGTCGGTCCCCGTTGTCGGCTAAGCGGCGGACAGCGGGTCGAGCCGCAGCTTCCCGGTGGCGTGGCCGAGCGACTCGATAGGCACCCCCAGCTTGTCGAGCAGGGTGACGTGCAGGTTGGCGAGCGGCGTGTCTTGCGAGTACCTGACGTGACGGCCGCCGGTTCCCGCTCCGCCTCCCGCCAGCAGAATGGGCAGGTTCTCCGAGCCGTGCGTGTTGCTGTCGGCCATGCCGGCCCCGTAGACGATCATCGAATGATCCAGCAGCGTCCCGTCACCGTCCGGAGTCGAGCCCAGCCGCTCCAGGAACTGCGAGAAGAGCTGCACGTGGTACTGGTTGATCTTCGTCAGCTTGGCCAGCTTGGCGGGGTCGCGCTGGTGGTGCGAGATGGGGTGGTGCGCGTCGGGCACGCCGATCTCCGCGTAGGTCCGACCCGTGATCTCGCGGCCCATCATGAAGGTGGTCACCCGTGTCAGGTCGGTCTCGAAGGCCAACGCCTGCAGGTCGAACATCAGTTTGGCGTGCTCTCCCAGGGTCCCCGGAACCCCGGCCGGCTGATCGACCACCGGCAGCTCCCGGTCGCTCTGCGACTCGGCCATCTGGATCCGCCGCTCGACGTCGCGGACGGCGTCGAGATACTGTGCCAGCTTGGCGCGGTCGCCCGGCCCGATCTGCCGCGCGAGGTCGTCGGCCCGCTCGGTCACCGAATCGAGGAGGCTGGCATCCTTGCGGAGCCGCGCCCGGCGGACGGCAGGATCCGTGCTGCCCGTATCCCCGAACAGCCGCTCGAAGATGACTCGCGGGTTGTTCTCCATCGGCAGCGGCGTCGTGTTGTTGGCCCACGAGATCGTGTTCGTGTAGGCGCAACTGAAGCCGTCGTCGCACGAACCGGCGAAGTCGCGGCCGTCGATGGCCAGCTCCAGGGTGGCGAGCTGCGTCTGGCGCCCGAGCACGCGCCCGGCGATCTGGTCCGCCGAGACCGCGGCAAGCAGGTCGGAGCCGTTGTCCGGCTTCGAGGGCACGCCGGTCAGGAACCGCGTCGAGGAGCGGGCGTGCGGCCCCTCGCTGTCGACGCCGTGCATGCCCGACAGGACCTGCACGTAGGGACGGAACGGCTCCAGCGGCTTCATGACCGTCGGAAACTCGAACCCGGCCCCTTCGGTCTTCGGCGTCCAATGGTTCATCATCATCCCGTTCGGGACGTAGACGACGCCGAACCGCTTGATCGGGGCCGCGGCGGTGTTGCGCATGGCCGCCGCCGCGGGAACCATGCCGTCGAGCAGCGGCAGCGCGAGCGAGGCGCCCAGGCCGCGCAAAACGGTACGGCGGGGAATCGCCTTCCTGGTGATGATCATGATTCTGACCTCCGCATGCGGAACGGCGTGCTCTGCACGATTCCGGTGATGATTGACGACCAGCGGTAGTTGTCCGAGGCGGCCGAACGGGCGATGGCGCGTACGGTGGGACGGTCGTAGTACTCCGGTCCCCGCCCGAGCGCGTACGCCAGAAGTTTCTCCGTCAGAGTGCCGATGAACTGTTCGCGCCGCTCGAGGAGCAACGTGCGCAGGCCGGTCGGACCCTCGAACGCGGTGCCGTCGGGCAGGTTGCCGGACGCGTCGATCGGCAGGCTCGCCTCGCCGGTCTCCCGCCACTTGCCCACGGCGTCGTAGTTCTCGAGGGCCAGTCCCAGCGGGTCCATCGGTGCGTGGCAGACCGAGCAGGCGGGGCTCTCGCGGTGCCGCTGCAGGCGGTCCCTCACGGTGGCGGCCCGGCCGTCCTCGCCCCGGTCGGGAAGGTCCGGCACGTCGGCCGGCGGCGGCGGCGGCGGCGTCCCCAGGACATTTGCCAGCACCCACTTGCCGCGCAGCACGGGGGACGTCCGGTTGGGGTACGAGGTGACGGTGAGGAGGCTGCCGTGGCCGAAGATGCCGCCGCGGCGCTCGGCCATCGCCGGCGGCAGCGCCACGCGCCGGAACCGGGTGCCGTAGACCCCCGGGATGCCGTAGTGCCGGGCGAGCCGCTCGTTGACGAAGGTGTAGTCGGCCGCGAGCAGGTCGAGGACGCTGCGGTCCTCGCGGATGAGGCTCTCGACGAACAGCTCCGTCTCCTGCAGGAAAGCGTCCCGCAGGTTCTCGTCGAACTCGGGGAAGACCACCGCGTCCGGCACCACGCCGCGCAGGTTGCGCAGGTAGAGCCACTGCCCGGCGAAGTTGCGGACGAGCTCCTTCGAGCGCGGGTCCGCCAGCATTCGTCGTGTCTGCTGCGCGAGGACCTCCGGGTCGTTGAGCCGGCCCTGCTCGGCGAGGTCGAGCAACTCGTCGTCCGGTCCGCTGGACCAGAGGAAGTAGGACAGCCGCGACGCCAGCGCGGTGTCGCTGAGTGCGTAGGCCGTGCCCGGCTGACTATCGATAGGGTCGCGCTCGACGCGGAAGAGGAAGTCGGGCGAGATGAGCACGCGTTCCAGCGCGAGCTGGACGCCGGAGTCGAAGCTGCCGCCGTCGCGGCCGGCCCGGTAGAAATCCATCAGGGTCGCGACGTCCCCCGCCTCCAGCGGCCGGCGGTAGGCACGGCGCGCCAGCGACGACAGGATCTCCTCCGCGCACGCTTCCTCGTCCGCCGTCGCGTCACTGGCCGGCCGGCAGGTGAAGAGCGCCTGCCGCGCCGGCGTATCGCCGGGACCCGTGCTGACGTACGGCCCGCCGACCGCCACGTGCTCGACTGCGGCGTTGCCGTCGCGCATCTCGTTGACGGCCACCGCGAAGATGCTCTGGCGCGGCTGCAGCACTCCTTCCGGCTCGGTGAACCGCCGGACGAACGCCACGCTGACCGCGTGCGGTCCCGCCGTCGCCTGGAACCGCGCGCGCATGTTGGCGTCGGCGTAGAGCATGTACTCTTCCCATTCCGGGTCGCCGAACTGGTTGCCGCCGTAGCTGGCCGGGGCCTGGATTCCCTCGGGCTCCTCGCCGCCGAAGACGAACGACCGCACGAGCACGCCGTCCAGCCGGACCTCCAGTTCGTGGCGCGAGCCCATGCCGCGCACGTAGTTCACGTAGTTGCGGTGCAGCCGGATCTCGACGTCGTAATCCCCGTCGACCGGGAAGTAGTGGCGGATGCCGATGCCTCCCCGCGAGCCGAACGGCACGTCGTCGCCCATCCGATCGTCCTGCATCAGGAGGATCGGTACGTCGTAGGTCTCGGTAGCCGGCCCGAGCGGCGTCTCGCCCACCGCCAGGCGGCCTATCTTGCGCGCCGCCGACAGGTAGCGCTCCATCAGGGCCGGCGAGACGGTGAGGATGTCCGCCATGTTGTCGAAGCCGTACTCGTCGATGTCGTCGGCCGGCAGCAGCTCGGCCACGTCGATGTCGAGCGACAGCAAGTCGCGGATGGCGTTGGCGTACTCGGCGCGGTTCAGGCGGTGGAACGCCTCGGTGCGCCCCGGATTCGGCCGCGCCGCGGCGACCCGGTCTATCTCGTTCTCGAGCCAGGAGGCCAGGGTGTCGTAGGTGTCCGCGGCGGGGCGCGGCCGGCCGACCGGCGGCATCGTCCGCGTCCGCAGCTTCGTGACCACCTTCTCCCACGTCTCGGCGTGGGCGCTCACCTCGGTCAGGTCGAGGCCGGTCAGGACGAGGCCGGCGGTCTGGAGCCGGTCGTTGTGGCAAGTGGCGCAGTAGCGGCCGATGGTCTGCTCCAGCAGCGCTGTGTCTTCACCGGGTCGCTGCGTGTGTGTACCGGCCCCGGCGGCGGACGCGGACACGGGAAACAGGACGGTAAACGCGACTGCAGCGATTAACGCAGACAGCGACAGAACGCGAGCGTGAGACATTGTCCCTCGGCTCCCCCCGACTGCAGATTGACGTGTACGTCCGTATAGCTTGTCCGATGCCGGATGGCGTGTCAATCACCGGCCGCAGCCACCAGCCGCGCCGGGTAGTGGTCAAGGGTCAAGTTGGCCAAGTCTGACCGCAACGGGAGCAAGATGCCTCGAATCCCGGCACGAGTCCGGCTACCATGCGTGCGGGAACGAACCGCTAGACGGCCATTTGCGAATGAAACAGGCGGGCACGATGACCGGGAATCCGATTCTGCAATTGGTGATGGCAGCCACGTTCACGGTGCCGCTTTCGGTATCTCCGGTAGCCGGCCAACCCGCCGGGGCCATCGAGGGCACGGCGGCCGACGCGGCGGGCGGCGCGCTGCCGGGGGTCGTGGTGACCGCAACGGGTGCGGAGGGGCCGCGGGAGAGCGTCACGGACGCGACCGGGGCGTTCGTCTTCGCCGCGCTGCCTGGCGGCGACTACGTCGTCGCCGCCGCGCTGCCCGGCTTCGCCACAACCGAGGTCCCGGTCACCGTGCAGGCCGACGCCACCGCGACGGTTCAACTGGTGCTGGAGATCGAGCGGCTCCTGGAGACGGTCAGCGTCGTCGCCGAGGAGCCGCGCATCTTCGCCCGCAGCGTGGTCGCCGAGCCGATGATGATGCAGCAGTCGAACATCACCGCGGTGACGTCGGTGGTGGACAACCTTCCCGGGGTGTCCGTCCAGGAGGGGGATGCGTACGGCTTCGACGACTGGTCGAGCAACGTCGCCATGCGCGGCTTCCAGGTGACCAGCAACGAGGCGCAGATCGGCACCACCATCGACGGATTTCCGAACGGCACGTCCGACTACTGGAGTGGCTCGAAGGCGAACCGGTTCATCGACCCGATGAACCTCGGCGGCGTCGAGGTCTCGCAGGGTACCGCCGACATCGCTTCGCGGTCGGTCGAAGCGCTGGGCGGCACGTTCGGCTACCTGACGGACGATCCGGCGGCGGAGCGGACCTATACCGCGTCGTCCACCCTCGGCGAGAACGACGGCCAGCGGTTCTCCATGCGGGTCGACACCGGACCGCTGTTCGGCAGCGGCGAAACGCGCGCCTGGATCGCCGCCGTTCGGCAGGAGGCGACCGACTGGGTGGAGGGCTCCGCACGCAACGAGCGGGAGCACGTCGCCGCCAAGCTCGTCTCGTCGCACGGGCGTCTGGATCTGACGAGCTACCTCTCGTACGACAGCATCCACGAGGACGTGTACCAACGGCTCTACGGCGAGGCCGACTTCCGGGCCAATCCGCGGTGGGACCGCCTGACCGGCGAGTGGCCCGGCGTCCCGTATCTGAACCAGTTCTACCGGCCCGGCTGGCAGACCCGGCGGAACAACACGTTCGGGTACCTGAGGGCGGACTGGTCGTTCAGCGACGTGACCTCGGTGAGCCTGGGCGCCTACTTCCATCGCAACCGGGGCCGCGGCGACTGGCTGCCTCCCTACATCGTCGACGTCACCGACGATGGCGGCGGCGCGGAGTCGGAGCTGAGGGGGCTTGCGCCGGTGCGGGGCGGTGCGCAGCTCGGACTGATCCGCTTCGTGGATCGGGACGGCGTCGCGGTCGGACCGGCGCCCGGCTGCACGTCGTCCTACATCTTCAACTATTACGGCTCGGGCGGGCCGGCGGTCGACCCGGCGTGCCATCCGGGCGCCACCGCGGTGCAGTCGTACCGGCACAGCCACTACGGCAAGGACCGCTTCGGCGTAACGCTCGACGAGGAGTGGTTCGCAACCATCGGCGCCGTCGGCAGCATGCTGCGCGCCGGCATCTGGTACGAGGACTCGCGGCGGGACCTGGGCCGGGACTGGCACCGGATTCTGGATCCGACGCTCACCTTCAATTGGGACGAGCGGCCCTACTGGCGGCAATACGAGTGGGTCTTCCCGCAGGACGTCTTCAAGTGGTATGCGGAGGAGACGATCTTCGCCGGCCCGTTGGCGCTGAGCGGCGGCGTCAAGCAGTTCCTGGTGGGCGTGTCGCGGGAGGACCTGTTCGACGTCGACCCGGATCTCGCGGTCGATTCCGACTCGAATCTGCTTGTTTCCGGCGGCGTCACGTACGAGACACCGCTCGAAGGTCTCGACCTGTTCGTCGGCTATTCCGAGAACTTCAAGGCGCTCAGCGCCTTGCTGCTCGAGGTGCCGGGACGGAGCCTGGACCTGCTCGAGCCCGAATCCGCCTCGAACATCGATGTCGGCCTGCAGTACTCGGGGGAGCGGGTCGCGCTGGGCGCCACCTGGTACACCATCGATTTCCAGAACCGAATCTTCTACCTCGGCCCGCAGACGGCCACCGGCCCCAACTACCTGATCCCGGGCGGCGGCGCCTACTTCAACGCGGGCGGCATCGATACGAGCGGCGTCGAGTTCTCCGCGACGGTGCCGTTGCCGCAGCGGACGTCGTTCTACACCGCCTTCACGTTCAACGACTCGGTGTACATCGGGACCGGCGACCCGCTGGTCGACGCGAGCCAGGGCCTGGTGGCGGGCACCGACGTCACCGGCGTGCCGGATCGGCTGTGGGTCGTTTCCCTCGATCGGACCGGCCCCCTCGGCATGGGGCTGACCGCCAAGTACACGTCGTCGCGGCGCGTCAGCCTGCGGTCCGACTGGTACGCGGACGACTACTGGCTGGTGGACGCCTACGTCAGCTTCTCGGGCGAGGCATTGAGCGATCTGCTGCGGTCCACGGAGTTCGCCATCGTGGCGAACAACCTGTTCGACAAGGCGTATCTGTCGGCCATCACCGAGAATGCCGCGTGGCTCGGCGCGCCGCGGACGATTTCGATGACCGCGACCGTCTCGTTCTGATACCGCCGGGGACGTCGACCGGACGGCTGCTCGCCCGACCCACGCATGCCTCGCCGCGTGCGGCTCAGGGGATGCAATCGGCGGTTCGACTGCGGTAGCATTGCGGCATGGCTCACAGATCCTCGACGGAACGCTTGGTGCTCGCCGTGGCCGCGGTCTTCCTGCTGGCGACAGCGACGTTCGCGCACGCGCTGACGGAACCGGACCTCGTCGCGGCGGTCCGGACGGGCGATCTCGCCGAAGCGCGTGCCCTGATCGCGGCGGATGCCGACCCCGACGCTCCTCAGGGCGACGGTGCCACCGCGCTGCACTGGGCCGCCCACCGGGGCGACGTAGAGGCGGCGGCACTGCTGATAGAGGCGGGCGCGGACGTCAACGCGGCCAACGCGCTCGGCGCCACGCCGCTGTGGCTGGCCGCGGGGCACGGCAGCGGCCCGGTCGTCGGGATGCTCCTCGAGGCCGGCGCCAATCCGAACGTCACGCTCAGGATGGGCGAGACCCCGCTGATGAGCGCCGCCCGGAGCGGCAACATCCGGGTCGTCGAGATGCTCCTGGACCGCGGGGCTGCCGTCGACGCGGTGGAGTACGAACGCCATCAGACGGCGCTGATGTGGGCGGCGGCGCAGGCGCACGCCGACGTTGTGCGCCTGCTGGCCGTGCGCGGCGCGAACGTACACGCCCGCACGCGGGTCTGGGATCAGCTCGAGAACACCGCCGGCAACACCAATACGAGCGGCAACTTCCGCAAGAACCACGGCGGCTCGACAGCGCTGCTCTTCGCGGCGCGCCACGGCGACGTCGAGACGGCGCGCGCGCTGGTCGAGGCCGGTGCGGACGCCAACGACGTCGCGGCGGCGGGCACCAGCGCCCTCGTCATCGCCGCCCACAGCGGCCATGGCCCCCTCGGCATCTATTTGCTGAAGCAGGGCGCCGACCCGAACGCGGCGGGCGCCGGCTACACGGCGCTGCACGCCGCGACGCTGCGCGGCCAGGTCGAGCTGGCCGCGGCGCTCCTCGAGCGCGGCGCCGAGGTGGACGCGGTCGTCGAGCGGGGCACGCCGGGCCGGCGGTTCAGCGCCGACTTCAGCATCCGCCACCAGGCGGTCGGCGCCAACACCTTCTGGCTGGCGGCGCGCTACGGCGAGCCGGAGATCCTCCGCATGCTGGCAGAGCGGGGCGCCGACCCGCACGTCTCGCCGTCCAACCGGTGGTCCGCGCTGAAGGCGGCCATGGGCGTGCCGCAGATCTCCCAGGAGGACCGGCGCAACCGCGTGGACGCGCCGGAAGACATGGATCGCATCGACCAGGAGCGGTTGACCCTGGACCTCGCCCGCACCATCCTGGATCTCGGGGTCGATGTGAACCAGGCCGACGACCGGGGCAACACCGCGCTCCACGACGCGGTGCGTACCGGCTTCTCATCCGTCGTCGATCTGCTCGCGGCCCACGGTGCGGACCTCGACGCGCTCAATGACCGCGGCCAGACCCCGCTGGTCCTGGCCGAGACCAGCCTGCCCGTCATCGGCAGCAACGGCCTGCGGTCGACGCAGCCGGAGATCGCGGCGCGGCTGCGCGAGCTCGGCGCCGACGAGTGAGTTGCGGGCGCCGTGACCACCGCCGCTGCGACGCCTTCCCGGGGCAAGGGCGCTACCCGGGGCAAGAGCGCCCCGGAGCTGAACCGGCTGCGGCCTGAAGACCGCGCCGTCCACGACTGGTACCGCTTCGTCCTCTCGTTCCCGTCGCATCTGGTGCGCGACTACCTCGACACGTTCGGGGTGGATTCGACGCAACGGGTGCTCGATCCCTTCTGCGGCACCGGCACGACGCTGGTCGAGTGCAAGAAGCTCGGCATCCCGAGCGTCGGCATCGAGCGCAATCCGATGGCCGGTTTCGCGAGCCGGACCAAAGTGGATTGGAACGTCGACCCGGAGGCTCTCGTCTCCCACGCCAGGAAGGTCGCCGACCGGGCGCTGGAACAGCTCCGAGAGGAAGGCATCGACGACCTCGGGGTGGCTCCCCTGTTTCAGACGGGCAGGCGACGAACTACAGAGCTCGGGACGTTGCCTCCCGACCGCTTCGGTCTTCTGCTGAAGAACTCGATCAGCCCGCTGCCCCTCCACAAGACGCTCGTGCTGCTCGAAACGCTGGAGCAGCATCGCCACGAGAGGTTCCGCGGGCACGAGAGGCTCGCCCTCGCGACCGCGCTGGTCTCGGGGATCGGCAACCTGCACTTCGGTCCGGAGGTCGGCGTCGGGAGAGTCCGGGAAGACGCGCCGGTCGTCGGACCGTGGCTGGATCGGGTTCGCCGGATGGCCGACGACCTTACGGCGTTGCGGAAGCAGGCCGGGACCGAGGCCACGGTGCACCTGGCGGACTCGCGCCAGGCGGAGGAGCTTCTGGAGCCGTCGTCCGTCGATGCGGTCATTACGTCACCGCCGTATCCCAACGAGAAGGACTACACGCGGACGACGCGGCTGGAGAGCGTCCTGCTTGGACTTGTCCGGAGCAAGCAGGAGCTGCGCGGCCTGAAGCAGGGTCTCGTGCGGTCCAACACGCGCAGCGTCTACAAGGCGGATACCGACGACGCCCTCGTCGCCGAGCACGAGGGCATTCAGCGCATCGCCCGGCGCATCGAGGAGCGCCGGATCGAGCTGGGCAAGACGTCTGGCTTCGAACGCCAGTACGCGCGGGTCACGAAGCTCTACTTCGGCGGCATGGTCCGGCACCTGTCCGGCCTCCGAAGCCGCCTGCGTCCCGGCGCGAGACTCGCATACGTCGTCGGCGACCAGGCCTCGTACCTGCGAGTGATGATCCGGACCGGCCAGATCCTCGGCGAACTCGCCCAGCGCCTCGGCTACGAGCTGACCGCCATCGATCTGTTTCGAACGAGAATCGCCACCGCGAGCCGGCAGCAGTTGCGCGAGGAGGTCGTGCGGCTTCGCTGGCCGGGCTGACGCCCGTCGCGTTGAACTGGTCTCGACCATGTCCAAGTCGAACGCCTACGCCGCCATCATCGAGGAGATCTTCGTTTCCAAGTTCCGGAAGGGAATGACCCGGGTCGATTTCGAGAGGCCCGAGATCGCGGCAGCCGCCAAGCGGCGCGGAGTGCCGCTCCCGAGCAACGTCGGCGATGTCGTCTACAGCGCGCGGTACCGACGGACGCTGCCGCAGTCCATCCAGGCGACGGCCGCAGCGGGCTTCGAATGGATCATCCGCGGATCAGGACGGGGCCGGTACTGCTTTGTCCTGACGCGGCCGATTCGGCTCGCCCCCAATGAGCAGATGGCGTTCACCAAGGTCCCGGACGCCACGCCAGGCGTCGTCGCGATGTACGCGCTCGGCGACGAGCAGGCGCTGCTGGCCAAAGTGCGTTACAACCGGCTGATCGACATCTTCATGGGCATCACGTGCTACTCCCTGCAGAACCATCTGCGGACTACCGTACCCGACATCGGCCAGGTGGAGACCGACGAGTTGTACGTCGGAGTCGATGCGAAGGGCTGCCAGTACGTCATCCCCGTGCAGGCCAAGGGCGGAAGCGACACGCTGAACATCGTGCAGATCGAGCAGGACATGGCGCTTTGCGAGTCCAGGTTCCCGGCACTGATATGTCGTCCGGTAGCCGCGCAGTTCACGCGTGACGACGTGATTGCGCTCTTCGCCTTCGAGAGGGTCGAGGACGAGGTGAAGATCTCCACGGAGAGGCACTACAAGCTGGTGGACCCGAGCGAGCTGACCGATGAAGATCTCGCTGTGTACCGGCGGCGGACATGACGCCCTTGGCGCCCTCGGCGGGCGGTTGCCGGGCATCTCCGTGCGGCAGGCGGTTTTGGAACGCACGGGTCTTCCGAGGCGCTACGTCTATGTGCGAGCTCGGCTACAGCTTGCCCCCGGCGCTCCCGAAGGGTACGCCGCGCTACGCGGACGTCGCCGACCACCGTCCAGGCTGGGACTCCAGCGAGCCGACGACCGGTGACATGGTGGATCGGCATTCTGCGAACTGTGACCTCCGCTGTCACGACATCCTGCCATACTACCGTCGTCGGGAGACGGAGACTGTGAGCCTGGATCGACACCCATGAAATGGACAGACCTGCTGAACGGCGGCCGACGACGACAGACCACGAATCCGCAAGATCCGGAGGATCCTCGCATCGAGTTCGAACGAGACTTCGACCGCTCGGTCTTCTCGACCCCGGTGAAGCGCTTGCAGGACAAGGCCCAAGTCTTCCCGCTTGAGGCTCACGACGGAGTGCGCACGCGCCTGACTCACTCACTTGAGGTATCGAGCGTCGCGCGCGGTTTGGCAACCCGGAGCGCAAAGTGGCTGCTGGAAGAGGGTGAGATCTCGGCAGGGATGGATCGGTGTATCGAGGCCATTGCAGCGACCTGCGGGCTAATTCACGACCTAGGCAATCCGCCCTTCGGCCATGCTGGAGAGGACGCGATCAGAGCATGGTTCCTTAGGCCTGAGCGAGAGGAGTGCCTGCGTACATCATTGGAGGGCGAGCAGCAGATCCAGGACTTCTTGAAGTTCGAAGGCAACGCTCAGTCGCTCAGACTTGTTGCGACACTGCAGATTCTGGCGGACTATTATGGCCTAAACCTCACGTTCGGAACGTTATCTGTGCTATGCAAGTACGTAGCCACGTCCGATAAGGCTGACAAGGGAGACGCGAATCACGCGTTCCATAAGCCAGGCTACTTCGCGTCGGAGGAGGATATCGTAGAGCAAATACGAAACGAAACCGGTACAGGTGATGCGCGGCACCCCATATGTTTTCTAGTGGAGGCGGCGGACGACATCGTCTATCTTGCTGCCGATGTCGAGGATGCGGTGAAGAAAGACCTGCTGTCGTGGGGAGAAATCTACGACGAATTGCAATCGGTCACGGGTGCCGATTCCGTGAAGGGAGTTCTGGAGCTCCAGGATAGGATTCTGAAGGCCGGTCGCCCAGAAGTTCCCAAGAATTTAGACGACGACATCAGGACAGCAGCGTTCAGGACCGCGGCAATTCGCGTCATGGTAGATGGTGCCTTTGATGCATTCAGAAAGCGGTATGGAGAGATCATTGATGGGCAGTACCCAGGCACGCTGCTAAAAGAGAGCAATGCTCATGAACTTGAGAAGTGCCTGCGGAAGATGGGTCGAGAGAGAGTCTACCCCATGCGCTCTACCTTGACGTTGGAGTTGATGGGGCGCCAAGTCATCGGCGACCTAATGGATGTCTTCTGGGAGGGCGCTGCGGTGTTGCCATCGAAAGGGTCACCGAAGACAACGGAGTTCGCTGGTAAGGCGGCGGCACTAGTTTCTCCCAACTATCGTCAGGTTTTCCAGCATTTCGTCAACATTGACGGCAGAAGGTTGCCAGAAGCGTACCATCGATTCCAGTTGGTAACGGATTATATCTGCGGAATGACAGACTCGTTTGCCAAGAGGCTGCACGCGGAGCTGTTCAATGGAGACTAAGCTGACCGTTGCGGGACTTAAGCGCAAGTTGTTGGAGGAGGTTAACTCCCTCGTTCACCGAAACGGTTCTGTTTGGAAAGAGCCTATCCTTGATGTAGTTCATGAACTCCGACAATCCAGGGTGAAGGCCGTACTGTTCGGTGGTACGCTTCGTTCGCTCCTCGTGTCCCGAATCTTCGAGGGAAGACCGGGGAGGCCAAGAGATATAGATGTCGTTGTTTCTGGAGCTCCGCTTCCGTGGCTCGAGAAGAAGTTTGCCGACATTGTGACGCGCCGCACTCGCTTTGGCGGTCTTCAATTGAAACACGGCGCCTGGCAGTTCGACGTATGGCCAGTTGCGGATACGTGGGCATTCAAGCACGGCGACGGAAGCGAGCGGCCGAGCTTCTCGGCGCTGCCTTCAACGACACCGTTCAACCTGGAAGCAGTGGCCGTTGAAGCTTGGACACGTGGAGGTAGACCGCGTGCCGTTTTCTCCGGGGACGATCGGTTCTTCGAGGGAATTCTTGACAGGACGATAGAACTCAACCGATCCGACAATCCTTTTCCCGAACTGACGGTTGTTCGGGCGCTGATCATGGCCAGTGAGCTGCAATTCAAGATCGGGCCTCGTTTGGCCAGTTATATTCGGAATGTCGCGGCATCGATTAGCAAGGAAGTCGTTGAGCGTGTCCAGACGGGTCACTACGGCCATGTCAGAATCGATAGTCGCACGTTGTACGAGTTCGCCAGACTTGTGACACGAGAATCGTCATTTGGAAACGGATGCGAGTTGCCGAGTATGGGCCAACTTAACCTGTGGCCGGCGCCAGTGGATGCATCGTCTCCAAGGGGACATGTCCGTGTGCTCTGAGGACGGCGCGGGGCGAGGTGCGCCGGATGGACGGCACCGTGGTGATGCGTGCGGACGTTCCCCCCCCGGAGGTGATGGGTGGCCCGAGGATAGTCGCTCTGCGTCCGGTGGTGTACGGCGCTCTTGCTGGCGGAGGCGCTGGCCGCGCCCGGCGGCCGGGACGATCCGGTGGCGATTCTGAGGCACATGTCGCCACGCTTTGAGGAGTGGTTCGGGCGGTGACATCCGGGCCACCGACATGCGTGTCGACGAGATCTTCGACCGCGACCCGGTGCCGTTCTGGGGCAAGGGCGTCGTCACGCTGCTCGGGGACGCGGCCCACCCGGTGCTGCCGCACACCGGCTAGGGCGGCTAGGGCGCGGCCCGGGCGTTGGTCGATGCGGTGGCGTTCGGTAGAGCGGTGAGCACGCATGCCGATGTCCAGAATGCCCTGCGCGCCTACGAACGCGACCGGCGGGAAAAGACGGCGGCGCTGGTGGCCCAGGGCCGCCGGACGGCACGAATCATGGGGGCGATGAACCCGTGGCCTGCCGACAAGGTAGCCGGACTTGGCTTTGCGGGAGCGCTCGACGAGGAGCGGCTGCGCACTGCTGACCCGGCGGGGCTACGTGCTGGAGAACTTCGAGAACGTGCTCGGGCTTCGGCTGCCGGCAGCGAACCTTCGGCATATCGGCGCCGCCATCGACGTTTCGGTCGTGGGTGAAGCGGATCAGGAAGTCTGGCTCGACGTCATCGTCGCCGGCTTCGCGAGCCCGGACGAGCAGGGGGTTCCGTCGCATGAGGAGTTCTCGCGCGATGTGCTGGCGCGGACCGTGGGCGACCTGGCCACCGCCTCGGGATTCGCCCGGTACCTCGCGTATCGAGACGGCGTCGCAGCCGGCGGGGCGAGCCTGCGGCTCTGCGAGGGTGTCGCGCAACTCTGCGGCGCCGCGACCATGCCTGCCCATCGCCGCCGGGGCGTGCAGAGCGCGCTGCTTGTCAGTCGACTGACCGATGCCGCGCGCCGCGGTTGCGACATCGCCGTGGTCACGACGCAGCCGGGCTCGAAGTCGCAGCAGAACGTGCAGCGGCAGGGTTTCGAGCTGCTCTACACGCGCGCGATCCTGGTACGGGCAGCGTAAAGCGTGGTGCGATCCGGCCGGGCGGTGGGCGGTCGGCGGTGTTCGCTGCGGTCCGCCTTCGCCGACCGTCATCGCAGGTGGTATCGACGGGCGCGAGTCCTCCCGGCGGCCCGCACCAGTCCGGCTTGCACGAGCTCGTTCAGCAGGTCGCGGGTGACCGTGGGGGCGGTATCGAGCAGGGCCGCGGCCTCCGTCGTGGAGAGGCTTCCGCGGCGGCGGATCTCATCGAGCAGTTTCTGGCTGCGCCGCCTCTGCGACGCCATCCACGGGCTGCCGGCAAGTCGCACCATGGCGTCCGACAGCACATAGCGGGCCCCGCCGCGGCGGCCGACACGCGTCAGCAGTCCGTTTGCGACCATTCGTCCGAGCAGCGCATCGATGTCGGCGTCGGGCAACATGGCCCGCAGGTCGCGCGGCGTGACGGCGCCGGCCTGCCGTGCGGCGACCAGCGCCCGGCGGTCGTCGGCGGTCACGTCGTCCCGGTCGAGCTGGTTCAGCCAGACCTGATCTTCGACGTCGACGAGCATGCGGTTGCGCAGGGTCACCGTCACCGAGCTCGCGGTGGCCTCGAAGACGGGCGGTTCCATCAGGCGGGCTTCCATCTCCCGATACATGCGATCGATGCCTTCGCCGTACTCCTCGACGAGCCCCATGGTCTTCAGGACGCGCATGATGCGCGGGTTGCGGCTGTAGTGCTCCACGCGCATGTTGTCGAGCGTGATGTGGCCCGGCAGCGGCCCCGGGCTCCGCACCTCGATGCGGTCGTCCCAGACGGTGATGTCGACGGTTGCGCCGGTGAGGCCGTAGTCGCGATGCGCCAGCGCGTTGACGATTGCCTCCCGCAGCACAGGGTCGGGATACTCGGACAGCGGTTGGCGGCGCGACCCGACGACGGCTTCGAAGCGCCGGGTGTGCGCCGCCACGAAACGCAGGCAGCAGTCGACGGTCGCCGCCAGCGGGCCGGCGCACTCCTCGCGCGCGGAGGAGGGTCCAGGGCCGGGTTCGACGCCTTCGCGACGCACGAGCTGCACGGCGGCGCCGCGTACGTACTCCCGTGGTTCGGACGCGAAGAGCACGAGTGCCGCCCGCAGCACGCGCAGACCCAGGGGCGGTGCTGCATTGACGGCGACGCCGAGATCGGCAAGCGCCCGCTCGAGGCCGGCCTGCGCCACCGCCGGCCGTCCATCGGCCGTGAGCGCCTGATTCAGGGAGGTCAGGTCGAATGCCGCCAAATCGACCCGGGCAACCGGCTCGTCCTCTCCGGCTCGATGTTCGCGTTCGCGGACGAACCGCCCCATCGCGTCGCCGCGCAGCGGTTGCGAGTCGCCGCCCACGCGCCGTAGCAGCCGGCCGTCGGGTGTCGTGACGATCCGGCGGCGCACCTCCGGTACGGCGCAGATGGTCAACTCCACGTCACCGACGACGATTGGACGGAGTTGCACGTCCACTCCGCACTCGGTGGCGATGCGCGTGATGCGATCCTGCGTATTCTGGGAGAGTGGACAGCCGACGAGCGCCCGCTGATCGTCGACGCCGTGGACGATCAACCCGCCATGGGTCATGGCCATGGCCGCGATCGTGTCGCGAATATCGGCCGGCACGCCGCGTTTGAAGTCGAGCCCTGCGTGCTCGAGATGCCCGAACAGGGCCCAGAATTCCTTCGGTGAGAGCTGCGGTGGGATGTCTCCAATCCCCGGGACGGAGGCCATGTCCGCAAGATTATCAAATCTTTCCCTTGAAGACCCTCCTGCATGGCCTTGTTGGAGAAAGATTTCAAAATGTTTCGCGACAATCGGCGCGGGCGGATCGCCTGACCCGCCCGCACGGGAGACGGCTCACCCCCCGAAGCGCCAGGTCAGCGCCATCTTCAGGCGGCGCCCCTTCGGGTCGTGGGTGAAACCGTCGTAGGACTGCTCGACGTTGGCCCACGGCGGGACCTGCCCGGTCAGGTTCATCGCATACAGGGTCAGGTCCATTCCGCTGCCCGGGAAGCGCCACAGGAAGCTCACGTCCAGGGTGAGGAACGGGTCGATGATCGGCGCCGTCGTGCTGTCTCCCCGGTCCTCGTAGGCGGAGATGTAGCTCAGGTAGCTGGCCAGCGTGTAGTTGTCCCAGAGGTAGGAGGCCGACCAGCGGCTCTTCCAGCGCGGCAGCGGCACCGCGATGGGGTGGGCGAAGTTCAGGTAGCCGGCGGACTCTTGTTCCGCGTACAGGGTCAGGTCCGTGCCCTCCAGCAGCAGCTCCTTCGTGGTGTAGCCGAGCGTGTAGGTGGAATCCCAGGTCGCCGAGAACTGACCCGGTCCGGCGTTGGTCCGGGCCGCGAAGTGGGTGTCGATGCCCGAGGTCGTCAGCCCCGGCCAGTTCACGAGATCAATCTGGATCCGTTGCAGGTTCTGGGCCACGCACTGGTCCGCGGGCGCCAGCTCCGAGGCGCGTCCGCCGGGGCAGATGATGAACGGCGACACGGCGGCGCGGGTGGCCGCATCGTCGCTGGCGTACAGGCTGGTGATTGCATCGTAGGGCATCGAGCCGATCACGTTCTCGAAGTTGTAGTGCCAGTAGTCGACCGTCGCCTCGACGCCCCCCTCCAGGAAGAGCACGGTGCCGGCGTTGTAGGTGAACGCCCGCTCCGGCAGCAGGTCCGTGCGCCCGAAGCGGTCGACCGCCTGGTAGGCGCCGGTCTCGTTGATCCACTCCAGGGTCGTCAGCGGGCTGGTGTTCAGGTCGTCGAGCGACGGCGTCCGGAAGGTGGTCTGCACCGAGCCGCGGAACGCCAGCGAGTAGTGCAGGTTCTCCGCCGCCTGGATGCGCCAGCCGACCTTCGGGTCGAAGCTGCTGACGCGGCGGCCGGCGACGTTGTAGAACTCGTAGTTGGCCGCGAGCTGCGTGTCGACGCGGGGGCCGGCGGCCAGCGCCAGCTCCCCGAACAGGCGCTGCACCTGCTGGTCCGCAGCATACGGCCGGTGGACGTTGGTGAACAGGTAGGGTCCGAACCGGACGCCGGCCGGGCAGTCCATGTCGCCCGCCACCGGACAGGGGTTGCGGGTGACGTCGCCGGGATCGTTGGGGTCGCCGTCGGCGTTCACTCCGCGGTACTGGTATCCGACCGCGAAGTCGGCCACGTTCTCGACGAGGTTGCCGCTCAGCGTGGCGTCGGCCACGAACAGGTCGGTGGTGCTGACCAGGTCCACCTCCTGGTTGAGCCACGTTCGCAGCGCGTCGGAATTCGCCAGACCGGCGGCGTAGTCCGGATTCGCGGTGTTCTGGAACGGTGCGCCGGGCTGATCCGAGTACTGGATGCCGTTGCTGAACGGGTTGTAGTACATGCAGGGGCCCTGACCCGCCACCGCGCCGCCGAGGGGCCCGAGGGCCATGCCCGCCGGAGACATCCGGTCCGCCGTCACGCCGACGCCGCAGTCGGGACCGCCGTAGCCGCGGAAGGCGCGGAAGATGCGGTCGGTGTAGACCGCCGGCAGGTTCAGGTTGCCCCGCGCCCGCGAGTAGCTCATGCCGAGGTCCCAGTTGAGCTCGCGGCGGCCGGCCAGGAAGTCGCCGTCGACGGAGGCGGCCACCCGTTGCGTGCGGGACTCGCGGCGCAGCCTGCGCCCGGGGCCCGAGTTGCCGAACGGCCGGCCGTTCAGGTACCAGGGGTCGTCGCCCATGCAGGCGCCCATGGGGTCCGCCTTCCCGTCACCGGCGTAGGAGCCGCAGAACGCCTGCCGGCCCGGATGGTCGGCCGCCACCTCCATGATGGTGGTGCTCGTCAGCGGGAACGGCGGGTACGACGGCGTCGTGTACCAGTTCGGTATCACGGCGTCCGCCCAGAGCCCCTCGATGTGGTAGTTGGTCCGGCTGTTGATTGGGCCGTTCAGCTCGGTGAAGACGCGGGTTTGCTGCTGCTCGTCGATGAGGTTGTCGTACGGCGCGTAGCGGAAGCGGCAGGTCCAGCCCTCGTCCTGCCCGCCGAAATCCGTGCAGCGGGGATCGAAGACGTCGGCGGTCCACGGCGTCGGCGCCCCGACCGCGAACGTGCCGGGGTTGCCGAGGCTCGACCAGCCGGCGCGGTTCCCGCCGACGTGCGTGCTCAGACGGTCGAGCGTCCACGGCCGGTCCGCCATCTGCAACTCCTGCCGGCCGACCCGTTCCGCCGCGAGGACGGCGCTGGAGTTCCCGATCCGGCCGCCCCAGATGCCGGCGACGGTCGTGTCGCCCGCGCTGTCGAAGTAGTCGTGCGAGACGTTCATCTCGAAGCCCCGGAAGTCGCTGCGCGTGACGAAGTTGGCGACGCCGCCGACCGCGTCCGACCCGTAGGTGGCCGACGCGCCCTCCTTCAGGACTTCGAGCCGCCCGACGGCGATGGCCGGAATCGTGTTCACGTCGACGAAGCGGCCGCCGATGAGCCGCGCGGGCACCGACACGTGGCGCCGGCCGTTGATCAGCACCAGGGTCCGCGAGGCCCCCAGCCCGCGCAGGTTGACGTTGGCCACGTTCTCGGTGAGGGTCGACGGCTGGTTCGAGTTGTACCAACTGTTCCGCTCGCCAACGACCCCGTGGCTGACGTTCAGGTTGCGGAAGAGATCGACGAGCTGCGTCGCCCCCGTCTGCTCCAGCGTCTCGCGGCTGACGACGGTGACCGCGTGGGGCATGTTGATGGCCGGCGCGTCGATGGCGGTGCCGGTCACCGAGACGGTGACCTCCTCGAACAGGCCGCCGAGGGCAAGGTCGACGTCCAGCGTGGCGGTGAGGCCGGCGGCCAGCTCCACTTCCCGCTCCGCGCGCTCGAAGCCGGCCAGGGAGTACGTGACGAGGTAGCTGCCCTGGGGAAGCCCCGTGAACGAGTAGAGCCCGTCGCCGTCGGTGAAAACCACGCGAGGGCCGGGCAGCGCGGCACTCGACGCCTCGACCGTCACGCCGGGCAGGACGCCGCCGGTGTCGTCGGTCACCGACCCGGAGATGCCGCCGTCCTGCGCCGCCGAGGCGAGCGGCGCGGCCAGGAGGGATGCCACCATCAGTGTGATTTTCATCATTTGCTCCCACGTGGGCGGGGCCCTGGACACGCGCCCCGGTTCAGAAATGCCGCACCGGCAAGGGCGAGCATCGGGTGCATTGTACGCGCGTTTCGACTCTACTTGCATCTTCTTGTGTGCACGTAATCATGTGACTACCCGTAGCCCCGTGCCGTCGCGGCCGGGAGCGTGGCGGTATCGTGCCCGCACGCGCGGGAACGGAACGCCGCGGTCAGGAAGCGTCGCGGATGGCCTGCCGCGCGTCGAGGATGTCCCGGACGAGCTGCTCGACGTCCCGCTCGTCGATGAACGGCGAGAGGATGAAGCTCTTCAGGCCGACCATCGGCTCGCCGTAGTCGGTCTCGCGGTAGCAGTCGGTCATCGAGATGTGGACCCCTTCGCCGCGCATCGCACGGTCGTAGAGGTAGCGGAACAGCCGCCGGTTGTAGTCGTTGTGGCGGTGCAGCTCCTCGCGCGCGGCGGGATCGGTGCGCTCGCGATCCTTGACCGTCCAGGTGTCGACGCCGTCCGGATAGACCCGGAACACGGTTACCGTCCCGACGCCGTCGTCGTTGAGCACCGTGGTGGAGTCGTGGCCCTCGAGGTGCTCGCGCAGCGCCTCGGCCATCTCGACGAGGTGCCCGAGGAGGACCCGCAGACCGACCCGACCGAAGAGTTGCAGGTTGGCGTAGGCGGCGAGCACGCCCGAGCCGCCGCGCGACGTCTCCAGCGTGAACACCCCGGGGTGCCGCTCGCCGCTCTGGAACAGGTAGGGCATCTGCTCCCGCCCGCGAACCAGGAGCTGCATGTCGGCCCGGTCGCGGGCCAGGAACAGGCTGGAGACGTACGGCGTGAAGCCGGTCTTGTGGAAGTCGATGCCGATCGAGTCCGCGCGGTGCAGCTTGGAGATGCGCCGCCGCGCCGCCGCGAGCGCCCTTACGGTGCGCGGACGGAAACCGAGCGGGTTCTCCTCGAAGTCGTAGTCGTTGAATACGGACCACGCCCAGCCGATCACCGCATCCGCATGCACGTGCGGCGTGTAGTCGAGCCGGTAGTCCTCGACCAGCCGGTCGCGCAGGTCGGCAATCGCGTCGAGATCGTCGACGCCGAACGCGTCGGTCGTGCCCATCGTCGCCACGAGCGCCACGATGCGGCGGCCCTGGTCGAGCGCCTCGCGGGCGGCGGCCTCCAGTCGGTCGAGGCGGATGTCGTTCTGCGGGTGGGTCGGTATCTCGACGACGTTCTTCTCGCCGAGGCCGAGCCAGCCGGCGACGTTCAGGCGGCAGTAGTGGCTCTGTGCCGACGCCAGGATTACGCCGCCGGCGGGCACGCCGTTGTCCATCGCGTCCGGGAACGCCTTCTCGATGCCCAGCTTCGCGCCGTAGAGGACCGTCCCGGTCCCGCCGAAAGTGAAGACGCCGGCCGCCCGCGCCGGGTCGTAGCCGACGAGCCCCGACACCATCGCGGTGGCGGACGCCTCGGTCAGCATGAGACCGTACGAGGTGTCGTCGGAGACCAGGTTCGGGTTGTAGATGGCGGGCAACAGCGACCCGATGACGCTCGGGATCGAGGGCGGGGGCACGACGTTGATCTGCGTACGAGGATGCCCCCAGATCGGCATGCCCTCGAGCTGGCCCACCAGCAGGTGCGCCACCTCTTCGACGCTGCGGCCTTCTTCGGCCAGCTCCGCCTGCTCCGCCGCCGCGTAGTCGAGTGCCCGCGGGCGGCCGAGCAGCGGCACCTCGGATTTCAGGTCGTCGACCCGATCGAGGGCGCGGAGGATCGAGAAGACGAAATAGGCGTCGTGCTTGCGGTCCGAGACGGGTGCGGGGAAGTTGTCCCGCATCCGGTGAAGCAGCGCGCGGTAGGGTCGTTCTGTCACGCCGTCCGGCCGAGGCAGCCTTCCTCCATTCTATCCCTACCCGCGGAGTTCGGTGCCTGAAGTCGCCGGCGCGGACGCAGACGACGCTGCTCCCTCGTCGTGCCCCGCGGCACGGGCGCTGCTCTCGGTGCTACGCGGCGATTCGCCGCGGACTGCTAGAATGGCGCCGGTCCATGTCCTGCCCGTGCGTCGGCCGATTCGCTCCGACGAGGCACCGCTAGTGGTCGCCCCGACCGTCGTCTCTCGGGCCGACCACTCGATTTCGCGCCAGCGTATCGACCCCGACGCGCTGAAAGTTCTCTATCGGCTGCGCAAGTTCAACCATACCGCCTACCTGGTGGGCGGCGGCGTACGTGACCTGCTGCTCGAGCGCCACCCCAAGGACTTCGACATCGGCACCTCGGCCCACCCGCACGAGGTCAAGCGCATCTTCCGCAACTGCTGGATCATCGGCCGCCGCTTCCGTCTGGCGCACGTCAGGTTCGGCAACAAGACGATAGAGGTGGCGACATTCCGCCGACAGGTGCCGACGGAAGCGCAGCCGGCTTCCGGAGCGGCCCGGGGCTCGGTTCGGGAGCCCGATGCGGCATCGTCCCAAGGGGATGGGAACAGGCGTGCGCGGCGACCCGTCCGCCGCGACAATACCTTCGGCACGCCGGAAGAGGACGCTTTCCGCCGTGACTTCACGATCAACGGGCTCTTCTACGACATCCAGACCTTCGCGGTGATCGACTACGTGGGAGGAATGGCGGACCTTCGCCGCCGCCTCATCCGCTGCATCGGCGATCCGGATGAACGCTTCGTCGAGGATCCGGTCCGCATGCTGCGGGCCATCTCCTTCGCGGCCCGGCTCGACTTCCGGCTCGACGCGCCGGTGCGCGAGGGTATCGCCCGGCAGCGTGCGGAGATCCGGAACGCGTCTCCCGCGCGCCTGGTGGAGGAGATGTACAAGCTCCTGCGCAGCGGCGCCGCCGCCCGCACCTTCAAGAGGCTGTCGCGGACGGGACTGTTGCGTCACATCGCCCCGGAGGTGAACCGACCGCGTTCGGCCGAGCTCTGGCGCTCGCTCGAGGCGCTCGACGCCTATCGGGCGCGCTTCGACGAGGCGCCGGACTCGCTCTCGAACGCGATTCTCCTCGGGAGCCTCGTATGTCCGGTCCAAACGGTGGATCTGACGCCTCCCCGTCGCGATTCACGTGGAATCCCGCCGCGGGTCGCGTTGGGCGAGCTGCCGGTGGCACGACGCGACATCGAGCACCTGCGCCAACTGCTGGTGCTGCAGCCGCTGCTCAAGGACCCCGGTCTTCCGCCGCGCAGAGTACGGGGGATTCTGGGGCGCAGCAGCCTTCCCGACGCCCTCACGTGGCTCGAGATTCACGGGGACGATCCCGATACGCTCGCGCGCTGGCGGGATCTGGCGGCGCATGGCGTGCAGGCGCCGCGCGGGCGTCGGCGGCGCCGCGGGCGCAGGCGGCGATCCCGCCGCGCACCCGTCGTCGAATGACCGGCCCGCCGGGATCGCGCGACGACGGAGCGTCCGCCTTGCTCTCTGCCTATTCGGCCAGCAGGATCCCGGTCACGTTGTAGAACGACAGCCCGATCCCGACCGCCGTAACGGCAATCAGCGCGAGGGCCGCCAGCAGGACGCCCGTGCTCTCGCGATACTCGTCGCTGAATCCCATCAGGTGCGCCGCTATCCAGCCGCCGGCGAAGCCGCCGCCGTGTGCCCAGTTGTTCACGCTGGGCACGATGAAGCCGAATATTCCGAGGATGATGGCCCACTGCCAGAGCTGCTGGGTCATGACGGAGCTGCCGCGCTTGCGGCCGTAGACGATCAGCGCGGCGAGCAGGCCGAAGATCGCGCCCGAGGCGCCTATGGTCGGTGCGCCGGACATTTCGTTCGACAGGAAGAACCCCGCCGCGGCGGCGACGTTGAACAGCACGAACGTTCGGGCCGGACCGTAGACCTCCGCCGCGGCGGGGCCGAGATTGCGGATCCACATCACGTTGAACGCGATATGCAGCAGCCCGCCGTGCAGGTAGGTGGCGGTCAGCAGCGTCCACCACCAGCCGAGTTCCCATGCGATACCGCCCGTCATGCCGAGCTGGTAGAGCGCGCGCCCGCCGGGCGAGAGGATGGAGAGGAAGCCGGACGACCGGAAGATCGCCTCCGGCTGCAGCAGCAGGGCCAAGGCGTACAACGTGACGCAGGTGCCGACGATGAGAACGATCAGATCGAGGCGGGCGCCAACCAGGGAGCGGAGGAACGGCGCCCACCCGAACAGTCCGGGGCGCCAGGCGCCGCAGTAGGGACAGTTTTCCTCGTTGATGCCGACGAGCCGGCCGCATTCGGCGCAGACGATGGAGCCCTCAACCTGACGCACGAGCTACAGGGTACCAGGAATCCGGATCGCGTACGGCGGCCTCCGCGACAGGACCTCGGCGGGGCCGTTGGCGCGACCGACCGGGCGCACTGCCTGCCGCCCGGCCGGCAGCGGAGCCCGTGGCGCCACGGGCTCCGCTTGCCCATCGCTCAGTCGCCTGCAACGCCCGGGACCGCGTTGCCCGCGATCCAGACCGACTCGATCGTGCGGCTGTTGCGGATGTCCTCGGCCGGGTTCGCGGTGTAGACGACGAAGTCGGCGAAGTTGCCGGCCTCGAGCGTGCCCACCCCTTCCAGATCGAGGCAGGCCGCGGCGTCGCGGGTCGAGGCGACGATCGTCTGCATCGGCGTCATCCCGGATTCGACCATCAGGTCGAGCTCGCCGTGCTCGAAGTAGCCCTGGAAGCGGGCCGCGGGTCCGGTGTCGGTGCCCATCGCAATCCGCACGCCGGCGTCGTGGAGCGCCTTGACGTTGCGCATCGCGGTCGGGAGCTGCGCCTTGTAGGTCTGCGCGCTGCTGCTGTTGCGGGTCCTCTCCTGCCGCTCCGGATCCTGGAGCGCCGCGATTACCTCCGGGTCGGCGTCCTTCAGGAAGAACTCCTCGTCGAACCACTCCGGCCGCTCCTCGTAGACGTAGGTCGAGACTTCGCGCATCAGCGTCGGGCAGTAGCAGACCTCGCTGGCGATCAGCATGTCGATCAGCTCCTGGTCGACGTCGACGTCGCGGACGCTGTGGGCGAGGAAGTCGGCCCCGGCGTTCATCAGCCCCTTGGCGTCGTCGAGGTAGTACATGTGCGCGGTCAGCTTCAGGCCGCGCTCGTGCGCCGTGTCGATGACCGCCTGGTAGACCTCGGGGGTCATCTTCTCGGTGGCGCCGAGGTTGTCGTCGACGCGGATCTTGATGAAGTCGACGTTCATGTCGGCTGCTGCGTTCACCCGCTCCGCCGCCTGCTCCGGCGTGTCGGCGACGATGACCGGACCGGCGACGCGGATGCGCGCGTAGTTCAGGTCGGAACCCTCGCGGTCTCGCACGGCTACGGCCTCGGGTCCGTCGCCGCCGAGGCTGACCACCGTGGTGACACCGTAGCGCGCGTAGAGCGCGAGCTGGTTCACCACGTGCTCCTCGGTGTAGAAGGACGGGTCGGCCTGCAGCCCGACGACGTTGTTGACGTGACCGTGGGCGTTGATCAGCCCCGGAGTCACCGTCTTGCCGGCGAGATCCACTGTCGAGGCGTCCTCGGGCACCGCGACCGCGTCGCTCGCTCCGACCGCCTCGATGACGCCGTCCCGGACCACGATCGTGCCGCTCTCGATGGTGTCGCCGTCGCCGATGATCAGGCGCGCGCCGGTGAAGGCGGTAAGCCCGGGCGTCGGCTCGACCTGCTCCGGCTCGGCCCCGCACGCCGCGGGAGCGACGAAGACGGTAAAGACCGGCGCGAGTATTGCGTAACGAAGCAGACTCTTCATGTTCTTCTATCTCCTGCCCTTCCGGATCGGACTTCCATACGACCGCATTCGCGAACTGTCAGTTCTCGCTCTCGGCGCTCCGCAACTCTTCGAGCACCTCGCCGAGCCGTTCGAGTTCCCGGCCGTACAGCGCCCAGTCTCCATCGCGCTGGGCCCGTATGGCCCGCGAATAGTGGTCCTGGGCCTGGTTGGCCAGTGATCCCGTTCGTATCGAGTCAGCGGGGGCCAGGTCCGTCACCGCCTCCGCCAGCAAAGTGGTCGGAGCCGCGACCGGCCGCGATTCCGTTCCACCGAAGAGACGCGTCAGCGCCTCGTCCAGCGTTTCCTCCATGACGATCCGGTTCTGGTAGGCAACCACCACCCGCGTCAGCTCGGGAATGCGCCCGCCGGACGCCCGCAGATACAACGGACGGATGTAGAGCAGCGCCTCCTCGATCGGAATGACGAGCAGCGTGCCCTGGATCACCTCCGAGCCCTGCTGGTTCCAGAGCGTGATCTGCGGCGAGATCTCCTGGTCCTGGTTGATGCGGGCGACGATCTGCGACGGTCCGAACACCAGCTTCTGCTTGGGGAACTGGAAGACGAGCATCTTGCCGTAGTTGTCGCCGTCGCTGCGCGCCACGATCCAGGCGGCCAGGTTGTTCCTGCCGCGCGGCGTGAACGGCAGCATCTGGATGAACTCGGCCCGCTCTTCGCCCGGCAGCCGCATGATCGTGTAGTACGGCTCCATCTGCTCGTTGTCGATGACCGGCACTTCCCACTGGTCCTCGCGGTTGTAGAAGACCGAGGGGTTGGTCATGTGGAACGTCGAGTACATCGAGGTCTGCAGCGAGAAGATCCCCTCCGGGTACCGGATGTGGCTCTTCAGCTCGTCCGGCATCTCGTCGAGCGGCTGCAGCAGGTCGGGGAAGATCTTCCCGATGGTGACGCCCAGGGGGTCGTCCGGCTCGGCCAGGTAGAACGTCGTGTCTCCGTCGTAGGCGTCGATGACGATCTTCACCGAGTTGCGGATGTAGTTGATGCCGTTGCCGACCGGCGTCGAGTACGGATAGTTGCCGGAGACCGTGTAGGCGTCGCGCATCCAGTAGAGCCGCCCGTCCGCGATCACCAGGTACGGGTCGGCGTCGTAGCGCAGGAACGGGGCGATGGTGGCCACCCGGTCCGAGATGTTGCGGTGGAAGATGATCCGGCTGTCGGGGTTGAGCTGGCCGCTGACGAGGATCTCGTAGGACTGGAACCGGAGGCTGAGCAGCAGCCGGCGCAGCAGACCGCCGATCTCCACCCCGCCGGTGCCGTCGTAACGGGTGGAGACGTTGTCGTCGCCCTCCGGGTAGTGGAACTCGTCGGTGTTCGTGTTGACCAGCGCGTAGTCGTTGGACAGCTCGCCGAAGTAGATGCTCGGTTGATCGACGGCGAGGTCGGTCTGCGAGGTGGGCGGCAGGTCCTGGATGAACAGGACCGGCAGGCCCTCCTCCGTAACCTGGTTGACGGGGCCGAGCGCGACGCCGAAACCGTGCGTGTACTGCAGGCGCTCGTTCACCCACGACCGGTTCGGCAGGCTGTCCGAGTTGATCTCGCGGCCCGACACCATGGTCTGGCGGTACTCGCCGTCGACCATGTAGCGGTCGTTGTCGACCGATGCGAACTCGTAGTAGGTGCGGATCTCCTGGATCTGTCCGAAGGTGTCCAGCAGCGGCTGGTGATCCCAGAGCCGGACGTTGTTGATCGTCTCGGAGTTGCTCTCGATGTCCTCCATGGTCAGGAGGGCGTCGCCCGACACCTGCCGCTCCTCGACCGCGTCGAGGTCGAACGCTGTGCGCGTCGCCGCGATGTTGTGGGCGATGTACGGCGCCTCCTTCTGCTGCTCGTCCGGGGTGACCACGAGGCGCTGCAACGCCGTGGCCGTCCCGCCGCCGCCGATCCAGACGAGGAGGTAGGCGCCGGTCACGGCCGCCACGGGCCACGTGCTGCCCGCAAACGCCGCATAGACGCAGGCACCCGCGGCGAACACCGACACCGCCATCAGGATCCGCAGTACCGGCAGGCGCACGGCCACGTCGACGTACGCGGCTCCGTGCACGATGCCGGCCGGCGTCGTCAGCAGGCGCGGCATGTCCAGATAGGCGGCCCAGGCGAACAGGAGGAAGATGGCCGCACCGAGCAGCAGAAGATGGCGGCGGGCCTGTTCGCCGACCCGAATGCCCTCCGGCTGGATGACGATCTCCCCGGCGACCACGTAGGTGGCGACCGAGCCGACCAGGGCGAGTACCACGACCGCGAACAGACCGAGACGAACGAAGTCGAGGAACGGCAACGTGAAGATGTAGAAAGAGGCGTCGCGCCCGATCAGTGGATCGGCCTGTCCGAACGGCGTCGCCTCCAGGTACTGCAGCACCAGCAGCCACTGGCTGGAGGCGACCCCGCCGATGAAGAGCGCGACCAGGGCCGAGGCACCCAGGGACAGCCATGCGAGGTGCCGGCGCTCGAGCACGATCGGTTGCAGGTCTCCGCCACCGGCAAACAGCACGAACGGGCGGGTAGCGCCCCTGACTGCCTGGCGCAGGTTGCCGAGCAATACGCAGAACGCCACAAGGAACGCCATTATTCCCAGCAGCCACCGCGTCGCCAGGCTCTTGAGGAAGACGCTCTGGTACTCGACCTCGCCGAACCAGAGCCATTCGGTGTACAGATCGGCCAGCGCCGGCAAGGCGACGAACAGGACCAGCGCCGCCAGTGCGACCGCGAGTCTCGTCGGCATCAGTGGTTGTCCTTCCCGAATTAAAGGTTCACGGCCCGTGCGGTCGTGATGGGCTCGCGTCGTCCGCCAATCGTAGCCTGCGGCTCCGCTTTGCCGCCCAACCAGCCATCACCAAAGGGGCTGCACCGTTCCACGGGGCAGTCCCTTGGCCGAAGATTAAGTGACGGGTTGATTCCGTGCAACCCTGCAGATCACTGGCGGCTTCCCAGCCACGCCCGGCGGAACGACATCTGCCCCGGAGACGGGGTGGCTCCCGTCGATTCGAGCAGCACCAGCTCGAATCGGTTGTCGGCCGCCAGCGTGACGGTCGTTTCCAGGTCCCGGCCCAGGCGGCGGAAGCCGAGCCTGACCCGGTCGCCGGGGCGCTTCGAGCCGGCGAGGCGGCGGAGGTCCGACCCCGATGTCACGCGGCGCCCGTCGAACGAGGTGATCACGTCGTCGCGGTCTATCCCGGCGGCGTGGAGCGGCGAGCCGTAGCCGGTCGAACGGGCTACCCGCATGCCGCCCCCGAGCGGCAGCGCGCCGAGCGCGGCGCGCCCGGGCGCGACCGCCCGCATGACGATTCCGGCTTGCTCCAGGAGCCGAACGTAGTCGACGACCTCCCGGCCGTCGATGTAGCGGGCGAAGAACTCGCGGGCGAACGCCGGATCCCCCGCGGCGCGCCCCAGCACCGCCTCGGCGTCGGCGGGCGTGTAGGGCGTCGTCACCACGCCCGGCACGCCGGCGCCGGTACGGCCGAACCGTTCCCACAACGCCTGCATGTAGTCGTCGAGCGTGACGCGGCCGCCCGTCCGCTCGCGCAAGGCGAGGTCTAGGCCGAGGGCGATCGCTTCGCCCCAGACGTAGTAGGAGATGAACGTGTTCTCGAAGTTGGTCGGGTCGATGGCGGTCGCTGCATCCGTGAACGGCGCCATGCGGCTCATCTCGACGACGGAGCGGAACTGTCGGCCGGCGCCGTTGACCACGGTGTCGATCACGCGTTCGAACCGTGCCAGCGTCGCACCCGCACCGACCAGGCCGGCTCGCTGCAGAATCAGCGCCCCGTAGTAGTTGGTGAATCCCTCGGCGAGCCATAGATCGCCGGAGACGTTGGCTGCCGTGAAGTCGAAGGGCTCGAGCGAATGGGGACGAATCCTCTCGACGTTCCAGGCGTGCACGAACTCGTGGGACACCGATCCGAGCAATCGGGTCCGGCTGCCGGCGCCGTCGAGACCGGCGGGCGCGGTCAGGACGGTGCTGTTGCGGTGCTCCATCGCGTCGCCGCTCGCTGCCGGCAGGTAGTCCGCGATGAACGTGTAGGTGCCGGTCTCGAACCTGGGGAACTCGCCGAAGATCGGGACCGTCTCGCGGACAACCGACTCGACCGCAGCCACGTACTCCGCGAGCCCGGCCTCGCCGCCGGCGTGGTGGACCGCGACGCGGAACGTGGGCCGATGCGCCGGGTCCGCCGGGTCCGGGACGGTGAACGTGCGGAGCGTGAAGTCGCTGAACTCGATCGGGCTGTCGAGCAGGTAGGCGAGGTTGGGGGCCGTATAGGTCAGCGGGTCGCCGGTAGGGAAAAGCTGGGTGGCTACGCTCCAGGCCTCGCCGTCAGGCGGGGTCAGCGTCACCCGAGCCGCTCGTTCTTCCAGCCCCTCGGCCCACAGCAGCGTGGCCGGCGCGTTCATGTGGGCGTGCGTGGCATCGACGGCCAGGTAGGTGCCGTCGGTCCGGTCTCCGAACAGCCGGTAGCGGGCGCGGACCTCGCCGCCGTGGCCCGCCACCTCCCAATGAGCCGGCCCGCGCCTGACGACCTCGACCGCGGCATCGTCCGAGCCGGTGAAGCTGATCTCGATCAGGTTCTTGGCGAACTCGTGCCGCGCGTACCGGCCGGGCGAGGCGCTGCTCATCCGTACGTGGAGCGGAGCCTCGCCCACGCCGTCGAACCGTACGTCGACCGCGAGCCAGCGGTGTTGGGGCGCCGGGAACGACAGGCGGTACTCGACGGACGGCGGCGCCTGTCCGGCCAAAGTCGAGATGCAGAGACAGAAAGCGGCAACGATGACCGCCGGCCACAGCGTCGAGTCCGGCCGCGGCGTGACCGTTCGGCGGACGCGGCGCCCGATCATGTGCCGGCCTGCAGGACCTGTGCGACGAACTCGTCCTCCGCTGGCGCACCCATGATCTCGACGCGGTCGTCGACGACGGTCTTCGGTACGCCGGTAACCCGGTACCGCTGGGCCAGATCGGGAAACGACGTCGCCTCGATCACGGACGCCGTCACGTGCGGGCTCGCCGCGGCAAGACGCCAGGCCAGGCTGACCGCCTGGGGGCAGAACCGTCACGTGGGGGTGACGAACACGCGCAGGTGCACGTTTCGCTCGAGCGTGTCGAGAGCGTCGAGACTGTCGTCGCTCAGGGTCGGCCCGCCACCGCCGGCGATCTCGATGGCTTCCACCAACGACTCGATTTCGTAGCCTTCCGGGACGCCGTAGTAGCGCATCCCCGCGTCCTTCGCGCCGACCACCGCCAGCGCCGGGGCCCACTCGACGCCGTACTCCCCGACCTCGTCGCGATCGAGGACCAGGTTGTGCTCCTCGACCGTGACCCGCTCCGACAGCGCGGCGATCCGGTCGGCCGCCTGCCGGGCCGGCAGGCAGGTGTCGCACCCGAAGGTCTGCGTGAAGAAGACCAGCTTCACCGGCGACGACAACGCCGCGAGACGCCGCTGGAGGTCCGTGGCCGCGTCGTGGGGATACATCGGTCAGGTGCTACTTGAACAGGTCGTCGAACGCCTGCCGCGCGCTGGCCGCGGCGGGGCTCGACGGTTGGGTTCGCGCCGGAGCGGCCGCGGGAGACGCCGGCGCGCTCGAATGGGTCTCGCGCTCTACCGTCACCCGCGCCTCGAAGAAGGTGCAGCTATTGCGGGCGTCCTTGGGAGAGACGCGCTTCGGGATCGGCTTGGCGCACTCCAGCGTGCGGCTGGTGTCGAACCACGTGCACTGCGCGCAACTGTGCAGGTCGGCCGCGCACTTGGCGCACTGGCTGTCGAAGCGAATCGAGGACGATGCGAGCGACGCGCCGCAGCGCGAGCACTTCAGCACCTCGCGAAAGGCGGGCATGTTGACGATGCGCGGTTCGCGCGGACCATACCCGCGCCGCGGTCGGCCGTCGCCCTTCGGCTTGCGGTCGCCGGAGCGCTCCGGGCGCTGGCGCTCGTCGTCCTGATACCCTTGCTGGCGGTATTTCCTCGACATGGGAGTCGGAGGGAGCTAACGATGATCTACCCTACCCAGTCTCCGTTGTCTAGACTTTCTCGTCGAAACCGAGCAGATTCGGCGCAGATGAACGGGAACCGGACTGGCACGGTAATTTACAACAGACCACGGAAACGTGCACGGCCGGCCCGGGAACATCACGGAAACCGCGGCCGGACCCCGGGCCGACAGCCTGCAAGGAACCCGGGAGCCTCGCCTCGCGTCGGATGGACCGGGAGCGGTTTCGGCGACCGCGGCTCGTCATCGGCGTCGTTCCCCGCGCGTATCATCAGAGGGATGTCCCCCGCGGCACCATTATCATGGCAGCGTCACTTGACGAACTGAAGATCGACCGGTCGCGCGACGGACGGTCCCGGATCGCCCGGTTCGTGTGGTCGGCGGTGATCCTCGGGGCTGCCGGTGCCGCCGGTGTCGCGGGTTGGCGCTGGTGGGAGGATGCCCGGATTCCCGTCGTGCGGACGGTCGCGGTGCGGCAGACGGTGCCTGCCGACGGGCAGCCGACGGTTCTGAACGCCTCCGGCTACGTGACGGCGCGCCTGCAGTCGACCGTCTCCTCCAAGGTCACGGGCCGTATCGTCGAAGTGCTGGTCGAAGAGGGGATGGCGGTCACCGAAGGACAGGTTCTGGCCCGGCTCGACGACACCACGGAACGCTCGTACCTGGCGCTCGCCGAGGCGCAGCTCGGCGCCCAGCGGGGCGCGCTGGCCGAGCTCGAGGTGCGCTACGCGGAGGCGCAGCTCGACCTCGAGCGCCAGCGCCGGTTGTTGGAGCAGCGCCTGATCGGGCAGGCCGACCTGGATGCGGCGCAGGCGGAAGCCGACTCGCTCGCGGCGCGGATTGCCAATCAGCGCGAGCAGGTCGTCGTTGCCGAGCGCGAGATCGACGTGCGCCGGACGGCCCTGGAGGACACCGTGATCCGCGCCCCGTTCAGTGGCGTCGCCATCTCGAAGGATGCCCAGCCGGGCGAGATGATCTCGCCGGTCAGCGCGGGCGGAGGATTCACGCGAACCGGCGTATGCACCATCGTCGACATGTCGTCGCTCGAGATCGAGGTCGACGTCAACGAGAGCTACATCAACCGCGTCTCTCCCGCTCAGCGCGTGGTGGCCACCCTCGACGCCTATCCGGACTGGGAAATCCCGGCCAGCGTCATCACTACCATTCCCGCCGCCGACCGGCAGCGGGCAACGGTGCTGGTGCGAATCGCGTTCGAGGAGCTGGGCGACCCGCGGATCCTGCCCGACATGGGGGTGAACGTGGCATTTCTCGAGGCGGGCCCGCCGGCCGAGGAGATCATCGCCGAGGCCGCGCCGCGGTTGTGGATTCCCGCGGAGGCGCTGCGGAACGACGGCGGCTCGCAGGTGGTGTTCGTGGCCCGCGGGGAAGTCGTCGAGCGACGCGCCGTCGCCACGGGCCTGGAGGACGGCGGCGATGTGGAGGTGCTGGCGGGGGTCTCCGTCGGGGAGCGCGTCGTGGTCGAGGGGCCGGTGGAGCTCGCCGACGGCGACCGGGTGGTGTCCGACTGACGGGCGATCCGGGCGCCCGGCGGCAGAGCCGTAATCGCCGGCGCCTCGGTGCGTAGAACCTGTACCGGCGGGCCGCTCCGAACGAGACCGGCGATGTCGGCGAGCGGGAACGACGCGGCCGCGGTGCGGCGGGGGACACGGAGGCGCAGGCGATGAGTGAGAACGGAGCGTTGGTGCAGGTCCGCAACCTCCACAAGGTCTTCCGGCGCGGGTCGGAGCGGATCGACGTGCTGCAGGGCGTCACCCTCGACCTGCCGGCGGGAGACTTCCTGGCCCTGATGGGACCGTCCGGCTCGGGCAAGACCACCCTGCTGAATCTGCTCGGGGGCCTCGACACTCCGAGCGAGGGCGAGGTGGTCGTCGGGGGCGACCGGATCGACCGCATGGCGGGCGGCCGGCTGGCGGGCTGGCGGGCGCGGCACGTCGGGTTCGTGTTCCAGTTCTACAACCTGCTGCCGGTCCTCACGGCGGAGAAGAACGTCGAGCTGCCGCTCCTGTTGACGTCGCTCTCGCGGGGCGAGCGGCGCCGGCACGTTGCCACGGCGCTGGAGGTGGTCGGGCTCTCGGATCGCGCGAAGCACTACCCGCGCCAGTTGTCCGGCGGCCAGGAGCAGCGGGTCGGCATCGCGCGCGCCATCGTGACCGACCCGACGCTGCTGTTGTGCGACGAGCCGACGGGCGACCTCGACCGGAGGTCGGGCGACGAGATCCTCGACCTTCTGCAGGCGCTCAACGCCGAGCACGGCAAGACCATCGTCATGGTGACGCACGATGCGCACGCCGCGGCCCGCGCGCGGCGGACGCTGCACCTGAACAAGGGCGTGCTCGCCACGGAGCCGGAGTCATGAAGTTCCTGCCGCTCGTCTGGAAGAACCTGTTCCGCCGCAAGGCGCGGACGCTCTTCACGGTGCTTTCGATCATGGTGGCGTTCGTGCTGTTCGCGTACCTGGCCGCCATCCGGCTGGCGTTCGGCACCGGCGTCTCGGTCGCTGGCGCGGACCGCATGCTGGTCATCCACAAGGTGTCGCTCATCCAGCCGCTGCCGGAGAGCTACCTGGGACGCATCGCCGCCGTCGACGGGGTGGCGGACATCAGCCACATGTCGTGGTTCGGCGGCATATACCAGGATCCGCGGAACTTCTTCGCACAGTTCGCGGTCGATCCGGAGAGCTACCTGCGCCTCTACCCCGAGATCGTGCTGAGCGACGCGGAGCGCGAAGCCTGGCTGCGCAACCGCACCGGCGCCATCGTCGGGCGGGTGACGGCAGACCGGTTCGGCTGGGAGGTGGGCGACCGAATCCCGATCGAGGGGACGATCTTCCGGACTCGCAGCGGTCCGACCTGGGAGTTCACCATCGACGGCATCTACGAGGCGGGCGTCGAGGGCTACGACACGTCCACGCTCCTCTTCCACCACGAGTACCTGATGGAAGCGAACGACCAGGGCGCGCGTTTCATCGGCCAGTACGTCATCCGCATCGACGATCCGGCGCGGTCGGCGGACGTGGCCGCGGCGATCGACACCCGTTTCGCCAACTCGCCGGCCGAAACGAGGACATCGACCGAGCAGGCGTTCCTGCAGGGCTTCGCCGACCAGATCGGCAACATCGGCGCCATCGTGACCGCGATCCTGGGCGCGGTCTTCTTCACGATTCTGGTGATTACCGCGAACACGATGGCGCAGTCGATCCGCGAGCGGACCAGCGAGCTCGCGGTGCTGAAGACGCTCGGCTTCACGGACCGGCGCGTGCTGGCGCTGGTGCTGATCGAGTCCCTGGTCCTGGCCGTCGCCGGCGGGGCGGTCGGACTCGGCGTGGGCTGGCTGCTGATCGGTCTGGGCGACCCGACCGGCGGCTTCCTGGCGGTGTTCCTGATCCCGACGCGCGATCTCGTCGTCGGCGGCGTGCTCGTCGTCCTGTTGGGGTTTGCGGCCGGTGCGGTGCCGGCGCTGCTGGCGACGCGGCTGCGGATCGTCGACGCGCTGCGGAAGGTGTAACGATGCGGTTCTTCTCCCAGGTGTTCACGGTCACCGTGCTGACGCTGCGCACGCTGCCCCAGCGGGCCGGCTCGTCGGTCGTCGCCGTCATCGGCGTGACCGGGGTGGTCATCGTCTTCGTGGCGGTGCTCTCCATCGCCGAGGGGTTCCGGGCCGCGCTCACCGGCGCCGGCTCGCCCGACACGGCGATCGTCATGCGGGGCGGGAGCGACAGCGAGCTGAGCAGCGGCATCACGCTCGCCACCACGCGCATCGTCAAGGACGCGCCGGGGGTGCAGCGGGGGGACGGAGGGGTGGTCGCCTCGGCGGAGCTGTTCGTCGTAGTGGACGTGCCCAAGCGCAGCACCGGTTCGCCGGCCAACGTGCCCCTGCGCGGGGTGGAGCCGGCCGCGTTCCGCGTCCGCGACGAGATTCGCATCGTCGACGGGCGCATCTTCCGCCCCGGCACCAACGAGATCATCGTCGGCCGCAGCGCGGCGAACCAGTTCGCGGGCATCGACCTCGGCTCGACGCAGCGCTGGGGCGAGAGCACGTGGGAGGTGGTCGGCATCTTCGAGGCCGACGGCACCATCGCCGAGTCGGAGATCTGGTGCGACGCCCGCGTGCTGCAGCCGGCCTACCGGCGCGGCGACACGTTCCAGTCGGTTTACGCGAAGCTCGACTCGGCCGGCGACTTCGACGCGTTCAAGGACGCGCTGACGACCGACCCGCGGCTGGACGTGATGGTCGAGCGCGAGGACGACTACTATTCGGGACAGTCCGAGGCCATCACCGGCATCATCACCGGCATCGGCACGGTGATCGCGCTCCTGATGGGCATCGGCGCGGTCTTCGGGGGCATCAACACGATGTACACTGCCGTCGCGGCGCGGACGCGCGAGATCGCGACGCTGCGAGCCCTCGGTTTCGGCGGCCTGCCGGTGGTCATCTCCGTGATGGTCGAGTCGGTGGCGCTATGCGTGACCGGCGGCATCATCGGGGGACTGCTCGCCTACGTCGGCTTTAACGGCTACCAGACCGCCACCATCAACTGGCAGACCTTCAGCCAGGTGGCGTTCGCCTTCGCGGTGACCCCGGCGCTGCTCGTCCAGGGCATCGTCTGGGCGGTCGTCATGGGCTTCCTCGGGGGGCTCTTCCCCGCCATCCGGGCGGCAAGGCTGCCGGTGGCGACGGCGTTGCGGGAGTTGTAGGGCTCGTTCCCGGCCGCCGCAGGAACTGATGTACACCTCTGCCAGGGACGCGGGGGGTGACCGACCCCTGTCGTTCCTGCGGCTATCATCGAGTCTCATGCAGTCCTGTTCCTCCGGGTAGGAGTGGCCATGACGGTCGAAACACGCGATCCGGTCTGCGGCATGACCGTGAACCCGGACAAGGCCCGGTTCACGCACGACTACGCCGGCACGACCTACCTGTTCTGCTGCGGCGGATGCCAGGCGGCGTTCAGGACCGATCCCGAGGCATTCCTGCGCGCGCGGGCGGAGTCCACCGGCAACGGCGCCGGCGACCGGCACGCGCCTCACGATGGAGGGGCGGCGCACCGCCACGCGGCCGGTGACTCGCGCATGGGAGGCGGCGGTCACGCTGGTCACCATCACGGTGAAGCAACGGGTGAGCCCGTACGCCCGGCCGGGACGGCGGGGTCGTCAGCCACCGTGTACGTCTGCCCGATGTGCTCCGAGGTAAGGGAGACCGAGCCGGTCCCCTGCCCGAGTTGCGGCATGGCACTCGAGCCGGAGTTCGTCGCGGCGGCGCCGGCCACGGTCGAGTACACCTGCCCGATGCACCCGGAGGTCGTGCGGGCCGAGCCTGGGGCCTGTCCGGCGTGCGGGATGGCCCTCGAGCCGCGGGCGGTGACGCGGGAGGAGGCGCCGAACCCGGAGCTGGTCGACATGACGCGTCGGTTCCGCATCGCCGCGGCGGTCGGGTTGCCGGTGTTCGGGCTCGCGATGACGGAGATGGTGGCCGGGCCAACTGCGTTGCCGCTGACCCGGACCGTCTCGAACTGGATCCAGCTCGCGTGTGCCGTACCGGTGGTGCTGTGGGCGGGGCGGCCCTTCTTCGAGCGCGGGTGGGCGTCGATCGTCAATCGCAGCCCGAACATGTTCACGTTGATCGCGCTCGGCGTCGGGGCGGCGTTCGTCTACAGCGTGGCGGCGACGCTGGTCCCGGGCAGCTTTCCGGCCGGCTTCCGGATGGAGGGCGGCGTCGAGCCGTACTTCGACACCGCGGTCGTGATCATCGTTCTGGTACTGCTCGGGCAGGTGCTGGAGCTGCGAGCGCGGCATCGAACGGGCGCCGCGCTTCGGTCGCTGCTCGGGCTTGCACCCGCGGTGGCGCATCGGCTTGGCAGCGACGCCGCGGAGGACGAGGCGGGATCGAGGGACGCGTCCGGCCCCGACTCGCCGGACCGAGACGTACCGCTCGCCGAGGTGCGCGTTGGCGACCTCCTGCGGGTGCGTCCGGGCGAGCGCGTGCCGGTGGACGGGGTCGTCGTCGGAGGGCGCAGCGCGGTCGACGAGTCGATGGTGAGCGGCGAGCCGATCCCGGTCGAGAAGGGTCCGGGCGCCGCGGTGATCGGGGCGACGATGAACGGCACGGGCAGCTTGACGATGCGTGCCGAGCGGGTCGGCGCCGAGACTTTGCTCGCGCAGATCGTGCGGATGGTGAGCGAGGCGCAGCGCAGCCGCGCGCCGATACAGCGGGTGGCGGACCGTCTGGCCGCCTATTTCGTGCCGGCGGTCGTCACCGTTGCGGTCGCCGCGTTCGCCGGGTGGGCGCTCTGGGGGCCCGAACCACGCCTCGCGCTGGCCTTGGTGAGCGCGGTGGCGGTGCTCATCATCGCCTGCCCCTGCGCGCTCGGCCTGGCGACGCCGATGGCGATCATGGTCGGCACGGGGCGCGGCGCGACGGCAGGCGTGCTCATCCGCGATGCGGCGGCGCTGGAGGCCCTGGAACGGGTCGATACCCTCATCGTGGACAAGACCGGCACGCTGACCGAAGGAAAGCCGCGCGTTCGTGCCGTGACGGCCGCTCCCGGAACCGGGCTCGACGAGGGGGAGCTCCTGCGGCTGGCCGCCGCCGTGGAAAGGGCGAGCGAGCACCCTCTCGCCGCGGCGATCATCGCGGAGGCGGACGAGCGCGGCTTGCCGCAAGTGGTCGCCGACGACTTCGCGTCCGAGACGGGCCGCGGAGTGACCGGGTGCGTCGACGGGCGGCGGGTCGTCGTCGGAACCGTCACGTTTCTGGATGCGCACGGGATCGACTCGGGCGCCCTGGCGCAGGTTGCGGAAGAGGCGCGCGGGCGCGGAGAGACGGTGGTGCTTGTCGCGGTGGATGGAGCGCCTGCCGGCCTCATCGGCGTCGTCGATCCCATCAAGGCTTCGACACGGGAGGCACTCGCACTGCTCCGCCGCGAAGGCCTCCGCATCGTGATGGCGACAGGTGACAGCCGTGCGACGGCTGAAGCGGTCGCAGCCCAGGTCGGCATCGATGCCGCGGACATCGTGGCCGGGGTGCTGCCGGCCGACAAGCGCCGCCTCGTGGCGGACGAGCAGGCGCGCGGACGGACCGTGGCGATGGCCGGGGACGGCATCAACGACGCGCCCGCCCTGGCCGAGGCGGCGGTCGGCATCGCGATGGGGACGGGTACGGACGTCGCGATGGAGAGCGCCGGCATCACCCTCGTCCGGGGCGACCTGCGGGCGATCGCACGGGCCCGCCGGCTCAGCCGCTCCACGATGCGCAACATCCGGCAGAACCTGGTCCTGGCGTTCGTCTACAACGCCGTCGGGGTGCCGGTCGCGGCCGGCCTGCTCTATCCTGTTATCGGCCTGTTGATCAGTCCCATCTGGGCGAGCGCCGCGATGACCTTGAGCTCGCTGTCGGTGGTCGGAAACGCGCTGCGCCTGCGGCGCGTCGAGCTCTGATCGCTCCGGCCGGTCATTCCCGGCGCGCCGTCACGTCGATGACGTCGATCCGCCGTCGATGGGTCGGCTGGCGGAAGGCGCCGATGCACATCGACACCAGCCCGACCAGCGCCGCCCCGAGCATCGCCCACCCCAGCGACCGGACCTCGAAGCCGGGGACGATCCACGCGGCCAGCGCGAAGGCCATCCCGTTGACGATGAGATAGAAGATACCGAGCGTCATGACCGTCAGCGGCAGCGTCAGGAGAACGAGCACCGGCTTGACGATCGCGTTGACGATGCCCAACACGATCGCCGCCACGGCGAGAGCCGGCAGTGACACGATCGTCACGCCGGGCAGGATCCAGGCGACGGCACCAAGGGCGACCGCCGTGGTCAGCCAGTTGACGAAAAACCAGCCCATCGGATCACTCCGGGTCTCGATCAGCTCTCTTCCACCGGGAAGAGAACGCCGGGCGCCAGCTTCCCGTGCGGATCGAGGGCGGCCTTCACGGCACGCATCTCGGCGACCCCCTGCGGGCCGTACAATTGGCGCAGCAGGGCCTGCTTCACGGGATTGCGCCCTACCCCGTGCTCCGCGAGGGGGCAGCCCCCGAGCCGGACGATCTCGCGTCCGCACTCGAGGATGGCCTGCTTGCCGCGGACTACATCCTCCATCGTAGCCGGGATCACGTTCGGGTGGACGTTGCCGTCCGAGATGTGGCCCCAGATGGCATAGTCGAGGTCGCGCGAATCGAACGCGCGACGAAAGAGCGCGAGGCTCTCGTCGAAGCGCTCGAACGGCACGATCATATCGGCGGCAGTCTTCTCGATAGCGGCCTGCTGCCGGCGCTTCACCTCGCCGACCCGGCGGTTGACGCCCTCGGGCACGGCCTCGCGCACCGCGGTCAGGTGCGCCTGCCGCCGGTCGCCGGGAAGCGCGATCTCGGCCCTATCCAGCACCCCGGCGTTGGCGAGCAGCCGGCACAGCCGTACGAGCGGCGTGTCGGGCGCATCGTCGGCGAGGGCGTTTCCGATCTCGCGGTAGGCCGCCTCGGGAGACGAAACGGCATTGGCCGGCAACTCGACCTGTGCCAGCAGGGCCGCGCGCGCGTCGTTCGGCGTCGTCACCTGGTGCCGCCGCGCCGCGCCGTCCTCCCGCACGATGGCCAGGCTGCGCGCGTCGAGATGTTCGACAGCGGCCACGTCCACGCCGCGTGCCGTCCCGTGGCGCCGAGCGTCATGGGCGGCGGCCCTGAGGGTTCCCGTGACTTCGGTCGCGGCCCGTTCGCTCGGAAGCGGAATCCAGACCATCGCCACCCGCGGCGCGGGCCCCACGACAGCGAACGTCACCTCGGTGACGATACCCAGCGTGCCCTCCGAGCCGATGAACAAGTCGATGAGATCCATGCCGGGCGCGGCGAAGTAGCCGGCCGAGCACTTCGGCACGTCCGGCATGCGGTACGTGGGCACCGGCACACGAATCGCTGCTTCGCTTGTGACGATCTCGAAATGGCCGTCGGGATGGGCCGTCGTTTCCCCCCGGGCCAGATCGAGGACCTCCCCCCCCGCCAGGACCACCGTCAGCCGCCGTACCCAATCGCGCGTCGTCCCGTACTTGAACGTGGCCGCTCCCGCGGCGTTGGTGGCGACGACGCCGCCGACGCAGGCACCCTCGAAAGTTGGCGCCGGCGGGTAGAATCGGCCGTCCCGCGCCAAGGCTGCCTGCAGCACGCCTACAGGGACGCCCGGTTGGGTCACCACCTCGCGGTCCCGGATGGAGGCGATGCGGTCGAACCGCTGCAGATCGAGGACCACGTCGCCCATCGGCGTTGCCCCGCCGGTCAACGACGACTGTGCGCCGATGGGCAGCACCCGCGATGCCGTCTCGACAAGGGCGGCGACGTCGGCCTCGGTGGCAGGCCGTGCCACCCCGGCCGCGTGGCCGCCGGGATAGTGCGCCGCGTCCTCCAGGACCGCCGAAACCGTCTCCGCATCCGTCCGGACATCGGGGTCGACGACTCGGCCGCGGGGTGGGCGCGCCCGGATCCGATGAGAAGGCATCGCGGCGGGATTATAGGCCCGGCCGGCGCGGTCTGCGCGGGAAACGGTGGTACAGTGCACTCCCTATGCTTTCAAGAACCACTTGGCTATTGGCGACGGCGGTTCTCGGCCTGTCCCTGGCACCGGTGCCGGCGGGTGCGCAGCAGCAGAACGATACCGTGGTGGCCCGTATCGGCGATGCCGCGGTGACCTTTGCGGAGCTCGAGGACGCGTGGCGACGCAACGACGCTTCGTCGCGGCTGCGGATGCTCCAGGATCTGTACGACGCGCGGCGGCGGGCGCTCGACATCGTCGTCGGCGAGCGTCTCGTCGAACGCGCGGCGGCGGCGCGTGGCCTGACCCGGGACGAGCTTCTGGAGACCGAGCTGCCGGAGCGGATGATCGAAGTTACCGACGCGGAGATCGATCTGATCTACGAGCGGAACAGGGATCGCTTTCCGGGGCGGACATTGGATCAGATGCGTCCCGAGATCCGCGCCGTACTCGACCAGCAGCGACCGCTCCAGGCGCTGCACTCCTACATGAACGAGCTGCGGGCGATGGCCGACGACGTGTCGGTGACGCTGGAGCCCCCGCGGCACGGCGTCGAGGTGCTGGCCGAGGATCCGGCGCGCGGGCCGGATACCGCGCCGGTCGAGCTCATCGAGTTCTCCGACTTCGACTGTCCGTACTGCAGGCGGGCCACCGAGACCGTCGAGCGGCTGATGGAGCAGTTCGAGGGCCAGATCCGGTTCGTCTACAAGGACTATCCGCTGCCGAGCCATCCCGACGCGTTCAAGGCGGCCGAGGCGGGCAACTGCGCGCACGAACAGGGCCGCTTCTGGGAGCTGCACGATACGATGTTCGCCAGCCAGGGGCAGCTTGGCGTGGACGAGCTGAAGGGCTACGCGGCGGATCTCGGGCTCGATCCGGACGCGTTCAACGCGTGTCTCGACAGCGGCCGGCACGCTGCGACCGTGGATCGCGACATGCGCATCGGAATGAGCTACGGCGTCTCGTCGACGCCGACGCTGTTCCTGAACGGACGGGCGGTGCTGGGTGCGGCGCCCTACGCGACGTTCGTCGAGATCGTCCGCGAGGAGCTGGCCGCGGCGGGGCAGTAGTCCGAGGCGGATGGAAGCAGCAAGGGCGCGGGTCGTGCAGGACGCTCCGGCGCGGACCGCGCTTCGCAGCGTGGCGCTCGTGTGGCATGGGGCGCGCCGCGTGATGCTGGCGGGGTTGGTCGTTGTGACAGCAGCGGCCGGTGCCGGGGGTGTTGCTTGCAGCCGAGCCGACGCCCCGGCCGTCGGGGCAGACGATGCCGCGTCGCAGGTTGCGGTACCCGAGGCCGCCGATTCGCCCGTCGACGTCCCGCCGACCGGCGAGCCATCCGTGGGCGGGGCACCGTCCGGTATGGATCCGGTTCCGGAATCTCCGGTTGAGCAGTCACCCGCCCTGCCGCTGGAGCTGAGCACCCCGGAGCACCAGCGCTACCAGCAGCTTCGCCTCGAGACGCTCCGGATGATGATCGAGGCGGCGAGGCGGGCGCTGCCGATTGGTCCGTTCCAGCAGCGCATCGACGCGGCGGCGAGAATTGCCTTGCAGGACGTGGCCGAGGCGGGCGACCGAATGGAGGAGATCGTCGCCGAGCTCCGGGAGGCGATTGCCGCCGACGACCGATGATGCCGCTGGCTGCCGAGGGCTGGAGTGCGGGCCAGCGTGTACGTCGTCGGAGGCGCGGCCGTCCGGATCCATGAACGGCTGTTTCCGGACTCTGCGCGCAAGGACGACGTGGTCCGTCTGCCGAGAGACATCCTGAACGCGCAGGCCCGTGAAAGGTCCGCGCCTTGGAACGGCGCACACCCTCCAGGCAGGCTCGGTTGGGCGGCAATCGGAGCCGCGGGCGACGATTGTCGGGTTAGTTGCCCGTAAGGAACGACGCCTCTTCGTCGAGCCAGGCGTCGTACTCGTCCTGCTCCATGATCGTCACGAAGCCGCGCATCCGGTAGTGGCCGAGGCCGCAGAGCTGCGAGCAGTTGACCTCGAACTGGCCGAGGACGTTGGGTACCCACCAGACCGGGATCTGCAGGCCCGGCACCGCGTCCTGCTTCACGCGCATCTCGGCGATGCCGAAGCTGTGGATGACGTCCTGCGACGACAGGTAGACGATGACCGGCTTGTTGAGTGGCAGGTTCAACTGGTTGATCGACACGATGTCGTCGGCGCCGGCCGGGTCGCTGCGGTCGAGCCCGATGTTGTTGGTCGGCGTGATCAGGCTGATGTCGCGCCGGCCGAACCGGCCGTCCGCGCCCGGGTAGTGCGAGATCCACTCGAACTGCTTGCCGATTACGTTGACGACGGTCGCCTCTTCCTCCGGGGGGATGTCGTTCACCCGGTGCGCCCACGCGGGGACGGCGAAGCCGATCAGCAGCACCGCCTCGATCACCGCCACGCCGATCTCCAGGTAGCTCGACGTGTGGCTGGTGACGCCGGTGTAGTTCGCCTTCGGATTGGCGCTCGCCCGGAATCGAATCAGGGTATAAACGTAGAAGGTCCCCCAGCCGACGAACAGCACCGCCATCAGCCAGTGGATCAGAATGATCATCTCGTCGATCTCGGGGGCGTGCTCCGACGCCTGGATCGGCAATCCAAGTAGTTCACCCATCTACGATTCCCCTCCGGGCTGACCGCGCCGCACGGCGGCCTCGAACGCCGCATCGTTCCCCAGGACCTGCCGGGAACGCTTCAACAGATGAAAGAAGAAGCCGACGAAGCCGCTCAGCACTCCACCGGTGACCCCGAGCAGCGTCAGGACCGCCCAGTTCACGCTGCGGCCGGTGGCGGAGTCGGGGTCGGCTCCGAAACAGATCGGGCACGCCCACGCGACGGCGGGCGCGAGGACGAACACCAGCGCCGCAATTGTAATCACGCGCGTGGCCCGGGTACCGGTTCGTGTCATCAGCCTGCTCCCTGCTCGTCGACCCGCATCGCGATCAGTGCATTCCGATCTCGCGGGTCTTCCGGACGAACTTCACCGCGTAGAGCGCCATCCCGACGACCGCGCACAGCGACCCGCCGGCGAACGCCAGGTGCCCGACGCTCCCCCGCTCGGTCATGAACATCGCCACACCCCAGAACGTCGTGAACGCCGCCAGCAGGATCGACGCTGCGATGAACACGATGTGAATGGCCCGGAGCGACATGCGCTGTTCTCTCGCGACTCGGCTAATGCCCGGCGGCCGGTGCGGCGGTGGGCGCGTTGGCGTTCGGGAGGGTGTAGTACTCGCCGTGCCGGTCCGCGTGCCCGAGCAGCGGCAGGAAGATCAGCACGATGAAGAAGAAGACCGTGAGTACGAGCGTCGCCAGGATCATCTTCTTCTCCTCGATGAGGTGCATGAAGAAGCTGACCACCAGCGAGCCCTTGGTCGCCGCGATGACGAGGGCCACGAACACCGCGAACGGCACGCCCCAGAAGTCGATGTACGACACGATCACGGTCAGCGCGGTCAACACCGCCAGCGCGCCGCCGACCTTCATGTACGTCTTGATGTGTGCCTGAACGTCTTCGCTCATGATGCTCTCGTCTCCGATGTCATGCGTTCGGCGCCTGCCGCCCTACAGCAGGTAGAGCACCGGGAACAGGAAGATCCACACCAGGTCGACGAAGTGCCAGTAGAGGCCGGCCGCCTCTACCCGGTTGGTGAACTGTGCCTTGTTCGTCGTCCACATCTTCGAGCCCGGGAAGAGCAGATACGTGTTCACGACGACGCCGCCGATGATGTGCAGCGCGTGCAGGCCGGTCATCGTGAAGTAGATCGCCAGGTAGGTGCTCGTCCACGGGAAGTTGCCGATGTCGAACTCGTGGTTGTACTCGAACCCCTTGACGACCATGAAGAGCAGCGACAGGCCGATCGTCGCGGCCAGCCACATCCTGAAGCGGCCGAAGTCGTCCATCTTGAGCGACGCGTAGGCCATGACCATCGTGACGCTCGACCCGATCAGCACGGCGGTGTTGAACGTGCCGAGCGGGACGTTCAGCACGTCCACCCCGAACGGCCACTCGACCGCCATCAGGCGCAGCAGCACGTAGGAGGAGAAGAGCGCGCCGAAGAGCATGACCTCGGACGCCAGGAAGAGCCAGATGCCGAGCTTGACGTTGTTGAGCCCGGTATCGGCCCGTTCTTCGACGATGTACGGAATGTCCATGACGTTCGCTACACCTTGGCCGGCTCGGCCGCCGTATCGGGTTCACCCTGCATCAGGAAGTCGCGGGCCGCGCCCGGCACGCTGTACTCGTACGGCCCCCGGTGGGCCACCGGCGGGGCCGAGAAGTTGCCGTGCGGCGGCGGCGACGGCGCCTGCCACTCGATGGTCGTGGCCTGCCACGGGTTGCCGTCTACCTTTTCGCCGTGCTTGATGCTGCGGAAGAAGTTGTAGATGAACGGCAACTGGAACAGGCCGAGCACCCATGCCGCGATGCTGATCACCTCGTTCAGCCACAGGACGTCCGCGTTCATCAGGTACTGCTCGCCCCCGTCGTACATCCGGCGGTTCATGCCCGCCAGCCCCTGGATGAGCATGGGCATGAAGACGACGTTGATCGAGATGAACGACCCCCAGAAATGGACCCGGCCGAGGAAGTCGTTCATCTTCCGCCCGGTCGCCTTCGGGAACCAGTAGTAGATGCCGCCGAACAGCGCCATCAGCGTGCCCGGGGCGACCACGTAGTGGAAGTGGCCGATGACGTAATAGGTGTCGTGCAGGTGAATGTCGGGCGCCGAAAGCCCCAGCGGCAGCCCGGTCAGCCCTCCGATGCCGAACATCGGCAGGAAGGCCAGGGCGAAGAGCATCGGTACCGTGAAGCGGATCGACCCGCCGTAGAGCGTGATGAACAGCGCCGACAGGATGACGACCGACGGAATCGAAATGATCATCGTCGTCGTCTGGAAGAACGAGCTCATCGTCGTCCCCATGCCGGTCAGGAACATGTGGTGCGCCCAGACGACGAACGACATGAAGCCGAGGAACACCACCGAGTAGACCAGCACGCGGTAGCCCCAGACCGGCTTGCGCGTGTTGTTGGCGATGATCTCGCCGACGATCCCCAGGGCCGGCAGGATCAGCACGTAGACCTCGGGGTGCGCCAGGAACCAGAACAGGTGCTGCCACAGCAGCACGCTCCCGCCACCGGTCGCCTCCCACGGCGCGTCGGCGTAGACCAGGCCGCTCGGCAGGAAGAAGCTGGTGCCCGCCACGCGGTCCATCAACTGCATCACGCCGGCCGCCTCGAGCGGCGGGAAGGCGAGCAGCAGGAGGAACGCGGTGACGAGCTGCGCCCAGACGAAGAACGGCAGGCGCATGAAGCTCAGGCCCGGCGCGCGCAACTGGATGGTCGTGACGATGAAGTTCACCGAGCCGAGCAGCGACGACGTGATCAGGAAGATCATCCCGACGAGCCACATCGTCTGGCCGGTGGTGGCGAAGACCGACAGCGGCGCGTAGGAGGTCCAGCCCGAGTTCGCCGCCCCGCCGGGCACGAAGAAGCTGGCGAACATCACCACGCCGCCGACGAAGAACGACCAGTAGCTGGCCATGTTCAGCTTCGGGAACGCCATGTCCGGCGCACCGATCTGCAGCGGCAGCACGAAGTTGCCGAAGCCGCCGACGGCCAGCGGCACGACCCCGAGGAACACCATGATGGTGCCGTGCATGGCGCCGAGCTGGTTGTAGAACTCCGGCAGCATGATGCCGCCGGGCGCCCGCTCGTCGCCCAGCCACTCGCCGATCAGCGGAATGGGCTCGCCCGGATAGGCGATCTGCCAGCGCATCAGCATCATCAGCACGAAGCCGAACAGCAGGAAGAGCAGTCCGGTCACGGCGTACTGGATGCCGATCACCTTGTGATCGACGGAGAAGACGTAGGTCTGCCAGAAGCCGAGGTCGTGATGGCCGTGGTCGCCGTGGGCGTGCTCTTCGTGCCCGTGCGCGTCCGCCGCCGGGGCGGCTTGCTCGGTGGTCGTCACGTCAGCCAACGTCGTGACTCCTTTCGTGCAGCGTCACGCTGTCTCTGACCCGCCGCGTGTTCCGTGGGGAATCCGTGCGGGGCGATTCGAGTCGTGTTTCCGTGTCCGATGTGGGCGATACCACCCCTCAAGCCGGGGCTCGCCGACACCGACAAATTCTATGTCGGCGGGTCCGACCGGCGCAACCTTGCGGGTGTGCGGGCGGGAGCGTCCCGCTGGCGGGTTCCGGGTTCCCGGGGCTGCCGCTTCCGGATTGGGAGCGCACCAGCCGCTTGCCGACGCCCTGTTGTCGGCGGCCGTCCCGGGTCGCATTCCGTGCTGCTTGCGCAACGCAGCATCCGGCGGCCACCCACTGAACGGCCCGATGTTCCGTGGATACGTGATAAAACGAATACGTCCGTCAGCGCAGGTTTCGGGCTACTCCGGAGCCCGTTCGCGGCGGACGCACGGGCACCTGTCTCGGTGCCGGTTTCGGACGAGGGTTCCATGTTGCGATACGCACTTCCGTCTGCGATTCTCTTCTGTCTGGTCATCGTCGAGCCGGCGCCCGCCGCGGCCCAGGGAGGACAGGTCACTGGCACGGTCGTCGACGCGACCGGTGCCGTGCTGCCCGGGGCGACCGTCACGCTGGCGGGCGACCCGGCGGGTTTGCGGTCCGCGGTGTCCGATGCCGAGGGCCGGTTCACGTTCGCGGATGTCTTTCCCGGCGTGTACACGTTGACGGTCTTCCTGAGCGGCTTCAGCCAGGCGACGGTGGACGGCGTGGAGGTCGAGAACGATTCGTTGGAGCTTGCGGCCGTCGCCTTGCGGTTGGCCGCGTTCGACGAGGCGGTGGTCGTCACCGCGACCCGCATGGAGGAGCGGCTGCAGCAGGTGCCGATGAGCATCTCGGCGGTGACCGGGGCGGACCTCGAGCGGCGCGCGGTCGACAATCTCACGGAGCTGTCGCGCTGGACGCCCGGCCTCACCGTGGTCGACCAGGGGGCGCGGGGCAGCAACGTCGTAATCGTGCGCGGCCTCAACACGGACTCGTTGAACGGGTCGGAATTCACCGGCAACAACTACAACAACGGCGTCGCCACCTACCTGGGAGACATCCCGCTCGCGATCGACCTCCGGCTGCAGGACATCGAGCGCGTCGAGGTACTGCTTGGGCCGCAGGGGACGCTGTACGGCGCCGGCACGCTGTCCGGGGCGGTGCGTTACCTGCCGCGCCGGCCGGACACCGAGCGCCGCACGCTGGAGGTTCGGGGCGACCTGTTCGCGCTGGCGCACGGCGGTGCTCCCGGTTCGGACGCCGGGCTGACCTTCAACCTGCCGCTCGTCGAGCGAAAGCTGGCGTTGCGTGGCTCCCTCGATCGTTTCGCCGATCCGGGGTTCATCGACTACGACTACCTGCTGCGCACGCCGGGCGTCTCGGAGCCGGAGCCGGACCTGAGCGATCCCGAGGCGGTGGCGGCGAACCTCCGTTCGGAGCCGGACGCCAACACGGAGGAAACGCTCTCCGCCCGCCTCTCCCTGTTGTGGAACGCGACCCCGGATCTGTCCGCGCTCTTCGCCTACCACCTGCAGGATCAGCGGGTGGGCGCGCGGCAGGTCAACCACACGCGTTCGTTCGACACCGGGCGCTACGTTTCGGCGCACCGCTACCTGGAGCCGAACGACCGGAAGAACGAGCTGCTGAGCCTCGAACTGAGCTGGGCGCCGGGGGCGGTGGAGTTGACCTCGGCCGCCGGCTACTCCCGCTTCTCCGCCCAGGGCCAGCGCGACCAGACCGACCTGTTGATCCAGGCGTTCGGCATAGGAGGCCTGCTGCCGGGCACGTTCCCGGCGCTGGCACGGGCGCAGGCTCTCGATCCCGGCGTCTCGGTCGCCGACCTGACGTCGCGGTTCCGCAGTTTTTCCGCGTACACGAGGGAGGATTCCCGCGAGGAGCGGCTCAATTGGGAGACGCGCCTGGTCTCCACCGGCGACGGGCCATGGCGCTGGGTCGGCGGCGCCTTCTTCAATCGCTACGACAGCCGCGGGACGAGCTTCGAGTACGCGCCCGGACTGTCCGAGTTCTCCGGCCTCACGCCGATCCTGTCCGGTACGCCGGTACAGGAGCCGGTGGAGTACTACAGCCTCGGCGAGCAGGGGGTGGAGGAACGCGCCTTGTTCGGCGAGATCTCGCGCGACCTCGGTGAGCGGTGGCGGGTGACCGGCGGCGGCCGCTGGTTCGGCTATCGCGTCGCGACCGGCAGTCTCAGCGAATTCCCGTACACGCCGATGTACAACTCGCCCTTCACCGACCACGAGTCCGACGACCGCGGGGTGCTGTTCAAGGGGAGCGTCACATACCGGCTCGACGACGAGACCAACGTCTACTTCACCCGATCCGAGGGCTACCGCATCGGCGGCGGCAACAACTACAGGGTCTGCACCGACGAGGAGATCGCGCTGCTCACCGATGGCGATCCTGCCAACGACCCGCCGCAGTCGGGCTGCATCTACGCCGACCAGGCGCTCGTCCGCCCGGACACGACGACCAACTACGAAGTGGGCCTGCGCCGCTCGTGGGACAACGAACGGGTCACCTTCAGCGGCACGCTGTTCCATGTCGACTGGACGGACATCCAGGTGGCGGGTCTCACCCCGTTCAGCGCGGAGCCGATCACGCTCAACGGCGGCGGTGCGGTCAGCCGCGGGGTCGAGCTGGCCTCCGCGGTCAGCCTGACGAATGCGCTGCGCATCCGCGGGTCGTGGTCGTACACGCGCGCGGAGCTGAGCGTGGACTCGCCGGGATTGCTCGACGGCGGCGCCGACGCGTTCAAGGGGGATCGCCTGTCAGGCGCCCCGTGGCAGCAGGGGAGCCTGCTTGCCTCCTATGGAACCCTGGTAGGAAACGACCTGGCGTTCGATGTGCAGTACGGCTACAGCTACGTCGGCGACATCCTCACTCGGATCGGGATGCGTGCCGGGGGCGAAACGCTGCCCGCCTACGATCTGCACAACCTCTCGGCGTCGATCTCCAGGGACGCCTGGACGCTCACGTTCTACGCGGAGAACCTGCTCGACGAGTACGCGGTGACCGGCGTACGCCAGACCCCGGATCTGATTGGTCTCACGGACGACGGCTTCCGGTCGCGCCGCTATTTCGCCAACGTGCTCGCCCCGCGGCGGGCGGGGCTGCGCCTCAGGTACTCGTTCCAGTAGGCTTCCGCGGGCGTTTCCTGCGGTCAGGCGCTGGCGCCGCTACCGGCAGCGTCGGGGGCTTCTCGCGCGGATTCCCTTCGCGCCAACAGCGTCAGCCCGCCCCGGCTTCCGTCTCGCCTGTCGCCTCGCTGATGGCGCGCCGCGCCGTGCGCGTGACGATGGTGGTCACGGCGATCGTGGCCGCCAGACCCAGTGCGACCACGGCGTAGTAACCGGGGCCCCGTTCGGGCGAGGGATTCCCGGCCAGGCGCACGAGGTCGCCCGCCACGAAGCCGGAGTAGGTGTAGAGGAGCGAGCCGGGCAGCATACCGATCGAGGCCGCGACATAGTCCACGAAGCGGACGTTCGTCAGGCCCAGCCCGTAGTTCAGCATGTTGAACGGAAAGACCGGCGACAGGCGGAGCAGGACGACGATCTTGAAACCCTCGCGGCCGACCGCGCGATCGATCGCTGCGAAGCGCGGATTGCCGGCCACCCGCTGTGCGATCGCCTCGCGAGCGACGGAGCGGGCGAGCAGGAACGCGACGGATGCGCCGGTAGTGGCGCCGATCATGACGTAGACCACCCCCTGCCCGAGGCCGAAGATGGCGCCCGCGGCCAGCGTCAGCACCGAACCCGGGATGAACGCCACCGTCGCGGCAACGTAGCCGAGAACGAAGACGATGGGTCCGAGCGCCCCGAGCCCTTCGACCCACTCGACGAAGCGTTCGAGAAAGACGCCGAACTGCCGTCCCAGTGCGGCGAGGGCGATGACGGCGACGACCCCCACGAGGACGCGGGCAATCGGAAGGCGCTTCGCGGGCGGTTTCTCTGCACTCATCTGACTCTCGATCGTACCATCTGCCAGTTCCCTACGTTGGCGGTCGACCGGCGACGCCCCGAAGGCGGCTCTCGTCGCGCGCGATCCTCCCGCGACAGTTCCGGCCAAACCCGGCGCCGCGCGGTCTGAAGGTACGGCGATTCGCATGGCGGTCAGCGTCTTCGATCTCTTCACCATCGGCATCGGCCCGTCGAGCTCCCACACGGTCGGTCCGATGCGGGCGGCGCGGCAGTTCGCTCTGGCCCTGCAGGCATCGGGAGATCTCCAGCGCGTCAACGGGGTGCGGGTCCACCTGTACGGCTCCCTGGCGGCGACCGGCCGCGGACACGGCACCCAGCGGGCGCTGATGCTCGGCCTCGAGGGGGAGACCGCCGAGGAGGTCGACGTCGATCTCCTGCCGGTGCGGGTCGCAGCCATCATCGAGGAGCGCCGGCTGAACCTGCTCGGCCGTCACGCCATCCCGTTCGATCCGCGCGCGGACCTCGTCTTCGAGCGGAGCGGACGACTGCCGGGGCATCCGAACGGCATGCGTTTCATGGCGCGTACGGCCGAGGGCGCCGTTGTCGACGAGCGCGTCTACTACTCCGTTGGCGGAGGTTTCGTGGCACGCGCCGACGAGGCGGGACGGCCGGTGCTGGCTGAGCGCGACGCCCCTGTTCCCTTGCCCTTCTCCACCGGTGAGGAGCTGCTGGCCCTGTGCGCCCGGCACGGTCTGGCCATCAGCGGGGCGATGCTGCGGAACGAGTGCGCGTGGCGTCCGGAAGCCGAGGTACGCGCGGGCCTGCTGAAGATATGGGAGGCGATGCAGCAGTGCGTCCGGCGCGGATGTGAAACGGGAGGCGAGCTGCCGGGGCTCCACGTACCGCGCCGCGCCGCGCAGCTCTACCGGCAGTTGGCCGGCCAGCTCGAAGCATCGTTGCGTGATCCGCTGACCATCATGGACTGGGTGAATCTCTATGCCCTGGCCGTGAACGAGGAGAACGCCGTGGGCGGGCGGGTCGTCACCGCCCCGACCAACGGCGCGGCGGGCATCGTGCCGGCGGTGCTGCACTACTACGCGCGCTTCTGTCCCGGCGCGGGCGCGGACGGCGTGGTCCGGTTCCTGCTGACCGCGGGCGCCATCGGCCTGCTCTTCAAGGTGAACGCGTCGATCAGCGGCGCCGAGGTCGGCTGCCAGGGCGAGGTGGGCTCGGCCTGCTCGATGGCCGCGGCCGGCCTCACCGAGGTCCTCGGCGGTTCGCCGGCGCAGGTCGAGAACGCGGCCGAGATCGCCATGGAGCACAACCTGGGCCTCACCTGCGACCCCATCGGCGGCCTGGTGCAGATTCCCTGCATCGAGCGCAACGCCATGGCCGCGGTGAAGGCGATCAACGCGTCGCGCCTGGCGCTGCGCGGCAGCGGCGAGCACGTGGTGTCGCTGGACAAGGTGATCCGGACGATGCGCGACACCGGCCGCGACATGCGAGAGAAGTACAAGGAGACTTCGCGCGGCGGCTTGGCGACGCATGTGGTTCACGTGCCGGTCAACGTGATCGAGTGTTAGCGCCCCGAAACGCTCGCGCCGGCTCGGCGTTTCGGCCCATCCCCCCGCTCCAGGAGCTTGCGCCGCAGCACTTCACTTCGCTGCATTCTGCGGCGCAAGCTCCTGGCCGAGCGCTTGGTCATTGCCCGACGGCTCCGGTCCAAGGTTCAGGACCTCGGCGTCGAACGGGGCGAAGTCGCCGGTGTCGCGGGTCGCCACGACAAGGTCGTTGGCGGCGGCGGTAGCAGCGATCAGCGCGTCGGCAGTCTGTCCGGGCCTTCCAGCGCGACGTGCCCGTGCGCACAGCTTCGCCGCCCGTAGCGCGACCTCGCGATTCACCGGCAGGATGCGGTTCCCGTAGTTTGTGACGATCCCGGCGATGAGCGTCGCTACCGCGAGGCGGCGCCGTCCCCGGGGGAGCAAGTGGACACCGTATTCCATCTCGTAGAGGACAATGACGGAAAGCCAGAGACTATCGTGCCGGTCGCGCAGGAACTCGGTAACGCGGGGATCCGGGACCGGTTTGATCGCTTCGGAAACGACGTTGGTGTCGAGGAGGAATTGGTTCACCCGCCGGTCTCTCGATCGAGGTGCCTTTGTTCGAGGGCCTTCCAGTCGTCCTCCGTCCAGTCTTCGAACGGGCCGGGACGCTCGTCCCCTTCATCGTGTGGCGGGAGCTCGAGCGCTCCGATGCGAGGGGCGTGAGCGGTCAGCCACTGCCCCAGCGACTGTCCGGGTTCGTTCTTCTCGTCCCAGACGCTGGCCGGGACCACGATGAACTCCTTGCGGGTCCCGATTCGTTGCGGCCCTTCGTCCCTCGCCCGGCGTAACACCTCGGACAGTCGGGCCTTCGCCTCGGCGACGGTCCAGGCTCGCGGGGACTTGCGTTCGTAGGTGACCATTGGGCGTTCCTGTTGTTGTGCTGTGCAGCGAGCGCAATTTAGTCTAGCCCGGACTATTCGTGGCGACCGTGACTCGGCCCCTGGGAGGCGGCGCCGGAACCGGACTCGGTCACGGACAACGGGGAATGACCAGTGGGCGGCCATTGGAACGTTCTCAACCGCGCGTGGCAGGTGGTTGAGCGCCGAATGGACGTGATGACGGGTGCCGCAGGGGAGGACAGCGCACACTTCCCCCGTTGCGGGCGGTTGGCAGCCTCCGTCAGTTCAGCGATGCGGCGCTCGCCGAGCGGCTATCCGGCGCGCGCCCCGAGCGCGAACGCGATGTGCCGCCACGCCGCCAGGTCCGGTGTCGCGCGCGGCAGGCGCAGGACGATGCGACGCGCCGAGCGCACCACCTGGACGCCGAGCTTCAGCAGCCGGTCGCGCAGCCAGGGCACCTGCGCGCGGGCGCACGCGGTGTCGGCGGCGCGCAACCGCAACTCCTGCATCAGCACGTAGGCGGCAGCCGTCAGCAGCACGCGCAACTGATTCGCCGAAAACGCCTGGCAACTCGTGCGGTCGATCTGCAGGGCCTTCAGTTCCTTGATCCGGTTCTCGGCGTCGCCGCGGGCGCAGTAGACCTTCTCGTAGAGGAAGCGCGGCGTCTGCCGCATGTTGGTCACGACGAAGCGCGGATTGTCCCGCGGCTCGCGGTCTCGGTGGCGGACGACTTCGGCCTTGATCACGACGCGGCGCGCGTGGTTCCACGTGCCGGCCTGGTACTCGTCGGTCTCGGTGTAGAGGTGCTCGGTCTGTTCGCTGCGCCACGTCCGCGCCCGCGCCACCAGCATGGCCGGCTCGGCGTACCGCTCCAACACCGCGTTCTTCGCCATCGCGATCACGTAATCGAGCCGCGGCTGCGCCTCCAGGAAGGCGAAGACCGCCGGGCTGGCAAAGCCCCCGTCGAGCCGAACGAGAATGCGCGCCCGCGGAAATGCCCGGCGCAGCCGCGGCAGCAACCGCGACAACAGCCCGACCGTCCCCTCGGAGGCGACCGCCTTGCCGTGCCGCAACAGCGCCGCGCACAGATACTGCTCGGATTCGCGGTCGAAGCTCAGGAAGCCAAGCAGCGGCAGGTAGCACCAGTTGTCGTAGTACCCGTTGAAGAGCGTGTACTGCTGCGCCCCGTGCGTTGGATCGTCCGTCGGGTCCAGATCGATCGTGATGCACCGCGCGCGCCCGTCCAGGCGGCGGCGATGCCGCGCGATGACCCGCGTGGCCAACTCGTCCGCCATGCGGTAGAGCGCGCAGCCGTTGACTGCGTTCTCGAACCGCGACAGCGTCGGCTGCGACGCCAGGCGCTCGCCCGAAACCGGGTCTCTGTCGAGCAGCAGCTTGTGGATGGGGTCGTCGGCGAGACGGTCGCCATCATTGCAGTCGGGATGGCCGCAGGCGATGCCAAAGATGCGCTGGCCGATCAGGTCCGCGAGCGAGTGCCGGGTCTTGTCCGGCGCCCGCTTGTCGAACAGACACCCGGCGAACGCCTTGACCAGGCCGTAGATGCGCTCGGCGGCCTTCAGCAGGATCGCCCCGCCGTCGGAACTGGCCTGCTCCTGGTTGAACTGGGCGAACAGCGGCTTGTCAAACAGTTCCGGGAACAGAACAGTCTGTGGTACAGTGCCGGTTGTCACGCAAGGGCCTCCGTGGTGGCGCAAGTGGTTGTTAACACTGCACTTGTACCACACGGGGGCTTTTGTGTCTGTACCGGAATCGGAACACGCCACGAATTTTCCGGGCTAGTCTAGACTGGACCATAGCGGCAGTCAAGTCGGAATGGTGATGTCGTAGCGGTGCGGGCGACCGGTAGCTCCCCCCGTGCGTACCGCGTAGCCCCAACGCTTACAGAGACCTGCCCCTGTTCGGATCAAGCCGTGGCTGGCAGGGCGAATAAAAAACGAATATCCATGCTATCATTCCGCAGACGACAGTCGCAACCGGAGGGACGATGCAGTTCGGCGGAGCATGGACAGAAGAAAAGCTTCAGATCCTTGAGCGGTACCTCGACGCCTACACGACGGCGCTGAAGAACACCCCTTTCAACCTGGTGTACATGGACGCATTCGCTGGTGCCGGTCAGATCGACCTGCAAGAGGATCGCGACGCTGCCGGCTTCCGTCGCGGCTCGACCCTGCGCGCTATCCAGATCCGCGACAAGCCGTTCGATGAGTTGGTCTTTGTCGAGAGGGATCCCGCGCGATGTGCGGACCTGGAAAGACTCCGTGATGACTACCCCAACAGGAGAATCACGGTCGAGAACTCGGAGGCAAACGGCTTTCTTCGGGACCTTCGCAAGGACTGGCGTGCCTGGCGGGGCGTGTTGTTTCTCGATCCGTTCGCCACTGAGGTCGAGTGGTCCACGATCGAGGCGATAGCGAGCTTCCACGCCCTGGATACATGGATTCTGTTCCCGGTTTCCGCCGTTGCGCGGATGCTGCCCAAATCGCGGAGACCCGACGACATCTCGCCAACGTGGGCGACTCGCCTGACTATCGTATTCGGTGACCAGAGCTGGCGCCGGTTGTATCGGGAGAGTCCGCAGGGTGAGCTGTTCATGCGTCCTGGTTCGATGCGGGACAGCGGCGTCGGCGGACTCTTGGACATCTACAAGGACAATCTCAAGCGCCTGTTCGGCAAGCGTTTCTTGTCGACCTCCAGGCGTCTCAAGACCTCCACCGGATCGCCGCTGTTCGAGTTCATTTTCTGTGTTGGGAATCCCAGGGGAATCGGTCCCGCGACGCGCATTGCCGGCCACATCCTGGAGCGCATGTGATCATGTCCATGCACTCGGGTATCGAATGGACCGAGACGACGTGGAACCCCGTTACCGGGTGCTCGAAGATCAGCCCGGGGTGCGGGCATTGCTATGCCGAGCGAATGGCGATGCGGCTGCAGGCGATGGGCCTTGGCAAGTACCGGCGCGGTTTCGACGTCGCGGTTCACGAGGCCGCACTCGAAGAACCGTTGCGATGGAGGCAACCGCGGCTGGTATTCGTCAACTCGATGTCCGATCTCTTCCACAGTTCTGTGCCGGCAAGGTTCATCGAAGCGGTGTTCGCGGTCATGAATCGGGCGAATCAGCACACCTTTCAGGTACTGACAAAACGGCCGGATCGTGTCAGGCTGCTTGAGGGGCGGATCCGCTGGACACCGAACATCTGGCTCGGTGTGAGTATTGAATCGGACAGATGGCTCGGTCGTCAGGCAATGCTCGCGAGATCCGGCGCCCGAACGAGATTCCTGTCGCTGGAGCCTCTGCTGGGGCCGTTGCCCGGTCTGGACTTGAGGGGCATCGACTGGGTGATCGTCGGCGGCGAATCGGGACCCGGCGCCCGACCGATACAGGCTGAATGGGTCAGAGAGATCCGGGACGGGTGCGTGCGAGACAACGTGCCGTTCTTCTTCAAGCAGTGGGGAGGCGTGTTCAAGAAGCGCGCAGGCCGCATGCTGGACGGCCGAACCTGGGATCAGATGCCAGCCGTCGTGGCGAATTGACATGATCGTTGCCGTTGGGAGAGCGTGACGCACGTTGCGCGGGTCCGCGGCGAGTTACACGTTGGCGTGGCGGCCGTTCGCCGGGCCGCGCTCCGGTCTCCGGAGGGTTGGTGATCGCTCGACCGGTAGCGTCCCCCGCTATACTCGCTCGGTGACCCGCACCTACGTCGCGGTCGTCGTCGTGGAGATCGTGGTGCTGGCGGCGCTGTGGCTCCTCTCGCGCCACTTCGCCGCGTGAGCGCGGCTTCCGAGCCTTCCGATGCACCTCATCGACTGGACGATCATCGTCGCCTATCTCGCCTGGATCCTCTACGACGGGGTGAAGCGCGCCAGGGGAACGGGCGCCGTCGACGGCTACTTCCTGGCGTCGCGGTCGCTGCCCTGGTGGGCGGTCGGTCTCTCCGTGATGGCGACCCAGATGAGCGCCATCACCCTGGTCGGCACCACCGGGCAGGGCTACGACGACGGCATCCGCTTCGTGCAGTTCTACTTCGGGCTGCCGCTGGCGATGATCATCCTGTCGGTGACGCTCGTGCCCTTCTTCCACCGGGCGCGGGTGTTCACCGCCTACGAGTACCTGGAGCGGCGCTTCGACGCGCGCACGCGCGCGCTGACGAGCCTGCTGTTTCTGGTCTCGCGCGGCCTCGGCGCGGGGGTGATCATCGCGGCGCCGGCCGTCATCCTGTCCATCGTCCTCGACTGGAGCCTGCCGCTCACGATTCTGGCCATCGGCATTCCGACGACCCTCTACACGATGCTCGGCGGCGTGCAGGCGGTGACGTGGGCCGACGTCAAGCAGATGGTGGTGATCATGGTCGGCGTCACGGCGGCGGTGACCGCACTCATCGTCGGGCTGCCGGACGACATCGGGCTGGAGCCGGCGCTGCACGTCGCCGGCGCTACCGGCCGGCTGCAGGCGATCGACTTCACCTTCGATCTCAACGAGACCTACACCTTCTGGTCGGGCCTCATCGGCGGGCTGTTCCTGATGCTCGGCTACTTCGGCTGCGACCAGAGCCAGGTCCAGCGCTACCTGACCGCGAAGTCGGTGGACGCCGGGCGCCAGTCGCTGATGATGAGCGCGTTCGCCAAGATTCCGCTGCAGGTGCTCATCCTGACGATGGGCGTGCTCGTTTTCTGCTTCTACCTGTTCACCGAACCGCCGATGCTCTTCAACACTTCGCACGAGGCCGCGGTGGAGGCGAGCGGTCGGTCGGGCGAGTACCAAGCCCTCGACGACGAGTTCCGGGCCGCCCATGCCGACCGGCGGGCCGACGCCGCGGCGGTGGTCGCGCAGCGGCAGGCGGGCGACATCGAGGGGGCGCGGTCGGCCACCGCGGCGTTCGTCGAGAGCGATCGGCGCGTCGGCGACGTCCGGGAGCGCGCGCGAGACCTGGTGCGCGACGTGACGGGGGACGCCGCCTACAGCGACGTCAACTACGTCTTTCCGACCTTCATCACGACGCACCTTCCGGTCGGGCTGGTCGGGCTGTTGATCGCGGCCATCTTCGCGGCGGCGATGTCGAGCATCGCGGCCGAGCTCAACGCGCTGTCGGCGGCCAGCACCATCGACTTCTACCGCCGCCACTTCCGGCCGGGCGCCTCCGACGCGCATTACCTCCTCGTGTCGAAGGCGGCCACCGCCTTCTGGGGAATCTTCGCTGCCATCACGGCGCTCTACGCCGCCAACCTCGGCTCGTTGATCGAGGTGGTCAACCGCTTCGGCTCGTTCTTCTACGGTTCCCTCCTCGGGGTCTTCGTGCTCGCGGTGGGGATGCGACGCTCTACGGCCGGCGGTGCGTTCTGGGGCCTGATCGGCGGCATGGCGTCGGTCGCCGTGGTGGCGACGTTCACCGACGTGTCGTTCATGTGGCACAACCTGGTCGGCGTCGCCGCGGTCTGCCTGATCGGCTGGGTGAGCACGTTCGGCCGGCCGGCTGCGTAGCGGTCCTCGCGGGCGCAGACGGATCCCGGGCACGGTTCCGGTGACCGATAATTGCATCGATGAGCCGGATCCTCCCGATCAACCTCGACGCACTCCTGCGCTGCCGGGGCGTGGAGTCGGAGCGCGTCGAGTTCAAGGCGTCGTGGGATCCGGACACCACCGGCGTCCAGGTGCTGCGGACGATCTGCGCGTTCGCGAACGACTACCACAACCTGAACGGCGGCTACATCGTCATCGGTGTGGGGGAGCTGGACGGACGGGCGGTGCTTCCGCCAGCCGGCCTCTCCGCCGAGCAGGTAGAGGCAGCGCAGCAGTGGATCCGCGGCCACTGCAACCGCCTGGACCCGCACTATCCTCCCATCCTGTCGCCCGAGAGGGTGGACGACCGGCTCCTGCTGGTCGTTTGGGCCCCCGCCAGCGAGATGCGACCGCATCGCGCACCCGGCGACGGTGGTGGGCCCGGCCGGTACTGGGTCCGGGTCGGCTCCTCTACCGTCGACGCGGAGCAGCGCGGCGACATGCTCCGGCGGCTCGTTCAGCAAACGGCCCGCGTTCCCTGGGACGATCGCCGGGCGTCGGACGCCCGCGTCGAGGACCTTCGCGAGGCCAAGGTTCGCGAATACCTGCGCGATGTCGACAGCGGGCTGCTCGACGAACCGGACGCTCGCGATGTGTATCGGCGCATGCGGATCACCGCGCGGGTCAACGATCACGAGGTTCCCCGGAACGCGGGTCTCCTGTTCTTCTCCAGCGAGCCGGTGGAGTGGTTTCGGGGCGCCCGCATCGAGGTCGTGCAATTCGCCGCGGACCGGGCCGGAGACGTGCAGGAGGAGCGTGTCTTCGGGGGAGCCCTTGCGGATCAGATTCGCGGCTGCCTGAATCACCTCGAGAATCTCTCGACGTCTCATTTGCAGAAACAGCCGGACCGCAGCCAGGTTCGCGGCTGGGTCAGCTATCCCCTGCCGGCCCTGCGGGAGACCCTCGTCAACGCGATGTATCACCGTGGATACGATGTCGATCAACCCGAGCCGACCAAGGTCTATCTCTATCCGAGCCGGGTCGAGGTCATCAGCTATCCCGGGCCGGTTCCCGGCATCGAGCACCGGCATCTGGTCGCGAACGCGCAAGTTCGAGCCGCGCCCGCCCGCAATCGACGCATCGGCGAGTTCCTGAAGGAGCTCGGACTTGCGGAGGGAAGGCTCTCCGGGTTGCCGAAGGTGTTCAGGGCGATGGAGGAGAACGGATCTCCGGTCCCAAGTTTCGACTTCGACGAGCAGCGGACGTTCTTTCAGGCCACGCTGCCGGCGCACCCGGAATACGGAGCGTTGTCTGCGCTCCGAGACGTGGCTCATCTGCGGGCGCTGGGCGAAGACGAGGAAGCCGTTCGCCGCATCGAGTCGGCGTGGGCGTCGAACCCCGCCTCGGCGATCCTCGCGCGGGAGATGATCCGTTCTTGTGGACAGCGAGGCGAGATCGGGCGTGCCGAGGAGGTCTTGAAGACCTTCGAGGTGCAAGGACCACCGGGCGCGGTCTCCCACGTTGCGAACACGCTGGTCGACGTTCTGCTGGAGGCCGGCGACGAGCGGAAGGCACAGGAACTGCTCAAGCGCAACCGGCCCATGATGTTCGGTCAGGATGCCATCGATGCCGCGATACTGGCCCGGCGTCTGAGAGACTCCCACACCGCGCACCGTTACTTCGAGCGCGCCGGAGACGCCATCTACGCCGACCCGCGCGCACTGCACGAGTTCGCACAGACCAAGCTCTGGCTGGCGACCGAAGCCTACCGGCGCCGCCATCGCGAATCGAATCGCCGTTTTCTGACCGAAGCCCGGACGTTGCTGGAGCGGGTCATCCAGCTCGATGCGTCGCCGACCCGCCACGGTTGGGCGTGGAGGGAGCTTGCGCGCACGCTCAACCGGCTGCGGGCGCCGTTCCGAGAAGTCGAGGATGCCTATCGCAAGGCGATCGAGCACCTGCCGGCCGAGGCACGGTTCGTTCGAGAGCTGGAGACGATACGGGCGGCTCGGCGATAGTCGTGGTGTCGACGTGTCGCAGCTTGCGCTGGGGGCGTTCCGCTCCCGGCGCCCGTGCGCCGGTTGCGTGCACGCCCGCCGATTCGGTAAAATCCAGATATCCGACCATTCTGGTCGGGAATGCGGATCGACTATCGACCGCGACTCTCCGGAGGCCCAGGCCGGCCGGAGGTGTCGCGTAGACCGGGAGCAGGCGTCATGGCGACCTCGACCGACAACATCGAGCAGCTTGCGAATCAGGACTACAAGTACGGCTTCGTCACCGATGTCGACGCCGAGGCGGTGCCGCCGGGGCTGAACGAGGGGATCATCCGGATCATCTCGGCCAAGAAGGGCGAGCCGGAGTGGCTGCTGGAGTGGCGGCTGAAGGCGTTCCGCTTCTGGCAGACGATGACCGCGCCGCAATGGCACAACGTGCACTTCCCGCCGGTCGACTTCCAGGACATCATCTACTACTCCGCCCCCAAGCAGAAGCCGAAGCTGGAGAGCCTCGACGACCTCGATCCGGAGATCAAGGCGACCTTCGACAAGCTCGGCGTGCCGATCGAGGAGCAGAAGGTGATGGCCGGGGTGGCGGTCGACGCGGTGTTCGACTCGGTGTCGGTCGCGACCACCTTCAAGGACAAGCTGGCCGAGCTCGGGATCGTCTTCTGCTCGTTCTCCGAGGCGGTGCGGGACCATCCCGAGCTGGTCCGGAAGTACCTCGGATCGGTGGTGCCGGCGTCCGACAACTTCTACGCCGCGCTCAACTCGGCGGTCTTCTCCGACGGTTCGTTCGCCTACATCCCGAAGGGCGTGAAGTGCCCGATGGAGCTGTCGACCTACTTCCGCATCAATGCGGCGCAGACCGGCCAGTTCGAGCGGACGCTGCTGGTGGCCGACGAGGGCGCGACGGTGAGCTATCTCGAGGGCTGCACGGCCCCGATGCGCGACGAGAACCAGCTTCACGCGGCGGTGGTCGAGCTGGTGGCCCTCGACGACGCGACCATCAAGTACTCGACCGTCCAGAACTGGTATCCCGGAGACAAGAACGGCAAGGGCGGCATCTACAACTTCGTCACCAAGCGCGGGAAGGCGTCGACGAACGCCAAGATCACCTGGACGCAGGTGGAGACCGGCTCGGCCATCACCTGGAAGTACCCGAGCTGCATCCTGCAGGGGGACAACTCGGTCGGCGAGTTCTATTCCGTCGCCGTCACCAACAACTACCAGCAGGCCGACACCGGCACGAAGATGCTGCACCTCGGGAAGAACACGCGGAGCACCATCATCTCGAAGGGCATCTCGGCCGGCAAGGGCCAGAACACCTACCGCGGCCTCGTGCGGATCGGCAAGAACGCCAAGGGAGCCCGGAACTTCTCGCAGTGCGACTCGCTGTTGATCGGCGACAAGTGCGGCGCGCACACCTTCCCCTACCTGGAGGTGCGCAACACGTCGTCGCAGGTCGAGCACGAGGCGTCGACCTCGAAGATCGGCGAGGACCAGATCTTCTATTGCCGCCAGCGCGGCCTGTCGACCGAGGACGCGGTCAACATGATCGTCAACGGGTTCTGCAAGGAGGTCTTCCGCGAGCTGCCGATGGAGTTCGCGGTAGAGGCGCAGAAGCTGCTCGGCGTCAGCCTCGAGGGCAGCGTCGGATAGGAAGTCCGTGTTGAACCCGCTACGGGTTTTCGAGCCCGCGGCGGCGCGGTCAGGGAAGGAACGTCAAGACAGCAATGCTCGAAGTCACGAATCTGCACGCCTCGGTCGCCGGTCGGGGCATTCTGAGAGGTATCGACCTGTCGGTGAAGGCGGGCGAGGTGCACGCCATCATGGGGCCGAACGGCTCCGGCAAGAGCACGCTCGCGGCGGTGCTGGCCGGTCGCGAGGAGTACGAGGTGACGGCCGGGTCGGTCACCTACGACGGTCGGGATCTGCTGGAGATGGAACCGGAGGAGCGCGCGCGGGAAGGCGTCTTCCTGGCGTTCCAGTACCCGGTGGAGATTCCCGGGGTCAACAATGCCTATCTCCTGAAGGCGGCCCTCAACGAGGTGCGCAAGCATCGGGGCGAGCCGGAGCTGGACGCGATGGATTTCATGGCCCTGGTCAAGGAGCGGATGCAGGTGCTCCATATCGACCAGGACCTGCTGAAGCGGCCGGTCAACGAGGGTTTCTCCGGCGGCGAGAAGAAGCGCAACGAGATCTTCCAGATGGCGGTGCTCGAGCCGCAGCTGGCGATCATGGACGAGACCGATTCGGGACTCGACATCGACGCGCTGCGGACCGTCTCGGCCGGCGTCAACGCGATGCGCAGCCCGGAGCGGGCGACCCTGGTGGTCACCCACTACCAGCGGCTGCTCAACTACATCGTGCCGGATGTCGTGCACGTGCTGTCGAACGGCCGCATCGTCAAGTCGGGCGGCAAGGATCTGGCGCTGGAGCTCGAGGAGAAGGGCTACGGCTGGATCGAGGGCGTCGCCGAGCAGGTCGGGGCGTAGCGGGGTGCCGATGACGACACTCGCTCCTGCCGACGCCTGCGCCGACGCCTTCGAGGCGGTGCGCCGCACCGCGCCCGCGCCCGACTCGGTCGTCGATCTGCGTCGCCGCGCATTCGAACGCTTTACCGCGCTCGGGGTACCCACCACGCGGCTGGAGGCGTGGCGGTTCACCAACGTCGCGCCGATCGCCAGCACGGCCTTCACCCTGGCCGCCCCGGCCGAGCGCGAGGCCGCGAAGGCGGATACGGCGCCGCACGCCCTGCCGGGCGTCGGGGCCGGGCTGACGTTCGTCAACGGCCGCTACGTGGCCCCGGCCTCGGACGTTTCCGCGCTGCCGGCCGGCGTCGAGGTGTTGAGCCTGGCGGACGTGCTCGCGGCGGACGCGAACGATACCCGGACGGCGGTCGAGTCGCACCTCGCTTCCGGCGCCGGCATCGAGAACGAGGCGTTCACCGCGCTCAATACCGCGCTCCTTCACGACGGCGCGGTCGTGCGGGTGCCGGCCAACACGGTGGTCGAGGAGCCGATCCAGTTGCTGTTCATCACGTCGCCGCCTCCCGGTGGCGAGCCGGTGATGACGCATCCGCGGGTGCTGCTCGTCATCGGCGAGAACGCACAGGTGCGAGTGGTGGAGAGCTATGGCGGCGGCGATTCCCCTTACCTCACGAATACCGTGACGGAGGTCATCGCCGGGCCGAGCGCGGTGGTGGACCACTACAAGCTGGTGCGCGAGAGTCTTTCGGCGTACCACATCGGCGCGATGCACGTCCGGCTCAGCCGGGCGGCGAACTTCTCGTCGCACGCGGTCACCCTCGGCGGCGCCATCGTGCGCAACGACGCGCTGGCGCTGCTCGACGGCGAAGGGGTGGAGTGCACCCTCAACGGCCTCTACCTGGCGAACGGCCGCCGGCTGGTCGACAACCACACGACGATTCACCACGCGCAGCCGCACTGCTCGAGCCACGAGCTCTACAAGGGGGTCCTGGACGGCGAGGCCCGTGCCGTCTTCAACGGCAAGATCATCGTCGCCATCGACGCCCAGAAGACCGACGCGAAGCAGACCAACAAGGCGCTGTTGCTCTCCGAGGACGCGCAGATCAACACGAAGCCGGAGCTGGAGATCTTCGCGGACGACGTCAAGTGCACGCACGGCGCCACGGTGGGGCAGCTCGACGAGGACGCGCTCTTCTACCTGCGCGCCCGCGGGCTGGGGCTGGAGCAGGCGCGCAGCGTCCTCATCCACGCCTTCGCCGGCGACCTGCTGAACCACATCGCCATCGAGCCGATCCGCGATCAGCTCGACGAGCTCCTGCTGGCGCAACTGCCCGGATCGGGTGGAGGTTCGTTCCATGTGGAGGGCTGAAGGGTGTCGGCCTTGAGACTCGCTGAAGCCGCCGTGCCGGCGCCGCCAACGCTCGACGTCGAGCGCATCCGGCAGGACTTTCCGATCCTGGCGCGGCGGATCCGCGAGCATCCGCTCGTCTACCTCGACAACGCGGCCACCACGCAGAAGCCGCGGCAGGTGCTCGACGCGCTCGCGCGCTACTACAGCGACGGCAACGCCAACATCCACCGGGGCGTGTATACGCTGAGCGAGGAGGCGACCGCCGCCTACGACGCGGCGCGCGTCAAGGTGCAGCGGTTCGTCAACGCCCGCGCGTCGCGCGAGATCGTCTTCACGCGCAGCTCGACCGAGAGCATCAACCTGGTGGCGCACAGCTTCGGCCGCCGGCACGTCGGTCCGGGTGACGAGATCCTCATCACCCATATGGAGCACCACTCGAACATCGTTCCGTGGCAGCTTCTGTGCGAGCAGGTCGGGGCGCAACTCCGCGTGGCGCCGATCGACGACAGCGGGACGCTGCAGCTCGACGAGTTCGAGCGGCTGCTCGGGCCGCGCACGAAGCTCGTGTCGGTGGTGCACCTGTCGAACTCGCTGGGCACGATCAACCCGGTGCGCGAGATCATCGCGATGGCGAAGCGCCGCGACGTGCCGGTGCTCATCGACGGATCGCAGGCCGTCTACCACATGCCGGTCGACGTGCAGGCGCTCGACTGCGACTTCTACGCGTTCACCGGCCACAAGCTCTACGGCCCGACGGGCATCGGCGTTCTGTGGGGTCGCGAGGAGTGGCTGGAGCGGATGCCGCCGTACCAGGGCGGCGGCGACATGATCCGGTCGGTCACGTTCGAGAAGACGACCTACGCCGATCTGCCCCACAAGTTCGAGGCGGGGACGCCGCACATCGCCGGGGTGGTCGGCCTCGGCGCGGCCGTCGACTACCTGGTGGGGGTCGGCTTCGAGGCCATCGCCCCGCACGAGGCGGACCTGCTGGCCTACGGCACGGCGGCGCTCTCGGAGGTCAAGGGGCTGCGGCTGATCGGGACCGCGAAGGAGAAGGCGAGCATCCTCGCCTTCGTCATGAAGAAGGCGCACCCGCACGACGTCGGCACCATCGTCGACACCGAGGGGGTCGCCGTCCGGACGGGCCACCACTGCACACAGCCGATCATGGACCGCTTCGGCGTGCCGGCCACCGCCCGCGCCTCGGTGGCCATGTACAACACGCGCGAGGAGATCGACGCGCTGGTGCGCGCGCTCGAACGCGTGCGGGAGATGTTTCCTCTATGAGCGACCTGCGCGAGCTTTACCAGGAGGTCATCCTCGACCACAACCGGCGCCCGCACAACTTCGGGGAGCTCGACGGCGCCGACCGGCACGCGGACGGCTACAACCCGCTGTGCGGAGACAAGCTGGCCGTCTACGTCAACCTCGACGGGGACCGGATCTCCGAGGTCAGCTTTCTCGGCTCCGGCTGCGCCATCTCCAAGGCCTCGGCGTCGCTCATGACCGACGCGGTCAAAGGCAAGACGCTGGGCGAGGCGCGCGTGCTTTTCGAGCAGTTTCTGGCGCTGGTCACCGACGACGCCGCGGTGGTCGACGAAGCACTGGTGGGCAAGCTGGCCGTCTTCGGCGGCGTGCGCGACTACCCGACCCGGGTCAAGTGCGCCAGCCTTGCCTGGCATACGCTGCGCGCCGCGGTCGAGGACCGTCACGAGCTGGTGTCGACGGAATAGCTCGCGGGCCGCCGGGCCCGAGAATCCGGCGGTTTCGTTTGTTGCGCGGGCCGCTGGCGCGCGAGGTTGGGGAGCAGGACGAACGATGGGAATCCTGAAGATCGACGACGTGCCGCCGCCGCTCGGCGCGGGCGGCAGAGATGATGACGGGACGACGGGCGCCGGGGGAGTCGCGGGCGCCGGTTCGACCGGATTCGGCCAGGCGACCGCCGTCGCCGCCGGGGCATCCACCACCGCGGCCGGAGGGAGCGGAGCTGGAGGCGTACCGCCGGTGGCGGGACAGCCACTCGTTCCGCCGCACGTGGACGGTTCCGCGCCGCCGCCCCAGGCACCGTCAGTACCGCCGCTGCCGGCGCCCGACGGACCGCCGGGGTCGTCCATGTTCGACACCAGTGCGTTGACCGGGACCGGTCCCGCCGAACCAGCCGGAGAAAGCGCCGCCTCGTCGGCGGCCCCCGCGCCGCCGATTGAACCCGACCCGGTAAGGACGCTGGAGCTCAAGCCGCAGATCGTCGAGCAGCTCTCGACCGTGTTCGATCCCGAGATCCCGGTCAACATCTACGAGCTTGGTCTCATCTACGACGTTGCAGTCGACAAGCAGGGCCTGGCCGTTATCCAGATGACCCTGACCGCGCCCGGCTGTCCGGCGGCGGTTACCCTGCCGGCCGAGGTGCAGGGCAAGGTGAAGGGCGTCGAGGGAGTTACCGACGCCCGCGTCGATCTGGTCTGGGAGCCGCCGTGGGACAAGGATCGGATGTCCGACGCGGCGAAGCTGCAGCTCGGGATCTTCGACTGAGCCGCCGGCACGGTCGAGCAGATCCCTTCATGGCCACCATCGCCACGCAGACCGACTATGAGATCGGCCGGGACAACATCCGGTTCCTCGGCCTCGATGTCCACAACCCGGTCTTCGCCGTCTCCAGCCTCACGATTATCGCGTTCGTGACCGGCGTGCTGGCGTTCCGGGACGCCGCCGCGGGCGTCTTCGACACGCTGTATGCCTGGCTCACGTCGACGTTCGATTGGGTGTTCCTGGGCGCGGGCAACGTCCTGGTCCTGTTCTGCCTGCTGTTGCTGGTGACACCGGTCGGCCGCGTGCGCCTGGGCGGACCGGACGCCAGGCCCGACTACTCCGGCTGGTCGTGGTTCGCCATGCTGTTCGCGGCCGGGATCGGCATCGGCCTGATGTTCTTCGGCGTGGCGGAGCCGATAGACCACTTCCGGAGTCCGCCGCTCGGGGTCGATCCGGCGGACTCCACCGCCGCGCAGAGTCTCGCCATCGCCTCGGCCATCTATCACTGGGGCGTGCATCCGTGGGCGATGTTCGCGGTCGTGGCGCTCGCGCTCGCCTTCGCCGCCTACAACCTGGGGTTGCCGCTGACGCTGCGGTCGGCCTTCTATCCGGTCCTCGGCGAGAGAGTGTGGGGCCGGTTCGGCCACGTCATCGACACCCTCGCCGTGTTCGCCGCGCTCTTCGGGTTGGCGACCTCGCTCGGCCTGGGCGCCGAGCAGACGGCGGCGGGATTGGCGCACCTGTTCGGCGTGCCGGACACCGACACGACCAAGGTGCTGGTAATCGCCGGCGTCACGTCCATCGCGCTGGCGTCGGTGGTGGCCGGGTTGGACAAGGGCGTCAAGCGCCTGAGCCAGGCCAACCTGGTCCTGGCCCTGCTGCTGCTCGTGTTCGTGCTGGCGATGGGGCCGACCCTTGACCTCTTCGCCGGGTTCGTCGCCAGCATCGGCCACTACGTGGCGGCAATCGGACCGCTCAGCAACTGGGTGGGGCGGGAGGACACCGACTTCCTGCATGGGTGGACCACCTTCTTCTGGGCGTGGTGGCTCTCGTGGTCGCCCTTCGTCGGCATGTTCATCGCGCGGGTGTCGCGCGGCCGCACGGTGCGCGAGCTGGTCGGCTGCATGCTGGTCCTGCCCGTGTCGCTCTCGGCGCTCTGGATGCACGCCTTCGGGGCGACCGCGCTGTCGCACCATCTCGACGGAGGCGATACCGCGGTGGTCGAGGCGGTGCAGGCCGGGCAGCCGGAGATGGCCCTGTTCAGAATGCTGGAGGCGCTGCCGCTTGCCGGCGTCACGTCGACTATCGGCATCGTCCTGGTGATCGTCTTCTTCGTGACCTCCTCCGATTCCGGCTCGCTCGTCATCGACACCATCACCGCCGGCGGCAAGGTCGACGCGCCGGTCGCCCAGCGCGTCTTCTGGTGCGCGTTCGAAGGCATCGTCGCCATCACGCTGCTGGTCAGCGGCGGGCTGGTGGCGTTGCAGACGGCCTCTCTCCTCACCGGCTTCCCCTTCGCGCTGGTGCTGCTCGGCATGTGCTGGAGCATCTGGAAGGGCCTGCGCGGCGCTGCGCCGCCCTGAGCAGACGCTGCCGCATCGGGGCCGTGGGCGTCCTGATGCTCGGCGAGATCACCACCACCACGAGACACCGACGCCGAGACGGACCGACGCTGCGTCGAGTTCGAGCAGGGTGCCCGGGTGTCCACGCTTCCCGCCCTTCGGGATGCTGTCCACGGGAACATTCTGGAACCTGCCCTTGCCCGCCTTGATGTTCACATCGAGGGCCCACGCCTCGGACAGGTAGACGGCGAGTCCGCCGCCCACGCTGAGGGCCGGCCTGCTCGTGAAGTCGGTGCTCGTCCATTCGCCGTTCTCGAGGACGTCGGTCACCAGCCAGAAGGTCAGCGCCAGATCGCCATAGGGGATCCACCGGCGGCGGTCAGCGGCCAGGTGCAGCCGCGCCCCGAGGTCGATGTGGCCGAACTTCACCTTGTCGAATGCCTCGATCCCGTGACTGTCGATGGTCCCGTACCCCATGCCCAGGTACGGGGCGACGATCCGGTTGAGGCCATGGCCCATCCGGACGCCGACGAGGACTGCTCCGTCGCCCGGATCGCTCCCGAAGGAGACGGTCGTCGCTCCGGAATCCAGACCCAGTGTCCACCCTTGCGTCCTGGCCGTCTGCGCGCTCCCTTCGGCAGCGCACCCGAGGCAGAACAGGACCACCAACAGGATGCGGGCGAATCGCGAGCGGTGCCGCAACAACATGCTCACCTTCCCTCTGCCGGCTGTCCCAGCCGTCTCGCGCATGCCGGCGTCCGTACCGCACAGGAGCACGAACGATGCCATCCGGTGGATGGTCTGCAAGTGCGCGGGCTGCGGACCGTCAGGTCGATGAGAAGAGGATAGGCACGCCGCACTCGCCTGCGAGGAAGGACATTCCATGTCGTTCCATGTGCGCAGCATGTAAGCTGCCAAGGACGGCGAGTACTCCCGCTGCTACGACGCCTTCTCGTCCGGATTGGCTCTGGCCGCCGGCGGAGGGGTGGACTTTCATCTCACCGATCTACTCGCGCTCCGTGTCGCGGCGCGGCGCGTGCAGGTGGCCATCACGGACCCGGTGACGCTGGACCCGTACGGCTACGGACAGGGGAGGGAACCGGGTACGAGCTGTGCGCGGTCTTCGAGCTGGCTACCACCACCGCGGAGCGCGAGTTGCGTTCTCCATCGATCGCATCGGTCCGTCTCTCTCCGAGGAACTCATCCGGAGTGACTCATGTGGACGGCATGGCATCCGGAACGCTCTATGGCCGCAGTTCCCGGCCCAGCCGCTCCAGCCTGCGGGCCCCGGCCAGGATGCCGTGCAGGCCGTAGTTCCCCTCGTGGCAGGCGTACTCGAAGAGCGGCCCGTCGGTGCGCCGGAACGGCATCATCACCGTGTAGGGGGCGGTGTAGACCGTCGGGTCGGTCACCGTGTACTCGTAGGCCACCGTGTCGGGATCGATCCGTGTCAGGCGCTCGATCAGGTGCATGTTGGTGGACGACAGGCTGCTGCTCCCGCCGGCGAACCGGGTGGTCTCGATGACGAGGGTCTCGCCCTCCCAGTGGGCGCGGGAGACCCCGCTGCGCTGTGCGAACGGCGGTTTCGCGGTGTCGTCGATCGGGATGATCCGGGCGTTGTGCACCATCTCGTTCAGGATCGCCACGTAGCCGGGCGCCTGGAAGATCATCACGTTGTTGTTGTAGGTGCCCGACGTCATCGGCGGACCCGCGTTGAAGCCCATGATGCAGCGGTCGAACATGCTGCGGTTCTCGTAGGAGTCGTACATGTGCTCGCGCCGGTAGGCCGCCCGCTCCCGGCCGCCGGCGATGGCTTCCGGCGTGCGGGGCGGCCGCCGGCCGTTGGGCGGATCGACGATCAGCGAGGTCCGCTTGTCGGACGTGAGCTCGATGCCGCGTTCGTACCAGAACTCGTTGTACGAGAGCACGCCGCCCTCGGACCGCGGCCGGTAGAAGAGCGCGCCCCTCTCCGGATCGAACAGGTCGCGGTTGCGCCGGATGCGCTCGGACGCCTCGAAGGCGGCCGCCTCCTCCTCTCCGAGGGTTTCCACGCCCTCGAACTGCTGCGGCCGCTCCAGCGGCGTCAGCGTCCGGAACGTGAAGATGCCGGAGACGTCCGGCTGTCCGTCCGGCGTGCGCATCGGCATGGTCCGCTCGGCGGTCTGCGCTACTACTGCGGCCGGTGCGGCCAGCGCGAGGAGGAGGAGCAGCGTGCAGAAGGCGGCGAAGGCGTTTCTGTGCATCGTCGGTCTCTTGTCTCGTGTGTATCGAAGAAGGGGCGGGCCGGTGCGGGTCGGGTCATGAGAGCTCGGAGAGCTCCGGTTCGGAAGAGCTTACATCACTCTGCCGCCAGCCTGCGGTCGAAGATGAAGGGCCGAATCGCGCCGGGTCGAACCTCGTCGAAGTCCGGGTGCGCCGGATTGAGCACGACGTTGCGTTCCAGTGGGTTCACGGCGCTCGGCGCCATGATCGCCAGGTGCGACCGGAGCAGGTCCGCCCCGGCCCGTCGGGTATCGGCGACGGTTGCGGGCGCGGTGAGAAAATGGACTCGTCCGGAACGTCGAGATCCAGGATTCAGTAGCTCGGAAGCGTGGACGAGCGCGTCAGATCGGCCAGGGCAATCGCACGCCAACTGGTTGTGCAAAGGACAGCGGGATGGAGCCTATCATCGATCATATCGAGATCACCGTGAAGGACATGGCCGTCGCGGCGCCGTTCTACGACAAGCTGCTTCCGCTCCTGGGCTTCGACCTCAAGAGCAGGAGCAGCGCCGTGCTGGAGGATCACGAGCTGCACGTCGTCGAGTACCTGCATCCGCGGTTGGGTTTCGCCATCAACTCGCCGCGGAGCGCGTTTCGAGGTGACACCATCAATCGCCGCAGGCCCGGCGCGCTGCACCACCTCGCCTTCAGGGCGGAGTCCCGCGCCGAGGTCGATCGTCTGCATCTCGAGTTGACGCAGATCCGCGCCACGATCGTGAGCCCGCCGCGGGAGTACCCGGAGTACGTGCCGCCGGGCTACTACGCGCTCTTCTTCAAGGACATCGAAGGCATCAAGTACGAGATTGTCCACACGCCCCCGCGGTCAGGATAGGCGGTGGCAGTCGAAGGACCGGGGGAGGGACGTGGCGCGAGGCAAGCTGGAAGAGGCGATCGAGGAGTTGCTCCTGGCCGTCGACCGCCCGGGCGATTTCTGCGCCCACGGCCGGTTGCTGGCGCCCATGCCGGTGCTGGAGGCGAAGGGTGCCGGCGCCCTGTCGTTTCCGGTGCCGGAAGCGCAGGTCCAGGCGCTGATCGCCGTCGCGGAGCGCGCACCGTACGGCAAGGGGCCGGCGACGGTGGTCGACCCGAACGTGCGCGACTGCCGGCAGATCGACGCCGCTCACATTCGTCTGGCCGGCGCGGGGTGGCGTGACACGTTCGGCAGGGTTCTGACCGCGGCGGCCGACGGCCTCGGCTGCCCCCTGGACCGGCTGGACGCCCAACTGTACAAGTTGTTGATCTACGAGCCGGGTGGCTTCTTCGTTTCCCACCGCGACACCGAGAAGGCCGACGGCATGGTCGCCACGCTGTCGATTTCGCTGCCCGTCGCGGGTACCGGAGGCGAGATCGTCGTCCGCCACCGCGGACGCGAGCGCACCATCGACATGACCGCCGCCGAGCCGTCCGAGCTGGCGTTCGCTGCGTTCTACGCCGACTGCGAACACGAGGTCAGGCCGGTCACCGAGGGGTACCGCCTGTCGCTCGTGTTCAGTCTGTGCCTGCGCGCCGGCGACACCGATACGCCCCGCACGGCGCCCGACTACGCGCAGCAGGTCGACCGGCTCGCCAAGCGCCTGGCGGCATGGCGGCGCGGGTCGGACGGGGTCGAGAAGCTCGCCTGGGTGCTGGAGCACGAATACAGCGAGGCGGGTCTGTCGTTCGACGCGTTGAAGAACCGCGACGCCGCTCTGGCGCGCATTCTGGCGGCGGCCGCCGGGCGAGCCGACTGCGCGCTGCACGCGGCCATTCTGCATCTCGAGGAATGGGGGGCCGCCTCGTATTCGGGCGGATTCGCGGACTGGGGCTGGGACGGATCGGAAGTCGACGACGCGGAGATGGAGGAGGTGGAGGACTATCGCCAGTGGCTGGACGGCTGGGTCGGCCCTGACGGCGATCGTCCGCCGTTCGGCGAGATCGACCTGTCGCCCGAGGAGCGGTTGCCGCACGGCGCGCTCGATGGTGTCGAGCCGGACGAACAGCATGTCGAAGGAGCTACCGGCAACGAGGGCGCGACCGTCGCGCGCACGTACCGCCGCGCCGCGCTGGTCCTGTGGCCGGAGTCGAGGACGCTCACCGTCGTTGCGAACAGCGGCATCGACACGGCAGTCGCCTGGGTGGCGGAACAGCTCGACTGGAGCGGAGAGGACACGGACGAGCGTATCCGGGCGCTCACGGCGGGGCTGATCGATATCTGGCCGGCCGGCCGCGACGACTTCGACGAGTCCGATGCGCCGGGTCGCGCGAGCATGCTGCGGCTGCTGTGCGATACGCGGGACGAACGGAGTGCGGCGCGCTTCCTGCGGGACGTGATCGTGGCCCGCTACGACGGGAGCGAGAACGAAGCGCTGGCCGCCGTGCTGGGCATGCTGGGACCGCCCGGTGGGGAGTACTTCCTGCTCGACATGATCGGCGCGCATCTCCGGCGGCGGCCCGCGGCCATGCTCGGTCTGCTGTGGCGCCTCGACGAGGCGCACCGCGCGGCTGCCGACTCGGACTGGGACGTCGTACTGCGGGAAACGGTGCGCGCAGTCCTCGAGGCGCTGCCCGCCGCGCTGCCGCCGGAACCCGAGAAGGACGTCCCGTGGCGGGCCTCCCGGCGTCCGACGCGATTCAGCGAGACGGCCGTCTACCACCTGTTCGCGTTGGCCTGGCGGCTGGGGTTGCCGGACGCGGCGGCCGCGGCGGCCGGCGCCGTGGCCGCCGAGCCACGGATCGTCCCGCCGGAACGCTCGCTGCCGGCGGTGCTGGCGAAGCTGCATGCCGAGGAGGGGGCGGCAGGCAGCGCGGCCTTCGAGCGGTTGTGGCGCCACGCGGCCGTCTCGTTGCTGGCGCGCAGCGCGGAACCACCGCTGCCGCCGGGCGACTGGACCATCGCCGCCAACGACGGCTGCGGGTGCGAGCACTGTGATCGGCTGCGGGACTTCTGCAAGGACCCGACGGCCCGCACGGCACGGTTCCCGTTGCGCAAGGACCTGCGCGCGCACCTGCATCAGATCATCGACGGTCAGCAACTCGATATCGAGCACGTGACCGAACGCCGCGGCCGGCCGTTCACGCTCGTGTGCACCAAGACCCGCGCCAGCCACAAGCGGCGCCTGGCCGAATACGCCGAGGACGTGTCGTGCATGCAGGGGCTGATCGAGGCGGCGCCCGACGGCGAGCAGGCCGCGGACCGCGCACCGCAGCTCGCCGCGTTGCGCGCGGCGGTGACCGCTTCCGACGTCGACGCGGGGGAATAGAGACTCCGGCGCCTGCTGGCCCGCAAGCCCTTGCGCACTACCCCACCATGCCGTCGCCTTTCTACGACGACGTGGCGGCAGTCCGAGAGCGCCTGCCGGGCGACGGCTGTCGGTTCGGCGGACCGGCGGTTGGCATGATGCGTGCTTCGGCTTGCGCGCAGGCGCCCCCGAAAT
>CATQHX010000028.1 GCA_958296065.1 Vicinamibacterales bacterium | reverse complement strand
CGCTGATGCGGATCGAGGGCCGTGTCGCGGCCCGGCTCGGAGCGGCGACGTGGGATCGCCTGCTCGGGTTGTCCAGGAGGTTCTTCGAGCGTTTCACGCCCGGCGATCTCGTCGTGCGCGTCGCCGTGTTCGAGGCGCTGCGCGAGCAGATCGCCGGCACGGTGGCCGCCGCCCTGCAGTCGGTCGTGTTCCTGTTGCCGGCCTTCGTCCTGATCTTCCTGTACGACGCCGGGCTCGGCCTGTGGAGCTTCGGGCTCGGCCTGCTCTCCCTGGCGGCGGTCGTGAGCCTCGGCCTGCGGCAGATCGGCCCGCATCGCCGGTTCAACCGCATGCGCCGGCAGATCTCGGGCGATCTGTTCCAGTTCATCAACGGCATCGGGAAGCTGCGCGCGCTCGGCGCGGAGGACTCCGCCTTCACCCGCTGGGCCCGCGGCTACCGCGAGCAGCAGCACGCCAGGATACGGATCAGCCGGCTGAGCGAGCACCTGGTGGCCTTCAGCACGGCGGTGCCGGCCGTCGGCGGCGCGGCGTTGTTCGGCGCGGTGCTGTGGAGCGGCCCGGACTCCGTCATGGCCGGTGATTTCCTGGTCGTCTACGCGGCGGCGATGATCTTCTACGCGGCGATCGTCGGTCTGGGCCAGTCGTCCGAGGCGCTGGCCGGGATCTTCCCGGCCGCCGAGCAGGCCGGACCCATACTCGAGGCGCTGCCGCAGACGCCGGCGGCGGGCGGGACACGGATGGAGCTGCGCGGCGAGATCCGTTTCGACCACGTCAGCTTCAGCTACGCGAAGGGCGACCGTCCGGTGCTCGACGACGTCTCGTGGCACGCCCGGCCCGGCGAGTTCGTCGCCATCGTCGGCGAGACCGGTTCCGGCAAGAGCACGCTGCTGCGGCTGGCGCTGGGACTCGACGAGCCCGCGGTGGGCACCGTGTACCTGGACGGCCGCGACCTGGCGCACCTCGACCGCCGCGCCGTGCGGCGCCAGGTCGGCGTCGTGGTGCAGGACGGCATCCTGCAGCAGGGCAACGTGCTCGAGAACATCATCGGCGTCTCCAACGAGCGGACTATCGACGACGCCTGGCACGCGGCGCGCCTGGCGGACGTGGACCGCGACATCAGGGCCATGCCGATGGGGATGTTCACCGTGGTCGGCGGCGGCGGCACCTTCTCCGGCGGCCAGGCGCAGCGTATCCGGCTCGCCGCCGCCCTGGTGGGCAATCCGCGGATCCTGCTGCTGGACGAAGCGACCAGTTGGCTCGATGCACGGAGCCAGGCGAGGGTCATGGAGAGCATCCACGGTCTCGCGGTCACGCGCATCGTCATCGCCCACCGTCTGTCGACGATCCGCCATGCCAATCGAATCTACGTGCTGAGAGCCGGACGCATCATCCAGCAGGGCGGCTTCGACGAGCTGTTCGAGCAGGAGGGCGTGTTTCGGGACATGATGCGCCGGCAGATGGTGTAATGCCGGCGAATACACCATGCAGAACGCAAGCGAGTGGTTCGCCCGCAACCCGGTGGCCGCCAACCTGCTGATGGCGTTCATCGTCGTCGGCGGCCTGATCGGCATGGCCAACGTGCGCGGCGAGACCTTCCCCGACGTCGCCCTCGATTCGCTCGCCATTCAGGTGCCGTATCTCGGCGCGGCGCCGGAGGAGGTCGCGACGGCGGTCTGCATCCGCATCGAGGAGGCCGTCCAGGGCATCGACGGCATCGACGAGATCGTCTCCTCGGCGAACGAGGGCCTCTGCACCGTGGTCGTCCAGGTCGCCCTGCACGCCGACAGCCGGCGGGTGCTCGAAGACCTCAAGACCAGGGTCGACGCGATAGAGACGTTTCCGGAGCGAACGGAGAAACCGATCATCAGCGAGGGGCGGACGCAGATCCGCGTGGTCGACATCGCGGTCTCGGGCCGCACCGACGAGCGCACCCTCAAGTCGGTCGCCGAGCGCGTGCGCGACGAGCTGGTCAGCCTGCCCGAAATCACGCAGGTCGAGTTCGCCAGCGTGCGTCCCTACGAAATCGCCATCGAGGTGTCGGAGCAGGCGCTACGGCGCCACGGATTGACCTTCGACGACATCGCCCGCGCCGTGCGCCGGTCGTCGATCGACCTGCCGGGCGGGTCGATCCGCAGCGAGAGCAGCGAGATCCGGCTGCGGACGGTCGGACAGGCGTACCGCGGGTCGGAGTTCGAGGACCTGGTGCTGCTCGCGCGGGCCGACGGCACGCGGCTGCGCGTGGGCGACGTGGCGACGGTGGTCGACGGGTTCGCCGAAACCGATCAGTTCGGGCGCCTCGACGGAGAGCCGGCCGTGCTCCTCTCGGTCCTCCGGACCGGCGGGGAGAGCGACGTGGCGATCTCCCGCGCGGTGGACGACTACCTGGAACGCAAGGCGGCCACCCTGCCGGAGGGGATCAGGCTGACGGGCTGGATGAACCAGGCCGAGGCGCTGATCGACCGGCTGGGACTCATGTTGGGAAACGGCGCCGTGGGCCTCGCGCTCGTGTTCGCCCTGCTCGCCGTGTTCCTCGAGATGCGCCTCGCGTTCTGGGTCAGCCTGGGAATCCCCATCTCGTTCCTGGGCATGTTCATGCTCATGCCGGGACTCGACGTCACGGCGAACATCGTATCGACGTTCGCCTTCATCATGGTGCTCGGCATCGTGGTGGACGACGCCATCATCGTCGGCGAGAACGTCTACCGCCACCAGCGGCGCGGCCGCAACCCCCTGGAGAGCGCGCTCGAGGGCGTGCGGGAGGTGGCGACGCCGGTCTCCTTCGCCGTCCTGACCACCGTGGCGGCGTTCGCTCCGTTGCTGTTCGTGCCCGGCCTGCTGGGCAAGATGATGCGCTACGTGCCGCTGGTCGTCATCCCCTGCCTGCTGTTCTCGCTGGTCGAATCGCTCAACATCCTGCCGGCGCACCTGGCCCGCCGGCGGCCGGATCGGCGGGGTCCGTGGTCGCGGTTGCAGCGCACCCTCGCGGAGGGGATCGAAACGCTCGTCGACCGCGTGTACCGCCCGGCGCTCGCCGCGAGTCTGCGCTGGCGTTATCTCTCGCTCGCCGCGGGGGTGTCGATGCTCGTCCTGACGGTGGGGCTGGTGCTGGGCGGCCGCGTCGCGTTCCACTTCTTTCCCGCTCCCGAGGCGGACGTCATCTACGCGACGGTGACGATGCCCCTGGGCACCCCCGCGGCGGTCACCGCGGCCGCGGCGCAACGCCTGGAGGACAGCGCCGAGCGGTTGCGGCGCGACGTGATCGAGCAGGCCGGGACCGACCCTCTGCGGCATATCCTGATCGCCGTCGGCAACCAGCCGCTGGGCGTGGCGCCGGGACCATTGTGGGGCGGGCCCAGCCAGGCGTCGGGGCACCTCGCCCAGGTCATGCTCGAGCTCGCGCCGCCGGGCGATCGCGGCGTGCGGGCCGACGAGCTGGGCCGGCGTTGGCGGGAGTTGACCGGCGCGATTCCGGAAGCGCTGGAGCTCGGGTTCTCGGCGTCCGACCTGCTGCCGGGCGAAGACGTCAACGTGCAGTTGGTCGGCGCGGACCCGGCGCAGTTGCGGGCCGCCGCCGAGCGCGTGAAGGAGGGTCTGCGCGGCTACACCGGCGTGCACGACGTCACCGACTCCTTCCAGGGCGGCCCCCGGGAGATGCGGATCGGCATCAAGCCGGCCGCCGAGGCGCTGGGGCTGGCGCTGGAGGATGTCGGCCGGCAGGTGCGCCAGGCGTTCTACGGCGAAGAAGCGCAACGCATCCAGCGCGGCCGCGACGACATCCGCGTCATGGTCCGTTATCCGGCCGAACAGCGCCGATCACTCGGCGATCTTGAGAACATGCGCATCCGGACCCCGGACGGCGGCGAGGTGCCGTTCGGCTACGTCGCGGCGGTCGAGAGCGGCAGGGGCGTTTCGTCGATCAGGCGGGTGAACCACAACCGCGCGATCAACGTGACGGCCGCTCTGGACGAAACCGTGACCTCGGCCGGCGCCGTCAACGCGGCGCTCGCCGCCGACGTCATGCCCGCCGTTCAGCGGGACCATGCCGGCGTGCGCTACTCCCTCGAAGGGTCGCAGGCGGACCAGGACGCCGCGCTCGGCAGCCTGCAGGTGGGATTTCCGCTCGCGCTGTTCGCGATCTTCGCGCTGCTGGCGATCCCCCTCAGGTCGTACGTGCAGCCGCTGATCATCATGAGCGCCATCCCGTTCGGATTCGTCGGCGCCGTCGGAGGGCACATCGTGATGGGCGAGAACGTGACGATGCTGTCGGTGATGGGCGTCGTGGCCTTGTCGGGCGTCGTCGTCAACGACAGCCTGGTGATGGTCGATTTCATCAACCGCGAGCGCCGACGGGGCGGCAGCCTGCTGGGGGCGGTGCTGGAAGCGGGCGCCGCACGTTTCCGGCCCATTCTGCTCACCTCGATCACGACGTTCGCAGGATTGGCGCCGTTGCTGCTGGAACAGAGCACTCAGGCCGACTTCCTCAAGCCGATGGCCATCTCGCTCGGCTTCGGGGTGTTGTTCGCAACCTTCGTCACACTGGTGCTGGTGCCGGCGGCGTGCCTGGTCCTCGACGATGTCGAACGGCTGCTGCGGCTCCCGTTCGAGCGGCCGGATCCAGCGAATTCGATGTGACGCCGGCCGCCCGCCGCGTGACAAACCCGGCGTCGTGATGACGAATCTGTCGCAGGCGCGGCGCCTATCAGCAGGTCTACTGCACCCGGGGCGGCATCGAGAACCGGAGCGAGGAACAACGCCCTTACCGCGTCATCGCCGCAGAGAACCGATCGGCTTGCCGTCAGTCGCGTCGGCGTCGCAGCAGTAGCACGATGCCGTAGACCAGCCATTCGAGGCTTCGCTCAGGCTCGCTCAGGCCCCAGTTCTATGCAAACCCATGCAAGTCCAACGGCGGGGTGCGGTTTTTCGTCCAACCATCTTTCGGTCAACCGCGCGGTGAACGCACTGCCACCGTCGCCCGGTCGCGGCCACCAGCGAGAAGAAACCCGAATCCAATTCCCCGCCGAGGACGCGGTCGACGAAGCAGGAGCGGCAGCGCCAGCCCGGGCAGGATCATCAGCAGCCCGCGCCGTAGCGAACGACAGCGGCGCCTTGACGTCGCGCAGCCAGGGCCGGAGCTGGCGGATCACTCTGCGCCGGGCGCCCCCCGGCCTGGCTGGCCAAGCCGGGGGGCGAAGCGTACCGAGCCGCTGAACCCACTCGTCGGTAGCGGCTGTCCTGATGCATCCACAAGCAGGTTCACAGTCGCATCGACCATCAGTCTCAGACCTGGGTCGGCGTAGTTCACCCCGCAGCCGGGGCTCCACAACCCACCCATAACACGAAGCGGCCGAAGTCCACCCTCTTATGGGTTCCGTCGTCCAGACTCAGGGGCGCAGGTAGGGCAGATCGTACTCGGCAGGATGGAGCAGGGACGCCAGGAACTCGCGGCGCGGCTCGTCGAGACTCGCAGCAGCGCTTCCGATCAGCGCGCTGATGTCGACGTCGAGCAACGGGGTGAGGCGCCCCATCTCGCGCCCGATGTCCTCGTCGAAACGGAAGCGACCCGGTGCGCGGGTGTCGCGCACCGCCCGGTCCCTGTCCGCGCCGGCCCGACGCGCCATCGCCTCCCACTCGTCGTCCGCGGTGTCGTCGACGCGCGAGTTCGTGACCCGGCGATACGCCTCGACGTAGCGGTCGAGGAACGGCCGGTGCGCTTCCTTGGGCCGCATGTCGTTGATGAACGTGCGCCTGGCTGTCCGCAGCCAGACGGCCCGTTCTTCCGGCGAGAGAAGGCTGCCGTTCAGCAGGTACGCGAACATCATGATGAAGCCGATGTAGTGCTCGTTGACCCTGCGGACCAGGTCGCCAACGCCATCGACCGCGTACTCCCCCCGCAACCGATACTTGAACGCGTCGTTCGGAAACGCGTAGTAGAAGACCAGGTCCCGCAGCGTCCGGCACTGGTCCGGCGTGTAGTCGATCCCGATCAGTCTCGCGATGTCGTCCGTGTAGAAACCGTAGTGGACCAGGTGGTCGTAATGCTCGCGCGGCGCGGCCGTGCCGTAGTAGTGGGCGTCGTACGCGGCCATGCGGTCGTCCAGTCCGCCGGTGACTCGACGCCGAAAGTCCGGCCGGGTGATCAGCTTGTGGACCAGCAGGCCCTGCATCTCGATGATGTTCGAGAGACCGCCGGTCATAGGCCGTGTGTAACCGATCAGATAGATGTTGTTCAGGTTTCGGGGAACGACGCCCATGAAACTGTCCCGGTAGCGGTAGCGCCAGGGCGTGACGCCGCCGATCAGGACGGGTGGCAATCGAGGCTCCTCGGGGCCGCCCCTCACGTAATGGTCGAAGCGTCGCTCGACGCCGGCGCAGGTGATCGTCCGCCGGTCGAAATCGACCGGGGCGTCCTTCGGTGCCAGTATCACCCGGCCGGCGTGCAGCCACATGGCGATGTCGTTCAGGAGATATCCCTGCGCGATGGCGCCTTCGAGATCCGCGCCGAAGCGTTGGCGGTACTGGTCTATCGGCCAGTACTTGACAACAACCTTGCCGCTGGCCGGATGCGAGCGGCTGGTGATGTGGCTCTCGTCGCGCACGGCCGCCGGAAAATGGTCGTACAGCAGTATCGGATTCCGCCCGTCCGCGTGCGGGCCGCCGTAAATGATGGAGGCGTAGCGTTCGTGGGACACGTAGCGGAAGTTGTGGAACTCCAGTTGGTCCAGGGCGAGCAGTGCCGGCGGCATTCCGCGCGGCCTCAAGAACGCCTTGTCGATGGGGAAGAAGCCGTTCGTCCTCACGATGATCCGGTTGTTGTTCGGCACCAGCTTCGAGATGATGAGGTTGGCGGAATCCCCCATCGTGTCGAACAGGAACGTCCGGTTCGTTACGGAGTAGTCGACCGATGCCAGGTCCGCCATGACGGCCCGCTTGAAGCCGGTGCAGAAGACGACGTACCGAGCCTTGAACTTCTCGCCTGACCGCGTGCAGACCACGCTGTGGTCCTCGAAGTTCTCCACCCTGACGACCCGATCTCGCAACGTCCTATCCCTGAACTCCCGCCGCCAGCGTTGTTGCATGGCGTGGAACTGCGTGGCGGTCGGGTAGGAGTCTTCGCGGAAGCTCGCCGCCAGATCGAACGAATAGAAGCTCGTCAGGGTGCTGGACACGAGGTCGAAGTCCAAGCGCCCGTTCGCGCTCAGGCGATCCCAGACGGTATCGCCCGCCTCGGACACGATGCGAAAATCGGCTCCGGTGCGCTCGAGCTCGCGGGCCAGCGGCACCGCGCTGAAGCCGCCGCCGATGATGCAGACGTCAATCATTCCCGCACGACTCCATGAACAGTTGAGATCCTTATACGCTTGCCCGGGCAAGTGCCGAACGGTCTCCAACCGTCGGTTCACTCAGCAGTCGCCTCGTCGACTCGACCCATGTACCATCGATGGTCGGGCAAAGTCCGCTCCCCCTCTGTTGCATCCGGTCGATACCATCGGCCAGTATGGGCGCCCGCGCTGGGTCGTCCTTCAGATGCAGTCGCAGCCGGTAGTCGAAATGCCGTGCCCACGAGTCGGGACTGGCCGTGCGTCCCGAGAGGAACCTTGAGAGGCAACGCCTTGATTGCCGCGCCCTCGCGCTTCGCAAAGCCGGTCAGTCTCGGGAACTGGCGCTTGAAGAACCGATTCACCCAACTACCCTGGTCGTCCAACATCGACGTCGAGCACGATGGCCTCCCGGTCGTGACCTCTCAGAGATCCATCGACACGTTTGACGAGACATCCGAGGCTACCGTACCATCCGCGTCCTCAACAAGGCCAGTGCTCGCCATCGCCCAGCGCCAGGCGCGGCCGGCCATGCGTTGGAGAAGCGTGGCCACATCTACCCCGGGCAGCGTAGGGGGTGGTGTCCAACTCGATGCCGTGGTGCAAGGTGCCGAGCAGTGATACGGTTGCGCCGCTGCCGTCGAGTTCTGACACCGACCGCATGGCGCCAACAGCCCGTACCGTCAGGAACGGGAACCACAAGGAACCGTGGGCTGGGTCAGCCGTCTACGGATCATAGGAGCCAGCACGACAACCCGCATCCTGCCCGTCTGTCGACTGCGCTGGCCGGAGAGGAAACCATGTCAACTCGTGCACTCTGGTCTCTACTTGCCGCGATTGGTCTGTTCTGTTTCGTTGGCGCCGCGGTCGCGCAGGACAGCGCCTCCCAGCCGTGGCTGCACGTGCAGGTCTCCACTGATGGTCATGACGATCATGGCGACGGTGAGGGCAGCGACAGCGACGACCGTCACGACGACGGTGACGACGGTCGGGGCGATCACCGGCATGGCGACGGTGGCGACGACGATGGTCGGGACGATGGCCGCCATGACGACGACCAGGACGACGATGGTCGGGGCGATGGCCGCCATGACGACGACGGCGACGACGACGGCGATGAGGGAGCGGACTTCGACGCCAACATCAACCTCCCGCTGTCGGCGGTCGAGCCGCTGCTCAGCGTGGTCCCGCACGGCGCCCTGTCGGACCGGCTGCTCGACCTGACTGGAGAGGAGCTCGACGTTGGCGCCATGCGCGATCTCTGGCGCGCTATCGCAGGTGTCGGCGAGGCGGAGTTCGTGGCCGTCGACGGCGAGGATGAGACGGTGCGCATCGTGCGCACGGGCGATCAGATCAACGTGCAGGTGGCGGAGTACGACGAAGATGGCGGCGAGACCGTTGACATCCGGATCCCAGTCGCGGTTGTCGACGCGCTGTTGTCAGGAGACGGCGAGACCCTCAACGTCCGCGCGGCGGTCAAGCAACTCGGCGAGCTGCGCGGCGACATCGTCCGTGTGAACGGGGGCGAGCATCAGGTGCGCGTCTGGATTGACGAAGTCGCGCAGCCCGGCGGCAATTGAAACATCCCGGGAGGCACCCCCAAAAGGGCCGCTCCCTACCGCGGGGCGGCCCCGCCCATCCCGGCTCTTCTCGGAAGCCGAAGTCCGGCCGTTCCGGCCGCGGCAACGGGGCGACCGACCACCCCCGTTGGTGGCGAGACGTCGGCGCTCGTCACCTCGGAGACGGGCAGCTTGCCGAGCCGCGGGAAGGCGAAGCGTTCCATGTGAAGACAGCCAGTCCTTGCGGTGCTTGGGGTTGCACCAGTCGGGCCGCATCTGCGCCAGGACCGCCTCGGCGGCGGCGGCGAAGGTTCTGGACGGCTTCGACAGGTACCAGCGGGACCGGCTGCGCCGGGTTCCGGTTGATCAGCTCCCTCAGATCCTTGCCCGGCTTGAAGTAGGCGACGCGCTTCAACGGCACGTCCACCCGGTCGCCGGTTCTGGGGTTGCGGCCCCGGTGCGGCCCGCGGCACCGGAGACGGAAGCTGCCGAAGCCGCGGAGTTCGACCTTCTCCCCGTGGTGCAGCGCCTTGGCAATGCCGCCGAACAGGGTGTCGACTATGATCGCGGCGCGCTTCTTCGTGAGGTCGGCTGCGTGGGCCACCTGCTCGATGAGCGCCGCCTTCGTCAGGCTGCCATCGGTCAGGGGTTCGTGTGTCGCCGGAAGGGCGCCTTACTCGCCGCCAGAGCCAGCAGTTGCCGCCCAGCGACGCCCGCGGGGGAGAATGATAGCAGCGGCAGGATGGTGAGCGCGCCCGCCAGTACGAGGCTGCGACCCCGCTGCCGGAGGCAACGTGTCCGCGCGGCCAGGCCGCACGCGATGGCGGCCCAGCCTGGCCGTCGGAGAGCCCGCCAATGACACACCGCACGACTGTCCTCGCGGTGCCGCGCTCGCCCATCGGGTGCGCACCGGCAAGGGCTCGGCGGGCCGAGACGCCGCCCGCCGGCCACGACAGGGTTACTGGTTAGCGCCCCTATAGGCATTCTACACACTTGTCAGTGACAACCCGCCCACGTCCCGTCTTGGCCTGGCGCCCGTACCGCCGCCGTTGTCTCCTGAGGCGTTGCGCGTGTTCCTCGATTCCGCCGCGGTCCGCCAGCCTGCTTCTCGGTGCAGCGGGCCCTCGCCGCGTAGCCTCCTTCGCCTGTCTGCTCGCAGCACAGCGGGTCGATTAGTCGGTCCAGATGCTGATCCTGGTGGCGCCGACCGGCGACCGATGTCCGGGCGGACTTGTCGCGGTAGCCGATGTACGATCTCGTCCTCCCGTAGCACTGTCGGACCTGCAACGAGCGCATCGGATGAAGGCACAGACGCAGACGATCGAACAATTGTCACGTGTTCTCGACGTTGCCGAGCGCAAGGTCTCCAGAACCGCGCGGCGGGTGCTCGGCCTGACCGTGGAGATGGTGCGGGACCCCGCGCTCATGCTGTCGCGGAACCACTGCCGGCAGATCGCGCAGGCGCTCGGCAAGCCCGACCCGTGGGCGTCGGCGTCGACACCGTTTTCGCTGTCGAGTCCACGCCCGGCGCGGCGGCCGGCATTGAAGCGCGACCCCTGCGCGAAGGGCGAGCTCGCCTTCGGCAGGCTGCCGCACGGCCTGTGGGTCCACCCCGAGGTTCCCGATGGCCTCGGCGGGATGACGCCGCTTCGCCAGCGGTTGCGCATCGTGCTGCAGCATGTGGCCACGCACGGGCGCACGACCGTGGTGAAGGGTTGCCGGGACGCGGCGAACCGCGGCTGGCGGCGCTCGCCGCTCGGCGGCGGCGGGGGCATGCCTGTGGTGGACGGTGCAGGGAAGCGCACCCGCTCGCGACATCACGTTCCTCGGCAGCGGGGGCGTCCTCGTGCGTGCGGTTCGCCACCACGACGACCATGCGCGGCTCGATGCCGGCACCCTGGACGACTACCTGCCGTTCTCGCAGCACGAGATCGAGGACGCCGACCTGGTCGGCCGCCCCTGGACAGCGGACCAGTTGCAGTTCGTACGGCACGAAGGCCCGGTGCGCCTGGTGCATGGACGGCCCGGGTCCGGGAAGACGACCGTGCTGTGGAAGGCGGTCGAGGCGCGCAGCGGCCAGCGCGTGCTGTACCTGACGTGGTCGCGCGAGCTGACGGCCGCCGCCGAGGAGCATTTCCGCGCATTCGCCCCGGCCGACGTGCAGGTGGAGGCGCGCGACTTCGCGACGTTCCTGGGCGAGATGTGCGGCGCCGACGTCGACCGGCTGCCTCTGTCGGAGAGTCGTGCCCTGTTCGCTACGGCGACTGCGCGGCTCGGACGCCGGCAGGCCGGACCGTGGGCGAACCGCGACGCGGCGCTGCATGCCGAGGTGCGGGCGATGCTGCTCGGCCTCGCCGTGCCCGGGGACACGGACTCCATCCCGGCCGGCGGCCTGGTACGGCTGAGCGACGCCACTTACCGTGACCGGCGGGCGGGCGACGACCGCGTCGGCCGCGCGGCGGCGAGCGCGCTGCTCCAGGTGGCCGAACATGTCGGGCCCGACGCGATGGTCAGCATCTTTCCCGAGTTGGCCGCCGCGACGGCGGCTGTCGGTCGGCTGCGGGACGGCGAACTGCCGGAAGGGTTCGCCGAGTTCGACCGCGTCGTCGTCGACGAAGTGCAGGACCTGACGCTGCTCGAGACTGCCGTGGTCGTCGAGTTGTGCCTGGCGATCGCGCGCCGGAGGGGTCATGCGCCGTGGCTGCTGGCGGCCGGCGACGACGGACAGACCGTGCGTCCGTCGGGTTTCGACTGGGCCGCGGTGAACGACCTGCTGGCCGCGCGCCTCGGCGCGCCGCGCCGGTTCCACCTCGAAGATAACCTGCGCTGCCCGAGCCGCATCGCCGCGGTCATCGAACGCGCGTCGCAGTGGTACGTGCACCTCGACAAGGCGCGGCGCCCGACCAAGCAACGTCACCAGCAGGGAGGACAGCACGTCGACGCCCACCTGCTTCACGTCGTAGCCGACGTGCCGACGGCCGTCGGGCTGCTCAAGGGGCTCGACGAGGTCGAGGGGCTGGTGGTGATCACGGTCGCCGACGAGAAGCCGGTCTGGGTGCCCGAGCGACTGCGCGACATGGTGCTGACCCCGGCCGACGCGAAGGGACTCGAGTACCAGTCGGTCTGCGTCCTGGATCCGGGACGGGTGCTGGCGCGGCTGGAGGCTGCGACCGGCTCGATGACGACGGGCACATCGCAGGCGCTGCGGGAGCAGGAGCACCGGACGGCCATCGACCAGCTCCGGGTGGCGCTGAGCCGCGCCACCGAGACGCTCGCCTTCGTCGACGTGGCCGGCGACGACGACGCGCACGCGCTGAGCGCGGACCTGCTCGAGGACGCCGCGCCCTACCATCCCGATGACTTGGTCGAGCACTTCGCCGACGACGCGCCGCCGGAGGAACGCGTGCAGGCGCGGACGAAGGACGCGCGCGGCTTGATCGACACGGCCCCGGGGCGGGCGTGGCAGCGGGCGTGCCAGGCGATGCGCCTGCTCGGCGACCCGCAGTCTGCCCAACGGCGTCTCGGACGAGAGCGTGCGCATCGAGGCGCGCACGACCCTGTTGGCCACGGCGGCCCGCCTGCTCGTTGACGGCGTCCCCGCCGCGGTCCATCGTCACGAGGTGGTCAACATGGCGGGCGAGGCGATCGTGCTGCTCGGCGCGTCAGACCGGTATGCGCACGCGCTGCACGCGCTGGATGCGTGGACGCAGGCGCCGCAGATGGCGCCCTTCGCGCTGCTCGACGCCACGCTCGCGCTCGACTCCGACGGGAGCTGGCTGCGGCAGGCGCTGCTGCCGGTGGCGCAGCGGTTGCGCGACGCCGTCGAGACGTTCGCCAGCGACACGACCGCGGCCGCCGCCTACGCCGGGGATGTCCAGGGCTGGCTGAAGCTGACCGGCTACGCAGGCGACGCCGCCGCGACGGCGCGTCAATGGCGCCCGGCTTCGATTCAGAAGCCGAAGTCGAAGTCCTGCGCTGCGCCGGCCAACCCGCTGTCGGCGACCTGCCGGCAACCTCCAGATACGGTAGAGGTCTCCCGAACCACGGTCACTCACGAGTCGCCCGGCCGTGGCATGCGGTAGCCGACGCCGCGCTCGGTGAAGATGTAGGCCGGTCGAGTCGCCTGGTCCTTGAGCTTCTTCCGGACCCGCTTCACGACGGCGCGTACCAGCATCGCGTTGGCGGAATCCCGCGCAGCCCACACTTGCCGCAGCAAGGAATCGTAGGTCAATACCCGACCCGCGTTCGCCGAGAGTACGCGGAGCAGCTCGAATTCCGTGGCCGTCAACTGCACTGCCCGCCCGGCCACGCTCACCCGGCGTTGCTCGTAGTGGATGGCCAGATCTCCCAGCACGAAGGGTTCCGCCCCGGTCCGCCTGCGCAGGGCCGCCCGGACTCTCGCCGTCAGCTCCGTCGGCGAGAAGGGCTTGACGATGTAGTCGGCGGCGCCGAGCTCCAGCGCCTTGGCGATCATCTCGTCCCGGCCGTAGCCGGAAATGAAGATGACCGGCCGATCCTCGAGCGCGGGTATGCGCTGCATCAACTCGATGCCGTCGGTCTCGGGCAGCACTAGGTCCAGCAGCACCAGTTCAGGCTTGTGCGTGAGGACGAGGTCGGCTACCTCCAGCGGGTCGCCGGTCAAGACCGGAACGTAGCCGGCCGTGACGAGCGCCTCGCGCACGTAGTGCAGCATGTGCGGGTCGTCGTCGACCACCAGGATGGATGTCTCCTGCTTCCGTCCTTCTCCCTGCGGGTCGCTCGAGGCGAGTCCCGCCGCCGTGCTGCCGCCGCTGGCTTCGAGCACAGGGATCGTGAAGGTGATCCGCGTCCCCTGGCCCACCCCGGCGCTGTCGGCGCGGATGCGGCCCCCGTGGGCCTCGACCAGCCCCTTGCAGATGGCCAGGCCCAGGCCGTAACCGCCGGCCCCGCGTTCCCGCCCGCCGCCGGCAAGCCCTGCTTGCTTGCGGAACAGTTGCGGCAACTGCTCCTGGGGCACGCCTCGGCCCTGGTCGGATACCGCGATCGCAACATGCACGCCATCGACCTTGGCCGAGATCCGGATGGGAGACGACTCGGGAGAGTGCCTCGCCGCATTGGACAAGAGGTTGTTCAGAACCTGCACGATGCGCTGCCGGTCGGCCATCACCCGCGGCAACTCCGGCGGCAGGTCCATGCGCACGGCGTGACGGCCGCCGCCGCCGATGAACGTGGTCCGCGCCTGGTCCACCAGTGCGGTCACGTCCGTCGGCTCCGGGGCGACCGACAGCGTGCCGCTCTCGATGCGCCCCGCGTCCAGCAGGTCGCTGATCAGGCCATGCATCTGGTCCGCCTGCCCCTCGATGATCCGAAAGAACTCGCGCACCTCGGCCGCGTCCAGCCGCCGTGAGGCGCCCAGCGCCGTCGCGGCCGAGCCCTTGATCGCGGCCAGCGGCGCCCGCAGCTCGTGGCTCACCATGCTCAGGAATTCGGCCCGCATCCGCTCGAGATCCTCCAGCGGCGCCAAGTCCTGCATCGTGACCACTACGGACTCGACCTCGCCGTCCGCGGAACGGATGGGCGTGGCGTTGACCAGCGTCTTCACGCGCCGACCGTCGGGAACCGAAAGCACGATCTCCTCGGCCCGCACCGTCTCGGCGCTGACCAACTGCTGCGCCAGGGGGAAATCGGCGAGGGATACCCCGTGTCCATCGGCACGCTGGCAGGTGACCACCTCCAGTAACTCCTCCGGAGAGCGGCCCGGCATGCGGAGGCCGTCGACAATCCGCCGGGCCTCCTGATTGATCGAGACTGCCGCACCGCTCCTCGCCTCGAAGACGACGACGCCCACCGGCGAGGTGTCGATCAGCGCCTCCAGGTCCGCGCGGGCCCGCTGCTCGTCGCGGTAGGTGCGGGCGTTGGCGATCGCCGTCGCCGCCTGCGCCGCGAACAACATCAGAACCTCTTCGTCCTCGCTGGTGAACTCCTCGCCACCCTCCTTGTCGCCGAGGAAGAAGTTTCCGACGTGGGTGCCCCGGTGGCGCATCGGCGTCCCCTGCATGCTCTTCGGCAGGATCAGGTCGGAGGAGAAGCCGAGTGAACGGACGTAGGCACGCGCATCGCGCAGTCTCAGCGGCACCGACAGCTCCCGGAGGTGCTCGAAGAGCCTCGGCCCGTCGGGCCACTCGGCAAGCTGGCGGTGCTCCTCGGAGGTCAGGCCGGAGGAGACGAACTCGCGGGCCTGCCCGCGGGCGTCGATGGTCGTGATCGTGCCGTAGCGGGCGCCGGTCAGCGCGCGGGCGCTGTCGACCACCTCCTGCAGGACGGTGTTCAGGTCGAGGCTGGCGCTGACGCGCAGGACGGCCGCGCTCAGCCGGGAGAGACGGTCCCGCAGCACCTCGTTCTCTCGCCGCAGTTCATCGGGATTCTTCAAGGGCGCCACCTCTTGCCGGACGGCTTCGTGCTTCGCCGGATGGAGAAGCCTCCCCGGTGTGCGAGTTCTTTGGCAAATTGTCATGAGAATACCTTCTGTGCGGCATCAGAAGCCATGTAAATGTCATGTCTAGCCGATACCATGCCGGGACTTGGTGAATGAGTTTGGCTCCGGGGGTGCGAGACGCCGAACGGCACGGCTGCAACTGCATGCCGATCTGAGAAGAGCGCGGCGACTGCTGGGAATCCCACCGGAGCCGAGCGATGAGCGAGCTTGGCGAAACGGGCGGGTACGACCAGCCTCCGAGTTGCTCCGGGTGAGCATGGTTGGTCGGACGCGCTCTACTGCCACCATCGGTAGGTTGATGTGCATCGACGGATGACGGGGGGAACAGGAATGGACCGATACCTGCAGCGATACGGCTATGTCGTTGCGCGCGTCATGCTCGCTGCGATCTTCCTGCTGACCGGCTACGACAAGCTCGTCGACGTCGAAAACGCGGCGGGCGACATCGCCGAGATCGGCCTGCCGTTCCCGACGCTGCTGGCGGTCGTGGCTGGGCTCGTGGAGATCGTGTGCGGCGCCTTCCTCGCCTTGGGCAGGTGGACGGAGTGGGCCGCCGCAGGGCTGCTGCTGTTTCTCGTGCCCGTCACGGTGCTCATGGAGAACCCGCTACGCGCGGACGCCGACTTCGGTGCGATCATCGACTTCCTGAAGAACCTCGCCATCATGGGCGGACTCCTGCTCGTGATCCTCGCGGAGCGCCGCAACGTCGGAATCACGGTCCACGGCAACGCGGCATGACCATCAGTGTGAGCGATTTCGGCGCTGCTGCCGACGACCTGGACGGGTTGCGCGTTGAGCTTCAGGCCGCGAACCCGCTGATCCGTTTGGGTAATCGGACTCGGTCCGGAGCGCGCATCGGGGAGTACCGATTCGAAATCGGACCGCGAGAGTCTGTCTACGTGCAAGCGCCCGTCGCGCCTGCCGGCCAACGACGCACTTGGTATTCGCCTCGCACGCGCTGGCGATACGGCCGGCGGACGGCCGGCGGCTGGCACTATGCGGCAACCTGCGCTCAGGTGGCCAACGCCATCCTGAAGAACACGCGCCGGTACTGGGACGGCGCCCACCCGGGAATGCGCGGCCCCTTGTCCCTGGACCGGGGGGTTGCTGCAGAGGCGGGGAGGGGCTGCGGGGGCTCGGGAGCATCGCCCCGCGGTCTCCCGCCGCCGCAATCTGAGTTTGGAATGCTTGAATGAAGCAAGACGACCAAGACGTCATCTCGGGGTCCGGCCCAGGCATTGCTCCGCCGGCTGTGGCCGACATGGTAGGCCAGAGACGGCTCTACTGGGTCTTCACCGGGTTGCTCGCCGCCCTGATGGCCGGCAGCGCCAGCCGGCAGGTGTTCGACTACGCCTGGGCGGTCGAGTCCTTCACCCGCCTCGGCTACCCGGCCTGGCTCATCTACCCACTGTCGGCAGCCAAGCTGCTCGGGGTCGCCGCAGTCGTCACCGGGGTGTCGCCGTTTCTCAAGAACCTCGCCTACGCGGGATTCTTCTACCACCTGTCGCTCGCGCTGAGCTCCCACGTCGCCGTCGGTGACGGCCCGGACATGATGGTTGGCGCGGCGGCCGGGCTGGCGCTCCTGGCGGGTTCGTTCCACCTCGACCGGAGGTGCCGATCCGTTTCGGAGAACAGCTAACAGTCCAACCGCTCGTTGCGCTCCTCGCGTCGCTCATCACCATTCTGCCGGCGTCGATGGTGCAGTTCGTCACCGACCGCGACCTGCTTCGCCTGTTGGGAGGCTCAAAGGCTGATGAGTTGCGAGAGGCCGAAGGCGAGCCGCTGGGTGCAGCGGTTGACCGTCGACGGCGGTTGTTCGTGTCGTAGCGTCCGCGCCCCTGGGTGGCCGCCGACCCGGATCCAGCCCGAGGCCCGGTAGACGGCGCCGGTGTAGCGGGGAGTCTCAACGAAGGTTTCGATGAGCGCGGGGGGCGTCCTGTAGCGCGCGGTCCAGTCGGCCGGCAGACTGGCGGCCGACGAGGCGAGGATGTGCGAGCCGAGGTTGGGGATACGGATCCAGGGCAGGATCAGCGCGGGTTGTCGACGACGAGCGGCAGGTTCTTCTCGCGGTGTCGCCGCAACCAGCCGATGAAGCGGTCGCGCGGGGCGAGCGTCCAGGCTGCGGTGGAGAAGCCGAGCATGGCCAGCGGCGTGCCGTCGCTCGCGTGCACGGCGTAGCGCATCTGGGCGCCGACCAGCGCGTCTTGTAGCCGAGGTAGTGGTAGCGGGCGACGTACTCGTTCCTACAGCTACCCCCCGCGGTCGCCGCGCACGACGGTGCGCATCTCGATCGGGCGGACGGCGTCGAGCGTGGTCGGCGGCGGCAAGAGGGGCGGTTCGGTGTCAGGCCCGAACGTGATCGGCGCGGGCCGGTTCAGGCGCCACTTCGGCGGCGGCAGTTCGATTCGGCCGTCCCGGTGCATGGCCAGCATGACGACGCGGGCCATGCCTATCTCGTGCGGGTCCGGCGGGAGGACCCGCGCGGCGTGCTCGCGCGGGTCTACAATTGGCACACCGCCGCCGAGATTCGGCGGCGCCTTGAGGCCCTGATCGGCGAGGACGCACACGGGGTCACCGTACTCACCTGTCACGGCTTCGCCACGCGCCTGGTGGGAGCGGGCTTCGCCAGCCGCGCCGAGCCGCTCGACGACGACTTCCAGGACGTGATGAAGCAGGCCGTCGAGGTGCTGGGCGGCAGAGGGCTTCCGCCGGAGGACGCTGACGAGAACCGCTCGGCTGGTCGCGGTCGGGGGACGACGACCAGAACGTCTACGCCTTCAGCGGCGCCTCGGTTCCTTTCATGCGGCGCTTCGTGAGGACCAACGGCGCCGGGATCGCCTTCCTTCACAGACAACACTGGTCCACCGCGCACATCGTCGCGGCGGTCAACACGGTCATCGAGCGCACCGCGGGCCGCATGAAGTCGGGGCGTCCCATCCGCATCGACAAGGTTCGCCGCGACGACCTGCCGGGGCGGCCACTGGGAACGTCTCGATCCAAAGGCCCGGGACCGCGTGCAGGTTCTGCCGGTGCGCGGCGATGCGGTAGTCCAGGCGCAGGCTGCGGTCAATAGAGCTGCGCTGTCGCCGGACTGGGGCTGGTCGCGGTGCGCCGTCATCGCCCGCGAATGGCGCTACCTGGAGCCGGTGCGCGCCTGCTGCGAGCAGGACGGCATTCCGGTGCAGTCGGCCATCGAGGCCGTGCCGAACGTCTGGCGCCTGCCAGAGACGCATGCGCCGCTGGCGCTGCGCGCTGGCGGGACCGGCTTGGCCGGCACGCGGCGCTCGCGGCGTGGCGCGCGCGGCCGGAATGCCGTCCCACCTGCCGCGTCGGCAGCTTTCGAACCCGGGCACGCCGACGCCAGCGTCGGCGTGGCCCCAGGCAGGCACCGGCCGTCCGGAACTTCGTCCCTGATGCTCTCGGCTCTCCCGGTACAGCGCCCGCAAGGCCGCCCAGGGAGCCGAATGCAGGTTCAGAGCGCCGGGCGTGGCTTCCCAGCGGCGCACCGTCGTTGACGTGACCTGGATCAGCTCCGCGAACTCGGCCACCGAACATCCGCATTGCTCCCGCAGGTCGGCGACCATCTCGCCCGTGGGTACGAATCCCGCGGGGGCGGCGGCGAGATCGCTCGGCGTGGGGCGCCGGCGGGCGGTGGTCGGCGGCGGCGGCGGTCGATACGTGAGCGTCTTCTTGACCTGCCGCGATGGCGCCGCCGAGTCGGCCGGCGGCGGGGCGCCGAGAGACGCTCTCGACTCCGCAGGTCGGGATGCGGGCCTCGAGTCTGCCGCCTTCGTCGACCCATTCGGGCAACTTCGCATGTCACACGATAAGCATAAAGGTATCTGATTTCATCACAACGGTGTCGCATGTGTCCGATAGCATCGCTAGTGTAGGGGGAAGTTGACATGATGCGGACGCATGGTACAGATATTACTAGCCGAGCGCCGATTTTTGCCTCTGTGACTCCCGCCGCCTCGCTGCTACTACTGGCCGGCGCTCTGCTGCTGCCCGCCGCCACGCCGGTTGCGGCGCAACCCTACACCGTCTGGTCCGCCACGCTAACGGTGGATTCGGTTTCGGACCTCGGCACTTTTCTGGGTTGCGATGATCTGGATACGAGCCTGAACAATTGTTCCGCCAATCTGACGAGGCAATCGTTTACCTACAGCAACACGGCGTATACGGTAAACGTGCTCTATAACTATCGTCAATCAAGCACCAACGCGCTGAGCATCGGATTCAACAAAGCCGTTCCGACTGACACGCTGGTTCTGTTCGTCGATGGGAGGCGGTTTTCCTCTGATAGCGCCCTGGTAGAGAATGACGATGATTCAACCGTCACCGGCGGGGTGTGGTCATGGTCCGGTGCCGGCTTGACATGGTCCGACGGCGACACGGTCGATCTGAGACTGGTGTGGGAGGGGACGTTCCCCCCGGATCCCGCCACGCCGACGCTGACGCCGTTGCCGGATGCGACGACGAACACGACGCTGTCCTTCGAAATCGGCTGCGTGTCGGGGCACGTGACGGATTACATCCTGTGGGTGACGCGCCCGAACAGCCGACTTGAGCCGGGTGCGCATTACTTCAGCCCCTTCGCTCCTGGATCCGACACCAGAGTCTGCCCAGTCCGAGCGACGGTGGAGAACCTGGAGAAGAACACTACGTACAACGTCCAGGTCCGCGCGCGGACCATAACCGGAGGAAAGAGTCTGTGGTCCGGCCCAGCCGACTACACGACGGCGAACAACGCGGGGCAGGTGCAGGGCGGCGGGACGTCGGACCCCGACCCGACGGACGATCTGACGGCCTCGTTCGAGCAGGTGCCTGACGAGCACGACGGCAAGGCTCAGTTCAGCTTCCTGGTGCGCCTGAGCGAGACGGTGGGCAACTTCAGCAAGTCGCCGCGCGCGGAGTCGTTCGAGGTGACGCGGGGCCGCGTGCGGAGCGTCGAGCAGGCCGACGCCGGGTTGTGGCGCGTGCGGGTGAAGCCGAACTCGTGGCGCAAGGTCGGGGTGACGCTGGCGGGCGGGAAGGACTGCGACGACGCGGGCGCGGTATGCACGCCGGACATACGGCCGTTGTCGAACACGGTGACGGCAACGGTTCCGGGTCCTGCGGGCCTGAAGGTGGCCGGCGGCAAGGCCCGCGAGGGGCGCGACGAGGCCATCGACTTCGCGGTGACGCTGACCCGCGCGGCGTCGGGCACGGCGACGGTGGACTACGCGACGGCGGACGAGACGGCGACCGCGGGCACGGACTACGAGGCCACGTCGGGCACGCTGACGTTCGCCCCCGGCGAAACGGAGAAGACGGTGCGGGTGGCCATCCTCGACGACCTGATCGACGAGGGACAGGAGATCTTCCGCCTGCGGCTGTCGAACGCGTCAGGGGCACGGATTGCGGACGGCAAGGCCGCGGGAAAGATCGGGAACACGGACCCCGGCCAGGCGGCATGGCTGTCGCGGTTCGGGCGCGCGGTGGCGGCGGGTATGGTCGACGCGGTCGGCGAGCGGATCGACCGGCGCGCGCAGGTGCGGTCGCAATCGGGCGCCACGGACCTGTCGCTGCTGCGTTCGTTCGTGCTGTCGGCGGCGGGCGGGCGCGGGGGCGCGGGCAGCTACGGGTCGCGCGGTTACGGCACGGACTACGCCATGGCCGGCGATGGCTTCGGCCCCGGCTACCCGAACGCGGCGGCAGGCTACCCGACCGGCATGGCCGGCCATCACGACGCCGTGGGCCTCGGCGGGCCGATGACGGGCGGCGCAGTCGGCGGCGGATCCTACCTGGGCAACAGCATGCCGATGGGACCGGCCGGCGCGGACCGAGGGATGGCGCTGCCTTCCGGCTCGCTGTATGTGCCGGGCGGCGACGGCAACCGGTGGACCGGTTGGGCGCGGACCTCGGTCGGGCACTTCTCGAGCGCCGGCCCTGGCGCGGCGGTGGCGCTGAGCGGTCAGATGCGGATGGGCATCTTCGGGACCGACTACCAGATGGGCCGGATGCTGGCGGGCGTGGCCGTGGCGCACGGGCGCGGCGGCGGCAGCCTGTCGCGCGACGGACTCGACCGTGCCTACCGCGCGCACTCGGCGCTGACCTCCGTGCATCCGTACGTGGCCTTCGACCTCTCGGAAGACCTGACGGTATGGGGCCAGGGCGGCTGGGGCCGCGGCGAGATGACGCTGTCGGAATCGGTGGTGCGGTCCGAGGGGATGCAGCAGGCCGGGGCGTACCGAGCAGGCAGCGGATTGTCGATGCTGGCCGCAGGGGTGCGGGGCGGGCTGCCTGAGCTTGGGGGCTTCCAACTGGCGGTCAAGTCCGATGCGTTCCTGGTGCGGACGGCGTCGGACGCGGTCGTGTCGAGGGGCGCGGGCAACCTCGCGGCGGCCGAGGCGGGGGTGAGCCGGGTGCGGGCAGCGCTGGAGGGCTCGCGCGAACTGCGTTTCGCTGGCGGCCGGTCGATCACGCCGTCGGTCGAGCTGGGCGTGCGGCAGGACGGCGGCGACGCGGAGACGGGAACGGGCCTCGAAACCGGCTTCGGCGTGGTCTTCGCCGACCCGAACCTGGGGCTGATGGTCGACGCGATGCTCAACCTGCTGGTGGCGCACCAGGACAGCCGCTACGAGGAGTGGGGCTTCACCGGCTCGGTGCGCTTCGACACCGGCCTGTCGGGCCGCGGGCTGTCGCTGACGATGACGCCGTCGTTCGGGATGGCGTCGCAGGGGGCGGACCGTCTGTGGGCGATGCAGGACATGGGCGGGCTGATTCCGTACGGGGCCGTGCCGTTCGACATGGGCGGGCAGTTGGCGGCCGATGTCGGCTACGGGATGGAGGGACCGGGCGGCCGGGGCACGGGGACGCCGTACGCCGGGTTGACGCAGTCGGGCGTCGGCTACCGGGCGCTGCGCTACGGGTGGCGGTGGGCGGTGGATCAACGGTTCAACGTAGGGGTCGAGGGCGCGCGGCAGGGCGGGTTCGGCGGGATGCTCGACCACCTCGGCAACGGCGCTGCGGGCCTCGGCCGTGTCGGCGACGCGGCGCACTCGGTTCAGTTCCGGGGCGGCGTGACGTTCTGACGCCGCCGCCGCAGGCGTTGGCACCCGGTCAGATCGCCGGTTGTTCCAATGAATACGGGATCCATTGGGATTCTCGGTAAGCATGTGGACGGGACTCCCAGTCCTTGCCGCCGATCCAGGTGGGACAGGCGAGTACGGCCTTCCAGGAGCCTGCCGGAAGTTAGGTTGCTGGCCGCGCGAAGCGGGATCCGGATCTGGAAGCGACCTTGCGGAGCGCGACGTGCGGCAACCGTCCCGGTGGCGTAGGGAGGCAATCAGGCCGTGACACCACCGCACTCAACTGGCGACCCTCACGGCCTCGGCACGCTGCTGGCGGGCGCCAGCTTGGCGTTGCTCCTGCTGTCTTGGGTAGTGCTTCCGAGCGCGGCGTCCGCGCAGCCGCAGCTCCCCCGGGTGTCGCTGGTCCTCACGCGTACGGGCACGGTGAGTCCCATCAACAACTCGCTTACCGAGACCGGCGTCGTGACCGTGACCGCGACGATGAACAAGGCCGCGACCGCCACCGTCACAGTGACGCTTTCGGTCGCGCCCGCCAACGAGTTCACGACGACGGACGACTATGTCGTGAGCGAGAACAAGGTCCTGACCTTCGCCCCGGGATCAACGGTCAGCACCGGAACGGTCACGGTCACGTCGGTGGACGATGGCGGGGTCAAGAGACCCGCCAGGCTGATACGGATTACCTACACAGCATCGAGCAATGCCCGTACGGCGCCGAACGGCACCCCGTCCTCATTTGAGGAATTCTCTGTCGTCGACGACGAGCTCCATCCGACAAAGTCGGTGGTGCTGACCCCGACCGCGATATCCGAAAACGGGGGCGTGGCTACGGTGACGGCGAAGCTCAGCCATCCCACCCTGTTCGGTGACGTGCAGCTTCTTGTGCAAACGGGCCTGTTTCCGGCGGGAACGCCGCGCCGGGCGGATGCGTCGGATTTCACGCTGAGCGACAACGCCCGCCTGGTGATCCCGAGGGGCGAGACCGCGAGCACGGGGACCGTGACTGTCACGGCGGTGGACAACGACGTGTTCGGGCCAGCGCAGAAGCGCTTGGGGGTCAGGCTGTACAACGTTGACAGAGTGACGGTTTCGACCGAGCCCGGCCTCGTTTCCAACTGGGCCATCCTGACGATCGAAGAGGACGACCCCGAACCGCCGACCCTGTCCGTCGACGCCACTCCGGCGTGCGGCGCCGCGGTCACCGACACCTCGGTGCCGCCGTCATGGGCCCTCGTGCTAACGCCCGCTCCGAGTGAGGAGGTCGAGACGGAGTATCGCTGGGTTACCGAAACCTCCGGCGGGGCGTGGATAGGGGCCCCGCCGATCAGACTATCCGGCCGCTCGACCCGCGCTCCCAGCAATACGTTTGCCGGGTTGCGGCAGGCTTACGCCGGGTTCTCCGGGTTCGAGTTCAGACTCAGGGATGACCACGACGTCACCGCGCAATGCACTTGGCAGTTCGACGACGACAGCAGCGACGACGACCCGGACGATGACGGCGACGACCCGGACGATGACGGCGACGACCCGGACGATGACAGCGGCGGTTCGACGCCGACTGTGCGGCTGTCGGCCTTGCCGAATCCGGTCGACGAAGGCAACCCCGTGACGGTGACGGCGTGGCTGTCCGACGAGCTGGAGGACGTGGTAACGGTGCCGCTGACGCTCACGGCCGGCACGGCCGAGCCGGGCGACTACGGCACGCTCTCAGGTATCACGATCGGCGCCGGTCAGACGCGCGGCACGGGCACAGTCTCCACGACCGACGACGCGGACCGGGACGACGAGACGTTTCGGGTGGCGCTGGGCAGCCTGCCGTCGTCGGTGGCGGCGGGCAGCCCCAACTCGGTGACGGTGACGATCCGGGACACGACGTCGGCGAACGAGCCTCCTGCCTTCGAGCATTCGTCCTACCGCTTCGAGCTTCGGGAGAACGAGGACGGCCGCCGCCGTCCGGTGACGTTGGGAATGGTCGAGGCGGAGGACCCGGACGGCGAGACCGTGACCTACTCGCTGGCCTCGGGCGGCGTGGGGCGCTTCGCGGTCGGGTCGGCGGACGGGGCGGTGCGGTACGTGGGACCGGGCGAGGACTACGAGACGGAGCCGAACCGGTATGAAATGACGGTGCGCGCGAGCGACCCGCACGGGGCGGAAGCGCAGGCGCAGGTGGTGGTCGTCGTGGTGAACGTGAACGAGCCGCCGGAGGCCGAGGACGACGAGGCGGAGACGGCTGAGGACGTGGCCGTGGTGGTGGACGTGCTGGCGAACGACACGGACCCGGATGGGGACATGCTGCGGGTGCGGACCGTCTCGGCCGCAGCGCACGGGAGCACGGCGATTCGGCCCGCGGGGGTGGTGTACACGCCGGAGGCGAACTACCACGGGACGGACCGTTTCACCTACGTGGCCACGGACGGCGGCGGGGAGACGGCGGAGGCGGCGGTTCAAGTGACGGTCGCCCCGGTGAACGACGCGCCGGTAGCGGTGGGAGTGATCCCGGACCAGACGCTCGACGAGGGCGGCGGCGAGAAGTCGGTGGACCTCCGGCCGTTCTTCGAGGACATCGACGGCGACGCGCTGAGCTACCACGCGTCGTCGTCGGATGCGGCCGTGGCGGTGGTGTCGGTGGCCGGGGCGGTGGTGACGCTGACGCCGGTGGTGTACGGGTCGGCGGTGGTGACGGTGACGGCGGAGGACCCGGAGGGGTTGACGGCGGAGCAGACTTTCGCAGTGGGGGTGAGCGACCGTCTGGTGCGGGCCGTGTTGGGCGACACGCTGGCGGCGATGGCGCGGTCGCATCTCGCCAGCGCGCGGATGGCGCTGGGGCGGCGTGCGTCGACGAAGGGAGCGGACGGCAGTTCGCGTCTGACGGTGCTGGGCCGCCCGGTGCCTCTCGACAGCGCGTCGGCGCAGGGGGCGGCGGCGCAGTTGCTGGCGGGCTGGGTGGCGGGCGCGGGAAGACATGGCGGCTTCGCGGCGGGGTCGGGCCGCGGGCAAAGGGCTGGCAACGGCGCAGCGCGCATGGGAGCCGGGTCAGGCGGGATGCTGCCGGCGACGGCGGCCGGACCGAACGGCGTCGGCCAAGCCGGGGGCGTGGGTGGTTTCGCGCCGGGCGGCACTGGTGGGGTCGGCGGCCTTGGCGGCTTCGGAATGGGGATGGACCCGTGGCGGGGCTCGGAGTTCCAACTGGCGCTGGGCGGGGAGACGGCCGGCGCGGCGGATCCGGGCCGGAGCTGGCAGGTTTGGGGACAGGGTGACATCCAGACGTTCGCGGGGGCGCCGTCGGGGGCGGGCTACGAGGGCGACGTGCGGACCGCCTACGTGGGGGTGGACACGACGCTGGCGGAGTACTGGTTGGCGGGTGTGGCGGTCTCGCGCAGCGGGGGCAGTGGTGACTGGCGGGCGGGCATGGCGCGCGGCACGCTGGCGACGAGCCTGACGGCCGCCTATCCCTACGTGCAGTGGTCGGAAGGGCCGAACTCGGTGTGGGCGGCGGCGGGTGGCGGCTGGGGGATGGCGGAGAACCTGCGCGAGTCGGGCCGCGTGGGGACGAGCGAGCTGGGGCTGCGGCTGGGTCTGGTCGAGGTGCAGCGGGGGCTCGACGCGGTGGGCGGCGTCGAGCTGACGGTGCGGGCCGATGCGGCATGGGCACAACTCCGGACCGCGGCGGGCGACGAGACGGTCGACGGACAGTCGGCGGCGGTCAACCAGGCGCGGGCGGGCGCCGCGGCATCTCGCCCCGTGCGCTGGGACGGCGGATCGCTTTCGCCGTTCGGCGAGCTGCATGTGCGGCGGGACGGCGGCGCAGGCCAGACGGGGACGGGGCTGGAGGTGGTGGCCGGGAACCAGCTCGCCGCGGGGCGTGTGCGAGTGGACGCGCAGGGCCGGATGCTGGTGCTGCACTCGGCGTTGGGCTACCGGGAACGAGGCGTGGGGGTGACGGTCGGCATGGGCAGCCGGGACCGCGAGGGGCTGTCGCTGTCGGTGTCGCCGCGCTGGGGCGATGCGGCCACCGGCGGCGGGGCGCTGTGGCAGGAGCAGGTCTACCGGCGCTACCACCTGCCGGAGGCGATGGGCGACCAGTGGGCGTTGGACGCGCGGGGCGAGTACGGCATGCGGCTCTCGAGCGGCGGGCTGCTGACGTGGTTCGGATCGTTCAGCCAGTCGGCCTACGATCGGCAGCTGATGGTCGGTGGCCAGTTCGGCATGCTCTCGTCCGGTTGGTAGCGCCAGCGGTCCGATGCACGCTGCTGTGTTTCCCGACAAGGGCAAGTTATTCCCGCGAGGCTCTCGGCCCTTCCGAAGCGAGCGGCGCCGGGCTCCCCAGCGCAGCCTCGGCTTGGCGGGTGCCAGTGAACGGGGTTGACCGGCACGCCTGCAGGCAACGGAGATTGACATGATGCGAGCGCCAATTCTGCCTCTGTAACCCGTGCCGCCCCGCCGCCGCGCTGCTAACAGAGTCGTCAGGACTCTCTCCAGGTTTCCGAGAACGCCAGCGATGCGGTGCTGAAGGGCTGTCCGTCGTATTTACAGGGCCACACCTGGCCCGATGCCTTCCGGCCGTTCAATATCAACCCGGCCTCCAGCGCCGGAATCATGACGACGCTAACGCCGTATTCCCTTTCCGGGAGCTGGGTCGGCTGGTCATGCGCCATCAGGAGCGGGCCGACCAGATTGCTCCAGACAAGGACGATATCGTCAGTATCCGAACGAACCTTCTGAGTCCAGCTGGTCTGTACATCACCGTGTCGCGAAAACCTGGCCTTCAGGACGGCAATGCGACTGCTGGCCGTTTCCGGGTTCAGCATTCCCTGAACGGTCGCCTGCAGCCAGCTCACCATCCCCGGATTGTCGGAGTAGATGCGCCATTGGTCGTCGGTCAGTTCACTCCTGATGAACAGGGCGTGGCCGGCGCCCTTGGGTGAATAGGTGATTGTCCAGAGGCTGGCGTCGGTAGTGAACGGATCGCCAGGTGCATTGCTGAGGCGAATGAACGGGTTTTCTCCGTTCAGAATGAGCTTCCCCGGTACGATCGGTGGAAGCGCCGGTCCTGTCTCGCTGGACATGTCGAGGCTTGAAGTAGTCATGGGTTTCCTTTCTTTCGGTGACTTGTAGCGACCTTCGGGGTCGGCGGCGGTCGACTGCCCGTTGTCGAGGCGGACAGTCGCGCCGGCGAGCGCGGGTCCGTTCGGGCGGCTGTCCCGCACCGCGCCGGAGAGCATGAACCCCGATGTCGTGGGAGCGACCGGGTTGGTCGGGGTAACCGGTGATTGGGGCGAGTCGTCGCCGCAGGTGGCGGCCCACACGACGAGGCAGACGGGCGGCTGTTCGCATTCGGGGCCTCCCGGATCCATCCGGCTGAATGACCTCAACCTGCCGAGGCGCGGCGGCCGTAGAGGACGCGGACGAGGTTCGTCAGCACATGATTCCTCCTCCTGTCGCAATTCCCCAGGTTCACGGGAGAACGGACCAGGTGGCGGACGACGGGCTGCCGAGCACGACGCCTTCCGGCAGCCGTTCGCCCATTATCCGCATGGCCCAATCCCCCACGTGCTGCTCGCCCAGGTAGCCGGTAGAGAAGACCAGAACTGTCTGCCCGGCCGGGAAGGTGAGCGGTCCGCTCTCGTAGCCGTCGTCGGCGGGCGGGGTTACTTCGGTCCAGATATCGACGGCGCGGTCCAGGGCGCGCGACAGCTCGTAGGTGTTCGTGATGACCTCGCCCACGCGCGCCGTCGTGGGTTCGAAGACGACGGATACCGCGGCCGGGGGCGGCGCCGTGACGACTGGCGGCGTGGTCGGCGCGGCTGGTCCGCCACCCTCGCACGCCACAAGAAACGCCACGGCCGCGAACGCCCCGATGGTTGTCACGATGATCATTGGACCATTTACTCGGTTGGGCGGCAGTCGAGAACCCAAGCTGTGATTTGTTCGATGTCCATCTCCCTCCACTCCTCCAGCAACACCCTCCGCGGCTCCCTGTCGGCTCGGCCAACACGGTGAACCCATCATGTCAAGACTCAACTCTGCAGCCACCTGCTCCCGCCATGCGCACATGCCGAATGGCTGTAGCCCCAGCGCGGCCATGACACGGCCCGCAGGAAGCGGCGCAGGTGGGCAACGCAGATAGAATCTCAGACTCATGTGACATGCGCATGATCGCAAGGGGCTGTATCGTGGCAATTTGCATAGATGCTACCTTGGCGTGGCCAGACCTTCGCCTCGGGGAGTTATGATTCGGTCATGAGAAAGCTCCTTACCGCCGTGACGCTGATGACCGCAGTCGTTGTTCTTCAAACGTCCCGCGCTGCTGCCCAGGACGGTGGCGTGGAAGAGGCCGAGCGCATCACGCGCGCGGCCACGGTGCTGGACGCGATCATGGCCGCCGACGACAGCGCCATCCCGAACACCATCCTGGAGCGTGCCCAAGGTATTGCGGTGTTTCCCGGCACAACGCGCGCCGGGTTCGGCTTTGGTGGCATGCGCGGCCGGGGCGTGCTGAGCGCGCGCAGTGGCGACAGCTGGTCGGCCCCGGCCTTCCTCACCCTCACCGGCGGGAGCTTCGGGTTGCAGATCGGTGTCCAGCGCAGCGACATCATCCTGGTCATCATGGTGCCGGAGGGGCTCGACAACCTCGTCAGCAACCAGTTCTCGATCGGCGTCGACGCTGGATTGGCCGCCGGCCCGGTGGGCCGCAACGCCGCCGCAGCGACCGACATCGAGTTGAGCGCCCAAATCCTCAGCTACTCGCGAGCGCGGGGCGTGTTTGCCGGTGTCACGATTAACGGCAGCACCATCCGCCAGGACGTGGACGCGAACGAGCGTTTCTACGGCTCGCGCCTCGAGACACGCCGGATTGTCTTCGAGGACGCCGGCGGCGCCCGCGAGCCCGTGGGGCTCTGGCGTCAGACACTGGCCCGCTACGCCAACTAGAGAGGGCTAGCGCTGCCCTGTACCCACATTCAGGGCTGAACAAATTAGCTTTCGCCGTGTAGCGTCACGGCATGGAGCACCAGAACCAGATACTACAGACCCTTCGTGCGCCCGAGTCGCAAGCTCGCCTCGAGCGGATTGTGTCGCAGGAGGCGCTGAACAACCGGGCGGCGGTGGGGCGGCGGGTGTGCGCGGAGTTCGGGTTTGTGGATGCTCGGGGGTCGGTCCAACTGGCGGGTTGCCTCAAGGCGCTCAACACGCTGCACAAGGCGAGGCGGATTGCGTTGCCGGCCGCGATGGGTTTCTCGAAGAGGTCCTGCTCCACGAAGCGGCGCACGTGTCGCTTGACAGGCTGCACGCGATGACTCCGGCCTGGGGCGCCGCACAGGAAGCGGATGGCGGGTTCGTTTCGACCTACGCCCGTGACCATCCGGACCGGGAAGACTTCGCCGAGAGCGTTCTCCCATGGTACGCCGTCCGCCGCCGCTCAGAACGGCTGGACGCCGCGACCCGGACCGCAATCCTGGAACAGACCCCGAACCGGCTGGAGTACTTCGACCGGCAACCCTGGTAAAGCTTCCCCGCGCTGTGGCCGATAACTCCCGGACGTGTTCGGCGCCGTGCCGTATGCAGACCCGAACCGGCAACGCGCCCGCGGCGCGTGAGACGATGCGGCGCCGCGGGGGAGCGGCGCCCGCGGCGCCCGCGGAATCTCCGGCCGCCCAGGGCGCGGTGTCGCCCGGATGGGACCGGCCGCCGCCTCGAGTCCACCGGGCGTTCCCGCGCGCCGACCTGGCGCCTGACGTGGAGACCGTGGGCCTGGTCGGCTCCGCTCTGAGGCGGAACAAGGTCACCGATGGCAATCGAGCGCTGGCGGGGTGAGGAACGTGTAGGGAAGCGTCTGGCGGCGCATCGCCTTGCCGGCCTGCTGTCTATCGACCTTGAGGGCAGCGAGCGAATCGGGGCGATCGGCGCGATACGAACCGACCGCTCGACCACCTTCACCTGGCGCGGAAGCAGCGGCGGGTTGCGCTCGGCGCTTGCAGCTCTCGATGAGTTCGCCGAAGGAGCGCTTTGTCTGGTCGGCCACAACATCATCGAGCACGACCTCGAACTCCTCGCCCGCCACGCGCCGGATCTGAAGCTGCTCGACCTGCCCGCCATCGACACGCTCTACCTGAGCCCGCTGGCGTTTCCGGAGAATCCATACCATGCCCTCGTCAAGCCGCATCAGGAACCGGCGCTGGCGAGAGTGCAGGTCAACGATCCCCTGCTGGACGCGGAACTGACGCTCGAGCTTCTCGCCGATGTCGCCAACGCACTGCGATCAAGGGACACGGATCTGCTGCTGGCCTGGCACGCGCTGCTTGCTACCGGCGTCAAGGGACACGCCTTCGACCGTTTCTTCCGTACGATCCGTGGCGCCGACGCGATGCCGCTCGTCGAGGATGCGATTCCCGCGATCATGGACCGCCTCGGGCAGAGCGGATGTCCCAACCAGGCGGCCCGCATCGCCCGCAACGCACTCTCTCATCCCCTCGCGCTCACCTATGTGCTCGCGTGGTTGCCGGCCGCAGGCGGCAATTCCATCATCCCTCCCTACGTAGAGCACCGGTTCGAACCCGGTGTTCTCGCGACGAAGCTCCGTGACGCGCATTGCGGCGACCGAAGCTGCCCGTGGTGCTCGGAGCATCTCGACGCCGACAGGGCACTGAAGCGCTGGTTCGGCTTCCCGGGCTTCCGGGAGCAGCCCCAGAGCCGGGACGGCGAGAGCCTTCAGCGCTCCATTGTCGAGAAGCACCTTGCCCGTGAGCATGTCCTCGGGATCCTACCCACCGGCGCCGGCAAGTCCCTCTGCTACCAGCTTCCTGCGCTGATGCGCTACGAGGCGACGGGGGCGCTCACCGTGGTGATCTCCCCGCTGGTGGCGCTGATGGCCGATCAGATCACGGCCATGCGACGCCAGGGCATCACGTGCGCCACGACCATCAACGGCCTCATCTCGATGCCGGAACGGGCTGAAGCGCTTGCCCACATCCGTCTCGGCGACGCAGGTATCGTTCTGGTCGCCCCCGAACAGTTTCGCAACCGGTCTTTCAGAAAGGCGATCGCGGGGCGCCGGATCGGCGCCTGGGTCGTGGACGAAGCGCACTGTCTGTCGAAGTGGGGACACGACTTCCGCCCCGACTACCGCTACGTCGCTCGCTACATCGCCGAGCAACATGGGAAGGACTCCGCGCCGATCCTGTGCCTCACCGCCACGGCCAAGCACGACGTCGTCGAAGACATCCGGGAGCACATCGAGCAGACCCTTCATGCACGGCTCGAGGTCATCGACGGCGGGGCGGAACGCCGGAACCTGGAGTTCGTCGTCATGCCGACCTCGGCTTCGCAGCGAATCGAGCACATTCATCGTGCGGTCGAAGACGCGCTTGGCAGAGCGGGTTCGGGCGGCGCCATCGTTTACTGCACGACCAAGCGGAGCACCGAGGAGACGGCCCAGTCGCTCGCCGGCCGGGGGCTCTCCGCCCAGCATTTTCACTCCGGCCTCTCGCCGGAGCGCAAACGGGAGATACAGCAAGGCTTCCATGATGGCGACATCGACGTGGTGGTCGCTACCAACGCGTTCGGGATGGGAATCGACAAGCCCGACGTGCGCGCGGTCGTGCATGCCGAGATTCCGGGCTCGCTCGAGAGCTACCTTCAGGAAGCCGGGCGGGCGGGGAGAGACGGCGCACCCGCGCATTGCCTGCTGCTGTTCGAGCCCGGGGACGCCGAACAGCAATTCTCCCTCACCGCGCGTTCGCGGCTGCAGCGGCGCGACATTCAGGCGGTGCTGCGTGCGATCCGACGTCTCGACCAGCGCCGCCGGCGCCATCACGGCGATGCCGAGGACTGGGTCATTGCGTCGGCGGGAGAGATCCTTCTGGAAGACGATGACGGTGAATTCGTGCGCGACCGCGCCACCGACGACGACCGGGTACGCACTGCGATCGCGTGGTTGGAGGAATCCAAGCTCGCGCGACGCGACGAGAACCACACGTCCGTCTTCCCCTCGTCTTTGCGCGTCCCGAACCTGGCCGCCGCACGCGAACGCATCGAGCGGGAGGGCAGGAGGCGAAACCTTCGAGGCAACGTCCGATCGCAGATGCTGCGCGTCGTGCAAACCCTGACGCAAGCGCAACCGGACATCGGTGTCTCCACCGACGCGTTGATGAACGAGTGCGGCTGCTCGATGCCGCAGCTTCGAAGGGTGTTCAGCACGCTCGAGGAGATCGGGGTCGCGTCGAACGACATGAGGATCACGGTATACGTCCACGCCGGCGTCGAGAATGCTTCCCCCCGGCGCCTGACGCTTGCGCGGGAGCTGGAAGAGGCCCTCGTGGCGGAGCTTCGCGAGGCGGCGCCCGACCAGGAGATCGACAGATGGACCCGCCTTGCGCTTCGCCCTCTCGCCCAGCGGCTTCGCGTGAAGGATATCGAGAATCCGCTGCCCGAACGGCTGGTGAAGCTCCTTCGGAGCATTTCCGCCGACGGCCGTGACGAGCCCGACGCCAAGCGCAGCATCGAGCTGCGAGCTCGCGACATGGAGACCATCGGAGTGCGTCTCCGCCGGACCTGGGCTTCCATCGATCGCATCGCGCGGCTTCGCCGCGACGGCGCGGCCCGGCTTCTCGAACATCTCCTCGGCAAGGTGCCGGACGGTGTCCGCGGGGTCGACTTGCTGGTGGAAACGACCTACGGGGCGCTGCAGCAGGCAGTCAGGGACGACCTGGTGCTGAAGTCGGAGTTGAGGAACCAGGCGACCCAGCCGCTCGTCGACCGCGCGCTGCTCTGGATGCACGAGCAGCAGGTCGTCACTCTCAACCGTGGACTCACCGTCTTCCGCCCGGCGATGACGTTGAAGGTCAAGCGAGACGGAAGGACCTTCACGGTCGCGGACTTCAAGCCGCTGCAAGCACACTACGCCGAGCAGACCGCACAGATCCACGTCGTCGCCGAGTACGCGAAGCTCGGCGTGGATGACATCCACCTGGCGCTGCGCCTTGCGGTGGACTACTTCGAACTCGCCCGCAAGGCGTTCGTCGACAAGTGGTTCAGCGGCAAGGAGTCGACGCTTGGACGCGACACCCTTCCCGAGCACTTCGAGGCGATCGTCAGGAGACTCGGCAACCGGACGCAGGAGCGAATCGTCGCCGACGCCCGGGAGCGCGCCAACGTGCTGGTGCTCGCGGGCCCGGGATCGGGCAAGACGCGAGTCCTGGTGCACCGCATCGCCTACCTCATCCGCGTGCGGCGCGAGAACCCGGGGAGCATCCTGGCGCTCACCTACAATCGCCACGCGGCGGTCGAGGCGCGGCGGCGTCTGGATGAGTTGATCGGAAGGGACGCGCGCGGCGTCAACGTGATGACCTGCCATGCGCTCGCCATGCGGATCCTCGGGATGTCCTTCGCGCAAGCCGCCTCCAGCCCCAGCGACGAAACGTTCAATGCCATCCTTCGTGACGCCACCGGCCTCCTGCGCCGCGACGAGGCGAACGCATTCGTCACCCGGGAGCAGATGCTGGGGCGCCTCAACTGGATTCTGGTCGACGAGTACCAGGACGTCGGCGAGCCCGAGTACGAGCTGATCGCCGCGCTCGCCGGGAAAACCCTTGCCGAAGACGACGCGAGGCTGAACCTGTTTGCGGTGGGAGACGACGATCAGAACATCTATGCGTGGAAGGGCGCGTCGGTGCGCTTCATCCGCCGTTTCGCCCAGGAATACCACGCGAAGGAGGAGTATCTCGTCGAGAACTACCGTTCGAGCCGCTGGATCGTCGATGCGTCGAGCCGGTGCATCGACGGCGCGGGGGAGCGTCTCAAGCGGGACCACAGGCTGCGAATCGACGCCCGCCGGCTCGCCGAACCACCGGGTGGGGCCTGGACCGCCCGCGACGAGGTCGCACAGGGCAGGGTCCAGATTCTCCGCCTCAACGGTGGCCAACTCTCGCAGGCCGTGGCGGCAGTCGAGGAACTCAAGCGCCTGGCCGCACTCGACCCGGACTGGCAGTGGAGCCGGTGCGCCATAGTCGCCAGGAACTGGACCGACCTCGATCCGGCAAGAAGCGCCTGCATGGTCTACGGCATACCGGTTCAGAGCGCACGCGAGGAGCTGTCCTCGTTCTGGCGCGCCCGTGAGACACAGCGACTTCTACGCACTCTCGAGTCCTGCGATTCGACAGCCATCGAGACGCGGGAGATCCGGCGCCGTCGTGAAGATTTGGGCGGAGATCCGTGGGCCGGGCTGCTCGCTCAGGCGCTCGACGAGCTACTCCTCGAGGAGGGCCATGCAGCGGTGCTGCCGATCGCATACGTGCGAAACTGGCTTGGCGAGTGGAGCAAGGAAATACGGCGCAGGCAACAGGGACTGCTCCTGACCAGCGCTCACCGGGCCAAGGGCTTGGAGTTCGATCACGTCGTCATCCTCGACGGACGATGGAACGCTGGGAGGGATGCGGAGGATCCCGATACCGGACGTCGTCTGTACTATGTGTCGATGACGCGCGCCCGCGAGACCCTGGCGCTGGTGCAACTGGAAGATGTGGGTCGCCCGGATGTCCGGGACAGGCCGCTCCCGGCAAAGCGGGAGGAACGCGCCGCGTCACTGCTTCAACCGCTCGGGAACGACCCGTCGGTGCTGGAGCGCGAGGTTCCGCCTCCCGACATCTCCGACCGGCGGCTGGACATCCGAATCACCGAATGCACCATGAAGGATGTCGTCCTGTCGTTCGCCGGTTGGAGAGCGGCGCACAGCAAATGCCACCGCGCCATCGCCGCTCTTGCGCCTGGGGACCCGTTATCCATGTCGCATGAGGACGGCCAGTGCAACATCCTCGATCACGAGGGACGCCAGGTTGGCCGCATGGCGAGACAGTGGACCCTACCGGATGGTATGGCAATCGCTCGCGCGTCGGTGCAGGGAATCTTCACCCGCTGGGCCGACGACGAGGAAGACGAAGAACGCAAACGGATGCTGCGTTCCGAGACCTGGGAGGTGGTCGTGCCTCAATTCTCCCTGTCGCGTTTGCCATCTCCAGCCGTGAACAGGCCCCGCGCCGGCTCTGCCGATTGAGCGTGCTTTTCCGGTACTGGGCCTCGGAAAGCGGCAGGTGCACAGAGTTGCAGCAGCAAGTGGACGTGTGAGGGCCGACGAGGCTGGCTGTCCTCCAGGTCGGTGTCGCCGTCGACGCTCCTGCCGTTCCGGCGCCGCTCACGTTGCACGGGGCGCCGATCTCCGGCACGGTCGATGTCTACCGTCTCGCGGCGCCGGCCGTTGTGCCCGCCGTCGCACCCGGCGACGAACAGGAGCCGTCGCCCGAACGACCTGGCGCGCCGAGGGGCCGTATCTGGCGCGGCGCCTTGGTTGGCGGCGTGATCGGCTGCCCGATCGGTAACTACCTGAGCAGGAAAAACAACGACGATGCGCACTTCTTCAACTGCTTGTGGGTCGCGGGCGTCGGGGCCGCGTTCGGCGCGATCTACGGTTCAGTGTTCCAGCACGGGGCGACGAACTCGGGAGAGGACGACACCGATGTCAATCAGCAAGATCCTGACGCTCGTCGCGCTCGCGGCGGCGCTGGTGTTTATCTTCGGCGACGTGGTCGAGGACAGGAACGGCAGATCAAGGGCATCGTCGTGCAGACGCCGACGGGCCTGAATACAACCGGGCACCCGGTCGCGAACGCCCGCGTCGAGTACATGGGCGACAACTTGACGGAAGTGCAGACCACGACGACCGACGCCAACAACGGGCGTTTCGAGTTGCCGTCAGGCACGGGCGGAATCGTCACGGCATCGAAGTCTGGACTGACGACGCTCAGCGTCGGCTACATCGACAGCCCGAACAGCACGACTTCAACGGAACTGCGGATCGAACTGCCCAGGCCGGCGACCCTGAGCGGTCGGCTGTACATGGCTACCCGTCGGAACGCGGGCAACGGCATGGTCGTGGTCGATCACGAGGTCAACCCGCGGTCGGCGGCAGCCTCAGTGACGAACGGTCAGTACAAGTTCGACGGGTTGCTCACGCCGAAGGCTTCGCGCCGGCTTTCAAGACCGTGACGCTCACTGCCGGAGGTCAGAAGACCGCCGATATCGGCCTGCTGCTCGACGGCACCGTGTCCGGCATCGTGGTCGACTCTTCCGGGAACGCCCGTCGCCGACGCCTACGTCCACGTCGCCTACGACGGGTTCGATGGCGACGGGATGCTGCTGAGCTTTGTCGGTGGTCACCGTGTGTCAGACATGGCTGCGGTTGGTACATTGCACGCAGGGTAATGAGGCTCAGTAATCACCGAGAACGCAGCGTGGGTTCGGCGCGCCGTCGGGGGTTGGGTTCGCCGGACCGATTGACAACGATCCGGGCACGCTGTGCGTGGCCACGGTCATGGCGTACGGGACCGAATGCTCTGGAACGCAAGGGCTGTCGCGGAGGCTGTGGCCGTATCGATTCTCGAACCCAAATCACAGGGTCGGCGGGGTAAGAATCCGAGTTCGCGGCGATCGGACGTCGGAGCGAACGGATGGGCCGGCGTTCGCGGCGCGCCACCCAAACCGGATGCGGCGGTACGTTGCAAACTACCGGCGGGCGCCGTGCTTGAGCGACGGCGGGCGCGTTCGTCTACAGGCCAGCAGCGGCGAGTACGTGGTGGCGGTCGCGAACGGCGGCGGTCCAGTGCGCGCCCCCGACGGCTCGTCGAGCTGCGAGATCCATGGGGGGCTGAACCCGGCCGACGGGTCGACTGGGTCGAGGCGCTTGCTCCCGGCGATCCAAGGCGGCGGGCCCCCGCGACGAGGACACGGCGAAGCGCTCAAGAACCGGACGCTGATGAACCCTACGACGCCAGCCACACGGTGGCTCGTCGATGCGCACGAGGCCCTTGACACCGCGCTGGCCGCCGCGTACTGGTTGGTCCGGAGACATCTGGCCGACGATGCTCTCCGCGAGTTGCTGGTGCCGAACGGTCGACCCGCACCAAGCGAACCGGCATGCGCTGGGGCCGCGGAGGGAGCGAATGGTCTCGGATCCCGTTTGACTGTGATGCGACGGTCCGCGGGCGGGTCGGATGGTTCGCTGGAATCCGGCGGCGAAAGTGGTAATCGACGGGGGAACGGTGGTGGTCCGGGTGACGTCAAGCTGATTGTTATGGACACCTTACGAGAATAGAGGAACTCGCTCTGCCTCGATGCGAACCCGGCGTGCGGGGCGGTGCAGCGGCTCTGCCGGTTGACGATTCGGGGTGTCGGCCCGACCGGCACGCGGCCGACTCGCCGGTTGTGTCGCTTCGCCCACGAGCTCGGCACGACGCGCAAGCAGGCGGACGCCAGTGGGCGGCGAGCACACGCGCACGCTGGCGGTCTGACGATGCCCGTCGGCCCCGCAACATCTTGTGGTCGGTGAAAGTCCAGGCATCCGGCGGATCGTTGAGGCCGCCAACATCGCAGACGACCGACGATACAACTCACATCCTCGTACGCCTCGGGGTCGTAGCGAGCACGGCTCGAGGCGTTACGGGTAGGGGTGTTGTCGCAGGGTCCACCAAACCGCAGCGATGGCCGCGGCCACCCCGAGCACGGCCAGCCCCCAGGTCTGCGTGACGAGAGCCAACACGACGTCGATCGCCCAGCCGACGGTGACTGCCACCGGAGTCCCCGGAAACGAGACGGCCGCCAAGACAGCGACCACCAGCAGGATGACAACGACCAGCGCGGTCCTCATGTTGGCCTCACTCAGAAGCAGCTACGGTGCGGCTTCACTTGATCGTAATCACGCCAGAGGCGGTGTGAAGAGTTACGCGCGGTCCGCCGCCTCCGATCGCGCCGCGGAAACGGCCTCGGGACATGTCGCAAGGCCGGCGGCCAGCGGACCGCAGATCGCGGCCAGATCGGCCCTCCTCGGTCCGCGTGACGTAGTCGACGACGACCGCGCGCCGGAGGCCGTCGTCGAGATCCTCGTCGACCTGCCTGCGGTTCCCCAGGGGCAGGAGGACGCGGCCCAGGCCGCCGCAGTGCGCGGCGAGCACCTTCTCGGCAATGCCGTTGACCGCGAGCACTTGGCCGTCGAGGGTAATTTCGCACTCATCGCCAAGCCGTGTACCAGACGGCCCCGTCAACACCGACACCGGTGCGGCCAGATCGTCACGCCCGCCAAGGTCCCCTCCTTGGACGCCTCGCTCAAGCGGACGCGCAGATGCACGTCGGTGTCGCGATGCCAGGCCGGGTCAAGGCCGTGCCGGGCGGGCGACAGCGCGCCCGACGCCCCCGAAAATCATCTACTGTACGGCCGTAGCGGAACCTGTGGACCTGCTGTCCGAACCAGCCGCTGGCCGCGCCGATGCGAAGGCCGCGCGCCACTGCAGGCCGACCGCGGCACCGAAGCGATGATGAACGACATCCGATGGAGCGAGCACCCGCTGTATGCGGACGTGGTGAAGAGAGTGCCGCCCGAGCTGCACCCGACGCTCGCGCGCGCGGTCGACCTGAGGGCGGCCGACGCGTGGCTGCACGAGGGCACGATGCCGGCGGGACTCGACAGCGACGGCAAGAGCCTCGGCGGCCAGCGGGGCCCGGCGTTCCTGTGCGCGGCCGGACGCCGCTACATGCGGCGCTGGGTGACCGACGAGCACGGTGAGCAGTTCGGCAAGGGCGAGGCCGGAATGCTCTTCGACAAGTGGCTCGACGAGATGCTGGCGTTCAGTGCGGGGCTGGGCGGACGCGGACGGGGCATCTCGTGGCTGCCGGGGCGGGTGGAGCAGATCGACGTTCTGGTCGACAGCCGGAGCGGCGAGCCGCCGACGTACCGCTACTACACGGTCAGGGAAGTCTGCGAGAGCAAGGCCCTGGCGCACTTCCTCGGGCTGTACGCCCGGCGACGGCGGCACAAGACGTACGAGCGGCTCGAGAGGGCGCGCGAGGACGAGCGCATCTCGCTCAACCGCCCGGCGCGCGAGACGCTGGCGTGGGTGCTGGCCAACAGGGTGATGCTCGACGAGGACGAGCTGTAATGACCAACAGACGCCGGAACCGCGGCGCCAGCCGGCCCCGGTCGGGAGCCGCCGACGAGGCCAATGGCTTCAGGGCGGACATCGCGCCGGAGACGCCCGACGCGCCTCGCCCGCTGGCGAAGCCGATCTGGCTGCACCCGAGCGTGTCGGACACGCTGCGGGAGTGGTCGCACCTGTACCGGCGGCTCGGGCTGATCCTCGAGCAGCTGGCCGCCCACGGACGCACCGCGATCGTCAAGGGGTGCGCGCGGCCGAACCGCGGCTGGCGGCGCTCGCCGCTGGGCGGCGCACGCGGCAGCCAGTTCTACCTGTGGTGGGGGATAGCCGGGAGCCGCGGGCCGGCCGACAGCTGCGGCGCCGAGCCGGGAACGATAGTCGTGCGCGCGGTGCGGCACCACGACGACCATGCGGCGCTGGGTGGCGGCAGGCGGGCCGACTACCTGCCGATCCGGCAGGTGACGGACATGGGAGAGGACATCGCAGGACGGCCGCAGAACAGGCAGCAAGCGTCGTTCGAGACCGACCGGAGCCCGGTGCGGGTGCTGCGCGGACGCCCGGGAAGCGGCAAGACGACGGCGCTGTGGCGGGCCATCGAAGCGCGCTCGGGCGAGAACGTCCTCTACGTTACCTGGTCGGCGCGGCTGCAACGCAGCGCCGAGGAACGGCTGGCGGCCTTCGCGCCGTCGACGAGCCGGGTCCGCGCGACGGACTTCCGGACGCTGACCGGCGAAATCACCGGCGCGGACGTGCGCCGGATACCGCCGGCCGAAAGCCGGAGGAAGCTCGGCCTTGCGATCGAGCAGGCCATCGGCCACGAACGCCACCCATGGAAAGGCCACGAGGCCGCCGTGTACGCCGAAGTGCGCGGGCGGCTGCTCGGTCGAGGCGTCGACGGCGAGGCCGACAGCAACGACGGCGGGAAGCTGGCGGCGCTGCGCCCGGATGCGTACCGCCGGCAGCGGGGCAACGAGCAGGGGATCGGCGCCGCCACGGCGAAGACGCTCCTGCGGTTGTGGGAGAGGGTGCCCGAGAGCACCCGCGTGGAGATATTCCCCGAGCTGGCGGCCGCCGCGGCCGCCGCGCGCCTGCTCTCCAGCAAGGGCCTGCCGGAGGGGATGGAGTTCGACCGCCTCGTCGTCGACGAGGCGCAGGACCTGACCCTGACCGAGTTCTGGATGCTGCTCGAGCTGCTCCGGGCATGCCGCCGGCGCACGGGCAAGAGCCCGTGGCTGCTGATGGCCGGGGACGCCGGACAGCGGGTCGAGGCCAGCGGCTTCGAGTGGGGACGCTACACCGAGCTGCTGAGCAGCCGCTGGCGCAAGCCGGCAACGTTCGATCTGCACGAGCACGTGCGCTGCCCGTCGCGGATCGCGGCCGTCGTCAACCGGTCGAACATCTTCTACAGCCTGGTCGACAAGAACCGCCGGCCGGAGAAGCAGCAGCCGGTGGTTGAATCCGAGCACGTCACCGGCCACGCGCTGTACGTGCGCGTCGAGCGGACGGAACAGGCCAACGGGCTCGTCGAGCAGCTCGCCGCCCTCGAGGGAACCGCGGTGATCACGGCCGCGGACGAACCGCCCGCATGGCTGGACGAGAGGCGCCGCAAGCTGGTGCTGACGCCGGGCGAGGCCAAGGGCCTGGAGTACCAGCGGGTGTGCGTGCTGGATGTGGGAGCCGCTATCGAGGCCTTTGACGGGAACGTGATCGACGACAGGACGCCGCTGCGGCAGGAGAGCCGGCGAACGGCCATCGACCAGCTGCGGGTGGCGCTGAGCCGGGCTACCGAGACGCTGGCGGCTGTCAACGTCGAACCGGACGCGCGCCAGGACCTGAGCACGCTGGCGCTGGTCGGCGGAGCCGGCCGCTACAACCAGGACGACATCATCGCCCGGTTCGGAGACGAGACGGCGACGCCCGAAGAGCGCACGAGCGAACGCATCCGCCGGGCGGAGGCCATCGTCGAGGAAGACCCGGACCGGGCCTGGGAGATCGCCGGCCAGACGGTCGCCGAAATGGGAGCGCCGGACGTGCCGAACGGCGTGTCCGACCGTGAAGTGCGCCGCGACGCGCGCGCGACGCTGCTGCGCACTCTGGCCCTGCTTCTCGCCGCCGGCGAGGACAGGAAAGACAACGTGCATCTGAGGGGTTCGCTACAGGTCGCCGTGGATATGGACGCTGAAACCGAGGAGGAAATCCCGGACGAGGGGAGCGACGCCCACGACTGGGCCGGCCAGAAGATCATCCGGTCGATAGAGCACGGCGTGGTCGAGTTCCTGCTGACGGAATCGCCCGACGACCGGCCGAGGTTCAAGCTGCTCGAAGCGCTGCAGGCATTGAAGGACGCCGTGCCGCGACGCCGCTACTGGCCGGATCTGGCCCTGGCGCGGATGCAGCAGACGCTGCGAAGCGGCCTGCTCGACGGGGCAAGCGACCCGTCGAGTGCCCGCAACTACTTCCCCGACGACGTCGAGGGCTGGCTGAAGCTGACCGGCTACCACGGAGACGCCGCCGACAAGGCGCATGAGCTGTGCGAAACAGCGATCAGCACGCTGCTCGATGCGGCAGAGGCCGACACGAACGAGACCAACCGGAACATCCTGCTCGGCCAGGTCGAGGACCTGCTGCACGCCAGCGGGTGGGAGCCGCTGCTGGTCGCGCGGCTCGAAGAAGAGAGAGGACATACCGCCGAAGCGCGGGAAGCGTACGAAAAGGCCGGTACGGCGGCCGACGTCAGGCGAATCCTGCGCAAGCAGGCCAAGTGGGAGGATGCGGCAGCGCTGGACGGTGACAACGCGGACCTCGAGTGGCTGCTCGAGGTCGAAAGACTCGCGGCAGCGAGGCCAGCCGGACTCGGTGCGCGGCTGTACGAGCAGGAACGCCGCCGGCTGGCCGAAGCGCTGGAGAAGATGCGCGACGACGATAGAGCCGGAGCGTAGATGCCCGGACCGGCGCCGGCAACGACCGGATCGCGGCGGCCTACGCCTTGACGTTGCCGGGGACGCGGCGGCAGAGTACGACGATGTTGGCCCGAACTACCGGGTCATGCCCGGTGGGATGGTTCGCTGGCGGCCGCTCGGGCCGAGCTGGACTTCCGGCGGTGCTGCAGGAGGTTCGCCGACGTGAGTAACGACGTGAAGTTGACCGTTGGCATTTGTGTGATCGTGGTCGCCATCTTCGGGTCCGCCGTGCTCGTGAGCCACGTCATGATCGAGCTGGCCGGCGTCGTGCGAGCGGACCTGCAGGCCTTGCGCGAGAGCATGGAAGCGATCGCGTGCGGTGAGTTGGCGCGGAACGACGACGCCGTGACGGGCATCGAGTCGAGCAATCGACCCCGACAGTGGCCCACGCCGGACCGTCCGACGGCGATCGCGCATCCCCCGGTAGATCCCTCGCCGAATGGCCGTCGCCACGATGGGACTATTGCCGTTGTCTATCCCTCGCTGGCCGGAGCGATGCTGGCGATATCGCGCGGAGAATCATCCGGGCCGACGGGCTGCCGTGTGCATTCCTCGGCCCTGCGCCGCTTCCGCTGACCCGAGGAGCAGGTGCGCCCCGCGCCCCCTGGGATAAATCGCGCCTGCCCAGGTCGACGCGTGAAGCGGTCTCTTCGGGGAGCGCCGCTGCGCACTACCGGGCACGGGGATGGATCCGAGCTGCTGTGGCCGCGCCTCGCCTCCGGCGACCTCCGCCCTCGCGCCAAGCGGGGAAACGGCAGGGTCGAGTCGGAACGAGCCCGGTCCAAGCCGGTCAAGTCCACCACGCGGGCGACGAGGTGCGACGGTCGAGCCGGTGCCGCGCGCAAGCGCCCGCATTCCGCGAACCCGCTGCAACACCGGAGGGGAAGTGCATACACGACGTGCGCGACCGGCGGATCCGGCGTGTCGGCCGGGTACACTGCGAACCGATGAAGACGCTCTACCTCGCGAATCCCTACGGTTTTTCGACCCAACTGCGCCACGGCCCGCTTGCGGCGCTCGTCAAGGCGCTGGGGTTAGCGGGCGCGGAGGTGTGGGAACCGTTCGCCCGCAACAATGGAGTCGACAAGACGAGCAGCGACTGGGCCTACCGGATTGGCCAAGCCGACCTTGAAGATGTGCGCGCAGCCGACGGTTTGTTCGCCGTGGTGAACGGCTGTCCGCCGGACGAAGGCGTGATGGTGGAGCTGGGGCTGGCGATTGCCTGGGGCAAGCCGACCTTCCTGTTCCGCGACGACTATCGGCATTGTGCCGACAGCGAGGCGTACCCGCTGAACCTGATGCTGTTCACCGGCCTGCCGGCACAGGGTTGGGAGGCGTACTGGTACGCCTCGCTGGAAGAGATTGCCGACCCCGACAAGGCACTGTCGCGCTGGCTTCGAAGCGAGACGCATGCGGGCGTCTGACGCGGCTCCGGGCCTTGAAGCGCGCCGAACGTGCTGGGCCAGATGGAAGACGGGGCTCGCTGTGACGCTCAGCCGCGGCTGCTGATGGACCATTGGGCCGAGTACGTCGCTGACGACGGCCGGTGATTCCGGCCTGTCCGTGTCCGCCGTCGGGGCGAGTCTGGAGGACCCGCCGCGCTGCACGCCGAGCACGACCTTCGAGACGCTTCCGTTTACCGGCCGGCCCCGTGCCGGACATCGCGGCGAGTGACCATGCCGACGACCCGGCCGTCATGGCAGCAGCGTCGGCAGCGTCGGGTACATCCGGCTCGCTCGATCTTCGCGAGCAGTGCCGCCGAGAGACCCGTGTGCGCACAGCTCGACCAACCCCATGCGCTTCCGCGTGCGCAGGTCGCGCACGTTCGGGCCCATCCCGTACCGCTCCAGGCCGTTCTGCAGGGTACCGGTCCGCGCCATCCGGATCCGTGCCCAATCCGATCTTTCACGACGCGACGCGGCCCAGTGCGGCGCAGGCTGGTGTCGTCGCGCTACTGCCCAAGCGCGGATCATTCGAGCGGGAAACACTTGAGCGACGGATGTTTCGGGTCAGCGTTCGCGGACCCGTCTGGGCGGCATGGGCAGGAACGCGGAGGTCCGCGCGACATAGTCGCGATACGCCGGCTTTTCCCGCAGAAGATCACTCTCCAGCAGGCGTACGCCGGAAACGCGAAGCAGGAGCCAGGTCAGGAGCAGCGGCCCCACGACCGTCCACTGCGCGCCGGGTGCTGCGCCGGCGACACACCACAGGCCCCACCAGAGAACCGCCTCGCCGAAGTAGTTGGGGTGCCGTGTAAGGCGCCAGAGGCCCCGATCGCATACCCGGCCCCGGTTCGCCGGGTCCGCCTTGAACCGCGCCATCTGCCAGTCGCCGGCCGCCTCGAATCCGAAGCCGACGAGGAACAGGAGCGCGCCGAGCGCGTCGAGCAGCCCCGGACCGCCGGGCTCCTCCACGTGCATCACGGCCAGCAGGGGCAGCGCGACGATCCAGGCGAGGACCGCCTGCAACCAGAACACGACGAACAGACTCGTCCACCGGAAGCGCGGCCGGCGGGCGCGCATCGCGCGATACCGCTTGTCCTCCGCCGCGCCCCACCCGCGCCACGCGAGGTAGCCGGCCAGCCGGATCGCCCAGAGAAAGACCGCGACCAGCACGACGCTGCGGCGCAGCGTCAGGTCATCGGCGCCGCTCGCGTAGACGCCCGCCGCGGCCAGGACCGCGAGGCTCCAGCAGACGTCGACGATGCTCACGTCGCGGCGCGCCGCGCTGGCCGCCCAGACCGCGGTCATCAGTGCGAGCAGCGTTCCCAACCCGGCGATGGCGCTCCCGGTCATGTGGATTGCACCGCGAAGGAAAACCCCGCCGAGCCGTTGGCCTTGCTGCGACGCAGGAGGTAGTGGGCCACGAACCACTCGCGGCCCGCGCGATACCCGAACAGCTCCGCGCAGGCGAGAAGGAACAGCCGCCACCGTCCGACTCGCAGGCGCCCCGTGCCCGGCGCCGCCCCGGCGCCGAGCACCTGCTCGGCCTCGGCGCGCCGCGCGTCGAGGTTCGCGAGCCACGCCCGCAGCGTCCGCTCGTAGTCGCAGCCGCCGACCTCCCACCGGCGCTCGAGCAGCAGCGGCCCGGCGCAGCGCGGCAGCAGATCGACCGACGGCATCATGCCGCCGGTGAAGAAGTGCCGGGCCATCCAGTCCGCGCCGCCGTCCACCTCGAAGAAGTAGCAGTAGCGCCGATGGCAGAAGAGGTGCACGAAGAGGGAACCGCCCGGGACCAGCCACGAAGCGATCCGCCCGAGCAGGAGCTCGTAGTTGCGCATGTGCTCGAACATCTCGACGGACACGACCCGATCGAACGTCCCGATCGGCCGGAAGTCGTTCATGTCGGCGGTCGCGACCTGCAGGTTTCCGAGGCCGAGCCGGTCCCGCTGCGCCGTGATGTAGCGCGCCTGGCCGGTGGAGTTAGAGATAGCAGTGACTTGCGCGCGCGGATACCGTTCCGCCATCCACAGCGCGAGAGCGCCCCACCCGCAGCCCAGATCGAGCACCCGCATCCCGTCCTCGATCCCCGCCCGATCGGCGGTCGCTTCCAGCATCGCGGACTCGGCAGCGGCCAGCGTCGTGACCCCTGCCGGCCAGAGCCCGGCGCTGTACTTGAGCCGGGGACCGAGAATAAGTCGGAAGAACTCGGCCGGCGTCTCGTAGTGCTGGTCGTTCGCGGCCGACGGCGCCACGGCGACTGGCCCCTGTCGCATGAGCACCCGGTGATCGTCGACCGACCGACCGCTCCCACCGCCGGCGCGCCGGCGTTCCATCTCCAGCCGCCCGCGGAGCAGCGAGCGGATGCCGAGGCGAATCAGGCCGTCCGGAAGCCAGCCCCGCTCGGCCGCGGCCAGTGTCACGCCGCGCCCGCCCGGTTCAGCACGAGCTGCACGGCGCCAATGGTGCGCTCCAGAAAGCCGCCCTCGCAGTACGAGAAGTAGTAGTCCCAGAGGCGCAGCAGCCGCCGCGGGTAGCCCAGCGTCTCGAGCTTCGCCCGGTTGGCGGCGAGACGCTCCCGCCAGCGCCGCAGGGTCGGGGGATAGTGCTCCGTGATGTCGTGCCGGCCCGCGATGCGGAACGCGGTCGCGCGTGCCAGACGCACCCGCAGATCGGCGAGGCACGGCAGGAACCCGCCCGGGAAGATATGGCGCTGGATGACGTCGACCGAGCGCCGGTAGGCCTCGTAGCGGTCGTCGGCGATGACGATCCCCTGCAGCAGCATCCTGCCGCCCGGCTTCGTCAGCAGGTCGCACACCTGCAGGTAGCGGTCGAGAAAGCGCTGTCCGACCGCCTCGATCATCTCCACCGACACCAGCTTGTCGAACCGCCGGCGCACGACGTGCGGCAGGTCGCGGTAGTCGGCGTCGAGCACCGTGACCCGCCCCTCGAGTCCGGCGCGCGACACGGCGGCGCGCGCGTGCCGGTACTGCTCGGCGGAGATCGTCGTCGTCGTGACGCGGCAGCCGTAGCGGGAGGCGGCGTGCAGCGCCAGGCTGCCCCAACCGGTCCCGATCTCGAGCAGGTCGTCGGCGGGAGACAGCTCCAGCCGGCGGCAGATCAGATCGAGCTTGTGCCGCGAGGCTTCTTCCAGCGTGCTGGCGCGGCTCGGAAAGACCGCGCAGGAATAGGTCATGCTGGGATCGAGGAAGTGGCCGAAGAAGTCGTTACCGAGGTCGTAGTGCGCGGATACGTTCCGGCGACTCTGCAGCCGCCGGTTGCCGCGCAGCCGGTGCAGCGCGGTGTGCAGAGCGAGCGCCGCGCGCGACAGCCAGCCGTCCAGACCGGCCGCCGCGCGTTCGTTGCGGACGACGAGCCGGATGAGCGCCGTGAGGTCGTCGGCCGACCACCAGCCTTCGGCATAGGCTTCGGCCGCGCCGATGGTGCCGCCCAGCAGAAGGGCGCGCCAGGTACGCGGGTCGTGTATCTCGACGCGGGCAGCCAGCGGCGCGGACCCTGGCTCGCCGAAGGAGTGCCGCGAAGCGCCTTCGACCACGTCCAGACGTCCGCCGGCAAAGCGGCCGAGCGCCCGTGCGACCGGCCAGGGGAGGCCCCCCCCGCAGCCCCGCGGCCCCGGGCGGTCCGCCAGCGGATGCTGCCGTGAGGTGATCGGCTCCAGGGTCGCCATACGTCGATTGTAGGGGTGCGATCCGTCGTCGCCGTGCGATCGGCAGCCCCGGCTTGACCGGCGGAGCAGGACGCCGCCTCCCGTTTTGCGGCAGAGGAAAATGGGCGCGGCCCCGGGGCGAGCGAAGCGGCATACTGGAAGCAAGACGCGGACGGCCACTACGACACGAAGGCACGGCATGCGGCGGCGAATCGCGATTGTCGGCGGCGGCGTCTCGGGTCTGGTCGCCGCCCGGACGCTGCAGGCCGGGCACGACATCACGGTATACGAGGCGGCCGACGCACCGGGCGGACACGCGAGAACCGTCACCGTGCCCGGCGGGTCAGCCGTCGACACCGGGTTCATCGTCTTCAACGAGCGGACGTATCCCCGTTTCACCGAGTTGCTCCGCGAGCTCGGCGTCGCGTCCCAACCGGGGGACATGTCGTTCGGGGTGAGCTGCCGCCGCTGCGGAATCGAGTACAGCAGCCGCGGCTTGGCCGGGCTCTTCGCCCGCCGGGTGCAGGTCGTGAGACCCGCCGTCCACCGCATGGCCGTCGACGTCCTGCGCTTCAACGCCTGGGGACGACGCGCGGCGGCCCGGCCGGGAGACGACGACGAAACGATCGGCGATCTGCTGGCCGCGGGCCGCTTCGGACGCGACTTCTTCCGCCACTACCTGTTGCCGATGTCGAGCGCCATCTGGTCGGCCGGGGCGGACGACGCGCATCGGCTGCCGTTGCGGTTCCTGCTGACCTTCTTCGCCAACCACGGCCTGCTGCAGGTACGCGGCCAGCCGCCCTGGCGCACCGTCACCGGCGGCAGCCGGCGCTACGTGGAGGCCCTGGTGCGCCCGTTTCGCGACCGCCTCCGGCTCGGCGCCGCGGTCGGCCGGATCCGGCGCCACGCCGGGGGCGTCGAGGTGCACACGTCCGGGATGGGTTGGGAGCCGTACGACGACGTGGTCATCGCGGCCCACGCAGATCAGGCGCTGGCTCTTTTCGAGCAGCCGGCCGAGGAGGAACGCGCGGCGCTCGGGGCCGTTGCCTACCGGCGCAACGTCGCGGTTCTGCACACCGATGCCCGCATTCTGCCGCGCGCCCGGGATGCATGGGCTTCCTGGAACGCGCATGTCGAGGACTGCCTGGACTCCGGCGCGAACCTGCGGATGACCTACCACATGAACCGCCTGCAGCGCCTGCCGGAGCGTCCGACCTGGTGCGTCACCCTCAATGACGAAGCGCGTCTCGATCCGTCGAAGGTCGTTGCGCGGCATGTCTACGACCATCCGGTCTACACGACGAGGGCACTGCGCGCGCGGGAAGCGATCCGCACCCTGAGCGGGCGGCGCCGCACCCATTACTGCGGCGCCTATCTCGGCAACGGCTTTCACGAGGACGGCGTGCGCGCAGGCCTCGCCGTGGGCGAGGCAATCCGGCGCCGACGGGAGACGTCGTGAACTCCTGCCTGTACACCGGCTGGGTCCGGCACCGCCGTCACCATCCCCGCGTGCACGACTTCCGCTACCGGCTCTTTCTCGCGTATCTCGATCTGGACGAGCTCGACCACCTCGACCGAACGGTGGCACCGTTCTCGGTCAACCGGTGGAACCTCTGGTCGTTCTTCGACCGCGACCACGTGGACGGCCGTCCGGGAGCAACTTCCAGCAAGGTGCGCAGGCTCCTCGCGCACCATGGCATTGCGCTCGACGGCGGCACGATGGCGTTGCTCACGCAATGCCGGGTCCTCGGCTACGTCTTCAATCCGATCAGCCTGTACTACTGCCACGACGCCGGCGGCGCCCTGGCCGCGGTAGTCGCCGAGGTCGCCAACACGTTCGGCGAACGACACCTGTATCTGCTCGATGGGAGGCGGGCGGCGGCCGGGGGCGCGACGGCGCGATTCCGCTGCGCCAAGCAGATGCACGTCTCGCCGTTTCTGGCGATGGACTGCACGTACGATTTCGCGCTGGCCCCGGTCGGCGACCGCCTGAGCGTCGTCATCGCGCAGCACGAGGGCGGGCGGCGCGTGCTCGACGCCCAGCTCCGGGGACGCCGCAGGCCGCTGACGACCCGCACGGTCATGGACGCACTGCTGCGCTATCCGTTCGTCACGTTGAAGACGATCACCGCGATCCATGTCGAGGCCGCCCGGCTGTATCTGAAGGGAATTCCCTTCATCAGGCACCCCGGCGAGACCGCTGCCCAGCGGAGACAGCGCGCGCTGCTCGCCGCCTCCGCCGGCGGGGGCAGCCGGGAACACGCGCCAGCGGGGCCGTCCGCATCCGCATCGGGAAGACCATGACGGCGGCGGCGCCGGTTCGCATCGGGGTTTCGAGCTGCCTGCTCGGCGAGAGGGTACGGCACGACGGCGGGCACAAGCGCGATGTGTACCTCGTGGAAACGCTCGGCCAGCGGAGGTGGGGCTGGGCTCGCCGCGCGAGCCGATCCGCCTGGTGCGCGACACCGGCCGGCACGACGGCGTGCGGCTGGTCAGCCGCAGCGGAGTCCGACTCACCGGCCGCATGCGCCTTTTCGCCCGCGACAGGCTGCGCGCCCTGGCCAAGGCCGACCTGAGCGGCTACATGCTGAAGAAGGACTGTCCGAGCTGCGGCATGGAGCGGGTCAAGGTCTGGACCGGCGAGGACAGCCGGCCGTCGGAACGGAACGGCGGCGGGATCTTCGCAGCGGAGCTGCTGCGGCAGTACCCGAACCTGCCGGTGGAGGAAGAGGGACGGCTGCACGATCCGGTACTGCGCGAGAACTTCTTCGAGCGGGTCTTCGCCTATCGGCGCCTGCGGTCGCTCTTCTCTTCACGCTGGAACGTCGGCGCCCTCGTGCCGTGGCACACCGCGCAGAAGCTGGCGCTGATGGCCCACTCGCCGGTCCGCTACCGCGAGCTGGGACGCTTGGTGGCCGAGGCGCGCGAGATCCCCCGCGCGGAGCTGGGACGCCGCTACGAGGACGAGTTCATGGCCGCCATGCGGATCCGGGCGACGCGGGCGCGCCACACGAATGCCCTCATGCAGGCGATGGGCCACTTCAAGCGTCGCATCGACGAAGCCTCGCGCGACGAGCTGCTGGCCGTGCTCGAGGACTATCGCCGCGGTCTCGTGCCGCGGATCGTGCCGCTGACGCTGGCGCGGCACGATCCGCGAAGCTGGGCTACCTTCGGGAGCAGACGCATCTGAACCCGCATCCGAAGGAGCTCACGCTCTGAACCACGTCTAGAAGCTCGCGCCGGCGAACGCAACGCAGTGAACTCCGCGGCGCAGGACTCCTGCGGCGCAGACGCCCCGGCCGGTAGACGCGCATCCAGTGCGGGCTCGGGAACCCGAGGACGTTCCTGTTGCTCAGCGTCCGCGCCGCGTCGAGGACCTGTTCGGCGCGGCTCGCCAGCGGGACTCGATGCTCCCGCTTCCTCGGTATCGATCTCGGTCCACTCGGTCCCGCGCACCTCGCCGGACCGAGCGGCCGTGAGGGCACGAGAAACTCGAAAGCCAGCTTGACGACGGGTCGGGAGGTCGGTAGAGCAGCCCCGAGACGCGAACCGCGCTTGCCCAATCCTACCTTCCAGGCCTTCCGCGTGCGACGTGCCGCGCTGTGCCCGGCGAGAAGAGTCCGGCCCGTTGCGCATCCGCAACGTTGCAGATATCCGTACTTTCACGCAATCGTCATACGGCATCCCGCTGCCGATCACTCAATCAGCATATTCCTATGAGAGTCTTATGCTGTCTTCGTCAGAGGCCCTCTGACTGAGCCGCCCGGCAGGTGTGACGTCTACACCTGCTGTTGGAGCCGAATAGAACCCGTCTTCGGTGGGTCGCTTCAGGCACATGCCGTGACCCTCCATTCGACCCAGGTGGTGGATAAGATACTTGCGTTAAAAGGGAGACTACGCCCATGAAGGCCATCACGCCACTCCTCTGCAACTCTATTATCCTGCGTGGCATCGCTACGGTACTGTTGTCGTCTTCCGTTGCCGCGACGGCGTCCGCCCAGACAGCCGGCGCAATCGAGGGTTCGGTCGTTGACGCCAACGGCAACCCGCTGCCCGGCGTCGTGGTGACGGTGACCGGTCCCGGCGTCCGCGAGGAGCAGGTGACAGGCGCCGACGGCTCCTACGCAGTGACCGATCTGGCGGCCGGCGATTACCGCGTGACGGCGGTCCTGCCCGGCTTCGAGACGGTGGACCTTCCGGTCGCCGTGGCTGCGGGCGCCACGGCAATGGCCCCGATCGTCCTGCAGATCGCGCGGCTGCTCGAAACGGTCAGCGTCGTAGCCGAGGAGCCCCGCATCTTCGCGCGCAACGTCGTCGCCGAACCGATGATGATGCAGCAGTCGGACATCGCCGGCGTCACGTCGGTGGTGGACAATCTCCCCGGCGTATCCGTGCAGGAGGGGGACGCGTACGGCTTCGACGACTGGTCGAGCAACGTCGCCGTGCGCGGCTTCCAGGTGACGATCAACGAGGCGCAGATCGGCACGACCATCGACGGCTTCCCCAACGGCACGTCCGACTACTGGAGCGGCTCGAAGGCGAACCGGTTCATCGACCCGATGAACCTCGGCGGCGTCGAGGTGTCGCAGGGGACGGCCGACATCGCCTCGCGGTCGGTCGAGGCGCTGGGCGGCACGTTCGACTACCTGACCGACGACCCGGCGGCAGAGCGGACCTACACCGCGACGACCACCATCGGCGAGAACGAAGGCCAGCGGTTCTCCATGCGGGTCGACACCGGGCCGCTGTTCGGCCGAGACACCCGCGCCTGGGTCGCCGCGGTCCGCCAGGAGGCGACCGACTGGGTGGAGGGCTCGGCGCGGAACGAGCGCGAGCACGTCGCCGCCAAGCTCGTCTCGGCGCACGGACGCCTCGATCTGACCAGCTACCTCTCGTACGACAGTATTCACGAGGACGTCTACCAGCGGCTCTACAGCGATGCCGACTTCCGGGCCAACCCGCGCTGGGATCGCCTGGTCGGCGACTGGCCGGGCGTGCCGTACCTGAACCAGTTCTACCGGCCCGGCTGGCAGACGCGGCGGAACAACACGTTCGGCTACCTCAAGGCGGACTGGTCGCTCAGCGACGTTACCTCGGTGAGCCTGGGCGGCTATTTCCACCGCAACCGGGGCCGCGGCGACTGGCTGCCGCCCTACATCGCCGACGTCAGCGACGATGGCGGCGGCCCGGAATCTGAGCTGATGGGTGGGACACCCGTCGAGGGCGGCTCCCAGCTCGGGCTGATCCGTTTCGTGAACCCGGACGGCGCCGCCGTCGGACCGATGCCTGGGTGCACGTCGTCCTACATCTTCAACTACTACGGCTCGGGAGGCCCGGCGGTCGACCCGGCGTGCCACCCCGGCGCCACCGCCGTGCAGTCCTACCGGCACAGCCACTACGGCAAGGACCGCGCCGGCGTGACGCTCGACGAGGAGTGGTTCGCCACCATGGGGGCCGCGGGCAGCACGTTGCGCGCCGGCATCTGGTACGAGCACACGCGGCGGGATCTCGGCCGCGACTGGCACCAGATTCTGGATCCGACGCTCAGCTTCAACTGGAACGAGCAGCCCTACTGGCAGCAGTACGACTGGCAGTTCCCCCAACAAGTCTTCAAGTGGTACGTAGAGGAGACGATCTTTGCCGGGCCGTTCGCACTGAGCGGCGGCGTCAAGCAGTACCTGGTCGGCGTGTCGCGTGAGGACCTGTTCAATGTCGATCCAGACCTGGAGGTCGATTCGAATTCGGACCTGCTCTTCTCCGGCGGCGTGACGTACGAGACGCCGGTCGAGGGTCTGGACCTGTTTGCCGGCTATGCCGAGAACTTCAAGGCGATCAGCAGCCTGCTGCTCGAGGTGCCGGGGCGCAGCCTGGATCTGATCGAGCCCGAGACCGCCTCGAACATCGATGTCGGACTGCAGTACGCGGGGGAGCGGCTGGCATTGAGCGCCACCTGGTACACCATCGATTTCCAGAATCGCATCTTCTACCTCGGGCCCGCGACGGCAGCCGGCCCCAACTACCTCATCCCAGGCGGCGGCGCCTACTTCAACGCGGGCGGCATCGACACGAGCGGCATGGAGTTTTCGGCGACGGTACAGCTGCCGCGCCAGACGTCGTTCTACACCGCCTTCACCTTCAACGACTCGGAGTACATCGGGAGCGGCGACCCGCTCGTCGACGCCAACCAGGGCATCGTGGCGGGGACCGACGTCACCGGCGTGCCCGACCGGCTGTGGGTCGTCTCGCTCGACCGGAGCGGTCCGCTCGGCGTGGGGCTGAGCGCCAAGTACACGGCGTCGCGGCGCGTCAGCCTGAGGTCGGACTGGTACGCGGACGCCTACTGGCTGGTGGACGCCTACGTCAGCTTCTCGGGCGAGGCGTTGAGCGACTTGCTCCGGTCGACGGAATTCGCCATCGTGGCGAACAATCTGCTCGACAAGCCGTATCTTTCCGCCATCACCGAAAACGCAGCGTGGCTCGGTGCGCCGCGGACCATCTCAATGACCGCGACAGTCTCCTTCTGACGGCCTCGCCCGCGGCGAACCGACACCGCCCCCGCCTCGCCGAAGTCACTCTTTTTCGCGGCGCATGGGTGTGCGCGGGGCACGAGCCCCGTTTCCTGACAGGGGGACGAGGAACGCTGGCAGGCGGTGGCGGTCCTGCTGGTGCCCCCGCCGTTTCAGCAGTGCGGCACAGCCGGCGCTACAGCACGATGTGACAAGTGATCTGATCGAAGCGGTGCGGTTGCGCCGTCGAGATCCTGCACGAGGCGAAGTCGCTCGGTAAACGGCATCGGACTGGTGTTTCCGAGCATCCGCGGGAAGGGCCTGTCCGACATGGCGCTCTCCAAGCTCGTCAAGGAGCAGGGCATCTCGGCCGTTCCCCACGGGTTCCGGTCGAGCTTCCGCGACTGGGCCGCGGAGCGGACGAACCACCCGCGCGAGGTCGTCGAGGCGGCGCTGGCGCACGTGGTGGGCAACCGGATGGAAGCGGCCTACGCGCGGTCCGACCTGTTCGAGCGCCGCCGCCGGTTGATGGGACGACCGGGCGGCGTATCTGGACGGCCGAGCGCGGGCAGGCGATCCCCGATGCGGAGGTGACAGCTCCGCCGCGTCGCGCCCGCTGGCCGAAACGACCGCTACACGCCGGAACGGTTCCGTTATGCTTGCGGGCCGGGGTTCACTGGTACCGGGCGTGGGGGATAGGGAGCGACCGGGGAAGCCCACGGCATGGACGAGTCACGAGGCAGCGCTGGCAACGGACTCTCGCTCGGCGTGCTGATTCTCGGATCACTGTACTGGGACAACTCGGTCCGCGAGGAATGGCGGCGACAACGCCTGGATCTGGAACGCCAACTACACGTCCGCGCCCCCATCCGTTACGGACGGCAGTCGAAGCAACGTGGACGCTCCTATACGATGGTGTTGTCTGCGGGCCTCCGTGAAGCAGACTTCGGCACCGCGGTCGTTGTCCCCTGCAAGTCACGTGACCTGAACGAGGAGGCCAAGAGCCTCTGGGAGGCGGAGGGCGGCACGCGCGGTGCCGTTTCGGGGAGCTGGGGATGCGTAGGGTTCCTTGTCAATCCGGAGGCCGGGCAGCCGGAGCATCGGGATCGGTGGAGCGAGTTCGTCAATGGTAGACCGGGCTATGGGCGGTTGGCACACGCGAAGGGTGAATTGGGGGCGGTAGACAAGGCGGGTCTTCTCACGATCGACTGGCCCAGACGTGTCCGCGGGTCGCCTCTGATGCTCGATGCCCTGCTCGCAACGGCTACCGACCCGACGCTCGTTGAGGGTACCCGTTATCCGACACCCAACGAGGTTGCGAACGCGTGGGACACGTCGAAGGGCAGGGAGAGCATCCGGTATTTCTGCGACAACCGACAGAACGGGATCGAGACCTTCCAGGATGAGGGAATCGCAGAACACCTACGGCATCTTGGGCACGTATGCTGACGCGTACCGCACGCTATCGTGACAGCTGTCGTTGACGGAAGCAGCAGAACCGTACCCCTTGGCCGGAACTCCGAGCGGGCGAGGACGTCCGTCGTGAACGCGCGCAACACGACCGGCGAGAACCAGCGGCCGAACACCGGCAAGCCGCCTCGGCGGCGGCGCTACGCCGGCGTCAGGCTCTCGTAGCGGGCGACCAGCGCGCGGATCTCGTCACGATGGGCTCCGAGCGCGGCGGTCGGCTGCGGTGCGCGAGCTTCCCGGTCGGACGCAGGCGGTCCCGCCGTCGAGCCGCAGGGCGAAGCCCCTCCGCCTCCAGGTTCCACAGCAGCCGGACCGCGGCCAGCGACACGGTCCGGCCGCCCTTGCGCGGGCACTCGGCGACGGCAACGGCCTCGTGTACCCGATGCGGAGCGGGCGGGCGATCGCCATGTCGACGATCCCCAAGATGCTCCAGTACCACGAAGTCGCCGCCGTTCCACACGGCCTCCGGTCGTCGTTTCGGGACTGCTCGGCCAAGGAGACGGGTCACCCGCGCGAAGTGATCGAGGCGGCGCTGGCTCACGTCGTCCAGAACAAGGTCGAGGCGGCCTACGCTTGCCCGGATCTGTTCGCGTGTCGGCGGCGGCTCATGGACGAGTGGTCCCCATACCTCGCTGGTGATGGCAGCGCGGTCTCCGTCAGAAGGGACCGATCCTGAGCAGTCTCTCGGCGTTCTTGTGGGCGATCTTCTCCTTGACGTTCCAGGGCAAGTCGACCGCTCGAAACCAATCGGCGCCCACCTTGTTGCTCACGAACGGGTAGTCCACCGCGAACATCACCCGGTCCTCGCCCATGACGGACAGCACCAGCCTCAACAGCTCGTCACGGAAGAACGCGCTGGTCGTGATCCAGAAATTGTCGTGGAAGTACTGCTGGACGGGTTTCTCCAGCGTGTCCGCGGTGATCCTGGCCAAGTCGTCCCCAAAGCGCCAGTAGAAAAAGGGCAGGCCCTCGCCCATGTGCCCGACGATGATCTGCAGCCTCGGGAACCTGTCGAAGACGCCGCTGGCGATCATGCGCAGACATTGGAGCGCGACCTCCTGGTGCCAGCCATAGCCGGCGCCGCTGAGCACGCGGCTCACCCACTCGTTGCCCAGGCCGTTGTAGTAGATGTCCATCACTTGGGGGGAGGCCCAATTCGGGTGGATGTAGATCGGCACGTCGAGTGTCTCGGCCCGGGCGAGCACGGGCACGAAGTCGGCGTGGTCGAGGAACTTGCCGTCGATGGCCCCGTAGGTCATGCACCCCAGGAAGCCCAGCTCGCGCACGGCGTATTCGAGTTCGTCGGCGGCGGCCTGCGGCTCGCTCAGCGGCAGCGTGGCAAAGGCGCGAAACCGACCCGGATAGGCTGGAATGACCTCGTGGGCGACCCAGGAATTGAGCCTGCGGGCGTATGCGACACCCTCGGCGCCGGGCAGGTTCTGGGCGCCGGGCGTCAGGGCCGACAGGACCTGGATGTCGATGCCCGCCGCATCCATGTCGGCGATGCGGCCAGCGGCGACGTCGTTGATGTCGAACCGGGGCGTGCCTTGCGGGAACTGGATGCCGTTGAGCCGTCGCAGCTCAGCCGTCGCGAAATGCTCTTCCAAACCGAGAAGGAACAGGTCCTCCTCCTCGCCGGCGGCGGTGCTGGCTGGCAGTGCCGTTGTCGCCGCCGCGGTGATTCCGAAGGCAGCGGCACCACCGAGGAACTCCCGTCGGCTCATGGCCCTGCGAGCCGTCTCGAGTCCGGGTTGAGAACGTGCATCGATGTCGATCATGATGTGAACTCCTTGGCGCCATGATTTTTCAGCATCAGTCGGCTGCCGCCACCCATAGTCGATGTTGGCGCCCGTCGTCGCGGAGCCAGGGTGCCTCCGCCGGGACGTTTCAATGGCCGGCCTGCGCGACTTCGTCAATCCAGACGCGCACCTGATGCTCGCCCCCGCTCACACGGACGATGTCGCCGCGCAGTTCGCCGAGTTGCTCGACCGCCGCGTGTACGTTGAGGGCTTCGCCGTCTCCCGACAAGAGCGCGTCGACAACCGCGACCGGGATCCGGATGTCAACGGTCTCGCCGCCGTCCTTTTCGCACTCCTCTACCTGCACGTTGATCTGATCACCCGTGCGCGCGATGCGCACCGTCTCATCCTCGCCGTCGACGGCCACGAACTCCGCCTCGCCGACACCTGCGATAGCGCGCCAGAGATCGCGAATGGCGCCGACGTTGACTTCGTTTCCAGCGAAGTCGAGCAGCCGGTGCGACAGGGTGCCGTGCGGGACCAGGCTGAGCAGCGGCTCGACCGCCGACAGCGGGAGATTGATGTTGGCTTCGAAGTCCGCTCTCTCATCGCCGTCGTCGCCGTCGTCGCCGTCGTCGCCGTCGTCGCCGTCGTCGCCGTCATGGTCGTCATGCGGGCCATGGCCGCGCCCGTCGCCGTCGTCGTCATGCCGGCGATCGTCGTCGCCGTCGTCACCGTCGTCGTGACGGCCGTCTGTGTCGCCGTCGTCGCCGTCGCCATGATCGCGATGACCATCGCTGGAGATCTGCACGTGCAGCCACGGCTCGGAGGCGGTGTCCTGCGCGGCTGCGGCGCCAACGAGACAGAGCAGACCAATCGCGGCAAGTAGAGACCAGAGTGCACGAGTCGACATGGTTTCCTCTCCGGCCAGCGCAGTCGACAGACGGGCAGGATGCGGGTTGTCGTGCTGGCTCCTATGATCCGTAGACGGCTGACCCAGCGCCACGGTTCCTTGTGGTTTCCTCGTTACCTGACGGCACCGGTTGTTGGAACCATACCCGCACTTCCCGGTCCGGCGTCACGCCCGCTGTATCTCTATGTAATTGCCATAAAGGCAGCCCCTTGTGATCATGCCCCTATCACATAAGTCTGAGACGCTATATATGTTGTCCACCTGCGCCGCTTCGGCCGGCCGTGTCGCAGCTGCGCCGCGGTTCTACGGCCATTCGGCACGTGTGCATGGCGGGGGAGCAGGTGGCTGCAGAGCTGCCGAGTTGAGTCTTGACATGATGGGTTCACCGTGTTTGCCGGGCCGCGGAGGGTGTGCTGGAGGAGTGGAGGGAGATGGACACCGAACGAACCACAGCTTCGGTCCTCAACTGCCGCCCACCCGAGCAAATGGTCCAACGAGCATCGTGCGAACCATCGGGGCGTTCGCGGCCGTGGCGTTCTTTGTGGCGTGCGAAGGTGGCGGGACCGGCCGCGCCGACCACGCCGCCAGTCGTCACGGCGCCGCCCCCGGCCGCGGTATCCGTCGTCTTCGAACCCTCGACGGCGCGCGTGGGCGAGGTCATCACGGAACACCTACGAGCTGTCGCGTGCCCTGGATCGCGCCGTCGATATCTGGACCGAAGTAACCCCGCCCGTCGGCGACCGCTACGAGAGCGGACCGCTCACCTTCCCGGCCGGGCAGACAGTTCTGGTCTTCTCTACCGGCTACCTGGGCGAACAGCACGTGGGGGACTGGGCCATGCGGATCATGGGCGAACGGCTGCCGGAAGGCGTCGTGCTCGGCAGCCCGTCGTCCGCCACCTGGTCCGTTCTCCCGTGAACCTGAGGAAATCGCGACAGGAGCAGGAATCATGTTCAATGACCCGGTCGCGCTGACAATCCACGCATTGATGGGCCGCATCGAAGCTCGCGGCGGCGGCGATGGACCAGGCGCGGCTCGTTCTTCCGGTTCCTGCGCCGGACGACCGGGACGACCATCCGGCGTATCGCTTCACGGACTTCGCAGAACAGGATCGTGGTCCGCCGCGTTGGCAGTCGGTCCTGACCCGCTCTGACACCGCTCGGCACGCGCAGCCCGTGAATGAGGCTCGGACCGGACAGGCGATCTGATGTTGCGCTCGGTGGTCGATACGTGAGCGTCTTTTCGACATGGCGCGATGGTTGTCGCCGAGCCGGACGACAGCGGGACGCCCGAGGGAGACGCTCTCGACCCCACGGGTGCGGGGTGCGTCAGCGACGTCAAGTCTGTTGCCTTCGACGCCGCCGCGCGCGACGTCGCGCCGGGTTCGAGACCACCGGCCCGCCACCGTGTCGCGTCCAGCGTCGGCGCCAATCAGCTCGGTCTCGTCGACGCCGCGAAGCACGAAGAGAGCTCCGGACGCTCTTCCAGCCGCTGCCGACTCCGGACGGCACGGCTGCCGCAGGCTTTGCACATCGTGGTCGTACCTCCACATTCGCATGACACATGACGCCACGATGTCACCGGGTTGCGCGACCCGCCGCTGCCGCGATCGGTCACCACCTCCGCGACATAGTCGGACAGCCGGCCCTGATGCAACTCGACCACCGACTCGATCCGGCCGGCGCACGCGGTCCCGATGACCATCCACCCGCCTCTTTCGAGTCGCCGAATGCGGATCGAGTTCATGCGGGACCCCAACGCAAATCGGGACTTGCCCGGCACCTCGGGACGCCCGCCGCGGTCCGCTTAGGACCGGGCGTTAGCAGTAGCGGAAGAAGCCAGGCTGTCTCGGCTGCCGAACGGAGACGCCGGCATCGCAGCAGCGCCCCCGTGTTCGACCAGGTGTCTCGGGAGGTCGGTAGATCGGCCCCGAGACGCGAACCACGCAGGCCCAATCCCATCTTCCAGACCTTCCGCGTGCGACGTGCCGCGCGGTGCCCCGCGAGAGAAGTGCGGCCCGTTGCGCATCCGCAACGTCGCAAAATATCCCGCACGGTCACGCAATCGTCATATGGTATCCCGCTTTGACGGCTCCAATATCACATTACTGTGAGAGTCTTATGTGATCTTCGCGAGAGGCCCTATGACTGATGGTGAGTTCGGCCTGATCATGCGGCGTCTTGAGGAGTTGAAGACCGGCCAGCAACGGCTCAACGCCCGACTGACCCGTCTTGAGGCCGTGCTCGAGAGCCTCAAGGAAGACGTTCCGGCTGGCCGCGAATGATGCACCCTGGTCCGAGCCTGCGGCACGGGCGGCCGATGCTCACCGTGCTGGCGGGATTGGGCTGCGGCGACCGAGCACCTGCGGGAAGGTCTACGAGAAGTACCGGATTGTCATGGACGAGTGCAACCAAGGCGATGGTGGAGCGGTGACAACGATGCCTGCTACGCAACCCGATCTGCCCGAATTGCTGCTGTTCCGGCGCCCCGGGGAGCGCCCCCTTCGACGGGTGCCCAAGCTGGAGCGGTTCGAGGTCGACCGCTTCAGCGGCAGGGTCATCGTCGAAGCGACGCACGCCGACGCCGTCGCCGGCGAGTGGATCTTCAGCACGGCCAGCGGTCAGGTCGTCACGAGGATTCCGGTGCGTGACGTGTTGGCGATCAGCCCAGCGCCGCCACCGTTGGGGCAATCCTGGTGACTGCCACGAGGAGGAGCATCGTTCCCCACATGTCGTGTGATCGGTGGAGGGCTCTGCGCGCCGCGACGCGAGGAGAGGGAGACCGCACCGGCGGTGGACGACAACCGTCACGTTGAGTTCCGCTGGGTGGGCTTGGCGACTGATGACCAGACGATCCGGCACGGGGTTCATCGATGCACGGCTTCGGCCGGCCGGAACATTCCCAGTTGCCGGAATAGGCGCGAAGACGTAGGAACAGGTGGCCACGCTCGACCCGCGGTTCCGCCGTCCGCTTGAGTACCTCAGTTGCCGTTTGAGTCGACGTGATCCCCGAGCGGTACCAAGCCCGTACGGAGAGCATGGAGGACGCCATCGCCGTGAACATCATCCGCGAGGCTCTGCGACTGATGCTGCATGCCGGTGGCGAACGCGGGCTTCGTCTGGTGCAGGAGTCTCCGGCACAGGAGGGCCGAGACCCAGAGATGGCTGAGACGACCTCACTTGCCCAGACGCTGCGCGGGCGGCCGACGGAACCTGGAGCAGGAGGGTCCGAGAGTTCCCGCGTGGTCGAGCTTCGCGAGTTTCGGAGCAGCGAGCAGGTGAGAGTCCGCGACGCTCATCACGTGCCAGGTTCCAGTCAACACGAGAGTTCTGACGCTCGTATGCACGCTCGAAGCGGGAACGAGAACCCTGCCGCTGACACACCCGCCGAGATCGGGATACGGACGCCGAGAGCGCGTTTCCAGCTCTGGACTCGCAACGACAAGATCTTCGTTCAGACCACAGCAATAGCACCAGAGTTGCCAGAGGCCGTCAGCGAGGTTCTGAAGGCGATCGACAGCCTTGAACGGGTCGTCCGGATACGGAGCACCGACGTTCGGATCACCGGCTTGGTGCGCGGTGCGCGAGATGCGATCCGTGCTGTGGGCGAACGTTACCGGGACGAACAGCGGGCGGCCGGGAGCGCAGGGCCGATCCAAGGGGCGAAATGAGCCAGATCAGCCGTGCCGTTCCTCGGCGCGGCGCCTCGGCGGGCGCTGCAGTCGGCCGGGCGGCGGGCCATGCTGCTCGAGGACGCCCAGGGGAGATGGCCGCCGTGCGGGAGCATCAATGGCGGCTGCAGTGCTACGGGTCCCGCGTCTGGTTCTGCCAGCGGTGCGGCACGCGCGTGAGCGCGCCTGAAGCGCCGTCCTCGCGGACGCCGCCCTGCCCCGGCCGGCCAGGGTCACAGCTGCGGTGAACACGTCAGGCCGAGGCTGCACGAGCCGGGATCGCGTGCAGCCGGGCAGCCATGCTACTGGAACAGCCGGCGGGCCAACCCGACCCGAATTGGGTTCTATCCATGCTGCGTGGTATCGGCCGAGAGCGCGCGGCGCTGTAGAGGTTGGTCACGGGGCCGGGGGGCCAAAACTCGACGCGCCGCTCGGCGGCGCATCCAACCCGCGACGGGATGAGCTGGTCGAGCGCCGTGATACCTGTGGTCCGCGGGGCTATGATGGAGGTGGAGGCCGGATGCGCCGGTCCACCTCGATCCCATGCCCTTCAGGTCCGTCTTCGTCGCCGTCACCATCAGTGGCGCGCTACTGCTGGCGGCGTTGCTGATCAATCAGGCGCGCCCAGGATCGGAGGTTCGACAGCCGGCGCCGGAGCTGGTGCGGGCGACAGGGCGGTGCGCGCAGTGCCACCGGGAGGAGACCGCGGCCGTCGTCCACCAGTTCGAGCGCAGCCAGCACAGCCGCGCCAACGTCACCTGCCTGGACTGTCACCAACCGCACGAGGGGCAGGAAACGTACGACCACTACAACTTCCGGCTCGCCCTGGACGTCACGTCCCTGAACTGTCGGGGCTGTCACCGCACGGAGTACGAGCAGTTCGCGCGCAGCCGGCACGCCCTGCCGGCCTGGGCCGCCGTCAGCGGCACGGCCGGGATGTCGCCCGAGCAGCTCGCGTTCGGAGAGCGATACCATCCAGGCGCGGTGGATCGTCCCGCCAACGCGCTGGCCAGCCTGGAGGGCGCGGCGGCGACCGAGACCGGCTGCCTCGGCTGCCACCGCATCGGCCAGCCGAACCGCGACGGTTCCATCGGAAGCTGCACCGAATGCCACTCGCGGCACTCGACGTCGATCGCGCTGGCCCGCGAGCCGCAGACCTGCGGGCAGTGCCACATGGGGCCCGACCACGCGCAGGTGGAGATCTACACCGAGTCGAAGCACGGCGCGCTGTTCGCCGCGCAGCGCGACTCGCTGGACCTGAACGCCGAGCCCAAGCGGCTGACGACGGCCGACATGTCGGTGCCCACGTGCGCCACCTGCCACCTGAGCGGGCTGGACGGGCTGAAGGTGACCCACGACACGACCGAACGGCTCTCGTACTGGCTGTTCGCGCCGGTCTCCGAGCAACGCCCGGGGTACGCCCGTGCGCAGACGGAGATGCAGGAGACGTGCCTCCGCTGCCACGCCTCGACGAGCGTCGCGCGCTTCTACGAGGAGGCGGAGGCGGTCCTGGCCGCGACCAACGAGCGGGTCCGGGAAGGGCAGGCGCTGATGGCCGCACTGCGCGCGGACGGGCTGCTGACGGCCGAGCCGTTCGACGAGCCGATAGAGTTCCTGTACTTCGACTTCTGGCACTACTTCGGGCGCACCGCGAAGCACGGCGCGTTCATGGGCGGGGCCGACTTCGTGCAGTGGCACGGCAACTACGAGCTGCTGCTCAAGCTCACCGAGCTCGAGGAGCTGGCCGCCGGCCTGCGGAACGCGCGTGCAGATCGCTGAGCCGGAACCGCGTCGTCCGCGCCGGCCCCATTCCCTGCGGCGACTCCTGGAATCCCGGGGCAGGAGCGCGTTGCTGGAGGCCTTCGTACTCGCGAACTTCGCCTTCCTGGTCCTGGACGTCTTCCTGGCTCACTCCGTCAACGCCTTCCGTCACCGGGCGGAGTGGATTCCTCTCGTCTTCTCGATCGCCGCCACGCTGCTGCTGGCCCCCGCGCTGCCGGGCGCCGGCCGCACGACCCTGAGCGGCTACGCGCACCGCGTCGGCCTAGTGGTCGGCTTCGGTGCCGTCGCGCTCGGCATCGCCGGCGTCGTCTACCACCTGGAGAGCCAGTTCTTCTCCCGGTGGACCCTCCGCAGCCTGGTGTACACGGCGCCGTTCGCCGCCCCGCTGGCCTACGCCGGCCTCGGCTTCCTGCTGCTCGTCAACCGCATGGTGCCGCGCGATACTGGCGAGTGGGACGGGTGGGTGGCATTCTTCGCCCTGGGCGGCTTCCTCGGCGTCTTCGTCCTCGCGCTGTGCGACCACGCGCAGAACGGATTCTTCCACGCCAGCGAGTGGTGGCCGGTGGCCGCGAGCGCGCTGGCGGCAGGTTTCCTGTCGGTCGCGCTCGTGGACCGGCGCGCCGCCTTCCTGCGGCTCTGCTTCGGCGTGCTAGCGCTGCAGGCGGTCGTCGGGCTGATCGGCTTCTACTTTCACGTGGCCGCCGACGTCAACGGGTTGTCGGCCAGCCTGTTCGAGAACTTCGTGCACGGCGCGCCGCCCTTCGCGCCGCTGCTGTTCGTCGACCTCGGGCTTCTGGCGGCGATCGGGCTGGGTTCCGCGCCGCCGGCGGAGGGCCGGGTCGGGGAGGTCCGCCCTGATGCACCGCCTGCTGAAGATCGAGTGGGACGCCGTGGCCGGCGTGCTGGCCGCTGTCACCGCCATCGTGCTGCACTTCCTCCACGTGATCGAGACCGAGGTGCTGTCGATGATCACGCTCGTGCTCATCGCGGCAATGTTCCTGCGGCTGCTCAGATCCGAGCACGGGCAGCAGCGCATCGCGGCCGGCGTGGATCGCGGCGAGCTGCTGTTGGGCCAACTCGCCCGCAGCGCGAAGCCGCCCGACGTGCTCGTCATCGGTCCCCGCGAGCTGCGCCAGGCGAGCACCGACTTCTCCCGCGGCGCGAGGGGCGACATGGTCTGGTTCAACGTCTGCCTGTCGATGTTCGAGCGGCAACCGCTCTTCGACGCGCTGCTGCTGCCGGCCATCAAGAATCCGTCCGTCACCGCCGTCACCTTCGTGCTCGACGAACGGCAGCGCCCGAAGTGGGAGCGCGATGTGCAGCCCAAGGTGGCGGCCTGCGGCGGCGCCGGCAAGGTCGCCGAGCCGGTGTGGTCCAGCCTCTCGGAGGATGTCTCGTTCATCCTGGCGGACACACAGACCAGCGGCGCCACGGAGTGCCTGCTCAGCTTCTGGGGCGAGCCTTTCATGTCACGCCGCGTCGGCCGCGACGTGCCGCGCTACATCTTCCACGTCACCGGACACTCCGAGCTCATCGAGCGCCTGGCGGAGCAGAGCCGGGAGCACCGGCTGTCGGGCTAGGCAGCTAGCGTACCTCGCCCCGTCCGGGGTGCGGATACGCATGTTCTCCAGGTTGCCGAGCGACCGCCGTTCGTCCCGCGGATAGCGCACCATCACGCGCACGTCGTCGCGCCCGCGCTGGATACGCTGAGCTTCGTCGCCGTAGAACGCCTGCCGCACCTGCTCTGGGTCCGCGCGGTGCAGGGCGAGCACATCGTCGATGTAGTCCGGCGGCAACCCTGCCCGCCGCGCCGGATCGTGATCCGCCAGGATTCGCCCGGCCAACTCCATGACGCGGCGGCGGGCACGCCTCACGTGCGGGAGGCCCAGGAGCAGCCGGGACGGTTCCCGTGGAGATTCGTGCGCAGCAGCGCCTCCAGATAGATAATGAGGTCGCCCAGGTACGGCCTCGGAGAGCGGCCGGTCGCCAGGCGGCCCAGCTGTTCCAGCAAAAAGGCGCTGAAACATGTACTGCCCCGCGACCGGCCCGTTCTCGGGCCAGCTCGCGACCTCGCCGCGAACGAGGTCGACGACCTCGGCCATACGGCTCTTCAGGAGGCCCGTTGAGTAGACCGGCGCCTGGTGCTTGCGCAATTTCGCGTGGTCGCCGCCGCCCATGCTCATAATCTGGCGCAGCGCGCCCACGTCCGCATCGAATCGCTGCCAGACCTCGAAGGTGCGGAAGTGGACGTTGCCGCGCGCCAGCAGCAGATTCGCCTCGGGACCCGCCAGTACGACAAACCGGCGACCGAACGCCCGCACCCGGAAGATCGGACCCAGCGAGCGGTACTGATTCAACAGGAAGGCTTCTGCGTCGCGCGCCAGATCGAGAGCGTTGCCGGGCCGGCAAGTGGCAGACCGGCCGCGCACGGGATCTCATGCGCAGGGCGCGCCGGCGGCGCGGTGGAAGCCGCCGACTCGGCTTCGCGGACGGTCCTGGTGACGGCTTGGCTGATGAGATCCAGCTTCGTCACCAAGTCGATCCGGCGCTGCACCTCGGCGCGTTCCTCGCGGGAGAGGAGGTAATCGAGAACCCCGCCAGCGTCCGCCATGCAGATGATCACCGTGTCGCGCGGGTCTGGAATGTCGTCGCTGAACAGCACGCGCATGACTCGCAGCCGAACTTCCTCCTGCACCGTACCGTCAGGGGCTGGGTGGTACCGCCGCGCTCGCGACACGCGGCGGGACAGCAGGAAACCGGCGGCTCCATCGTCGGACTACACCAGAATCCCACGCTCCGCCAGACGGGCCAACGCCCGCTCGCGGATCGCCCCGCCACGTTCAGCCTGACGCCGTATCCAGTGGTCGATGTCATGCGAATCGGAGGCGTGCGCGAGGTCCGCCAGGGCGGGGTCCAGCAGGTCGTCGTCGAGCGGCGTCGGATCAGCCAGCATCACCCGTCTCAGATCCGTATCGATGCGCTCCTCCAGTGCCAGATCCATCAACACCGCCCCGGCCAGGAGAATGTCCAGCCGGCCCGGCGGCAACGTACCGGTCAGATCCCCGCGCTCATCGTCGAACAGCATCAGCAGCAGCTCTTCGGCAAATCTCATGAGGTTCGCCAATGTGGAAACCGGTGGCGTGCCCCCGTGCATCGGGGGCGGGAAGTGCTCCCAAACCAGACTGGGAACGAGGAAGCGGGTTGGGACCGGCAGGTTCGGCGGTCCGTCATTGCACCACAGACCATGTGACGGATGACGGGCTGCCGAGCACTACGCCAGCGGGCAGCCGGTCTTCGACGATACGCATTGTCCAGTCTCCCACCTTGTCCGCGGACAGGATGCCGCTGGTGAAGACGCGGGTCGTAGTCCCGGCGGTGAAGTCGATAGGTCCGCTCTCGTAGCTGTCGCTTGTGGGCGGTGTTACTTCGGTCCATACATCGACGTCGTGATCCAGGGGCACGGTCAAGCGGTAGGTCTGCGTCGTGTAGCTGCCGACTCGCGCCGTCGTCGGTTCGATCTCGACGGAGACGGCGGCCGTCGTGGGCTCGGGGTCGTCCGGTGGGTCTGAAGGCGCCGCGAGCGGACCGTTACAGCCGAACGCGAGTAGCGCGGCCGACAACAAGAGTGACGGGCGTGTGCTGTCGGTCTGTCGCCAAGGCGTCTCGAAAGGCTCGGTGGGTTGGCTCACCATGTGCCGGGTATAGTACCGACTCAATAGGACACTGACGTGACTTTTTGGGGTTCAATAGATGACATCTTTACGACTATTGCCGAAGAAGCAGATACATCGGAGGCGTTGTCCTTTCGCTCTTGGCGGGAGCCGAACCACGAAGCCGTCCGGCGAGAGGTGGCTACCTTGAAGATGAGGTGGCACCGCTTGCGGGTGGCGTTCAAGGCGTGGCGGGGAGACCGGACGGTGCAGGAGATCGCCGCCCGTCACGAGGTTCACCCGAACCAGGTGAGTTCCTGGCAGAGGCAGGCCATCGACGCACTGGACGAGATCGTCGGCGGCGGTAGAACGTCTCGCCAGTCGTAACACGAGGCGACGGTCCGGAACCTGCACGCGAGGATCGGCGAGTCGACGATGGTCGCGCTCCGGAGTCGAGCACCAATTGCGCGTCGCCTGTCGAAAGGCGTCGGAGCATCATCCCTCGCTCGCGGCGCAACGGATCTCGCCTCACACGCTACGCCACACGACCGCGATGCATCTGCTCCAGTCCGGAGTCGACATCACCGTCATTGCTCTCTGGCTTGGCCATGACGACACGGCCACCACACACCAGTACGTCGAAGCCGAGCTGGCCATGAAGGAGGCTGCCCTCCGGTGTATCGAGGATCCCGCACCTCAGCCACTCCGCTTCACCGCCACCGATCGGCTCCTCGACTTTCTGGAAACCCTCTGACTATGCGGAGTACCACGTCGCGTGACGGCCCGCGTTCAAGCGGGCCGTCACGTCGCAACCAACGCGTTCGGGATGGGAATCCTGGAGGTAGCTCTCGAGCGAGCCCGGAATCTCGGCGGCACGACATTCAGGCGGTGCTTGCGTTCTGCTCGGCGTTCCCGTGAGGCGGACCGCTCGGCGCCTGGGCCGCAGCGTTGCCTGCCGCTGCTGCTCGGCGTGTGCGTGATGGTGTGCAGTTCGGCGCGCTGCCGCCGGTCCATGCGAGCAGGAACGCGTCGGCGCCCGGCTTGGGGGTACCGTGACGGCCGTGTCCGTGATGGACACCAGGAGCATGGACCCGCGCTTGGCGATCAGACTGTGCCTTTCGCTCAGGATTCGCGGTGATTGGTTGCCAAAGGTCCTTGAGATTGCTTCCATGGAAGCAGCACCCTGGATTGCCGAAAGGAATCCCAGTCGGGTAGCGGTCGGGCCGCGGCGTCCGGCGAGGTGGCCGACCCCGGCCGCCATTGCGGCGATGCTGCGTCGAGCGGCGGTGAGTCGGAGGTCCCGCAGTCTCCAGCCGTCGGAGGCTTGTGGCTTGCGTTTCCGATCGTCGGTCATCGGTCGTTTTCTTCCGCGGCGTGATGGCGCCGCCGTGTCGAGCTCGTGCGGGTCGCTTCGCGGTATTGCGTGTTCGCCGGCGCCGGCGGCGCCGGCCGGGCTACCAGCGCAGGCACGGGTCGCCGAGCGCGGTCAGGTCCTCGAGCAGCGGGACGGCGCGGCCGGTATCTTCGGGCGGCGTGGCGTCTTCGTGCGGGTCGGCGCCGGCCTCGGCGGCGCTGCCCACGGCGCCTTCGAGCAGTGCGGACACGGTGATCTCGGCGGGGTTGAGCGCGTGGTCGAGGAGCCACCGCCGGCGCTGGTAGCAGGCGTAGCAGAGGTCGCGACCGCGCGATACCCACCGGCGGCAGGTCCCGGCCTCGATGGGCAGGTCGACACCGCCGCACAGCATCTTGCCGCGGTGTTCGGCCCGGTAGCGGCGCATGTGTTCGCGGTTGGCGATCTTCTTGCGCAAGTGCTTGAGCGCGGCGCGCTGGTCCGGATTCCGCAGGTCGACGAGCGGCAGCGGCATGGGTCGTTCTTCGGCACGGGAATGGCCCGATGGGGCCGGGTGAAGGTCGGGGCCATCAGGCCCGGGGCGTGGCCGATGCGGGGTCGCTGGCCGGCGGCGTGGCTATCACCGCAGACAGGGGTCGTCGCGTGCCGGCAGGTCGTCGAGCAGCGGGACGGTGCGGCCGGAATCCTCGGGCCGGGCGTACTTTCCGTGTCGGCGCATTCGTCGTTGTAGAGGCTTTCGAGCAGCGCTGACACGGTGCTCTCGACGGGGTTGAGGGCGGTCTTGAGGAACCACCGGCGGCGTGCGTCGCAGGCGTGGCAGCGCTTGTAGCCGGGCCATACCCAGCGGCCGCAGGTTCCGGCGTCGATGGGCAGGTCGACGCCGGACCAGAGCATCTTGTCGCGGTCGGCGGCGCGGATGCGGCGCATGCACTCGCGGTTGGCGATCTTCTTGCGCAGGCGCTTGAGCGCGGCGCGCTGGCCGGGCGCAACAGGTCGATGAACGGCATGGCGTGTTCTCCGGAACGGGAATGGCCCGAACGCGGGCCGGGTCTGGAAGGGGGCCGTCAGGCGCGGTGCGTGGCCGGTGCGGGGTCGGTGACCGGCGGCGTGCGAGCCGGGGGCAGCAAGGCAAGGGCGTTGCCTTGGCCGCCCGCGTTGCGTCCATCCGGCCGCGTCCGATCTGTCCCACTGTCGTACTCCGCCGTCCCTCCCTCGTGGTGTCGTGTCCGTGCGCGCCGACTCGGGGAGGCGCGCCGGTTCTGAGCAACCGCGGCGGCTGCGAGGTCTAGGCCGCAGCGCGGCGGATGGGGGTTACAGGGAGCGTTCGGGACCGAGTGGTCCGCTCGTGACGTCGGCGGGCGGCTCGCCCTGCGGTGCGGTGGGCGCGGCTATCGTCCGCAGCTTGTCCGGGATCTGGGTTAGGAAGGGCGAGGGCGCCGTCTCCCGCTGCTTGGCCCCGTGGCCGGTGACCTGCGGGACGCTCAGGTACGGCACCGTGCGTGCGCGGGTCATGCCGATGCAGGCGGGGCGGCGTTCCTCCTCGACGGCCGCGTTGCCGTCGGCCGAGGCGGCGACGGTGCGGCCAGGTGCTCGGCGTCGAAGCCGACGATCACGACCGTGTCGAACTCGAGTCCCTTCGTCCCGTGCAGCGTCGACAGGGCCACGCGCACGTCGTCGTCGTCGGTCCGCTCGGGGTGCGCATCGCGCGGCCGTGCTCGATGAAGGCGTCGAGCAGCCGCAGGCGCTCCTCGGGGTGTCGCCGTCGCCGCCGTGTTCGCGGGCGAAGACGCTCGCGTCGCAGGCCAGCTCGGCGAGGTTGTCGAGCCGGTCGAAGGCGTCGCCGTCGGCCGAGGCGGTCACGGCCCGCCGGTAGTCGGTGCGGATCAGCGCTTTCGTCGACCAGTTCGTCGAGCGGCATGTGCTTCGCCGCGTCGCGGACCGCTGAAGCCAGTTCGAAGCGCAGCCGCAGGTTGGCGGCGTGGCAGCTGGACAGCGTTCGGCCCCGGGCCGTGCGCGGGTCCGGAAGCTGCGGCCGGAGCGGGCGTCGATCTGCGCGCAAATCCTCCGCCCGGTCCGCGGATGCGGCGGCAGGTCCACGAAGCGGCGCATCGCGTCGTCGTCGGCTTCGGGGTCGGATGCGGCCTGCAGGCAGGCGAGCGCGGCGAGGACCTCGGGGCGGTTGTAGGAGCTCTCGCCGCCGGTGATGCGGTAGCGGATGCCGGCTCGCCGGAAGGCGTTCTCCAGCGCGCCCGACTGCGCGTTGGTGCGGTAGAGGGAGGCCACCCTCGACGCGCTCTACAGCTCCGTGCGTGCGCGGGTCATGCCGACGCAGGCGAGGCGGCGTTCCTCCTCGACGGCCGCGTTGCCGCCGGCAGAGGCAGCGACGGTGCGGCGGTGGGGCAGGTGCTCGGCGTCGACACCTGACCTGCACGACCGGCGACGCCCAACGAAGGCCGGGGCGCGAATCCCGGCGACACCTGAGCGACGTCGCTGGCGGGCTGCTGGCCGGCCGCTACGCTCACGTGTTGATGTCGAAGAAGTCGTTGGCGGTGTTGTCGCCCCCCGGCGCAACTGCCAGCGACACGACCGATCCTGTGTCGTACACTGGCCACCGGCCTCCCCATCAGGAGTTCACATCATGATTGACGCATCCGGCCCCAGACACGCAACGGTTCACCCGAGCTTGAGTCGGCGCACGTTCCTGGGCTGCGCGGCAGGTCTCGGCGCCGCCGCGACGACGGCCTCCGCCGACGACGAGATGCTATTCCTGCTCACCTTGGAAGAGCACTTCGCGACCCCCGAGCTTTAACGGCTGAACCGTGTCCGGGACGAGCGCCTCTTCTCGGGCGGCGGTCGCCGGCCCGCACTCCTCGACGTGGGCGCCGGCCGGATCGCGGACATGGATCAGGCGGGCATCGGCATGCAAGTGCTGTCGGCCGTGACACCCGGTGCTCAGAACCTGCCCGGAGCCGAAGGCGTGGCGTACGCCCGCAAGCTCAATTCCTGGGTCGCCAACGAGGTCATTCCCATCTATCCCGATCGTTTCCGCGCTTTCGCCACGCTTCCGCTCAGCCAGCCGGAGGCCGCGGCCGACGAACTCGAGCGGTCGGTGCGCGAGCACGGCTTCGTGGGCTGCATGAGCTACGGCGCGGTCGACGGGAAGTATCTTGACCACGTCGACTTCGAGCCGCTGCTCGGCCGGGCCGAGGCGCTCGACGTGCCCGTCTACATCCACCCGAACTGGGCTTCGCCGCAGGCGACGGATGTCTTCTACGACGGGCTCGGCGACGAGTTGTTGAGCCGAATCCTCGGCGGTCCGGGCTATGGCTGGCATCAGGAAGTCGCGCTTCAGTGTCTGCGGATGATCGCCAGCGGCGTCCTTGACAGGTTTCCCAACCTGCAGATCGTCATCGGCCACATGGGCGAAGGGCTTCCCTTCTACTACTGGCGATTCGGGGAGGACCTCGATCGCATTACGCGGAACAGGCTGCACAAGCCCGTGCAGCAGTACTTCCACGACAACTTGTGGATCACGACCAGCGCCTTCTTCCGTGACGAACTGCTGAGGCTGGCTCTGTCGGCCATGGGCGAGGACCGCGTCATGTTCTCGGTCGACTATCCGATGGCGAGCGGACAGCTCGGCGCCGACTGGTTCCGGGGGCTGGACCTGCCCCGGGCCACCAAGGAGAAGATCGCTCACAAGAACGCTGAGAGGCTTCTCGGGATTGGCCCATCTTGAACGAAGCCGTGATGCAATGAGGAATCTGCGTTCGCCCTTGGCGCTCGCGTCCGCCTACGGGACGGAATCACCGGACGTCACCACGACGTAATCGGCCCAATCTTCCATGAGCCGCCGCCGACGCTCGAGCACGTCCGAGCGGCCGCAGGCGGCCTCGACCTTGTTCTACACCACGTGAGCGAACGCAGCCGTTGGCGTCCAGGCAGGCGCGGAGGCGAGCGCGGAGACCACCGGCGAGCTGGTCACTCGGGCGCACTTCGACACGGCGCTCGCTCAGCTCGAGTTCCGCTTGGCCTGGCGCCTGGTCACGGCCGGCATCGCGATCGCGGCCGTGGTCGTCGCGGCGCCGTGGTTCCTGGGCTGAAAAGTGGGAACGGGGGGAACGGAGGGAAGTCCTTTGGGAGAGTTCGTCGCCTACGTTGGGCTATTCGTGTTCCTCGGTGGTCTGGTCGGAATGGTGTCCTCGCGGTTGTTGCGGTGGCAGCGCCGGGTCCATGCACTCGCCGTGGCGGTTGCGGGGTTCTTCCTGATTGGGTTCGGTGCGAGTCCAGATCCCGAGTTTCAGCAGCGGTCCGCCGAGCGGGAACGGGCGCGAGCCAAAAAGGGCGGCGGCCGAGTCCGGTGAGGTGTCGGAGGAAACGTGGACCGCTGGCCGCTGGCCGTTGACGGTTGCCAACGGGCGGTTGTCATGCAAGGGAACGTCAGCCGCGGCCGGTGCCATGGTTCGAGAGCCCCGACGGGCTTGTGTGGCCATTGAACGGCATCGCCACGGGGGAAGCGGTGCGGCGTGGTGGGGTGTTTTGATAGCGCCGCACGGGGACCGAGTTCGGGCACGGACGGGGATCCCACGACGGTCCGAGGGTTCACGGCGGGTTCGAGGCGCTTGAGCGAGGCGATGTTGCGGGGCGCGGGATTTCGGCTGGCCACTCCACCGGTTCGGCCAGTTCTCGGAAAGGAACCGGAAGGCGCGTTCCGCACGCCGGGTCGTGATCGCGCGACCACGCCGCAGCCGGGCGATGGTCTCGCCGCTCCCGGTGGCGTAGCGCGAAACCGTCGAGACGCTCCGGCCGGTACTCCGGGCGAAGAGATCGCAAAGAGCTACGAGCCGGCGAACCGTGTCGTCCATGGCGCGCGAGTATCGCGCGAGAGCAGAGAGCCGCGCAAAGCGCGCAGTCACGAAGACTTGTCCGGACGATGTGTGCCCGAACGTGGCTACCACGTGCAGGCTCGATGTGAGCGGAAGTCTGATAACGTGCCCATGGCGACTCGTTTCACGGGTGTCGGCTATCTGCGACGTGCATTACGGCAGCGGATCAAGGAGGAGGGGCTCAGACCCTTCTCGCTGCGCACCGGCATCCCCCTGGGACAACTGCGGAGCGTGGTCCAGGGCCGCGCGGCGCGGAGCACGACACTCGAATCAATCGCGTCCGTCCTGGGTCTGGAGTTCTACATCGGCCCACCGCGGCCGGAAAGGTCGCGGCGAGCGCAACCGCTACCTCCAGAGATCGCACGGGCTCTCGACTTGCCGCGGCAGGCGTGCGTCGCTGATGCGGTCGCCGCGATCGACAAGGATGTGATGGCGTCGAGACTGCGCGAAGGAATCAGCACGTTGCAGGAATTGCTCGACTGCATGACCGTAGGTCTGAAGCCCGGATGATCTGTCGATTCGTTCTTGACCGCTGGCGGGGCAGACCGGCGGGCGCGCATGTGACGCCTTCCGTCGGCGAGCCGACAGCCGACCGTGCGCGCGCACGTGGCGATGGAGGTGACCGGCGTGTACCGGGAGCCGGTGTGGCACATCCTCGAAGACGCAGAGTCGTTCACGCTGGTGCTCGCCGAAGTGCAGCAGATCCGGAACGTTCCGGCCGCAAAAGAGCGACCGGAGCACGTGGCCTGTATCGCGGACCTGTTGGCGCTCGGGCTGATTCGGGGCAGCTTCGTGCCGCCGGCTCCGATCCGGGAATGGCGTGACCTGACGCGAACCCGCAAGCAACTGGTCCGCGAGGTCGTGCGGCACACGCAACGCCTGCAGAACACGCTGGAAGACGCGAACATGAAGTTGACGCGCGTGGTCACCGACATCCTGGGCGTCAGTAGTCTTGTGATCCTCACCGCGATCATCGCAGCGATGAGCAGAGTCCGGTCCGGGGACCGCCTCCGAGGTCTCGTGGATGCCCGCGCCAGCATGTGGGGCATGGCGGTCGCCGCCGTGTCGAGGGATCGGATGCGCGGGGCGTTCGGTACTACCTTCCTGCTCGCGGTCCTGGCCGCCGGTTGTGCCCAGGTCGCTGGTTCCGGCGCCCAGCCGGCCGACGCACGCGAAGCGGCGACGGCGGCGTACTTCGACAGTATCCGAGACGAACCGGCCATGCTCGCCGCGTTCGTGGAGCGCATGCCCGTCGGAGGCGACATCCATCATCACCTCGGGGGCGGCGTGCGCACGCCCGAGCTGATCCGGATGGCCATGGACGACCGCCTGTGCCTGCCAAGGGATCACGCCGCGCAATGGGTACTGCAGTCACCCCCGTGCGGGGAAGACGAGCGGCCCATCGCGGAAGCGTTGGAGGACATTGCGTTTCGCCGCGAGATCGAGCGGCGCTGGTCGATGCTGGACTATCTGGGCGACAGTACGTCGATGGACCGAATCGCAGCCAGCGAGCACTTCTTCGCCAGCTTCGACAAGCTGGCTCTCGTGCAGCGCGACATCTCGCGTCTGCTGGCGGCGGCGAGAACGCTGGCCGCTGGCAGCGGGGTAATCTACCTGGAAACGGCGACCTCACATACGCCCGATCCAGAGGCGCGCGATGCTGTCGCCGGCTCGCTCGGCTGGAACGATGACCTCGCCGCGCTCAGGCGAACGGTGCTGGCGGACCCGCGGTTCGCCGCGCTTCGTGACGCGACCATCGAGTCGCTGGCCCAAGGCCTGGAAGCGTCGGATCGGTTGCTCGGATGCGACACCGGCGTTCCCGATCCGGGATGCGGCGTGTTCGTCCGCTTCCAGCACCTCACGGTCCGGACCTTCGAGCCCGTCGTGGTCTTCGTGAACCTCTTGCTCGCGTATGAGATTGCCGCCGCCAGCCCGCTGATCGTCGGCATCAACCTGGCGGCGGCCGAAACCCACCCGGTCGCTCTCCGCGACTACGACCTCCACATGCGGATGCTGGGCGAACTGGCCGCGTACTACCCGGCAGTGAGACGCTCGCTGCACGCGGGCGAGATGCTCGACGCTCAGGCGGCCGCGCTCGGCGCCGAGCGGCACATTCGGTTGGCGGTGGCCCCGGCGGAGGCGGGCGGCGCGGCGGCGCATCGCCTCGGTCATGCGGTCGCGCTGAAGGCCGACCCGCAACCGGACGCGCTTCTGGTCCAAATGCGGCGAAGAGGTGTCGCCATTGAGATCAGCCCTGAGAGCAATCGCCAGCTACTGGGTGTCGACCCGGTCAACCATCCGCTCGTCGACTACCTGACGGCAGGCGTCCCGGTCGTGCTCGCCACGGACGACCCGGGACTGATGCTGTCCGACCTGCGGCGGCAGTTCGCGCTCGCGGCGCGAAACGTCGCCGTCTCGTACCCGACGCTGAAGGCTCTGGCAACGAACAGCATCGCCTACAGCTTCCTCCCGCAAGTCGACCGCCAGCGGCTCCTGCGCCGGCTGGAGGGCGACTTCGCGGTCTTCGAAGCGACTCGGTGGGAGACACCGCATGGAGGTGGTGCGCGGTAAGGCCCTTCGGCAGCGTATCGTCGACTCCGCGATTGCTCGCGCGCAACGGGCGGCAGGCCATTGGTGAGCCGGCCGCGGGCTTGCGGACGTGATGTGGATCGGTCCGACGAGCGACGGCGGTTTCGAGAGTGACGGCTTGCCGAGCAATCGGCGCGGGTTCGTCGGAGCGCAGGTCCGTGCGGACCTTCGGGCCGTCAGGCGGTCAAGGGACCACGGAGAACGTGACGGGTGACGGGCTGCCGAGCACGACGCTTTCGGGCAACCGGTCTCCAACAATCCGCACCGTCCAGTTTCCCACCCAAGTCGAGGGCGTGCTGCCCGAGGAGAATCGACGGATCGTCTCCCCGGCTGCAAAGGTGAGCGTGTCCTCAGTACTGTCGCCGGTGGGTGGGATCGATTTCGATCGGGATATCCACTTCGTAGGGCAACGGCGCCGATAGCCGGTGATACTCACGGATTCCCCCGCCTTGGCCGTCAGGGGCTCCATTTCAACGGATACCGATACATCAGACGGACTTGGGTCGTCTGGAGGCACCGGCGATGAAGGTGCCGCCCGGCGGGCCGTTACAACCGAACGTGAGCAACACGAGGCCCAGCACGATCCGGCGAGCGCGCTGTTCCCTGGTCGGAGTCGAACGGTTGAACGCCGAAATCCCGGCCGGGCTTCCCGGGCGGCTGAGCGGAGCCGACCGTCTGCGACCGGAGAGCAACCTGCACCGGCTGGTGGACGCCACCGCCGGCAAGTAACGCCGAACGCACGAGAAATGGAACAACGTAGAGGCGCCGATCGCGCCGGAAACGCGGGTCGCTGACCGATTACAAGCTGGAACGCGCGGAGGCTGTCGATTTCCCAGCCGGCCAGACCGTCCGCCGATTCTCCAGTGGCTATTCCGCGGACACCGTCGGAACCTGGACGGTCCGAATCGTCGAAGACCGGCTGCCCGAAGGCGTCGGTGCTCGGCGGCCCGTCTTCCGTCACCTGGTCCGTCGTACCTTGAAGCGCGTGATCGGATTCTGCGGCTCGGGAAAGTCTCCAAACCGGCAGCACCGCGCCTCGGTCCAGTCCGTGTCTGCGTTGGCCGGACCCCGAACCCGAGCCGGACCCCGGAGCCGGTGCCTGCGCTACAGGTCTCCCGGTGTACGTCCGGACTGAACCAGCTCGACCATTTGCTGTCGGAATGCCGCGGGGTACGGCGGTCTCGACTTCGGCATCGTGGACTCCTCCTCCTCCTCGCCAAGAGGACAAGTGTCCGCGGAACTGGGGCAACTTCAATTTGAATGACCGTTGACAGACGGTCCGCGTGCTGCTTCTCTGGTTTGTCGGGACCGTTTCGGTGTTCGCGGTCATTCGGTTCCCTCTGGGCGGGCTGAGCGCGGTGCGCGGGGCGGTGGCGCTTGTGCGACCAGTGTAGGGAGCGTGGGGCCTGGGCAAGGACTCCGTGTCAGGTCCGGGTCTTGGTGGACGCTGCGGGACGCGGCGGGTTGCAGGGGCGGCAGGCGGGGAACTAATGCGTTGGTGGCGGCGCGTCCGGCGGCGCCTGGTACGGAATGTGGATCGTCGCGGCCGCGTCGCGGTTGGTCCGTTCGTCGCGCCTGTCGTAGCGGGTCGTCGTCGAGATGTTCCGGTGTCCTGCCATCCGCGAGGCGACGGCGATGTCGTTGCCCTGGTCCAGCAGGTTGGTGATGAACGTGCGCCGCAGATCGTGCGGCGTGCAGGAGCGTATCCGCGCCTGGCTGGCGCGCCGCTTGAGTATCAGCCGGATGCTCTCGGTCCGCAGGCGCCTGCAGACGATCCTGTTGCCCTTTCCCGTCATGGCGCACAGCAGCGGACCCGGCCCGTTGCCGCGGGCCTTCAGCCATGCGTCCACGGCGGCCAGCACGCTGGCGTTCATGTGCGCGATGCGTTCGTGGTTGCCCTTGCCGATGATGCGCAGCGTCGACGCGGCCTTGTCCAGGTGCTCGACGTCGAGGCGCGCCGCCTCGATGCGGCGCAGCCCGCAGCCAAACAGGATGGCCAGCAGGGCGGCATCGCGCGCCGCCTGTGGGCCGGTCTCGGCGCATGCCTGGAACAGGGCTCGGATCTCTCCGGGCTCGAGGGCGCGTCCGGTGGGCAGCCGGCTTCCGGGTATGGCCGGCACGGCGATGGCGCGCTCGTAGTCGTCGGTGCTCATCGTCCCCAGCTTCCACGCCTGGCGGAGCACGCTGCGGACGATGGACAGGATCTTGTTGGCGGTCGCCGGCGCGTAGTGCTCGGCGAGCATGCTGCGCAGCACGTTCATCTCGACGTCGCGGATGCGGTGCCAGGGGGTGGACTTGATGTCCTCCTGTCCCAGCAGGCGCGCGGCGGTGTTCAGCGCCGAGAATGCCGTGCTGCGGCTCATGGGCGTGTGGGTGCTGATCAGGTATGCCCCGGCCGGGTGCTGGTCGACCCTGTCGGGCGCGGGCGTGCCGCTCTGGCGGGGCACGAGCGGGAAGCCGACTTCTTCTTTCGCCGTGTTGTCGAGCTCGATCCGTTCGTAGAGCGTCGTGACCGGGTTCGTCATCAGAACAGTGATCCCTGCGGGCTGGGGGAAGTCTGGCCGGCGGCCTCGCTCCGGGCTGGCTTCTTCGTCCGCCGTGCCGGGGTTTTCGGCTGCGTTCCTCGCGGTGGCGGCTGCGGCGCGATCTCGCCGCGGGACTGCCTTCCGCGGGGGATCGTTCCGGGGTCGCGTGCCTGTTTGACGGCCCGGGCGAACTCGGGCGTCTGGCGGCAGCGCGGGCACTCGATGTCGTCGACGGGCGCCGATCCGGTCTCGGAGCACGTCTTGGGCAGGTCGACCAGGCAGGCGGCCACGTGGTAGTGGGTCCAGCCGCTCCGGATGCGGATGTGCCGCTTGGCGTCCTGCGGGTCGGGGGTGGCGACTCGCAGGGTGGGCACGTGGCCGGGCGGCAGCCCCGCGTCGATCGGTTCCTGGTTCATTGCGGTGTCTCGTGGCGGCGAGAGTGTACGGACCGGTGTGCCGGAACCGTCATCCGTCCGGGTGATGCTCGGCGCCGTGCTCAGCCTCCTGCTCGGCATCAGCATCAGCTCCGTGGCCGGTGGCTGCATCAGCGGCTGCGGACCGCGCTGCGTACGCTTGCGGGATGCAGATACCGATGGTCGTCAGGGAGAGGACGGTCCGGGTGCAGGCGAGCATCCCGGCCAGCCAGGCGGACGCGCTCAAGGCGCTGGCTGCGGCCAGCGGGGTTCCATTGTCCAGGGCGGTGCACTACGCCGTGGAACGTTTGCTTGCCGTTGCAGGCCGGGAAGGCGTGCTTGCGCTCACCAGCGGGCTGGCCCCGGCGAGCCCGCGCGAGACCGGGGCCGATTCGGTCGCCGAGGTCGCCGAAGCGCTTCACCTTCGCGTGCCGGAAGCCGAGCCGGAACACCGGGAGCCGGTCCGGCGGAACGGTGAGCCGGTACCTGAGCGTCCTGGTGAGCAGGGGCCCGGGCAGGGAAGCGAGCAGGGCCTCGGGCACGGTGGTGAGCACGCGGCGGCATCACAGGCGGAGCCGCCCGTGTACCCGGCCGCGGATGCAGCCGCGGGAGCAGACCGGGGAGCGGACGTCTGAGGCAACCGCGTACGCACGGCGCGGGTGGAGGACTGACGCACGGGGCTGCTCACTTTGCTGGAAGATACATTCCAGCAAGTGATGCACGGGCTGATGCAGGTCGTGATGCAGGCGGCGGGCAGGGACGCGATGCAGAGAACCGCGCACGGGGCAGAGCGGGCGGTCGAGCAGAGTACCGAGCGTGTGCGCGATGCAGGTGCGGCGCAGAGCGCTGAGCATGCGACGGATGCACGCGGTCATGCAGACCGCGACTCGACGGCGTACTCAGCGTGTCAGCACGGTCCGATCGTATCCAGGCGAGCTGCGAGAAAATCCATCAGTTCTTCGGTTTCAGCTCGTTGGACTTCGTCGAACCGTTCGCAGTAGTTGTGGATGGTTCCTCCTTCTGCTATGTGCTCGAACAGCTCGGCGATTCTTTCTGGGTACCCTTGAACACCCATTCGCGGGATTGGCGCTTGTCGCTGATCTCGATTCCCGGGTAATCGCGCCAGTCGATTGCTCCTCCCTCCGGAATGTTCGAGTACAGGTCCGTCTCGGTTCCTTTCCGGAGTTGTTCGCTGATGTGCTGCAGTGCTGCCTTGACGTCCTGGGGGGCTATGCCTCCGAAGGTGTCCATTAACTCTTCTGCGTTCATGCCGCTGCCCACGTTCTGGAAGAGGGCCGACAAGGGTACCCGTCCCTCCTTGAAGCACCAGGCGCCGCTCATCCTTTTCGGGTCGCGCCAGATTCCGGGACACGCGTTCCAGTCGATCCCGCCGGGGCAGTGCTTGCCGGCGTTGTTGGCTCTGATCACGATGGTCAGCTTCGGGTTCGGTTCTTCTTTCACTGTCGTTTTCCACTGCTTCCGGGCTTTGCCGCTCCAATAATTTGGCGGCTTCCCTTGGTGGTCAAGTCCGTGACCGTTCTCGGGTTGGTCGGTTCCGCGGCTCCCGCTCCCGGTTCACGCTGTCCCCGCGGGCCGCTGTTCGCCGGGCGGCGCGAAGCGCGCCCGTGGCGCCGGCGTGCTCGCCTGGCGTTTTCTCGCCCTCCAGAGCTGTTGCAGCGTGTCGGTGCCGGGGTGGTTGCCGGCGTGGCGGTAGTCGGCGCCGTCGAACTCGACGATGTCGCACATCTGGTGGAGGATCGAGAGCAGCCTTCCTCCGATCTCGAACAGCAGCGAGTCGCGCTCGTGGGGGCTGGGCGGCAGCCGCGTCGTGCAGACCGTGGCGCGGTCCTGGTTGTAGCGGGTGTTGAGGACGGTGTGGAGCATGTCCTGGCCCCAGCGGGTCAGGTGATCGGCGCCGAGGTCGTCGAGCACGAGCAGGTCGGCGTTGGCCAGGCGTCGCAGGATGTCGGTTTCCTGAGTCCGGGAGTCCTTGTCGTAGGTGCTGCGCAGCTCGGTGAGCAGCGCCGCGGTCTCGCAGTAGAGGCCGCCGATGCCCTTGTCAGCGCACTCGTTGAGGATGGCGGCGGCCATATGGGTCTTGCCGATCCCGCTCGGACCGGCGAGCAGCAGGCCGTTCTGGCGCACCGGGAACGTTGCCGCGAAGTCGCGCGAGCGGCGGAACGCGCGCTCGATGTCCTCGTTCGGGTACACGGTGAAGTTGTCGAACGTGCACCTGGTGTAGCGTCTGGGAATCCCGGCTCTCTGCTTCAGCTTGCCGGTCTTTTCCCGGATCCAGCACTCGCAGCGGTGGGCGCGGTTGCTCCCGTTCTCCTTGCGCACGGTCCATCCGGTGCCTTGGCAGTCGCCGCAGACGTCGGGCGCGGGTCCGCGGGTGGCTGCGGTCGCGTCGCGCAGTCTGCGGATCCGTTCGTCGAGGTTCTCTCGCGTGTGCTTGAAGCTGTTCATTTGGCTTTTCGCCGTGCTTGCGCGGCGGCTATCGGCGCTTCGCGCCCGGTTGCGGCCTGACGGGGGTGCGCGTGACGATTCGGGCGCTCTCGCAGCGGATCCGGTGCCGGTTGAGCGTGGCTCTGGTCGTCTCCGCGCAGGTGTCGCAGTAGCGGATGCCCGGCCGCACGCCGGCGGTTACGATGACGGTGGTCGCGGGCGGAAGGTCGCCGGCGAAGTGGACGGGAGACTGGCAGCGTGGCCCGTCCGCGGGTCGTTCGCCGCCGTCGATGCGCGTGACCGTGATACGCGGCGCTGACGGGCTCTCGAGTACGCGTGCGGCGCAGTCGGCGCAGCGGGGGAGTGGTGGGTGCGCTTCTCCGCGTTCGGAGTGCGGCGAGCGCAGCGTGACCAGGTGCGTGGCGGCGGGCCGCGCCTCGGGGGGCGTTGCGTCGTGCGCCGGGTGCGTGCAGCGCGGCTCGTGGGTTTCCGTGCCGGTCGCGCTGCCGGGCGTGTCGACCGCCGCAGCGGGGGGCGTGAGCTCGCGGCCGGTGGCCAGCGCGGCGTAGAGCAGCTCGTCGAGGTCGGCGAGAGCGTGGTCGAGGTCCTCGCGGTTGCGCGTTGTCAGGGTCGAGAGTCCGCTCGTGTCGCGGCGGAGCTTCTGGAGGTTGCGTTCGATGGTGTCGATGCGGCTGGCGAGGTTGGTGTTGTCGTCCTGGGGCATGGCGAAAGCGTAGGGGCGCGTGACGTGCGGCGGCGCGCCGTGGTCGAGCCGGTGGTTTGCGGGCTCGTTCGGGTGGCGGGTTCTGGGGTCTGGCGACGGGGCGGCTGGAGTCCGGCCGTTGGCGCCCGTCGTCGCTGCCTGTGGCGATCTGTGTGGAACGGCGTCATCCAGCCGCGACGTCGGCCGGCGTGCTGGTTTCCGACAGCGGGGCGTCGAGCTCGGGCGCGTGCTTCGCGCATTCGGTTTCCTGCATCTCGAAGCAGGATGGGTGCACCAGGTGCTGGGCGCCGGCGGCGGCGAAGCGCTCGCGGAGCCGGACGCTCCAGGTGTCGATGCCTTTCCACTCGTCGTTCTCCCGGTGGAATGCGGCGATCTCCTCGAGCTTCGCGGTGAACTCGGCGTCGGTGCCGCACTCGATCAGCGTGCGGTCGCCCTCGGCGTAGGAGAGGATCTGTCGCGCGAAGGGATTGGCCCACTGGCCGAACCAGGGGGCGTCCTGGCCGGTGTCCATCTGGACCCAGTCGCCCTTGCTGCTGCAGAGGCCGAAGTCGTAGAAGTAGCGGTTGTCGACCTTGTGGCCCACGAACTTTCTGGTCGTCTTGATCATGGTGGGGGTTCCTGTGCGTCTCCGGGGTCCGGTCCGGACGTCGCGGACCGCTGTTCGGTTCACGCGGCGTGAACGAGCGGCGTGTCGGCCGCGCCGGCGTGGCTGGCCTTCAGCGGCAGCGGCCGCAGGATCGGCAGCGCTTTCAAGAAGCGTCCGGCGCCGACGGCGATGAAGCGCTCGCGCACGTAGTCGCTCGGCGGGTCGATTCCGCGCCAGGCGTCGTTCATGGCGTGGAACTTGATGAGGTCCTCGATCTGCTGGGCGAACTCCTCCTTCGTGTCGAAGTCGAGCCGGGTGATGACGCGGTTCTCGTAGCAGCTGGTCATGAAGGTGAAGGGGTTGGCCCAGCGGCGGAAGTCGGGGCTGTCGCGTCCGGTCTTCAGCTGCGTCCACTAGTCGGCGACCGACAGGACGGCGTGGTAGTCCTCGCAGTCCACGACGGTGAAGTGGGCGGTGTGTCTGGCTACTCTGAACATGGGCGTGCTCCTGGCCGGTGGCGGCCGGCGGGGCCGTGTGGTCCGGTACGGATCGGGGGTGCCGGGTGGGCGGTGGTGTGCCAGCTACGAGAGCGGATCCGTTGGGTCGGTCAGCCGACTTCGCCGCTGCTTGCCGTCAGTGCGTTTGGCGGGAGGGAGAACGAGATGCGAGAGCGGGATATGTGCGGGGTCGCGGAACAGGTTGAGTCCGCTCGGTGAGCGTGCAGGTTGCAGGGTGCTCTTGTCCTGTTGCGACGGGTCAGCGCGTGCGTGACGGGCTGTTGCGTTTGCCTTCGAGGGAGGCGGCGTAGCCGGTGGCCGGGCTTGGCGGCTTGGGCGGGTTGGCGGTATCGCCGCCGCCGGGCTTGAGTGGTGGTATGGTCTTTGGTGGGCCGTTCGTATCCCTGTGGTCGTCCGGGGGCTGGTCGTGCTTCCGTGCGGTTTCGAGTCGCGATATTCCTTCACTGACGGCGGTCCAGATGTCATCGGCGTCGATCCGCCCAGTCACGTTGTCGTTCCGCAAGTCGTTCTTTCGCGTTTCCACCAGTCCGTTCTCGACGGTTTCTTCCAGCCACTGTTTCAGTTTCTTCTTGTCGTCGTGTTCGATCAACTCCGGATGCGTATTCGCTATCCAGCCGGCGTCGTATACATCGCGTGGCAGGACGCGCGGCGATTCTCCCGTAATGGTTTGTAGTTTTCGCCTTACCAGTTCTCTGGTTTCATATATTCTAATCCCGCCGTGCGTCACCGTCTTCTCCAACGGTGTCTTCCCCGGCATGCCGGTAAACGTTCCGGTCAGTCGGTAGTCGATCATTATCTTCGTTGCGTCTGCTCTTTTCGGCGGTCGAGTCTGCACGGTCACCATACCGCGCAGGCCCCAATCGCGTCCGATGCGGTACCTCTCTTGCGGGAATGCTCGTTGCACTGCCCGTTTCAGGCTCTTTCTGACTTCTACTCGGTTGTCGCCCTCGAAGTCCAGGTCGGTCGACGGTCGCGGAAGGGCCATCGTGAACCTGAGTGCGGTGCCGCCCTTGAGCGCGCATGGTTTCCCTTGTGCGTCCATTTCTTGCTGGAACGCTTGACCTATCTTCTTGAGAGCTGCTTCGCGAATGTGGTCCTCCTTTTTGAAAGGTATCTCTGGATAAGTACCCTCCCCTCTGGCCACGGTGTCCATTGTTCCCGCCACTGGTTCCACCTTCTTGCATCTTCGCCGTCAAGGGTTTGCCCTACTTGCCATGCCCACCAGTGGAGTCGGATCCACTGTCCGGGGTACGCCAACCACCTGGATACTTGCAGTCCGTCGAACGGCGCCAGATCCTCGTTCAAGCTGTGTTCTTTCAGCCACTGCAGCTTCTTCCATGCCCATTCGATAACGGCTCGCTCGTGTGTGGCTGCCCAGATCTTCTCTCTCGCCCACCCGTCCGGATGATTCAAATGCCTAAGTCCGCGTCTCGCATCGCGCAGGCCGCGTCGCCGCAACACGTCGAGTAGCGGCCCGTATGTCTTTTCGTCCGTGAGATGAGGCTCCGTTATCGTGTCGGATTCAGCGCCGAACCACGACGCGTACGTGTGCCAGTCGCCGCCGTTGAGCAGCCAGGCGTTCGGGATGTTCAGCGCCAGCATGCCCGTGATGTGGCGTCGTGCGCTGGTCTTCCCCACCTTGGCAGGTACTTCCGAGCCTGAGTACTCGGCTGTCTCGATTCTGTTGGTCAGCTTGCGTGCCCAGTGCGGGATCCCGGTGTGTCGTGTTGTCTTTCGACCGTTCTCGATTCGGGTGACGTTGCGCGTTGTCGGGCCGCTGTTGTCGATCACCTGGATGAAACCGATCGCGTGTGCTGTGTGCACCAGATAGTCCTGGGAGGCCGTCCAGCGTCGGCGGATCTCCGCCGCGGGAACGTCGTGCCCGGTTCGTGTAGCCACGCAGGCTGCTACGCGTGCGATATTGACATCTGGTCGTTGCGTGCCGACGAATATCGCGGTGGTCTGGTAGCCGAGCGCTCGTGCGCGTTCGATGATCGCCGGACGTGACCGCCCGGAGTAGGTGCTTTCGAAGCCGAAGTTCTCTTTGCTGTTCAGATGTGCTTGGATCCTGCGGTCGACTATTTCGCGTGCTGCGCGCTGGTTTCTTGGGCTGTTCCAGTCGCCAAGGCCTTCGGCGATCGAGTCGGCATTGTAGAAGTGTTCCGGTAGCTGGTCGCGGTGGCGTCTGCACCACGTGGACTTGCCGGCGCCGTTGGCTCCGATCACGATGGTCAGTTTCGGCACTGAGTGGTCCTCGGCGAGCGTGCAGCTCTATTCTGTGGACCGTGGCCAGTGGGGGAAGGGTAGCGGTGTATTGCCGGGCACCGTCTCGGTCGTCCCGTCGGGCCAGTGGCGCGTCTCGGTGTTCGTTTCGAGGCACCAGCGGTCGATGACGCCGTTGGGCCACTCGGTCATGATGATTCCAGGCTCGTCGTCGGGCGCGTACACGCAGGGTTTGCCCTGCTCGAAGCAGATCTCGCGGTTGTCTTCGACTTCGGGGACGATCAGCTCCGTGCGGCCGGTGTCTGTCATGGCGACTGTCTTGTGATCCTTCCCGATGGTAAACCATTCTTGGTTGTGGCTGAACCGTGCCACTGCATGGCCGGGTGGCCAGCTCTAGCCGTGGTGGACGCGCGTGTAGACGCCGTGCTCGTGGCGGCGGAACCGGCTGTCGGCGTTGACGGCGTGGTGGACGTTGTTCGCTGCCGCGGTCCGCTTCGGGTTCAGGCGCACGTACGGCGAGAGCCGGTCGATCAGGTCCGTGCATCTAAACGGGCGGTTGCCGGTGACGGCGACGATGAAGTCGCTCAGCGAGGGGCGTTGGTTCCCGGTTCCGTGCAGGTCGGCGGGGCCGCGCCGACCGGCCGCGACGTCGTCGATGATGCGGCGTGCGAGCCGCACCCCGAGGCGCTGCGCGTTCGACGGCGGGGCGTGCCGCGCGAGCACGGCGATGGCCGTGTCCGTCTCGTGTGCGGACGGCGTTCCGTCGTCGAGTTCGCCGCGTTCGCGGCACAGCGCGTGGGCGGCGGCGGCGAAGACCTCGGCGGGCGGCGCCAGCGGCGCCAGCGGGAGCGGCGCCGGTGCGGGCTTGGGCATCTGTCTGCCTGGAGCGGTGACGTGGTGGGGTCGACGAGCCTCTTCTTCAGCAGCGGGCGTTCAGGCGTCCCGCGGCTGTTGCTTGGTGATCGCTTCGCAGTTGCGGCAGCGCCTTCAGCGTTCCGGCAGGTGCTCGCGGACGGTCAGCGTCGCGAGCCAGAGCAGGTCGTCGTCTTCCTCGGCCGTGGTGCGCATCACCGCGTTTGCGTCGTTCGGTCGTGTCGGGTCCTGTTCTTCGAGGAAGGTCCGCAGCTCGCACGAGCCCACCGGTCCGGCCGCTCCGTCCGACGCTGCCGTGCAGTACACGTAGAAATCCGTCTGGTCGGTGACTTTGAGCCGTATCCGGATCTCGTCGATGCGGTCCGGCGGCCGCGGTCCCTCGGGGCGGTCGCACGTCTGCGGCCACTCCTGCCAGGCGGTGCGGCCTTCGAGCGTGCCGACGCTGGTGATCACGGCGCTGCGGCGCAGCCACACGATGTCGTCCTCGGTGAACCGCTCGCCGTCGACCTCGACCCACCGGCGGCCATCGTCGATGCCGTGGGAGCTGCTTGCGGGTGTGCTCGCCCGGGCCAGCCACGCGTCGGCCTCGCGCCACTCGCGCAACTTTTGCAGGAATCCGTTGATCCCGGCTGCCGTCTTCGGCGTCCTCACGTCGTTTCCTCCCGTACCGCGCTGTTCGTCCAGCGCCGGCTGGTCCTTGCTCTATTCCGTCCGGGTGAACGTCGCCTCTTCCTGGTCGCGGATCAGGAGCCGGGACGTTTCGATCGCGGCGTAGCGGGCGCCGGTCTCGGTGGCGGCCTGCACGTACAGGAGCACCGCCTGGTTCTGCAGCCGGAAGCGCGCCGCCCAGGGGCGGAGCTCGGTCGGCACGTAGACGTTGCGCGGCGTCGTCCTGTCGTGGTCGAGGCGCTGGTAGGCGGCAACGAGCAGCCGCTCCTGTTGCAGGGACTGGTTGTCGGGGTGCTCGGCGATCGCCTCGAGCGCGTCGGTCGTCTCGGTCAGCGTGGTGCCGTCGTCCCAGTGGTCGTCGTCGCCGGGCTCGGCGTTCGGGTGCAGTCCGGCCCGCAGCAGTCCCGCCTCGTCGCGGAAGACGCGCAGGAACGAGGCGTCGAGGGTGTGGTCGACGGGGCGTCCGTGGCGGTGGAACTCGCCGGCGAAGCGGTAGCCGGGATAGCGGGGCATGGTGTCTCCGGGTGATCCGCGCGCCGGCGCGGAGGGGTGTTTCTGTTATCGGGAGCGTTCGCCGAGTGCTGCGATCATCGCAGCCCGGTATGCGGGCCGAACTATCGTCGATTCGGCCGCTGCGATGATCTTGGTGCATCCGTCCGGTCGGACTGCGAGCAGGCCGAGGCCGTGTGTCCGCAGCTCCTCGAGGTCGACGTGTGGCGCGGTTGTTTCGGGAACACCGATGATTGCCTGGTCTGCGCACAGCTGGTACAGCAGAGCCTGCTCCACCGCTCGGCGCCAGTTCCGTAGCTTCAGCTCCACAGCTATCGTCCGCGATGTCGTCGGGCAGTGGGCGTAGAGGTCGATGCGGTACTCGTAGAATCCGGCTTCCGGCTGCTGTTCGGGGTATTGCGCCGCCAGGTGCGCTTGCACCGGCGCCAGCAGTTCGGCTTCGTATCGCATCGTGTTCGCGCTCTTTGCCGTTTCACTCGCCGGTTCCGATCGGGTGGCGTCAGTTTCCCGTGCCGCGGATTTCGTTCACGTGCTCGCGCCAGAGGAACCGCCAGTGCCCGGCGCCGCCGTCGAGGAAGCGGCGCATGTCGGTGCAGCGGCGGCCTGCGACGGCGAGGGGGCTGCAGACGGGGCAGTCGGGGCTGCGGGGCTGGTCGTTCATTGGCGTCGCGCGAACTGCTTGCTCAGCGTCAGGCCCTGCCGGTTGTAGGCCGAGCCGATGGCGCTGCCGTAGGTCTGTTCGGGCGGTGCTACCATCCGGCTGTAGAGGAGGCGGCCGATCCGCTGGCCGTGCTCCATCGACAAGGCCGTCTCGTGGGCGCGGACCTCGAGGACCGCCCGCGTTCCCGGCTGGCCGTCGCTGCACCCGAAGCCGGGGTCGAAGAAGCCGGCGTAGTGGATCCGGAACTCGCCGACGGCGGGGTCGAACGGCACCATCTCGGCGGCGAAGTCCCGGGGGATGCTGAGGCGTTCTTTCGAGTTGAGCAGGTACAGGTCGCCCGGGTCGAGGATGAGCCGCCCGCCGGCGGGCGCTGGGACCGGCTCCCAGAAGTCCGCCGGCCGGTAGTGGCGGCGCCGGTTCAGGTCGATGACGGGCGCGTTGCTTCGGCCGCGGTACGCGATGACCTCGCCGGGGCTGTCGCCTGCGATCCGGGCCGTGACGTGCAGTCCGTCGTCGATCACGGCACTGGCGGGCTCTCCGGTCGCGCTGCGGCAGAGGCCGCCGGCGCCGTGCGCCGCGCGCAGGTCCTCGTCGGTGCATAGCGCGTCTCCGCGTTCGAGGCGCAGCTGCGTCAGGCAGTCGCCTTCGCGGACGATGAGCCATCGGATTCCCATAAGGCATTTCTTCTAAATGACTTATAGGCAGTTCCCTGGCCACG
>CATQHX010000027.1 GCA_958296065.1 Vicinamibacterales bacterium | reverse complement strand
ACGCGGGCGTCAGCCGCGTGATGTCGTTGGGAATCTCGTCGAGGCGGTAGCCCAGAGCCAGCTTGGCTGCGATTTTCGCGATCGGGAAGCCGGTCGCCTTCGACGCCAGGGCCGAGGAGCGCGAAACCCGGGGGTTCATCTCGATGGCGACCATTCGGCCGGTGTCGGGATCGACCGCGAACTGGATGTTCGAGCCGCCGGTCTCGACCCCCACCCGGTTGATGATCCGGCGCGCGGCGTCGCGCATCCGCTGGTATTCCTTGTCGGTCAGGGTCAGCGCCGGCGCGACGGTGATGCTGTCGCCGGTGTGCACCCCCATCGGATCGATATTCTCGATCGAGCAGATGACAACGAAGTTGTCCGCTCCGTCGCGCATCACCTCGAGCTCGAACTCCTTCCAGCCGATGACGGATTCCTCGATGAGGACCTCATGGACCGGGCTGAGCTCGATGCCGCGGCGCGACAGCTCGCGAAACTCCTCCATGTTGTAGGCGATGCCGCCTCCGACTCCTCCGAGCGTGAACGACGGCCGGATCACGACGGGGAAGCCGAACCGGTCGACCAGCGTCAGCGCTTCGTCGAACGATCGCGCATAGGCGCTGTCCGGCACCTCGATGCCGATCGATTCCATCGCGCCGCGGAACTTGAGCCGATCCTCGGCGATGCGGATCGCGTCGAGAGATGCGCCGATCAGCTTGACGTCGAGCTCCTCGAGGACCCCGCTCTCGCCGAGCTCGATCGCCAGGTTGAGCGCCGTCTGGCCGCCGACGGTCGGCAGCAGCGCGTCCGGCTTCTCCTTCTCGATGACGGACCGGGCGTACTCCCGGCTGAGCGGCTCGACGTAGGTCCGGTCGGCGACCTCCGGATCGGTCATGATCGTCGCCGGGTTGCTGTTAATCAGGACGACGTCGAGACCCTCGCTGCGCAGCGCCTTGCAGGCCTGCGTGCCGGAGTAGTCGAACTCGCACGCCTGACCGATGACGATCGGTCCCGAGCCGATTACGAGTACACGCTGGATGTCGGTACGGCGGGGCATGTGATACGTCGGGAGACGGTACGTGGTGTTTCAGCCGCGCGCGGGCCTGCCTGCTCTCTGCTCCATCGCGTTGATGAAGCCGCCGAAAAGGTAGTCGGCGTCGTGCGGTCCGGGCGACGCCTCGGGATGATACTGCACGCAGGAAACGGAGAGCTGCTTGTGGCGCAATCCCTCGATGGTCCCGTCGTAGAGATTCAGGTGCGTGACCTCCACGTCACTCGGCACCGAATCGGGATCCACCGCGAAGCCATGGTTCTGCGAGGTGATCTCGATCCGTTCGGTCGCCACGTTGCGCACCGGGTGGTTCGCGCCGCGATGGCCGAACTTGAGCTTGTAGGTCCGCGCGCCCATCGCCAACCCCAGCACCTGGTGGCCGAGACAGATCCCGAACACCGGCACGTCGCTGTCCATCACCGCCCGCGCATTGCGAACCACGTAATCGAGCGGAGCCGGATCGCCGGGTCCGTTGCTGAAGAAGACGCCGTCGGGCTGCATCGCCAGCAACTCGGTGGCCGGAGACGTCGCCGGAAACACCCGCACCTCGCAACCGTGCGCGGCCAGCCGGCGCAGGATGTTGCGCTTCATCCCCAGATCGTAGGCGGCAACCCGCAGAGGCCTCGTGGCGCGCCGCTCCGGCTCGATCGCGAACCCGGCGATGGCAGCATCGTCCTCGGCGCGCCAGTCGAACGGCGCCGCGCAGGTGACCGACCGGACCAGATCGCTGCCCTCCATCCGGGGTGCCGCCTGCGCCTGCGCAACCAGCGCCTCCGGCTCGACCGCTCCGCTGCCGATGACGCCGCGCATGACGCCGGCGGTGCGCAGCAAACGCGTAAGCGCGCGGGTATCGATTCCGGAGATGCCGACGATGCCGTGCGCGGCGAGATAGTCGTGCAGCGTACCCGTGGCGCGCCAGTTGCTGGCGATCGGCGAGTCCTCGCGCATGACGAATCCCGCCACCTGGGGCGCGCCGGACTCCCGGTCCTCCTCCTCGGCGACACCGTAATTGCCGATCTGGGGGCAGGTCATGGTGACGATCTGCCCGGCGTAGGACGGATCCGTCAGGATCTCCTGGTAGCCGGTCATGCTGGTATTGAAGACGACCTCGCCGGCGGCAATACCGGTCGCGCCAACCGCGCGACCCTGATGCCAGGTTCCGTTCTCGAGGGCGAGCACGGCCCTCATCGTCGTGCTCCCGGTTCCAGCGAAGCCCCGACCCGAACCGGTTCCGTCCCGGAAACGTCGACCTCCGCAACCCAGAGCCGGTAACCGGACAACTCGATTCGCACCTGATGCGGCCCGTACGCGATGTCGGGAACTTCGATTGGCGTCACGCCGACCGCCACGTCGTCGACATGGACCGTCGCCCCGGGTGGACGGGATCGGACCAGCAGCGACCCGGTACGCGCCGCGGCGGGGCGCGCCGGCTCGGCATTCGCGGGAGCGTTCGCCGGGGGCGTCGCCAGCGGCGGTTCCGTCTCCGCATCCGCAGCCGCGGTTGACGGCGGCGAATCCACCGCAGGCGGAACGCCGTCCGACGCGGGCACCTCGGATTCCGGCGGCTCGGCAGCGGCCGGGACCGGCTCGGAACCGGGAGGAGGCGGATCGCCGACCGCGACGATCGGCTCCTCGGCCAGCGTCAACGGTCCGTCCGGGGCGGTTGCCGCGGACGGCTCCCCGGGAGCCTGGGAGGCCACAACCTCCTCCGTGCTCCTCCGCGCATCCGCCGCAGGGTTCTCCGATGGTTGCGAAGCGCCACCGGTCATCTCCTCGCTCGAGGTCCCCAACCCCGTTACCACCAGGTAGGCCAACAGCACGCCCACCGCCATGGCGGCAATGATGGGCGCGATGGCACGCAGCGATGTAGGCGACGGGGGCGGCGGTACTTCTTCTTCATACGCGGCCCCCTCAACCGCCGGCTCGATGGCACTGCGATCGTCCAGCGGATCGAAATGCACGTCGTCGCGCACCGCGACCACGGGCCCCGTGCGCTGGCGTGTGCCGCCACGGCGCGATCGACGCTTGGAACGGGAAGCGCGCTGCGATCGAGCACGCCGCGCTCCGGACGCCTTGCCAACCTTCTTGTTGGGATCCTCGCTCTCCGCGGAACCGTCCTCCAGGGTGCCATCCGGGTCAGCGGGCAGAGCGATCTGCACCGGACGCGGCGGCTCGTCACCGGACCCGGCAGGCCCTGGACCGACCGGGGCGTCGAATTCCGGCGCTCCGAACTCGGTCTCGCGGTCCACGGCGCCAACGTCCCCGGCCCCGGTGCCGTGCAACGCATCCAGCGGATCGTCGAGCAAACCCGCTCCTTCGCCCGCCACCGGCTCCCGGCGCCGGGGCGTCGCCGCGCCCTCCTCAGATTCGTCGCCGATGGCCCGTGCGAGTGCCGTCGCGAACCCGGTTGCCGACGCCGACCTGATAGCGGGATCGTCGGCCAACGCGTTGCGGAACGCCTGCTGCAATCCCGCGGGGTCGGCGACGTCCGGGCGCAGCTCCCGCAAGTCGGCAACGGCTTCGTCGCTGCTGCCCGACGGACGCGTTCCGGTCACCAACTCGTACGCCATCACCGCCACGGCGAAACGATCCGCCGGCGGTCCCCAACGACGGCCGGCCATCACTTCCGGCGCCGTGTACGGCCTGCGCACCGGAACATCGAGCTGCACGTGCTCCAGTGCCCTGGCGATCCCGAAACCCGTCGCGCACACGCCCTCCGAAGACACCAGCACGTCGCGCAGATGCAGTGCTCCATGCTCGAGTCCCCGCGCGTGGGCCGCGTCGATGGCGCCGGCAAGCAGCTCTATCCACCGCAGCGCCTCCGGCGGGCGCTCCTCGCGCCGCAGCGCGACATCCAGCGACTCGCCGTCGACGTACTCGCAAGCCATGAACGGGGTGCCGGCTTCGAGGCCGGCCAGGAACGGTGCCACGATCGCCGGATGCGAGATCTCGACGTTGACGATGTGGGCCAATGCGTTGCCGAAGATCTCGACCTGTTCGGGCGTCAGATCGAGCTCGAACGACTTTACGGCGACCGTCCTCTCACCGTCGGTTTCGCGGGCGCGATAGACGGGTCCGAGAACGCCCGTACCTAGTTGGTGCAGAACCCGATAGGGGCCAAATGCGCCGAGACCCGAAAGCGCCCCGGCATCGTCGCGTGTCAGTGCTCGAAATCTCCCGGCTGGTTTCCGGATGGTACCATGGGGGCGGTTTCCTGTTCAATGGATGTCGAGCATCAGAGCCCGGGTATTCGGATAGACGACCGCGAACTCCCGTGGACCGGTCGTTTCGTACGCGACTACTGTCACGCCTTCGAGCGGCTGGCCCCCTATTTCGCGGGCTCTCCCACGCAGCCCGGTAGCTGGACCGAGGTACTCCGCGCCAGGAGCCGCCGCATGCCCGACCCGGCGATGGCCGCCGTCATCGAAAGACAGCTGGAAGCCCGAGGTGCGCCGGCCGCGTCATGCGCCGCCGCCGCGCGCCTGCGCGACACCGGGACCGTGGCAGTGGTCACCGGGCAACAGGCGGGCCTGTTCGGGGGGCCCCTGTTCACCCTGCTCAAGGCTGTCACGGCCATCCGGCTGGCGCGACGCCTCGCCGACGAGCACCAGGTCACGGTCGTGCCCATCTTCTGGGTGGATGCCGAGGACCACGATCTCGACGAGATCAGCGGCTGCCATGTGCTGGACGGCGAGCTGACGCGAGTAGGAGTCTCGCTGGACGTCGGAGCCCCGGCGGGCACGAGCGCGGCCGCGGTCAGCCTCGACGGCTCGATCCGCGAGACGCTCGATGCGCTGCGCACCGCTCTTCCACCGACCGAATTCACGGCCGAGGTGACCGACGCGCTGGCCGCTGCGTACGGACCCGGGACACGGCTGGTCGAGGCCTTCGCCCGCTGGCTCGAACGGCAGCTCGGGCCCCACGGCCTGGTCGTGTACGATGCCTCGGACCCCGCCGCCAAGCCATTCGCGCGGTCACTGTTCAAGCGCGAGATCCAGAGCACGGGACGGACGGCGAGACTGGCCGCGGAGGCCGGCGCGGAGTTGGCCTCTCTCGGCTATCACGCCCAGGCCTCTCCCGCCCCCGGCTCGGTCGCGCTCTTTCGGCTCGATGGGATCCGCCAGGCCATCCGCGCATCCGACGGAACCTTCTCGACCGGGGAACAGAAGCTCGACGTGCCGACCCTGCTTGCCGACATCGAGGCGGACCCGGCGCGCTTCAGCCCGAACGTGCTGTTGCGACCGATCGTCCAGGACACGCTGCTGCCGACCGTCGCCTACGTGGCCGGCCCGAACGAGCTGGCCTACCTCGGACAGTTGCGCCGCATCTACGCGGCGTTCGACGTTCCAATGCCGATCATCCAGCCGCGAGCGAGCGCCACGATCGTCGACGCGGCGACGGCCAGGTTCCTGAAGCGCTACACGGTCGACTTCGCGGAATTGCAGCCGCGCGACGATTCGGCGCTGAACCGCCTGCTCGCACTGCAGATCCCGGAGAGCATCGAGCAAGCGCTTGCAGCGGCCGAGCGGTCCGCGGCCGGACACATCGACGCCATCGCCGACGCCGTTCCGACTCTCGACCCGACGCTCTCGGGCGCCGTCGCCTCTACCAGGGGCCGTGTCGAGCGGGAGCTCCGGAATCTGCGCGGGAAGGTCGTGGCAGCCGCGAAACGACGGGATTCGACACTGCGCCGGCAGTTCGAGCGGGCCAGGGCGCAGAGCTTTCCCGCCGGCGTCCCGCAGGAACGAAGCGTCGCCGGCATCTATTTCCTGAATCGATACGGCTTCGCACTCGTCGAGCGGCTGCTCCGGGACCTGCCGCTCGATCCCGGCCACCACTGGTTGCTGACCGTATAGGGCGCCGCGCAGGACACGCGCCCCCGCAGCGGATCGGCCGAGCGCAGTATAATCGGGTCGGATTCAGATGAACGAAGAAGTCTTCAAGGCCGTGAACAACCTGTTCACGCGTGGCGAATCGGCTGCGCTGGTCACGATCATCCGCACGCAGGGCTCGACCCCGCAACGCGTAGGCGCCAAGATGCTCGTGTTCGCCGACGGACGCACCGTCGGCACGATTGGCGGCGGGTGCTACGAGAACGACGCCTTCTGGAAGGCTCGGCGCGCGCTCGAATCGCGCAAGCCGCTCGTCGCCCGGTACGAGCTGGCCGATGACATCGCCGAGGAGTCGGGTCTCATCTGTGGGGGCCAGATGGAAGTCTACATCGAGCCGCTCGAAGCCTCTCCGCACCTCTACCTGGTGGGGGCCGGACACGTTGCACTGCATCTCGGCCGCCTTGCGACGCCAGCCGGATTCCAGGTCCACGTAATCGACGACCGGGAGAAGTTCTCCAACGCGGAGCGTTTCCCGGACGCCGTCGAGATCGCCGTGGACGACATTCCGACATGGCTGGAAAACACGGACTTTCCGGCGACAGCCTATGCCGTCATCCTGACCCGCGGCCACCGTCACGACCTCGATGCACTCCGCGCTCTCGCACCGCGCTCGCTCCGTTACCTGGGCCTGATCGGCAGCAAGGCCAAGGTCGCGCGACTGCACGAAGCGCTGCGCGAGGCCGGCGTCACGGTCGCCCATCCGGAGCGCCTGCACGCGCCGGTGGGCCTCGACATCGGCGCTGTCACCCCGCAGGAGATTGCCGTCAGCATCCTGGCCGAGCTGATTGCGGTCAAGTACGGCAAGCTGGACGCTCCCGGCGTCGATGCCGCGTCCCAAACCGCCGTGAAGCCGTTGCGATGGCTGCCCCCTGCGCCACGGGAGTCCGTAGAGCCCGGCACCGGCGAGGCCGCGTTCGCGGGCGTCGCGGCACCCGCTGCTATAATCGAGAATCGTTAGCAGCGCGCGGCCTGCGGGCTTTGGTCGCGCCGCCGCGTGACGGCTCGCATCATGGCACCTCGCGCCTCAATCCACGATCCCGACATCGGTCGGCTGACGGAACGCGCCAGCCGGATTCTGGCGGCGCTGGTCACGCAGTACATCGATCGGGGAGAGCCCGTATCCTCTCTCTGGCTCGCACAGCACGGTGACGTCGGCCTGTCGTCCGCCTCCGTGCGAAACGTCATGGCGGAACTCGAGCAGGCCGGCTACATCTCGCAGCCGCACACCTCGGCCGGGCGCGTCCCGACCGACCGCGGCTATCGGTACTTCGTCGACCGGCTCCTCAGCCACCGGCGCAACACGGACCCGCCACCGGACGTCGAGGCGCGCCTGCGCCAGGCCGGTACGGTGAGCGACGTGCTGTCGAACGTGTCGCACGAACTTTCGGTCGCGTCTCACCACCTCGCTTTCGCCTGCCTGCCCCTCGTGGCCGCCGGCACCTTCCGGCGTATCGAGTTCGTACCCCTCGGCAGCACCAAGATCCTGGTGGTGGTCACGACCGACGACGACGAGATCGCCCACAAGGCGGTCGACCTGGGGGAGGAATCCGACCGCGGGGCATTGGAGCAGGGTGCCCGCTACCTTTCCGAGACGTTCGCCGGCCTGCCCCTCTGGGACGTTCGGACGGCCGTGGTCGAACAATTGCGCCAGGAGCGGATGCTCTACGACCAGCTCCGGTCACGCGCGCTGCGGCTGGCCAGTCTCACACTGGAAGAGATGGTGCCGCGCAACCACCTCTTCGTCGAGGGGGCATGGTTCCTCGCCGAGGAGGTATCCGACGGCGAAGATCGCGTGCCGCTCGAGATCCTGCGAACCCTGCTGGCAATGATCGAACGCAAGGACCTGCTGGTACGGGTCCTCGACGAATACCTCGACGGTCCGGGCCTGACGGTCGTCATCGGCACCGAGAATCCGTCGCCGGAAATGCAGGCTTTCAGCCTGGTGGCCTCCACCTATTTCGACGGCTTCCGCACGGGGCGCATCGGAATCATCGGCCCGCGGCGCATGCGCTACTCCCGAGCGATCTCGGCCGTGGATCAGGTCTCACGTGCCGTGAGCCGGGTCCTGGTCCAGCAGACGCCATCATCCGAACATGACAGACGACGTGAACCTAGCACAGCCTGAAGAAGCGGACGCGAAACCGGCGCAGCCCGAACAGGACGAGCGTTCGACACGGTTCGAACGACGCGAGAACCCGGCGCAACCTGAAGACGAAGCGAACCCGGCACCACCCGAGGACGCTGGCGCGGCTTCGGCACCGACGGTCGCCGAGTCGGAGCCGGTTCAGGATCCGGCAGCCGAGCGCGACGAATACCGCGACCTGCTGCTTCGCAAGCAGGCGGAGTTCGACAACTACAAGAAGCGTGTCGAGCGCGACCGCGCAAAGGCCAATCGGCAGGCCGAGAAAACGCTGATCATGGCGTTGCTTCCGCTGCTGGACGACTTCGAGCGAGCGTTGGGAGCACCGGCCGAAACCGGTGCAGCGGACGCCTACCGCGCCGGAATCGAGCTCATTCACCGACAGTTGCTCGATGTTCTCGGCAAGCGAGGCGTCACGCCTGTCGACACGTCGGGTGCACGGTTCGATCCGAACCTGCACGAAGCGGTGGCATACCAGGCCAGTGAAGGCCGAGACGATGGAGAAGTCATCGACGAGTTGCGTCGCGGATACCTGTTCGACGACGAGCTGCTGCGGGCAGCCATGGTCCGGGTGGCCAAGGCGTGAGCAAGCGCGACTACTATGAGGTCCTCGGCGTATCGCGAGACGTCGGTGAGCAGGAGCTGAAGAGCGCTTACCGCAAGCTGGCGCTGAAGTACCACCCGGACCGCAATCCCGACGATAGGACCGCCGAGGAGCGCTTCAAGCAGGCCGCCGAGGCGTACGGCGTCCTCGCCGACCCGGACAAGCGGGCACGCTACGACAAGTTCGGCCACGCGGGGGTCGCCGGCGGCAGCAGCCCCGGCTTCGATCCGTCGACGTTCCGCGACTTCAACGACATCTTCGGCAACCTCGGGGACATGTTCGGGTTCGGGGACGTCTTCGGAGCGGGCCGGCAAGGGCGGGGTCCACGTCGGGGCGCCAACCTGCGCTACGACCTGCCGATCTCCCTCGATGACGCGGCAGCCGGCACGGAGGCGACCCTGCAAGTGCCCCGTGAAGAGCCGTGCGACCGGTGCTCCGGGTCCGGTGCGTCTCCCGGCTCGAGCCGGGAGACGTGCCCGCAATGCCATGGCCGCGGACAGGTACGCTACCAGCAGGGTTTCCTCACCGTCGCACGCCCCTGCAGCGCCTGCCGCGGAGCCGGAACGTTCATTCGCAAACCGTGCAATGCATGCCGCGGCGACGGACGCGTGTCGCGTGAGCGGAAGCTCAAGGTGAAGGTGCCGGCCGGCATCGACACGGGACAGCAGCTCCGCCTGCAGGGCGAAGGGGAACACGGACCGCACGGGGGCGGGCCCGGTGACCTCTACGTTGTCATCCATGTACAGGATCACCCGGTGTTCCGGCGCGAGGGCAGCGACCTGCTGTGCGCCATTCCCGTCAGCTACCCCACGCTTGTGCTCGGGGGCACGATCACGGTTCCCACACTGAACGGCAGTGAAACGCTGCACGTCCCGAAGGGAACGCAAGGGGACGCCCGTCTCCGGCTGCGCGGCAAGGGACTCCGGCACGTGGCGGGGCGAGGGCACGGCGATCTCTACATCGACGTGAAGGTGGCCGTGCCCACCTCCGTCTCGCAGGAACAGAAGGCGCTGATCGAGGACCTCGACCGGATCATGCCCCAGCGGTCGTTCGAGCCGAACGAGCACGGCGACGATGACGACAGCCGCCCCTTCTTCAGCCGGGTGAAGGACATTTTTGGTTAGGTGAGGTGGGGGCTGGGGCCGAACACGGAGCTTGCGACGGGTTTGGCGGCACCGGTCCTGCCGACGCTCACGCAACGCGTCCCGCGCTGGACATACGCTTGCCGGCCGCTCCCGCAGCGCTGCTGCCCAGACTCGACGCCCTGCTCGACGACCACGATCCGTTCGCCATCAGTGATGGCGCTGACGGCGAGCCAGCCGGGTCAGGCAGCCCGGGCTTCGCCCGGTTCATCGAGCGCCGCGTGTACTTCTTCTCGGCGGGAGCCCGCGACGCAGCGCGTCGGGCCATAGACCGAGTCCTGGGACCGGACGGCGCGCGGACCACGTCCGTCGACGTAAGCGATGACGGCTGGGCGGCACGGTCACACGCCGACCTGCGGGCGGTACAGGTGGGCGACCTGGTGGTGGCCCCTCCGTGGGACGCTCCCCGCTCCACCAGCGGCGGGCGCACGGTCGTGGTCATCGAGCCGTCCATGGGCTTCGGTACCGGGCATCACGCCTCCACGCGCCTCTGCCTGCTGGCGCTGCAGCGCATCGACAAGGGATTGGTAACGGGCTGCCGCGTGCTGGACCTGGGCTCCGGCTCCGGGGTGCTGGCCATCGCCGCCGCCCTGCTCGGCGCGGGGGCAGTCGTCGCCATCGAGCGTGACCCTGACGCCCTGGGGAATGCTCGGAGCAACATCCGGCGCAACCAGGTCAGCGAACGAATCACGGTGCTGGCCGGCGATCTCGCGGCTCTCTCTCCACACGCGGGCGACATCGTCACCGCCAACCTCACCGGCGCCTTCTTCTCGCGCCACGCGGCGGCGGTGCTGAGGTGCATCCGGCCGGGCGGACTGCTGATCGCGAGCGGCATCACCACGGTCGACGAGCAGGCGGCTCGAACGGCGCTGGAACCTCCGCTCGTCCTCCGGGAACGGAGGATGGAGGACGAGTGGGTCGGCCTCGTCTTCGAGCACCCGGCCCGGGATGGCCCTTTGCCCGCACCGACTCCATGACGGTCCACCGCTTCTACGCGGCACGGCTCCCGGCGCCCGGCAGCGATGTCCGACTGTCGTCCGAGGAAGGACGCCACCTGGCCCGGGTCCTCCGTCTGCGCAACGGCACCCGAGTCCTCGTCTTCGACGGGCGGGGCCGGCAGCACGAGGCCACGATCGAGGACAACGACCCGCACCGCCCCGTGCTGCGCCTGGGCGCACCTGTCGCGGCGGTCCCCGAGCCCCTCGTACGCATCACCCTGGGAGTGACGGTCCTCAAGGGCCGCAAGCTCGACACGGTGGTGCGCGACGCCACGACACTCGGGGTGACCGAAATCATGCCGCTCCTGACCGGGCGGACGGAATCGGGGGGCCGGCAGCGCGCCGGCGCTCGGCTCGTCGACCGCTGGCGCGCCGTCGCCGTCGCCGCGTCCAAGCAGTGCGGACGAGCGGTGGTCCCGGCTGTCCACTCGCCGGTAACGTTCCTGCAGTTCCTCGATGCCGCGCAGCCTTGCCCCATCCGCCTCCTGCTGGTGGAACCGGCAGCGGCCGCTGCGGACGCGCAGGTCCGACCGGACGTACTGCGAAACGACTCGCGACCGGCCGGCGCCGCGCTCGCCATCGGTCCGGAAGGAGGCTGGACCGGCGACGAGATCGATGCGGCGGAAACAGCCGGCTTCGGAAGACTGACCCTCGGCCGCCGCACGCTGCGCGCCGAGACCGCTCCGGTCGCCGCCCTCGCGGTGCTGCGGTTCGCCTGGCGCGATCTCTGAGATCCCCCAAGCCGGTGGAGGCTGGGACCGAACACCGCGCCTTGCAAGCTCATGGAGCGGGGGGGATGGGCCGAAACGCCGAGCCAGCGAGGCGTTTCGGGGCGCTATGAGATTGCGCGCAGGACGCAGCGAAGCGAAGTACTGAAGCGCAAGCTCATGGAGCGGGGGGGATGGGCCGAAACGCCGAGCCAGCGAGGCGTTTCGGGGCGCTATACTTGCGACACCCGCATGCTGTTCCGAGGGCAGACCCTAGGCAAGTACAAGATCGCCGCCCCCCTCGGCAGCGGCGGCTTCGGTGCGGTCTATCTCGCCCGCGACACCTGGATCGACAAGGACGTGGCGATCAAGGTGCCGCACCGGCAGAACATGAACTTCGGCGAGCTCCTGAGGGAGCCTCGGCTGCTGGCGGCGCTCGACCATCCCAACATCGTCTCGATTACGACGGCCGAGAAGCAGGACAGCGTCTTCTTCATCGTGATGGAGTACGTCGCCGGCCACACCCTGGAGGAGCTCATCACCACCAACGGCGGCCTCGATGCGGCGCGCATGGTCGACTACACGATGCAGATCGGCCGCGCAATAGAGCATGCCCACGCCCAAGGCGTAATACACCGCGACCTGCGACCGGCCAACATGCTCGTCTCCGACGCGGGCGTGCTGAAGGTCGCCGACTTCGGCACCTCACGTTTCCTGGAGATCGCCGCCCACGGCACGACGGTCATCGGCAGCCCGCCCTACATGGCCCCCGAGCAGTTCGAGGGCAAGGCGGTCTTCGCATCGGACATCTATTCGCTCGGCATCACGATGTACCAGATGCTCACGGCGGTGCTCCCGTACGAATCACCCGCCCCCAGCGATCTCGACAAGCTCAGGAGCGGCGAGCTCGTGCGGCCGCCGCGCCTCTCCAATCCCGAGGTACCGAAACCGCTCAACGACATCGTAATGAAGGCGCTCGCGCCGGAGCTGTCGATGCGCTATCAACGCGCCGCCGAGTTGCTCGGCGACCTGGAGCAGGCTTCCACATCGGCTTCCCGGTCGACGCCGACGCCGAGCCGCCGGGGCGAGCCGGCACACGAATCGGCGCGTGCGCGGGTCCACGTCACCCCGCGCCGCCTGGGCACCGCAACCCCATCGTCCAAACGCTTCTGTCAGCGCTGCCGCAAGCCGCTGCACGCGCGCGCGGACCGCTGCCCGTTCTGTGGAGAGAGCTGGTAGGCGGGCCGGGAGTCGGCGCAGCAGGAGGTGAAGACACTCCTGGTGAGCCCTGATCGGGTAGCGGGCGGAGCGGCGGGCGAGGTTTGACGGGCTCACTTGCAAAGAGCGCGCCGGACTCGTACACTGAAGAGCCTAACTTATTCACTTCACAGGATTTCACAGGTTTGCCATGAGCTTCGGAACCGGCCGCATCTGGATGAACGGCAAACTGGTCGATTGGGCTGACGCCAAGGTCCATATCGGCTCCCACGTCATTCACTACGGCAGCGGTGTCTTCGAGGGCGCCCGCTGCTACGACACCCCGGACGGAGCTGCGGTGTTCCGTCTCGACGCGCATGTCCGGCGACTGTACGACTCGGCCAAGATCTACCGGATGGACTACGAGGGACTCGGGCAGGACGAGTTCCACGAGGCGATACTCGACACCATACGAGCCAACCGGTACAACGCCTGCTATGTCCGTCCGCTGATCTATCGGGGCTACGACACGCTGGGAGTCAATCCCTTCAGTTGCCCGGTCGAGGCTGCGATTCTGGTTTGGGAGTGGGGCGCCTACCTCGGCGAGGACGCCCTGGAGCACGGCGTCGACGTTCAGGTCAGTTCCTGGGGCCGCGGTGCGCCGAACCGGTTCCCGTCCGTGGCCAAGTCGACGGCCAACTACGCCAACTCGCAGCTCATCAAGATGGAAGCGACCCTCAACGGGTACGCCGAAGGCATCGCGCTCGACCCGCGCGGCTTCGTGAGCGAGGGCAGCGGTCAGAATATCTTCGTGGTGCGGGACGGCGCGATCGCCACCCCGCCGTCGGCCGATTCCATCCTGCCCGGGATCACGCGCGACGTGGTTTTCAAGCTCGCGGGCGACCTGGGTTTCGAGGTGCGCGAGGAAACGCTGCCGCGCGAGGCCCTGTACATCGCCGACGAAGTTTTCTTCACCGGCACCGCGGCAGAGATCTCTCCCATCCGCTCCATCGACAAGATCGCCATCGGCAGCGGCAAGCGCGGGCCGATCACCGCCGCCATTCAGCGGCGTTTCTTCGACGTCATCAACGGCCGGGTGGCCGACAACCGCGGCTGGCTCAAGTTCGTCTACGGCGATCCCGCGACGGCGGCGCATGCGGCCGCGGCCGGCGCCAGGTAGCCGCGGCGGCCCCGGCCGTTCCGCCCGAACCGCCTTGTCCTCCAATCCCCATGCGGCCGGGCTCGCGATGCTTGCCCGGCGCGAGCTCTCCGCGGCTCAGTTGGCCGAGCGGTTGCGGCGCAGGGGTTTCGACGACAACGCAGTAGAGACCACGATCGCCCGGCTGCAGCGTGAGGGCGCGCTGGACGATCTTCGGACCGCAACCGTGCACGCGCGCCGACTTGCCGGTCTCGCCCACCGCGGTCCGCTCCGGGCCGAACGGGAGATCACCGCGCTCGGCATCGACCCCGCGGTGGCACACGCCGCGGTCGCCGAGGTCTACGCGGAGCACGGTGTGCAGACCGTCGTCCAGCGCGCCCTCGCCCGCCGCCTGCCCCAGGGCTCGGCGGTCGAGGGCCGCATCCACTTCGGCAAGCTGTACCGCTATCTGGTGCGCCAGGGCTTCGAGCCGCAGATGGCGATCGCCGCGCTGCGTGATCGCGCCGGCACGTCCGCACCTTCTGATGACGGGGAGCATTCCTGAAGGATGCGTTGCTTGCCGCTGTGCCGCCGGCCGGGCGACACCGTGTGTCAAAATGACCCGGATGACTTCGGCTGAGATTCGACAGAGCTTTCTCGAGTACTTCCGCGAGCGCGGGCACCGCGTCGTGGCCAGCTCCCCTCTCGTGCCCGGGGACGACCCTACCCTGCTGTTCACCAACGCCGGCATGAACCAGTTCAAGGACCTGTTCCTCGGTGCCGAGCGTCGCGAGTACCGCCGCGCCACCACCGCACAGAAGTGCATGCGGGTCAGCGGCAAGCACAACGACCTGGAGAACGTCGGGCCCTCGCTCCGGCATCACACCTTTTTCGAGATGCTCGGCAACTTCTCCTTCGGCGACTACTTCAAGACCGACGCTATCCCCTTCGCATGGGAGTTGCTGACGAAGGCCTGGGGCCTGCCGGCGGAGCGGCTCCATGCCACCGTGTTCAAGGGCGAGGACGGGGTGCCGCGCGACGACGAGGCGTGGGCCATCTGGGAGCGACTCGTGCCGGCGTCGCGGATCGCGGAACTCGGGGCCGCGGAGAACTTCTGGGCGATGGGCGAGACCGGTCCCTGCGGCCGCTGCTCCGAGATCCACTATCACCGCGGCGACCATCTCCCCTGTTCCGCCGAGCACTGTCTCGGCATCGACTGCAACTGCGACCGCTACGTCGAGATCTGGAACAACGTCTTCATGGAGTTCGAGCGGCGCGCGGACGGCGCGCTGACCCCGCTGCCGGCCCCGTCGATCGACACCGGCATGGGCCTCGAGCGGATCGTCGCGGTGCTGCAGGACAAGCTCTCGAACTACGACACGGACCTCTTCACGCCGCTTCTGTCCGCCATCGGGGAACGGGCGGGCAAGGAGTACGGACCGCTGGCGGGCCGCCCGGCGAACGCCACGAGCGACGTCTCGCTGCGGGTCATCGCCGATCACCTGCGCGCGATGACGTTCCTCATCGCCGACGGCGTCGTCCCGTCGAACGAATGGCGCGGCTACGTGCTCCGCAAGATCATGCGGCGGGCCATGCGGCACGGCAAGAAGCTCGGCCTGACCGATCCGTTCCTGCACGAGCTTACCGGCGTGGTGATCACCGAAATGGCCGGTGCGTATCCGGAGCTGGAAACGAGCCGCGAGGTGATCGCGTCGGTGGTGCGCCGCGAGGAGACGCAGTTCGACCGCGTGCTGCGTGACGGGCTCCCGCACCTTGAGGCGGCGCTCGCCGGCGCGGATAGCATGCAGCGAATCCTGGACGGCGAGGTGGCCTTCCGACTCTACGACACGTACGGCATACCCCGCGACTTCATCGAGGACATGGCGCAGTCCCGGTCGGTCGACTTCGACGCAAAAGGGTTCGAGCGGGCGATGGACGAGCAACGCACCCGCGCCCGTGCCGGCGGAGCGTTCGGCGGCGATCAGGCGCAGGTCGACGTCGTATCCGGTGGAGACGGGGTCCACTTCGATACGGAATCGTTCGTCGGCTACGAAACGACCTCCACAACCAGCGTCGTCACTCACATCTTCCGGCGAAACGAATCAGGAACGACCCTGACTCCCATCGACGTACTGAACGCCGGCGAGGAGGGACACGTCGTTCTCCAGACGACGCCGTTCTACCTGGAAGCGGGCGGGCAGGTTTCCGACACCGGCCGTCTCTTCCAGGACGGCGCCGTCGAGGCCGAGGTCCGGCACATCGAACGGATCCGGCTTGCCTGGCCGCGCATGCACGTCGTCACCGTACGCGACGGTGCCCTGCGGGTCGGCGATACGGTGGAGGCCGAGGTCGACGCCGAGCGCCGTGACGCCATTCGCCGGAATCACACGGCAACCCACCTGTTGCACGCGGCGCTGCGCCGGATCGTGGGCACGCACGTCAGGCAGAAGGGATCGCTCGTCGCCCCGGACCGGCTGCGGTTCGACATCTCCCATCACGAGGCAGTCACCCCCGACCAGTTGAGCGAGATCGAGCGACTCGTGAACGAGCACATCTACAAGAGGAACCAAACAGTCGAAACGGAGGAACGGTCGACCGAGGACGCCATCGCGGCGGGCGCAATGGCCCTCTTCGGCGAAAAGTACGGCGACCGCGTGCGCGTCGTGACCGTTCCCGGATTCTCGGTCGAGCTCTGCGGCGGAACCCACTGCGGGAGGACCGGTGACATCGGTACTTTCATCATCATGCACGAGGGGGGCGTGGCGGCCGGGGTCCGGCGTATCGAGGCGGTGACTGGCGCAACAGCCGTGGAGACGTTCCAGGGTCGGGGAGACGAGCGGTCTCTCCTGGCGTACGCCCATGAGTCGACTGCGGATCGAGCCGTGGAAGCGGTCGGCCAGTTCCAGAACCTTCGCTTCCGTCGTCCGGTGAACACAGAGCTCGCCGACCGCGCCGCAAAGACAGTCGGGAAACTGGCTGCCGACTACAAACGAGTCCTGCGCGAGATCGAACGCTTGAAGGTGCGGGCAGCGATGGCCGGCGGCGCCGAAGCGCAAGGTCAGGCGGACACGGCCGAGGTCGACGGCATCCTGGTCGTATCCCGCGTGGTGTCCGGCCTCGAGCCGGGAGCGCTCCGCACCCTCGCCGACTCGCTCCGCGACCGCCTCGGAAGCGGAGTCGTGGTGCTGGCGTCCGACAACGACGGCAAGGCGGCGCTGGTCGTCTCGGTAACCCGTGACCTGACGGCTCGCGTACACGCGGGCAGGCTGGTCAAGGAACTCGCCCCTATCGTCGGGGGACGCGGCGGCGGGCGCCCGGATTTTGCACAGGCAGGCGGCCGACAGATCAACCGTATCGACAGCATCGTTCCCGAGAGCCGCACGGCGGTCAGCCGCATGCTGGCCGGATCGTAGCTTCGCGACGATGCGTTCCGCCGCGTGCCGCATCGGCACGCACCGTGCACGAGCGCTTTGAATGCAAAGTGCCGATCATGGACAATCGGATAGAACGACGATGGGAAACGGGAATGGGAATCGACCTGCCTGGGCCGCCATGTCCGGCGCGTGGTCGTTTCAGGATTCGCGGGCCGAGTACGCCGGGGCGGGCGGCTCTCCTCAACCGGTCGGCGTGGCGCTGTCTTCCGCTCGCATTCGAAACGGCCGCATGTCGGCGCACATCCGGCTGGGCAGGGGAACGGGCGGTAGCGTCAGCGTCGCCCTGACATAACCCGGAGGATCAGGTCCCTCGTGACCGGAGCATCGCGGCCGGCGCCAGACACCCATCCGTTGCAGTCTGTACGTCTAGACGTCTGGCTCGACGTCGCGTGCCTCTTCCGTACGCGGTCCGAGGCCCAGCGCGCGGCGAAGGGCGGCAAGGTCGAGATCAACGGGCACCGAGCCAAGCCCCACCGCGAGATCCGGACCGGCGACGAGATTCGGATCACGCGTCCCGACGGAGTGACGCAGGTGGTGACGATAACCGGACTCGCGGAGCACCACATTCCGAGGGCCGACGCCCGGGCGCTCTACGAGGACCGGACGCCGGCGCCGACCGAAGAGGAGCTGGCGCTCCGCATGCTGCTCCGCCGTGCCGGCCGTGCACCCGCACCCGACAAGCAGCAGCGCCGGCAGCTACGGCGGCTCAAGGGCCGCCCCTGAGTACAGCCGATCCGACCGTCGGTCAGACACTCGCGTCAACGACCGTCGCGTCGCCCGTAGCAGACGGTCAGCGACTGCTCAGCGGTGCCACGGCGAGCCCGTCCGTGGCGTCACCGAGAGCGGGAACCTTCATCTCCGATTCGTCGGGCAGGTCGCACGACGCCGCGGGACGCGGGATGTCGGCCGGCCACTCCACGGGTTCCGGCCAATTCCTGGAAAGGAAGCGGAGGGCGCGTTCCGCGCGCCGTGTCGTGATGGTGTGACCGCGGCGCAGCCGCGCGATGGTCTCTCCGCTTCCCGTCGCGTAGCGGGAAACGGTCGAGATGCTCCGTCCGGTGCTCTCCGCGAAGAGATCGCATAGAGCCACGAGCCGCCGAACCGTGTCGTCCATGGCACGGAAGCATGCCACAAATGGCACGTGCGTTCAAGTGTTTCCGTGTATCGTGTCGCTCGTGACACGCTACGGCGTCGACTATCTGCGGCAGGCCGTGCGCCAGCGGATCGAGGCCGAAGGACTGCGGCCGTTCTCGCTGCGAACGGGCATTCCCCTGGGACAACTGAGAAGCCTGACCGAGGGACGGGCAGCGAGGAGCACGACCCTCGAGTTGATTGCGTCAGTGCTGAAGCTGGAATTCTACATCGGTCCGGTGCGGACCGGCTCGTCACCCCGAACTCGGCTGCCGGCCGAGATCGCCCAGGCCCTCGGCCTCCCCGGCGACGCCAGCATCGAGGATGCGGTGGGGGCCATCAGGAAAGACGCCATGGCGTCACGGTTGCGCGAGGGCGTCGGCCTCGTGCAGGAGCTCATGGACAGGGCGGCGGCCGCCGCCGCGTTGATTCCCCGGCTGATCTACGGCGGGCAGGGGCCGCAGCGCGAACCCGCGGAGCACCCCGTCGTGATGATTCCGTTCGTCCCCGAAGTACGCCTTGCGGCGGGAACGGGCGAGGTCGTGTTCGAGGAGTCACCGGACGTGTCGATCGCCGTCGCTACCGAAGCGCTGGCCTCGTGGGCGCACCCGGAACGCCTGACTTGCGTTCGGGCGACGGGCGATTCGATGGAGCCGACCATCCACGACGGCGATCTCGTCGTGGTCGAACCCGGCCGCGCCGACCCCCTCGATGGGCAACTGTTCGCCGTGCGCACGGATGCCGGACTCGTCATCAAGCGCTTGCGGCGGAACCGCGGGCGCTGGCTGCTGGCCAGTGACAACCGGACCCATCCACCGCACCCGGTGGCCGAGGAAGACCGGATCGTGGGGCAGGTCGCCTGGTGCGGACCGCGAGCCCGCGCTCCGCGCTGATCACGCCTCGACCAACCGCGCGCCGCGGTATTCCAGCGTGATGCGAGCCCGACGCCGCAACCGTTGGGTCCGGAATCGCCGATTCCTGGTATCGTGTCAGTGGTGACACATTCCGACGGTATCGATTACCTGCGGCGGGCAGTTCAGCGGATGATCGAAACCGAAGGGTTGCGGCCATTCGCACTACGCACCGGCGTTCCCCTCGGACAGTTGCGAAGCCTGGCGGACGGACGGGATTCCCGGAGCACGACCCTCGAGTTGATTGCGTCGGCCCTCGGGCTTGAGTTCTACATCGGACCGGTGAGGGCGGAATCGGCGACGCAGCGGGAATTGCCGGCCGAAATCGCGGAGGTCCTCGACCTGCCGGCCGACGCCAGCGTCGCGGACGCGGTCGGCGCGATTCACAAGGACGCGATGGCGGCAAGGCTGAGGGCAGGGATCGGCCGGGTGCAGGAGTTGGTGGATCGCACCGCAGCGGCGGCCGCGCTGATTGCCGCCCCCGCGCCGAGCGGTTCGTCGCGGGTCCCCTTGCGCCGCGACGACGCCGTGGCGATGATTCCCGTCGCACCCGACGTCCGGCTCGCGGCGGGCACAGGCGAGGTCGCGTTCGAGGAATCGTCCGAGGTGTCGATCGCCGTTGCCGCAGCGGCGCTCGCCGCGTGGGCGCGACCGGAGCGCCTGACGTGCGTTCGCGCGGTGGGCGACTCGATGCGGCCGACGATTCGCGACGGGGATCTCGTCGCTGTCGACTCCGGCCGCACCGACCCGCTGGACGGGCAGTTGTTCGCCGTACGCACGGACGCCGGGCTCGTGGTCAAGCGCCTCCGGCTGACCGCCGGCCGCTGGCTGTTGACCAGCGACAACCCGGCCCACGCGCCGCGCCCGGTGAGGGAGGACGACCGAATCCTCGGACAGATCGCCTGGCGTGGGCCGCAGGGCCGCCGGGACGGCTGACAGTGTCGGCTATAATGACATGCGCACGCAGGCATTCGCCGCGTGCCCGAACAGGAGCATGACGATGCGAAGCTTCGTACTCGCGCTCGGTCTGCTGGCGCTGGCTGTGGTCGGCGTGGCCGTCACGTCGGGTGCCGCCCTCGGACAGCAGGACACGGAGACGATCCAGGTCTACAAGCAACCCACCTGAGGCTGCTGCATCCAGTGGGTGGTTCACCTGCAAGAGCACGGTTTCAACGTGGAGATGACTGACGTCCCCAACGTACTGCCGCTCAAGCGGCGCGCCGGCATTCCGCCGTCGCTGTCGTCGTGCCACACCGCACTCGTGGGCGACTACGTTATCGAGGGTCACGTGCCCGCGGCCGACATCCGACGCTTGCTCGACGAGCGCCCTCGGGTCGCCGGACTCGCGGTGCCCGGAATGCCCATCGGATCTCCAGGAATGGAGGTCCCGGGCCGTGGAGTGCAACCCTACGACGTCATCGCGTTCGAGCGGGACGGGAGCGCCGAGGTCTACTCGTCCCACGGCAGGTAGCGGAGGACGCCCGCACGCAAACGGATTGGCCGCCACGACGCGGCCGCGACAGGATTGGAGTTTCATGGCGAACCACAAGTCCGCGATCAAGGCCCACGAGCAGAGTCTCCGGCGTCGCGACAGAAACAACCGCATGAAGAGCAGGATGCGCCGGGCGATCCGTGCAACACGCGGCGTCATCGGTGCCGTCGGGCAGCAGGATGAAGACTCCGCGTCGACCGCGCGCGAGTCGATTCGCACGACAGGGGCCCTGATCGACAAGCTTGCCGGCAAGGGAGTCATCCACCCCAACGCCGCCGCCCGCCACAAGTCGCGGCTGGAGAAGAGACTGCGCAGGGCATCGGCACCGGCTCAGGGCTCGTAACCGGCACCGCGGCGGATCGCGTTCAGGCGCGGCGGCGCTTCACCACCGTCGCGGTATCACAAAGGTCGACCACGAGGCGTTCGAGCAGGACACGCGGTTCCCCGCCCGACTGCTTCAGCGCGCGATCCGTCCGAAAGACAGCCTCGATCGCGGGTGCTGTCCGCGCCGCGGCGAGTTTGGTTCGCGCTACCCAGGCCAGCTGACCGAGCACCATGTGCGGCACGGCCCCCGCGTCGAGGGCCGACCCCAACTCGCGGAGCGCCCGGTCGGTCATCCCCTGCTCTATGGCGCGCGCCACCGCCCAGTCGTCGGTAGCGGGAGGAGCGGCCGGCCCCATGGTCTCGCGGACGTCGGCCGCGGAAATGGTGTCGCCGACGTTCACGAACAGCAACAGCCGGTCCAGCGCGTTTCGCAGGCGTACCATGTCGCGGCCGGCCAGCTCGCTCAGCAGTCGGACGGCCGTATCGTCCGCCCGCCTGCCTCCCTCGTCCAGACGCTCGCGAATCCAGCGCCGGACGCCGGCCGGCTCCTCCGGAGCTCCGCAGCGCACTACGGCCGCAAGCGCCCGCAGTTGTTTCGCAATACGACGGCGTTCATCCAGGCCGCTCGCCAGGAGGACCAACGTCGTCTCCGGAGACGGTGTCGCCAGATAGTTCTCGAACGCGTCGAGAGCCCGCCGCGACGCATCGCCCTCCCTTGCCGGCTGCAGCATCCGCTCGGCCCGTACCGCAATGACGATGCGCCGCGGAACCATCACCGGCACGGTGCGCGCTGCCGCCAGCACTTCGTCCAGCCCGACGTCGCCCCCGTGAAAGCGATCGCAATTGAAGACGCGCAGGCCTTCGTCGATCGTCTCGACGAGCGCGGCGGCCAACGCGTCCTTCTCGCGCTCATCGTCACCCACCAGCAGGTAGACGGGATCGAGATCGCCGGAGGCAATCCGGTTGCGCAACGCCCCCGGGGTCAGTACGGCCACTCGCTCTCAGAAGGCCTCGAGGATCGAGCTCACGACGGTCGTCGCAAAGTCCACGGCGAGACGCTCGACGGTGTTGGCCTGTTGTCCGAAGAACGTCGAGACGCTGGCGATGTCACCCGTCCCGGACGCCACCTCGTATTCGTCGCTGAACACCATTTGCGGATCGTCCCAGACGATCTCGTCCGTCGTCAGATCGCGGAACTCTATGCTCGCCCGCAACGTGAAGACGTAGCGCGACGCCTGCTGGTCCGCGCTGAAGCTGGCCGGTGCGATGCGGATGTCGGTGATGGTGCCGCTCAACGTCGCGTCGGCGCCCGTCTCCTCGGTCTGCACGCGATACGATCCCCTGCTGATGAACGCTGTACGGACTTCCTGCGTCAGCAGTTGCTCGACTTCGAAGACGGCGGTGTTGTTGCCGAACATCGGAATGGCGACGGTCTCGATGTAGTCCGGCAGGAACGAACCGCGTCCCGCCAGCGTGTACCCGCACCCGGACAAGGTCGTGCAGACGAGCGCGAGGAGCAGCGCGTGAACGAGCAGGCGGCATCGAAGGGCCCGCCGCGGCCGAACGGCGCGATCGACCCGCACGGCGGAGCGACCAGGTCGGATTCCATGCATCGGATGTGCTCCTCTCACGATTTCGCGACGATGCTGACCAGCCGGCCCGGCACGACGACGACGCGGGCCACCGTCTTGCCGGCGGTATGCGCCTGCACCTGCGGCTGCGCCAGCGCGAGGCGCCGCAGCTCGTCCTCGGCGGTTTCGACATCCACGGTCAATCGCGCGCGGACCTTGCCGTTCACCTGTACCGGGAGGACGAGTGTCTCCGCCCGCGCCACGTCGGGATCGAAAGCCGGCCAGCCGGCCGCGTCCACCCCGTGTTCATGCCCCAGGGCCTCCCAGAGCTCCTCGGAAAGGTGCGGCGTGAACGGCGAGAGCATCAGCACGAGCGCCTCTATCGCCTCGCGCACGACCGCCAAGGTCGCCGGGCCGGCACCCGCCGCCGGCGCCGTCGCATCGCCCGCGAACGGCCCGATGCGCGGCCGCTCGCAGAAGGCGTACAGGTCGTTCACCAGCTCCATCAGCGCCGACACCGCCGTGTTCAGGTGCACGCGCGGATCGAGATCCTCGGACACCCGCCGGATGGTGTCGTGCGTCTTGCGGCGGAGCGCCCGCTCCGCATCCGTCAGCGCCACCCCCTCGACCGGGGGAACGCCCCCAGCCGCGCAGACCGCGGCGAACGGCGTGACAAGGCGCCATACGCGGCCGAGAAAGCGCGCACTGCCGTCGAGCCCGGCGTCGGTCCACTCGATCTCCTTCTCTGGCGGCGCAACGAACATCTCGTAGAGGCGCAACGCGTCGGCGCCGCAGGTGGCCGTCATTGCGTCCGGGTCGACGACGTTGCCCTTCGACTTCGACATCACCGCGCCGTCGCGCAGCACCATCCCCTGCGTCAGCAGCCGCGTGAAGGGCTCGTCGTGATGTACCAGGCCGAGATCGCGCAGCACCTTGCAGAGGAAGCGCGAGTAGATGAGATGCAGGATCGCATGCTCTACCCCGCCGCTGTAGAAGTCGATCGGGGCCCAGTACCGGACCGTGTCCGGGTCGAAGGGCGCCGTGTCGCCGCGCGGGTCGCAGTAGCGGTAGAAGTACCACGACGAGTCGACGAACGTGTCCATGGTGTCGGTCTCGCGACGGGCGGGCCCGCCGCAGTCCGGACAGGCGGCGTTGACGAACTCCGGCACCTGCGCGAGCGGCGAGTCGCCCCGGCCGGTGAACTCCTCCACTCGCGGCAGCTCCACCGGAAGCTGTTCCTCCGGCACGGGTCGCGTCCCGCAGCGGTCGCAGTAGATGATGGGGATGGGCGTGCCCCAGTAGCGCTGGCGCGAGACACCCCAGTCCTTGAGACGGTACTGCACCTGCCCACGGCCGAGGCCCTGTTTCTCGGCGACCTCCGTCATGACCGTCCGCGCACGACCGCTCTCCAGCCCCGAAAACTCGCCGGAGTCGACGAGACGGCCGGGGTCGGCGAACGCGGCATCGAGGCTGTCGCCGTCCAGGGACGCACCTTCCTGCGGCTGGATCACGACCCGGACCCGGAGCCCGTACTTGCGGGCGAACTCCAGATCGCGCTGGTCGTGGGCGGGCACCGCCATGATGGCTCCGGTGCCGTACTCGGCCAGCACGAAGTTGGCCACCCAGATCGGCATCGTCTCTCCGGTAAAGGGATTGACCGCCCGGCGTCCGGTGTCGATCCCCTCCTTGTCTATCTGCCCGGTCAACCGAGCCGTGCGGTCCAGGGCGCGGAACCCGGCCACACGCGCCCGGAACTCCGCCGCGTCGGACCGCTCGGCGGCGATCCGCTCGACAAGCGGATGCTCCGGCGCCAGGAGGACGAACGTGGCCCCGTAGATGGTGTCGATACGGGTAGTGAAGACCTCGATCCCGTCCTTCGGCGGACCGGCGGCGCCGCCGGGGCCGGCCAGAGGGAAGCGGACCAGCGCGCCATGGGAGCGCCCGATCCAGTTCCGCTGCATCGTCAGCACCTTGTCCGGCCACTGGTCGAGCGCATCCATCCCGTCGAGCAACTCGTCGGCGTACTCCGTAATGCGCAGGAACCACTGCTTCAGGTCGCGGGTATCGACCAGCGTGCCGCAGCGCCAGCAGCCGCCGTCGACCACCTGCTCGTTGGCCAGCACGGTATGACAGTCGCCACACCAATTGACGGAGGACTGCTTGCGGTACGCGAGCCCCCGCTCGTACATCTTGAGGAACAGCCACTGGTTCCAGTGGTAGTACTCCGGATCGCAGGTGGCGATCTCCCGCTCCCAGGCGTAGCTGATGCCGAGCCGCTGCAACTGGTCCTTCATGTGCGCGATGTTCGCGCGCGTCCAGGTCTCCGGGTGCGTCCGGTTCTTGATCGCGGCGTTCTCGGCGGGCATGCCGAAGGCGTCCCAGCCGAACGGATGGAGCACGTTGTAGCCCCGCATCCGCTTCATGCGCGCCACGACGTCGCCGATCATGTAGTTGCGCACGTGTCCGACGTGGGCGTGGCCGGACGGGTAGGCGAACATCACGAGGCAGTAGAACTTCGGGCGCTCCGGGTCGGCGGTCACCTCGAACGCGCGGCGCTCTCGCCAGCGCCGCTGCCACTTCTCTTCGATTGTCTGGGGTTCGTAGTCGCGCACACCGGAATTGTACCAGCCGACGGCGACGGGGCACCGGCGGGGCCGGACGCGGCGCGCCGGGCCGCCCCGGGTCACCCGACGCTCGGCCAGTACGGCGACTGGGCGCGGGTCACGGACTGCAGCGCGGCGGCGGCTATCGCCGTCGAGCCGCGCACCGGCGAGATGGACGCGGGCGGATCCGCCGCGCAGACCTCCAGCGTGCTGTCCAGACAAGCCTCCAGCGCCTGCAGGTCGTAGCCTCCCTCGGTGGTTACGGCAAGCCGGCCGGCACAACGGTCGACAGCGAATGCCCACAGGCGGCGCGTCAGCACCGCGTAACCCTCGGTCGACAACTGCATGCCGCCGAGCGGATCGTCGGCGTGGGCGTCGAAGCCGGCCGAGAGGATGACCGCGTCGGGAGCATATCCGGCCAGGATCGGCATCACGACCTCGCGGAACACGCGGTCGAGATCCGCGTCGCCGGCGCCGGCCGCGAGCGGCACGTTCACCGTGGTCCCCGCGCCATCGCCGCGCCCGACGTCGTCGGCCGCCCCGGTGCCCGGGTAGAACGGGTACTGGTGGGTTGAAACGTACAGGACCCGCGGATCGTCGTAGAAGATCCACTGAATTCCGTTGCCGTGATGGACGTCGTAGTCGACCACCGCGACACGCTCGAGGCCGCGGGTGAGCGCGTGCGCGGCGCCAACGGCGGCGTTGTTGTAGAGGCAGAAGCCCATCGCCCGCGCCCGCTCGGCATGATGTCCGGGCGGCCGCACGAAGGCCAGCCCCGGTCCACCGTGATCGAGCGCGTGGTCCACGGCCGCCACTGTCGCGCCCGCCGCCAGACGCGCCACCGCCTCGGACTCCGGCGAGGTGTAAGTGTCCGGATCGAGCCGCACCCGGCGTCCCGCGGTCGCCGCGACGTCCTCCAGATAGCGGCCGTCGTGGACGCGTGCCAGCGCCCCATCGGAAACGGGCGACGGCGCTGCCGTGCGGCCGCCGCCCGCGGTCCAGCGCGCGGCCACGCGCGCCATCACCTCGGCGCGCGCCGGCTGCTCGGGGTGTCCGCCCGGGGTGCGGTGATCGACGAAGCGGGGCGACGAAACAAGCAATACGTCCGCCTTCTCCATCCTCGCTCTCCTTCCGGTGGGCCCGGGAAACATCGCTCGGCTCCGCCCTTCGGCCGCCGCATTCCTCTCCGGGTGACACCCCCCGGCAGCGCAGACTCCCACCCTTCGGCGACACCGGCCGACCGGCCGTGCGCGTTCAAACGGCGCGGCCCACGATCCTCCGCGCGCACTTCGACAAGTCCTGCAGCGACCGCTCCAACTCCAACCGCTTGCGCTCGATCACATCCGGGCCCGCCGACCGCGGCACCTCGATCGGCTCGCCTACCACCATCGCCGCGCGCGCGAACGGCTTCGGCACCTGCGTCCCGTCCCAGCTCCGCGCGGTCCAGAACCGGTCCGCCTCGCTGTGGAACGGCAGCAACGGGTTACCGGTGAGGCTGGCCAGCCAGACCGCACCCGGCTGGACCGAGCGGGCCGGGCCGCGCGGGCCGTCCACCGCGAACCCGGTCGGCGCACCATCCTTGGCCAGACGCCGCATCCGGGCGAGCGCGCGGGCGCCCCCGCGCGACGTGGATCCGCGCGCCGTACGGTAGCCGAACTTCTCGATGAGGCGGCCGATCCACTCACCGTCGAAGTTCTCGCTGATCATGACGACGATGCCGCGCCGGCGAAAGAACCAGGTGGCGTGCACGATGCGGCCGTGCCAGAACGCCATGACCGGTTGCCGGCCCGACGCCTGAATCGCATCGTAGTATCGCAGCCCCTCGACAGTCCATCGGATAGTCCCGCAGAGAGCGGCGACGACCGGCTTGCCCACCGCCGCGATCGCCGCGGCCGAGGCGATTTGGCTGGATGACAGGCGCCGGCGCGGAGCGTCGTGGCTCACATGCCTTCGTAAGAGGGGCCGCCGCCGCCTTCGGGCGGCACCCAGTCGATGATCTGGTAGGGGTCCATGATGTCGCACGTCTTGCAGTGGACGCAGTTGGAGGCGTTGATCTGGAGCCGCTTGCCCTCTCCCGCATCCGCGTCGACGATCTCGTACACGTTCGCCGGGCAGAAACGGGTGCAGGGATTGCGGTACTCCTCCATGCAGCGCGTGCGACAGATATCGGTATCCGCGACAAGGAGGTGCGACGGCTGATTCTCGTCGTGACGCGTGCCGGAGTAGTGCACGTTCGTCAGCCGATCGAAGGTCAGCTCGCGGTCGATCGGCGCGCTGGGTGGCTCGGGCGGCGCGGCGCCGCCGAAGTACTTCGCCACGGTCCGGATCCGCTCGTGGCCGGCATGGGCGGGCATCGGATCGCGGAACCACCATCCGCCGGTCAGCAGGGACATCCCGGAATAGAGCAGGCCGGCCAGCAATCCCCCGGCGAAACTCTGGTGCACGTTGCGGACGGGGTACAGCTCGCGCCGAATCGGGCCGGCCTCCACGAGCCGGGCGTACTCGGACAACCGTCCCGCCGAGACGTCGTTCTCACGGACCGCGCGAAACGCCACGTCGGCCGCGTGCATCCCGCTCCGCATCGCGAGGTGGATGCCCTTGAGCCGCATCGAGTTCAGGAAACCCGCCGCGTCGCCCACGATGAGGGCGCCGTCGAGGTGGCAGCGCGGCAGCGCGTGCCACCCCCCCTCCGGCAGCGCCTTGGCGCCGTAGCGCACCATCTGTCCCCCGGCGAGCAGACTCGCTACCAGCGGGTGGCGCTTGAAGCGCTGGAACGCCACGTGCGGATCGAACAGCGGGTCGCGGTAGTCCAGCCCGGCGACGAACCCGACCGACAGCCGACCATCCGGCAGGGCATAGATGAACCCGCCCCCGAACTCCTCGAAGCGGAGCGGATGCCCCATGGTGTGGATCACGGACCCGGCCGCCAGCCGCTGCGGGTCGATGTCCCACAGCTCCTTGATGCCTATCGCGTAGCTCTGCGGAGAACGGCCCGCGTCCAGACTGAACCGGCGGATCAGGGTCTTGGTGAGGTTGCCTCGCACGCCGTCGGCCAGCACCGTGACCTTGGCGCGGATGTCGACCCCCGGCTCGAACGCCGGCTTGCGCTCTCCGTGGCGATCGATGCCGCGGTCGCCGGTACGGACGCCGACCACGCGATCCCCCTCGTACAGCAACTCCGTCCCCGCGAACCCGGTGAAGACGTCGACGCCGGCGGCCTCGACCTGCTCGGTGAGCCACTTCGCCAGCCGGTTGAGCGAGATAACGTAGTGGCCGTGATTGCGCAGAGGGGGCGGCGTTATCGGGAACGGCAGGGCGCGGCCAGCGGTGAGGAAGTAGATGCGGTCGTCCCGCACCGGGAGGTCGAGCGGCGCGCCCCGACTCTTCCAGTCCGGCATCAACTCGGAAAGGGCCGACGGGTCGAGCACCGCCCCCGAGAGCATGTGGGCCCCGGCGGCCCGGGCCTTTTCGAGCACGGCCACGATCAGCGGCTCGCCGCCCCGCTCCTCGTTCAGCCGCGCGAGACGGTATGCGGCAGCGAGCCCCGCCGGTCCGCCCCCGACGACGAGCACGTCGACGTCGAGCGTCTCGCGCTCCACGTCAGCCTTCTCCGGCGTCTCGCGCCGGCTCCCCGCCAGGTCTCGTCGCAGCGCCACGACACCGCGGAACCGACATCGTCAGGCCTCACCCTCCAACGCCGCCATAATCGCGGGCACCACCTCGAACAGGTCGCCGACGATACCGTAGTCGGCCACCTCGAAGATAGGCGCATCCGCGTCCTTGTTCACCGCGACGATGGTGCGGGCACCCTTCATTCCGACCAGGTGCTGGATCGCGCCCGAGATACCGACGGCGAGATACAGCTTCGGCGCCACGGTCTGGCCCGAGCTGCCGATCTGCCGGTCCATCGGCAGCCAGCCGGAGTCGCAAATCGGACGCGACGCGGCCAGCTCGGCGTCGAGCGCCTTCGCCAGGTCCTGTGCGACAGGCAGGTGCTCCTGCCCCTTGATGCCGCGGCCGACCGCGACGATGCGCTCGGCCTGGGTCAGGTCGACCGCCTGCTTGGCTTCCTTGAAGGGAGCCTCCGGCCGCTGGCGAATCGCTGCCGCGTCGATCTCCACCGCCGCCTCGCGCACGGGCGCCGGAGCCGCTCCGCGCGCGCAGGCGTCGGCACGGCAGGCGCCGATCTGGAAGCTGGCGAAGTGAGGCGCCGGCCCCTGCGGCAGCACATCCGCCATGAACTTGCCCTGAAACATCGGACGCACGAACACCCGCTGGCCGTCGCGGACCTTCGAAGCGATGCAATCGGGGATGAACACGCGCCCGAGCCGCGCCGCCAGCGCCGGCGCGTAGTCGCGGGTCTGATAGGTGTGCGGGAAGAGCACGAGCTCGGGACAGGCCTTTTCCATCACCTGCGCGAGAGCCGCGACGAAGCCGTCCGGCGTGTACGGCTCGAGCGCGTCGTGCTCGACCGCGAGCACTTCGGCGACTTCCGCCGCGGCCAGCTCCGCGGCCAGCTTCTGCACGTCCGCCCCGACCAGGGCCACGGTGATCGACTCGCCTGTCTGCTGGGCGGCCGCGACCGTCTCCCAGGTGGCGGGGTTCAATGCGCCGCCGCGCTGCTCCGCGACAACCAGAATCACAGCACCCTCGCTTCTTCTCGCAGGAGACGCACGAGCTCCCGCGCCGCCTCCGGCGCCGAGCCGTCGATGAACCGGGTAGCGCTCGATTTCTCAGGCACGTACAGCTCCAGGATCCGCTGCCCCGCCGTTTCCGCGCTCTGGGCCGGCACGGTGAGAATCTCCTTGCGCTTCGCCGCCATGATGCCCCTCAGCGTCGCATAGCGAAGCTGGTTGATGCCGCTCTGAATGGTGAGCAGGGCGGGCAGCGGCATCGACACCCACTGGAACCACCCGCTCTCGAGCTCGCGCTTCACCCGCAGGGAGCCGCCGTCGTCCGCCACGTCGACCTCCATGATGATGGTGGCGTGCGGCAGCCCCAGGCGCTCCGCCAGCACCACGCCGGTCTGGCCGAACCCCTGGTCGTCGGACTGCAGACCGGTCAACACCAGGTCGAACGACTCGCCTTCCATCGCCCCGGCCAGGGCCGCGGCCACCGCGTCGGCTTCCGCCGCGGCCAGAGCCTCCCCCTCGACGTGGATGGCACGGTCCGCACCGCGGGCCAGCGCCTCCCGAATCACCTGGCTCACCCGTGCCGGACCGGCGGAACAGACGACGACCTCGCCGCCGAGAAGCTCCTTCAGCCGTAGCGCCTCCTCGAGCGCATAGGCGTCGGGCTCGTTCATTTCGAAGCTGGCGTCGTCGTCGCGAACCCACGTAGCGGACTCCGCCACGCGCAACGGCCAGTCGCGGGTGACGACCTGCTTGATGCAAACGGCAATCTTCATCGTGCGTTGTTCGCTCTCGCTATCAGTCTGCGCCGTTCTACGACCCGGACCGGTAGCGCTTGAACAGAAGGCTGGCGTTCGTCCCGCCGAACCCGAACGAGTTCGAGAGCGCATATTCGATGAGCAACTCACGTTGCGCATTCGGCACGTAGTCGAGATCGCAGTCCGGATCCGGGTTGTCCAGATTGATGGTCGGCGGCGCGACCTGGTGGCGGACGGCCAGCGCGGTGACACCCGCCTCGAGGCCCCCTGCTGCGCCGAGCAGGTGCCCGGTCATCGACTTCGTCGAGGAGATCGCCAGTGAGGGCGCGTGATCACCGAAGCAGGTCTTGATGGCCAGTGTTTCGATTCGGTCGTTGTGCGGCGTCGACGTGCCGTGGGCGTTGACGTAGTCGACCGCGGACGGCTCGATACCCGCCGAACGGAGCGCGTTTCGCATTACCCGCACGGCACCCGCTCCGTCTTCGCACGGCGCGGTCATGTGATGGGCGTCGGCCGACATCCCGTAACCAACCAGCTCGCAGTAGATCCGGGCGCCGCGGGCTCGGGCGCGCTCGAGGTCCTCGAGAATGACGACGCCCGACCCCTCGCCCATGATGAAACCGTCCCGGTCCCGGTCGAAGGGCCGGCACGCCCGCTCCGGATCGTCGTTGCGCGTCGACAGTGCGCGCATCGCCGCGAAGCCGCCGACCCCCATCGGCGTGATGGCCGCCTCCGACCCTCCCGCCACCATGACCTGCGCGTCTCCGCGCCGGATAATCTCGAAGGCGTCGCCGATGGCGTGCGCGGACGCCGAGCATGCCGTGCAGGTCGCCGAGTTGGGTCCCTTCGCCCCGAAACGAATGGAGACCTGGCCGGCCGCGAGGTTGATGATCGCCGACGGAATGAAGAACGGCGAGATCTTGCGCGGACCACCGCTGAGCAGCGCCTTGTGCTCCCGCTCGATGGTGCTGAAGCCGCCGATGCCCGAGGCGATGAAGACCCCCACATCCGTACCCAGTCCACCCTCCGTCGGCAGACCGGCATCCCGCAGGGCGAACTCCGACGCCGCAATCGCGTACTGAATGAAGACGTCCATCTTGCGGACGTCCTTCCTGGAGAGGAACTGCAGAGGATCGAAGTCGGGCACCTCGCCGGCAATCCGGGAGGCGTAGCGGGACGCGTCGAATGCGGTTATGGTCCGGATGCCGCTCCGGCCGGCCAGCAACGCCTCCCAGTTGGCTTCGGTACCGATGCCGAGCGAGGATACGAGGCCGACCCCGGTGACTGCAACGCGACTTGGCAACGAATGCTCCTGGTGGGACGAGGCAGGAACCGAACGTCAGCTCGCGTCCCCGGCGTGAGACTCGATGTAGTCGACGGCTTCCTTCACGCGCGTGATCTTCTCCGCATCGCCGTCGGGTATCTCCAGGTTGAATTCCTCTTCGAACGCCATGACCAGCTCGACCGTGTCGAGCGAATCGGCGCCGAGATCATCCACGAACGACGCGTCCGAGGTGACCTCTTCCTCGTCGACGCCCAACTGCTCGACGATGATGCTCTTGACCTTGTCAACGACCGCCATACACCAGCCTCCTAGCCCGTCAATCGTCGCCTGCGGCTCCGCTTGCCGCCCAACCAACCCTCGCCAGGAGTCTGCACCGTTCCACGGCGCAGCCCCCTAGAGGTACATCCCACCATTGACGCCCACGACCTGCCCAGTAATATACGATGCATCGTCCGACGCGAGAAAGCACACCGCTGCCGCGACCTCGTCTGCCGTACCGAGCCGGCCCATCGGAATACGTCCGCCCAGCGCCTCCTGCGCGCGCTCGTCGAGCGCCGCGGTCATATCCGTCTCGATCATTCCCGGCGCCACGACGTTTGCCGTGATCCCCCGCGACGCCACCTCCAGCGCCAGCGACCGGGTAAACCCTTCGAGCCCCGCTTTCGAGGCCGCGTAGTTGGCTTGACCCGGGTTGCCCGTCCGGCCCACGATGGAGCCGATGTTCACGATGCGGCCCGACCGCTGCTTCAGCATCGGACGCAACGCGGCGCGGCAGCATGCGAACGCCGCCGTCAGGTTCGTGGAGATCACCGCATCCCACTCCTCCGGCTTCATCCGCAGCAGCAACTGATCGCGCACGATTCCGGCGTTGTTGACCAACACGTCGATACGGCCGAAACGGTCGAGCGCGGTCTGCGCCATCCCGGCTATCGACGCGGTCTCCGTCACGTCGAGCGCCACGGCAATCGCGGTCCCTCCCGCCGCCTCTATCTCGCGCACGACGGGTTCCGCGTGGTCCCGGCGCGCGCCCGCGACCACCAGGGCACCGGCGGAGGCCAGACGCAGCGCAATCGCCCTCCCGATGCCGCGGGAAGCCCCGGTCACGATCGCCGCCCTGCCGTCCAGGTCAACCAACGACCGCTCCCGTATCGAGCAACTTCGCCTCGGCCGCCTCCAGACTCGCGGGATCGTGAACGCAGATTGCACCGACCGCCCGATCTATCTTCCGGATCAGCCCGCTAAGAACCCCGCCGGGACCGACTTCGATGAACGTCGTCACGCCGTCGGCCATCAGCCGCCGAACCACCGCCTCCCAGCGAACCGGGGCGCTGACCTGGCGAATGAGGGCCTCTATCGATTCCCGCCCCGTCCGCTTCGGCTCCGCATCGACATTGGCCACCACCGGCGCCGCCGGGTCCGCCACCACGAGGCTTCGCAACTCCGGCGCCAGGCGATCCTCGGCCGCCTTCATCAAGGCGCAGTGAAAAGGAGCGCTCACCGGCAGCGGCATGACGCGGCGCGCTCCAAGCTCCTTCGCACGCTTGCCGGCCCGCTCGACCGCGGCGGCGTGACCGGCAATCGCCACCTGCCCGGGAGCGTTCAGGTTCGCGGCGCTGACGACATCCCCGTCCGCGGCCTCGACGCACGCCTGCGACACGAGCTCCGCGGACAGCCCCAGCACGGCCGCCATCGCGCCTTCTCCGACCGGCACCGCCTCCTGCATGTACGTACCGCGCCGGCGCACGGTGCGCAGCGCGTCGGCCAAACCGAGGGTGCCCGCGGCCACATGAGCGGTGTACTCACCGAGACTGTGCCCGGCCAGGAATGCGGGCGCGTGCCCCCGGGCACGAAGCAGCCGGTCGACCGCGACGCTGGCGGCCAACACCGCGGGCTGCGTATTGCGCGTGAGCGCGAGCTGCTCCTCCGGCCCGTCGAAGCAGAGCCGGCTGATCGGCTCTCCGAGCGCTTCGTCCGCCTCCTCGAACGTCCGCCGGCAGACAGGAAACGCCTCGGACAGCGCTTTCCCCATGCCGACCCGTTGCGAGCCCTGGCCCGGAAACACGAAGGCAATCATTGCGCCCGCTCCAGAAGCGGAGCGGCCGGCGCCAGGCGACTGGCGACCGTCCTGACGAACTCCGCCCGCACGAAGCGACAGGTCAGGGCCAGCGCGTTGCGCACCGCCTTGATGGACGACCGCCCGTGGCCGACCATCGCGAGCCCGGCGACGCCCAGTAGCGGCGCGCCTCCGTACTCCGAGTAGTCGACCCGCCTGCGAAACCTGCGAAACGCACGCTGCGACAGCAGAAACCCCAACTGGGTGGTGAAGGTCCGGCCCAACTCGTCGCGCAAGAGATCCTCGATCACCTCGACCAGTCCTTCGCTCACCTTCAGCGCCACGTTGCCGGTGAATCCGTCGCACACGATGACGTCCGCCGCCCCGGAATACACGTCACGAGCCTCGATGTTCCCGATGAAGCGGAGCGGGCCGCGGCTGAGCAGCCGATGCGCATCCCGCGTCAGATCGTTGCCCTTCGTCGATTCCTCCCCGATGGACAGCAGCCCTACCCGCGGAGTCTCTATTGCCAGCATCGTTCTGGCGTACACCGTACCCATCGCTGCGAACTGCACGAGATGATGCGGCCTGCAGTCGACCGTCGCCCCGACGTCCAGCAGCACCGCATCGCGCTGCAACGTCGGAATCCGAGTCGCCAGCGCCGGACGATCCACGCCTGGCAGCATGCCGAACAGTGTGTGCGCCGCTACCAGCGTGGCGCCCGTATTGCCCGCGCTGAAGAACGCGTCCGCGTCCCCGCGCGCCACCGTCTCCGCCGCCACGCGTACCGATGCGCCCGGCTTCCGCCGCAGCGCCGCCGGACCCTCGTCCATACCGACGACATCCGGCGCCGGCACGACACGCAGATCGACGGCCTCGGCCTCCGGATGCCTCAGCAACTCCTCGTCAATCGATCGCCGCGGGCCGACCAGGGTCAATCCGAATCCGAGATGCCTTGCGGCCACGAGAGCCCCGGCGACGACATTCCGCGGCGCATGATCGCCGCCGGCCGCATCAACGGCAATGCGCATGGTGCTCGGTCACCGTCACTCCCGGTCAGCCGCTCGCCCGACCGGAACAGGAGAGGCGGAAGGCGAGCCCGACCAGCCCGAAAAGCATCGCTTCGCGGCTCCGGCTTCCGCCCAACGAATCCGCTCCGGGAGCCTGCGCCGTTGCACGGCGCGGACTCCTAGGCCTCCTTGATTGCCTTGACCTGGCGTCCCTTGTAGTAGCCACAGTGTGGACAGACGCGATGCGGAACCTGCAGCTCGTGGCACTGCGGGCACGGACTGAGGGCAACCGGCTCGAGAGCATCATGCGCCCGGCGCTTGGCCGTGCGGGCCTTCGAATGACGTCGCTTCGGATTCGCCATCTCGTTTCCTAAACCTTTCGCGCCGGCCCCGTATCGACGGTCGTGCGCACGAGTGCCCGCAGGGGCTCAAGGCGCGGGTCGCGCCAAGTGGTGTCGCACCCGCATGCCTCAAGGTTCCGGTTAGCGCCGCATATCGGACACAAACCGCGGCAACCGTCGCCACAGAGCGGCTTCATCGGAGCCGCCAACTGCAACTGCTCCCGCACGAGGCCGCCGAGATCGATCTCGTCATCGCGGTAGAAGGCGATCGAGAGATCTTCTTCCGATATCTCCTGCTCTCCCTCACCCGAATTGACACGGTGCGGCAGGTAGCGCACATCGATGTCCACCGCGATCGGCACGTCGAACGGCTCAAGGCAGCGGGAACACTCTCGACGGACGGTCGTGACCAGCCGCCCCAGCAGACTGTACTTGTCGCCGTCCTTCCGCACGGCGAGCCCCAGTTCGACCGGCGCCGCTATCGTGAACCCGTCGTCCAGCCCGAACGCCGAGGCGGGAAACGCACGAACCACCGCCTGCGACGGACCGCGCACGTTGCGCAGGTCCAAACGCATCGACGCCCCCCCGGCTACATCCTCCGGCATGTGACCGAACCCGGCACTATACCACATCAACCCTGCCGCCCGATGTCTCCGGCACCGTCCCAGCCCCAGGGGCGCGGGACGAAGATCTCCTCGAACAACCCGATCGCGAAACGATCGGTCATCCCGGCGAGGAAGTCCTTTGCCGCCACGTCGAGCCCGTCCCGCTCGACGGTCCGTGGATCGAGAAAGCGCAACGGTGTCTCCCGTACCCTCTCCCAGAGCCCCTCCAGAATGCCGCACGCCTTGCCGAACTCGGCGACGGCTGCCTCGTTCTCGTAGACCTCCGCGTGCAGGAACGCCCGCAGGTCGAGTGTCGCCTGCAACACGCGCGGGCTCATGGCCACCTCGGGATCCACCCGGCGCGCGAGCGTCTCGCGCACCACGTCCGCAACCATACAGCCGATACGCTCCGACGACGTCCTGCCCAGGATGGAGATCGGTCCATCCGGGAGCGTCTCGAGACGCAGAATACCGGCCCTCACCGCGTCGTCGATATCGTGGTTGACGTAGGCGATCAGGTCCGCCACGCGCGCGACCTGCCCCTCCAGCGTCGCGGCCCGGAGCGCGGGCTCCACGCCCACCGGGGCACCATGCTTGCCCTTGGAATGCCTGCTGATCCCGTCGCGAACCTCCCAGGTGAGATTGAGTCCGGCCCCGTCCTGCTCGAGAACGTCGACTACCCGCAGGCTCTGCTCGTAGTGATTGAAACCACCGGGACAGAGCCGGGTCAGCGCGCGCTCGCCGGCGTGGCCGAAAGGGGCGTGCCCGAGATCGTGGCCGAGTGCTATCGCTTCGGTGAGTTCCTCGTTGAGCAGCAGCACCTTCGCGATCGTCCGCGCGATCTGGGATACCTCGAGCGTATGTGTCAACCGGGTCCTGTAATGGTCGCCGGTAGGGGCCAGAAACACCTGGGTCTTGTGCTTGAGACGGCGAAACGCCTTCGAATGCACGATGCGATCGCGATCACGCTGGAACGCCGGGCGAATGGGATCCTCGGGCTCGGGACGCAGCCTCCCCCGGCTGCCGCTGCTATGCGCGGCGTACGGACCCAGCGAGGCGCGCTCACGCTCCTCGAGCTGCCGGCGAAGCGAATCGTCGCGAGCGGACTGCAGCATCACTCGCCTGTACTGCCCCGCGGGCGAATCGTCGCCACGGCATGCTTGAAGAGCAGCACATCGGTCTCGTCATGCTCGACGAGCAGGGCGTAGCGGTCGAAGCTCTTGATCCTGCCATGCACCTCGGTACCGTCCATGAGGCGCACGGTGACGCGCAAACGCTCCCGCCGCGCGCCGTTCAGAAAAACTTCCTGCAGATTCGGTATGGCCTGACGATCACCCGGTGTCGACATGATTTGTATTGGAGAGCGCCCGCAACGCGGGATGCGCGTCGAGCGTCGCAAGGACTTCGGCCAGCGCGTCCGGGTGCTCACCCGGCCGCGAAATCCACCGTAGATTAGGTTCTTTTCGGAACCAGATCAACTGACGCCGCGCATAGCGACGGTTCTCCTGCACGATGAGAGCACGCGTCGCCGGCTCGTCGCGCACGCCCCTGAGATGCTCCAGGACCTGCCGGTAGACCAGACCGCCGAACGGATGTGCGTCCTCCGGCACGCCGGCGGCCAGCGCCCGGCGGACCTCGGCGAGCACGCCCTGTTCGAACTGCCGGTCCACGCGATGGGCAACGCGCCGGGCCGTCTCCTCCGCCGGCAACCGAAGGCAGAAGGTCAGCACCTCGTGGTCTCTCAACGGCGAGCGCGTATCCGCGAAGTGAGCGGTCAACGTGCGTCCCGTGAGCAGGTAGACTTCCAGAGCCCTCACGAGCCGCTTCTCGTCGCGCGGCTGAATGCGCATCGCCGACTCGGGGTCGACGCGCGTCACCCAGCGATGCAACCACTCGACGCCCCGCCGCGACGCAACGCGGTGCAATCGCGCACGCAACCGATCGTCACGGGCGGGGGCCGGGCACAGGCCGCGCACGAGGGCGCGGTAGTAGAGTCCGGTGCCCCCGACGAGCACCGGCAAGCGGCCCGCGGCAGTCACCTGCGCGACGGCGGCGGCAGCGGCCCGCGCGTAGCGCGCCGCAGAGAAACGTTCGGTCGGCTCGGCGATGTCGATGAGGTGATGCGGCACCCCGCGGCGCTCCGCCGACGACGGCTTGTCGGTCCCGATGTCGAAGCCGCGGTACACGGCCGTCGAGTCGCAACTCACCACTTCGCCCCCTGTACGGAGGGCCAGCTCGACGCCGAGCGTGCTCTTGCCGGTCGCCGTCGGCCCGACGATGGCCACGAGGAGAGGCCGCGAGGGCGATCTCACGACCACCGCAGAAGAATCAGGGCGACCAGCACCACCAGGAACAGGACCAGGCCGATCTGCTGCAGGCGCGAGGGCATGTGGAGGCGCTCCGTGCGGGGTGTCTCACGCCGGTGGAGACTCGTTGAAGTAGAAGGTCACCGTGAAGAAACAGGTGTCGTCGGGGTAGTCGTCCGGCAACGGGTAGGTCGGATTCGACGTGGAGATCGCGTTGAAGGCGGAATTGGTGAACGCCCGTACCCGGGACGGCTTCATGACGCTCAGGTCCGTTATCGACCCGTCCCGGTTCACGTTGAACGTCAGCACGACGTTTCCGTGCATCGACATGATGGCGTACGGCATGAACCAGTTGCGGTAGACCTGCGCGACGAACCGGCGGATCCACGGACCGAAGTCGGCCCCCTTGGAGTCGAACTGGATGAACGGCGCCTGCCGATCCACCCGCCCCCGCTGATTGTTGAAGGTCTGGCGACTGGCGTAGCGGTCGAGGTTGCGCATGGCGCGCCCGAGAAGGCCGTCGGCCGGCCGTTCCGCGAGCGGATCGAAAGTGTCCGGATCCTGCTCGCCGCCGCCGGGCAGAATCAGAGCACCGTCCGCGAGCAACTGTTCGATCACCTCGTCCGACAACCGTCCGTCGTCCTCTCCCGGCGCTTCCGCGCTGCGCGAGGCGTCCGCCGTCTCCGCGTCGCGCACGTCGCCGGCCGCATCCTCGAACTGCGAATCGGACACCGGTTCCTGCCGGTCGAGCGCTGCCGCGGCGTCGGCTGCGAGCTCCGGCTCGAAAGTCTCGGCGAGATCCTCGCTCTCCACGAAACGCATCGAGTTGCCGTCGGCGTTCGGCAGGTTGTTAAGCGGATCCTCCGCCGCGGTGGGCGATTGCGCGATGCGGTCGCGGTCGGACAGGGGCGCATTGAAATTCAGGGCCTCGTCCGCCGGCAAGTCGACCAGGGGCTCGATGAAGACGAACGTGGGGTCCGGGTCCGCAGCCAGAGCGAGCTGCGCCTGCTCCTGCTGGGCGGCGAGCTCCGCGAGCCGGGCCAATCTCTGCGCCTCGGCCTCCTGCACGAACGGAAGCAGCGGCAGAAACAGCACCAGCAGCACGACGGTCACATGGGCGAGCACCGACAGCAGGACCTGCTCGCGCCACGACATCGCCGATTCGATGGTCGGCGTATCGAAATAGCGGTCCTCGAAATCGAAGATCATGTAACGCCTGCCTGATTATAGTCCGCCGAGGCTGTCACGAGTTGCGGCCGCCACGCGCGTCCCCACGTACAGGTACACGACGCCCAGCAGCATCGGGGTGGCCGTCGTAGCCGTGAAGCCCGTGTCGTCGAGCAATTCCCGGAACCCTTCACCGCTCGGAAACGCGCCAACCGAGGCGGGCAGATACGCGTAGGCGCTGCCGTGCCGCGAGATGACGCGCCCGACGCGCGGCAGCACGCAGCGAAAGTACCACCGATACAGAGCGCCGAGTCCGGGCAGCGTCGGCATGCCGAACTCCAGGAGAGAGATCCGCCCCCCCGATCGGACCACGCGGTGCAACTCGGCGAGCGTGCGGCGCGGGTCCTCCACATTCCGAATACCGAAGGCGATCGCGGCTGCATCGACCGATCCGTCCGGCAACGGCACACGGGTGGCATCACCGCGTACGAGCCCAATGCGACCATTCAGCCTCCTTGCACCGAGCTTGCGGGCGGCCCGTTCCAACATGCGGGCGGCAAAGTCGATCCCGACGACGCGCGCCGCGCCTTCACGGCGGCGACACAGCGCGATGGCGAGGTCCCCCGTGCCCGTGCAGAGATCCAGGACCGTCTCATTGCCCGTGAGGCGCAACGCGCGAACCGCCCGGGCTCGCCACCAGTGGTCCAGGCCGCCGCTCAGCAGGTGATTGAGCAGGTCGTAACGCGCCGCGATGGCGTCGAACATCGCGGCGATGCGATCCGGTGTCTTGTCGATCACCCGTCCCACGCGGGAAAGAGGTCCTGCTCGAGACCGAGACACGAGACGATCTTGCCGGCCATGAAGTCGGCAAGATCGTCGAGCGTGGTCGGCCTCTGATAGAAGGCGGGCATCGCCGGCAACACGTGCGCGCCCGCCTCCGCGCAGAGGACCATGTTACGGAGTTGCGGCAGGCTCATCGGCGTTTCGCGCGGCACGATGACGAGGCGGCGGCGCTCCTTCAGCGCGACGTCCGCCGCCCGCTCGATCAGGTTGCGCGACAGCCCGTGCGCCACCCCCGCCAACGTCTTCATCGAGCAAGGCACGATGACCATCGCGTCGCAGGGAGAGGTACCGCTGGCGATCGCCGCGCCGAGATCCCGGTTACGGTGGACCGCAAGCGCCTCGGTCCCCGCGACCACGCCGTAGCGTGCCGCCAGATACGCCACCAAGCGGTCGACCGCCGCTTCCGTTCCCAGCTCCTCGGTCAGCAGACGCCGCCCGAAGTCCGACACCACCAGATCCACGCGGACGCTCGCGGTCAACAACGCCGCCACGGTACGTACCGCGTACAGAGCCCCGCTCGCACCCGTAATGCCGACCACGACGCGCAGCGGCTTATCGGACATGGATGGCCGCCGCGGTCGCAACCAGGTACAGGATGCCGACGTAACCGTTCAGGTCGAACGCCTGCTTCGCACGCGACAGGTCGGCTGCGCTCACCAGAGACTGCTCGTACGCCAACAGCACGGCGACCCCACCCACCCCGACCAGGTAGACAGGCCCCAATGGGGCCATCCAGGCCAGCAGGGCCAACCCTGCGACGGTCACGACGTGAAACAGGCGCGAGAGGCGCAATGCCCGTTCGATCCCGAACCGCGCCGGGATCGACCGGAGGCCGTGGCGGCGGTCGAAGTCGATGTCCTCACAGGCGTAGATCACATCGAAACCCGCGACCCAGGCGCCGGTTGCCAGTGCAAGCAACCAGGGCGTCCAGCTCCAACCGCCGCCGGCCGCCAACCAGCCGCCCACCGGGGCGACGGCCAGCGCCAATCCGAGGAAGAGCTGCGTGTAAGCCGTGTGCCGCTTTGCCAACGAGTACCAGAATACGATGGCCAGCGCCACCGGCGACAGCGCGAAGCAGACCGGACCCAGAGGATAGGTGACCGCCACGAAAGCCGCCGCGGCCAGGACCACTATGGTCCGGGCCTCGCGGCGCGAGATCCTCCCCCGCGGCAACTCACGGCCCTGCGTCCGCGGATTCAGCGCATCGTAGCGCGCGTCGACGAGTCGGTTGAACGCCATGGCGGCCGTGCGCGCGGTGAACATCGCCAGCACGATCCACGCGACGCGGACCCACGCGAGATCGACCTCCAGACCGGCCAGCAGGGCGCCGCACAACGCGAACGGCAGCGCGAAGACGGTATGGCCGAACCGAATGAACGACCCGTAGGTGCGAATCCGAGACAGCATGCGTGCGTGCGAGCAGCGGCCGCGCGACGCGACCGGAAAAAGCTACGCCGACCCGGAGCAGCGCGGCGCGTCGCTGCCTTCGTGCGCCTGGTCAATCCAGGCGATCTGCTCCGGGACAATCCCCGTCAACAGGTATTCTTCCACATCCCGCACGGTCCCCGTCATCTGCACCGCTATGAGCGCCGCGCGACGTGCAGGCTCGATGGCTCCGTGCGTGCGCCCCCGGCCGAGCGCGACCGCACCGGTGAGCGTGGCGCTGCGGAGAATGCTCCGAGCCGGGACCTCCGGCGCGATACCGCGCAGATGGGTCAGTTCTGCGAAGGCGTTGAGGTCGGGAGCGCTCGCGAGGCTGTCGGTGCCTACGGCCACCGCGGCGCCGGCCGCATAGAAAGCGGCAACCGGCGGAACCCCGGCGCCGGTCCAGGCGTTGCTCCGCGGACAGGTCACGATGGTGGCGCCGGACTCGGCCACCCGGCGAATCTCCGCCCGCGTGAGCTGCACGCCGTGAACGAGCAACGAGTCGTCCCGAAGCCATCCCACGGAATCCAGATACTCCACCGGCCCGCAGCGCGGCGGCTGCCACCCTGGATCCCACCGCTTGCGCGCCTCGAGGATGTTCCGCCAGGCCCCGCTCCCCGAGCGGAGAAACTCGCATTCCTCCAGCGACTCCGCCAGATGAACCGACCGCGGTCCGGGCACGCGGGCCACCATGGCGCGGAACAACGCGGGCGACACCGAGTACGGCGCATGGGCCGCACCACGCAGGCTCACGCGCGCTCCGGAAGGTCGAGACGCGAGCGCTGCCAGTTCTGCGGCCGTCGCCTCTGCCCCATCCGCCGACACGTCGAAGCCGAGAACCTCGCGAAAGACCATGGCATCGAGCGGACCCGCCTCCAACGGGGCCACCGAGTCCAGCGTGTTGGCGATGTCGCCGACCAGTGCCGTCCCGGCGCGGTACATCTCATCGATCGCGACGTTGATCGCCTCGGACCGTTCCCCCGGCGGCTCATGCTCCAGGCGCCGCAGTAGCGCCGCAGCCCAGGCCGGCATCGATCTCGCCGGACGCACCGCGCCACGCTGTGCCGAGAGCTCGAGGTGGGTATGGGCGTTGACCAGACCGGGCAGGAGGCAGACGCATCCCAGGTCGATGCCGTGGGCGACGCCGTTCCGCCGAGCGAATCGGCCGTCGCCAACCGCCCGAATGACGCCGCCCTCTACCTCTACCCAGCCATGCTCGATCGGAGGAGAGACGATCGGCACCACCCAGCGGGCGTGGTACCGCGTGCGCCCCGCGAGGCTCATGCCGACTGGCGCCGCTTGCCGGCCAGGCTCCGCGCCGGATAGCGATCGAGCTCGACCGGCACGGACGTGTCTCCCGCATCGCGGGCGGTGGCCAGCGCGGTCATGCGCGGCACCTGCCGCTCGCGGAAGACCGGATCGCCGAGCGTCTTGTACTGCATGTCGCGGCGCTTCGGAACGAACCCGGCATCCTCGATGTTGCGTACGATCTCCACCTCGTCCATGCAGTAGGCGGCACCGGCCGAGCGCACGACGTTCTCCTCGATCATCACGCTGCCCATGTCGTTGGCACCGTACGCGAGGCTCAACTGCCCCACCTTGCCGCCCTGCGTCACCCAGGACGCCTGGAGGTTGTCGAAGTTGTCGAGCACCAGGCGTGCGAGCGCAAGGGTCCGCAGGTACTCGACACCGGTGGCCCCGACGCCCCCCAGCTCGGTATTCGACGGCTGGAAGCTCCATGTGATGAACGCCGTGAAACCGCCCGTCTCGTCCTGCAGCTCCCGCAGGCGCAACAGGTGCTCGATTCGTTCGTCGGGGCGCTCCACCGTGCCGTACATCATCGTCGCGGTTGTTCGCAGACCGGCTTCATGGGCGTGCCGCATCACGTCGATCCACTCGGTGGCCGTCGCCTTGCCGTAGCAGTTCAAGTGCTTCCGGACGCGATCGACGAGAATCTCGGCGCCGCCGCCCGGAATGCTGTCGAGCCCGGCCGCGACCAGCCGATCGATGACCGTTCGGGCCGGGAGCTGCGACAGGCGCGACAGGTGAATCACCTCCGGAGGCGAGAGCGCGTGCAGCTTGAAGTCCGGATGGCGCGTCTTGACCGCCCGGAACAGATCCTCGTACCACGCGAGCGGCAAATCCGGATTGTGTCCGCCCTGCAAGAGCAGTTGCATCCCGCCGACCGCGATGGTTTCGTCGATCTTGGCGAAAATCTCGTCGAAGCCGAGCACGTAGCCGTCCGTCGCGCCCACCTCCCGATAGAACGCGCAGAAATTGCACCGCGCCACGCAGACGTTCGTGTAGTTGACGTTGCGGTCGATGATGTAGGTGACGATCCGATCCGGATGGCGTGCCGCGCGGACAGCGTCGGCCAACTGTCCAAGCTCGTTCGTCGACAGGTCCGTGTAGAGGACGAGCGCGTCGGCGGGACCCAAGCGCCCACCGTCCAGCACACGCCGCACGGCATCGTCGATCCGGCGACTGGTCATGCGTCGAAGAACCGCAGCGCGTCCGTCTGCTGGACGATGCCGATCTCGGCGGCGGCATCGAAGAACCGCTTCACCCCCGCGCGGCCGTCCTCGGTCAGAGCGAACTGCACATTGTTCCGCAGGTATTCCTTGGCCAGCTCGGCCTGCTCCTCGTCGCCGGTCTCGTGCGCGGCCACCACCTCGTCGATTGCAGCGGCACCGGCATCGCGCGCGGTGCGCAACGCCTGCACGTGTTCCGGCCGGACCGCATCGCCGCGACCGGCCCAGAAGGCCCAGACGAACGGCAGTCCGGTCATGGCCGTCCACTCCTCGCCCAGGTCGATCTTGTCGAGGTCGACGACCGTCTCGTGTTCGGTGAACAGGGCAATGTCGCCGATCAGGAGCGCCGCGTCGCACCGCTTGAGCATCGGCTTCAGGTCCGGATGCATCGTGACGAACTTGGGCTCGATCTCGAACCACTGCGCGCACAGGACACGGAGCAGGGCCACCGCGGTCCGCGAGTTCGAATCGATGGCGATGGACCGGATCGCCGCTGTCGGCCGCGTCGTGAAGAGCGCAACCGAGGCCACCGGTCCGGTCGATGCCACCGCGATGTCCGGCACCACCCGATAGCCGGGTCGCCGCAAGTACTCGATCGCCGGCAACAGGGCGAGATCGACCGATGCATCGTGCAGCAGCGCCGCGCAACGGGCTGGCACGTCGTACTGTAACGAGAAGAGGTCCGGGCGAGCATCCAACCGGTGGACGAGCGGTCTCGCGTTCAGATACTCGACGACTCCGACACGGATGGCACTCATTGGTGATGCGTGCGCAGCGTTCTGAAACGGCCGTCGCGTTCGACCGGAACCAAGCACGCCGCGCGGATATTCCGCGTGATTTCCCCGAGCGTCGAACGGCGGGTTCCGTGTTCCTCCGAATCCCCCGGAGAGACCCCGTCGATGTCGTCCGCTCCGAACGTCAGCGCCACCTGCGCCAACTGCGGCCCGTAACGTCGCCAGTCCACCTGAATCGAATCGATATTGTCGACCAGCAGCCGCGCCAGCGCAACCCGCCGGACATCCTCGTACCCGGTCGACGGCTTCTCCGACAGGGTTCGCGAGAGCGGCGCCAGGGCCGGCACGGCCGCATCGCCGCCCCAGCGAGCGACACGCTGCAGCGCACTGTTGCCGTCAGCCGCCTGATCGCACACCGTCCAGCGTGCCACGGGCACCCCCGCCGCCGACGCTCGCGCCACCCAGGCCGGATCCTCGGTGCGCTCGACGCGCGCCTCGGCGATGTACGCCAGCCCCTCGGTCCGCAACGCCGCTACCAGGTCATCGAAGCGGGCGACATCCCTACGGCAGAGGTCCACGAGCTCGTCGAGCGCGAAACCACTCACCGGCACGTCGCCCGCGATGCGCGCGGCCTCGCGAACGGACTGCAGCAAGAGGCTGTCCGTGGCGGGACATCCGGCGAGGCGCAACTCGCCCGCTTGCCGCGGAACGCCCACTTCGACCGCATCCGTGGTGGTCGCTTCCGCCACGCGTACGAAGGTGGCCCGGTCACCGCGCAACCTGCGTCGCCGTTCATCTGCCAGCGCGCCGAGACGCACGAGGTCGCGCGTCTCCGACAGCACCGCGATCTCGGACTCCGACAGCGAGACACCGTCCCGCAGCTTGTCGCCGACCGCCTCGAACCAGGATGCGTCGGTCATTCGACTCCGTGCCGCGGTGCCGGATGGCTGCTGTCCGCCATCGCGTCCGCGATTCGCTGGGCGACTGCGAGGGCGCGCCGCCCGTCGGCTCCGGTCACGCGCGGGGACGTCCGCCGTTGCACGGCGCGCACGAAGTCGTTCAACTCGCGCTCGAGTGGTTCGGCGCTCGCCACGGCTACCCGCCCCCCCTCGATAGCGACCTGCTCGCCGTCGCCCTTCTTGACCTTCCAGATCTCTACCTGCTGTTCCGCATAGTCTACCGAGACGAGCGCGTGCGGCTGAAACACTCGCAGCTTGCGGACCCGATCCCGGCTGATCCGGCTGGCCGTCAGGTTCGCGATGCAGCCGTTCCGAAAGCGCAAGCGGGCGTTCGCAATGTCTATCCGGGAGCTGAGCACCGGCACCCCGATGGCCTCGATCGACACCGGCTCCGAGCCGACACAGGACAGCACGACATCCAGATCGTGGATCATGACGTCGAACACCACATCGATGTCGAGACTGCGCGGCTGAAAGCTCGCGAGGCGGTGCACCTCGATGAACCGTGGTTCCGAAATCAGCGGCAAGGCCGCGGCAACCGCGGGGTTGTGCCGCTCGGTATGCCCCACCGCCAGGGTCGCCCCGGACGCGGCCGCGGCCTCCATCATCCGGTCGGCTTCCGAAATCGACGCGGCTATCGGCTTCTCGACCAGCACCGCCACGCCGTTATCGAGCAGCGGCAGGCCGACGCGCATGTGGTCCTTCGTCGGCACCGCCACCACGACCCCGTCGACGGGCGGCTCGATCTCGCGAACGTCCCGGACGGCGACGGTTCCGACGTCCGCCGCGACCGCTTGTGCCCGTCCCGGGTCGAGATCGACCACCGCGGCGAGATCCACCTCCGGGGCCGCCCCGAGAATACGGGCGTGATGCCGTCCCAGGTGACCGACGCCGACCACTGCCGCACGAAACGCCGGCACCGTCATGATGACGACGCCCCGGCACCGACAACCCGCCCGACAACGGCCACTCCCGCCGCGTTGGCAGCTTCGAACACCCGGCCCCCGTCGAGCACGACGGTCTTCCCGGCATCGACCGACAGCACCGTGGCACCAGCCGCGCCGAGTGCGTCGATCGTGGCGACGCCGACGACCGGCACGTCGAATCGCATGTCCTGATTCGGCTTGGCGACCTTGATGACGCAGACTCCCGGGCCGGCCAGCCGACCCGCTCTGGCGATTACCTCGTCGGTGCCCTCCATGGCCTCGACCGCGACTACCGCGCGCTGCCGGACCGCGATGGTCTGGCCGATATCGAGTCCGGCAATCGCGTCGGCCATCCCGTATCCGAATTCTAGGTCGCCGCGCTCCTCGTCGGTCGGGTTCCTCTCCGTGAGCGTGCCGGACCGCGCGAGAAGCGGCTCGAGGAACGCGGTCGAGTCGACGAGCTGTATTCCGTGCGAGCCGAGCACATCGGCCACCGCCGAGATCAGGGCGTCGGTGTTGCGTGTGCTCAACCGGCGGAGCACCGAAAGCAGGGTGAGATCCGGCACGATGCCCGAGAAGATACGAGTGTGCTTGACCTGGCCCGCCATCAGGGCACGGGTGACGTTGGCGCGCTTGAGGATGTCGATGCAGCGCCCGAGCTGGCCCAGCGATACCCAGTGAAAGTCCGCCGGCGGCCCGCTGGCCGCCGCCGCTTCCATGGCGGGGCTGGCCTCCTCGCGAATCGCGACTATGGTGACGTCGTGCCCGAGGCTGCGCGCGGCATCGAGTGCCAGGAAGGGGAACTGGCCGTTGCCCGCGATCAAGCCGATGCGCATGGACGGCCCGCTGCCCCGGCTAGCGCCCCGAAACGCCTCGCCGACTCGGCGTTGCGGCCCATCCCCCCCGCTCCATGAGTCTGCGCCGCATAAGCTCACTCCGTTGCGTTTCTGCGGCGCAGACTCCTAGCGCCCCGAAACGCCTCGCCGGCTCGGCGTTTCGGCCCATCCCCCCCACTCCAGGAGTCCGCGCCTCAGAACTCACTGCGTTGCGTTCCACGGCGCAAACTCCTAGTCCTCGACCACGACCGGCTCCACCCGCCGGGCCGGCCGGCGCAGGTTGACGCCCCGCCTGGAGGTCTGGATGAACTCCACCAGGTAACGCACCTCGGGACGGTCCAGGCCCGGATCGGTGTCGATGCGCGCCAGTGCCCGGGTCGTGTTGAGCTTGGACTGCAGCAGGTAGCGATAGGCCCGTTTCAACTGGGCGATGGTCTGGGGCGAGGCGCCGCGACGCTGGAGTCCGATCGTGTTCACGCCGTACACCCGAGCCCGGTTGCCGACCGTCTTGCCGTACGGCAGTGCGTCCATGGTGACCACGCTGTAGCCGCCGATGAACGCCTGCCGGCCGACGCGGCAGAACTGGTGAACGCCGGAGAAGGCGCTGATCGTCGCCTCGTCCTCCACCATCACGTGTCCGCCGAGCGTGGCTCCGTTGCCGAAGATGGTCTTGTTGCCGACGATGCAATCGTGTGCAACATGCGCATAGGCCATGAACACGTTGTCGTTGCCGACAAGAGTCAACCCACCGCCGCCGCGGGTCCCTCGATGGATGGTGACGAACTCCCGTATCACGTTCCGGTGGCCGATTACGAGGCGCGTCTCCTCGCCCTCGTACTTGAGGTCCTGTGGAATCAGCCCGACGGAGGCAAACGGAAAAATCTCGCACTCGTCACCCAACTCGGTGTCGCCGTCCACGATGGCCGAAGCGCCGACCCGGCAACCGCGCCCCATGCGGACACCGGCCCCGACGATGGCATTCGGTCCGACGACGGTATCGGGTCCCAGCACGGCATCCTGATGGACCTTGGCGGTCTTGTCGATGTATGTGGATTCCTCGATGCCGACCAGCAACTCCGCTTCCGCCACCATCTGGCCCGCGACTGTCGCCACGCCCCGGAGCACGGCCACCCCTTCGTCCCGGCTGCGAAGCATCACGTCGAGGCAGAGACGGTCACCGGGGAACACCTGCTTGCGGAACTTCGCATTGTTGACGCCGCGCAACGCCGCCCGTCCGGTCGGAACGTCGCTCTGCAGACCCAGCAGGAGCAATGTAGCCGCCTGCATCAGCGTCTCGATCATCATGACGCCGGGCATCAACGGGTTTCCCGGGAAATGTCCCTGGAAGTACTCCTCGTTGACGGTGACATTCTTCACCGCGCGTACGCGGCGGCCCGGCTCATGCTCGACGACGCTGTCGACGAGCAGCGACGGATAGCGATGGCTGAGACGATCGAGAACGACTGGTATGTCGAGAGGCACGTGTGTACGGGCTCACGCGAGCGCGAGCGCCAGTCTACAAGGGCGCACCCGCGCCGTCCACCCGGCGACGGCCGCTACTGCCGTGCCCCGCCCACCAGGACTCAACCGGCTGTGCGCCATCAGCGTCGATTCAGGTCGTCGATGACCAGTTGCGTCAGGTCGAGTGCCGGGTTCGCCCAAACCAGCCCTGCGGAGTTCAGAATGAAGTCGATTCCACGTGCGCCCGCCACGGATTGCAGTGCGGGGCCCAGCCTCGAGTCGAGTTCCACCTGGAGTCTCTGCTGCAGCTCGGTCACCTCCGCGTCGGCGTCCTGCGTCACGCGCTGCATCTCGGCCTGGGCATCCTCGGTGTCGCGCTGTATGTCGACCTGCAACCGGGCGATGTCGCGGCCCAGGGCCTGACGGGCGTCAAGGCTCATGACCGTCTCGCCTTGCGCGAGGCGTTGCTGCATCTGCAGGAGGCTCTGATTCTTGGCGTCGATCTGGGTCTGCAGGGTGGCCTGCCGCGCCTCGATCTCGTTCCGTTTCTGCTCGAGCAATTGCTGCACCTGCGCATTGGCGCTCTGACCATGAACCGACTCGGCGACGATACGCTGAAGATCCACGAAGGCGTACTTCGTACCGGCCGGGAAGGGCAGGGATGACGGGGCCTGCGCGGCCGCGGGAGTGGCGGTGACCCCGGACAGGGCACCGGCGATCAACATGGTCAGGACAGCGAATCTCATCTGGTAGTCCTCATGGGGCGCACGGTCGCCTGCCCGCGCAGCCGAATGGTTGACAACTGAAACGTGGATCCTATTGGGTCGTCAGAAAGTCGTACCCATCGCAAAACGGAATCCGTGTCGTTCCTGCGGCTGATAGCGATCGTTGAAGATGCCTTCCACCTGCGGGTTGTAGTAGTAGATCAGCCGGAACGGCACGTTCAGCATCGGCATGAAGAAGCGCAACTCGATGCCGGTGGACGTGCGGAAGTCGTCCATCCGGAACTCGCGACCGAAGTCCTGCACCTGCCCGGCGTCGTAGAACGTCACAAGCCGTACGGGGCCGCCGAGCACGAACTGGTACTCGACGTTGAACAGCAGGCTCTTGTTGCCGCCCATGACGACCAGTCCCGTGTAGGTATCGTTCGGGACGTCGGGATTGATCTCCGACAACGTCGGACCGACCCGCCGGATGTCGAATCCGCGGATCGAGTACTCGCCGCCGAGCCAGAGCCGCTCGAACACCGGGATCAGATCCGGATTCGCGGCCTGCAGATGACGGTACTGTACCCGGGCCCCGAAGATGGTCCGACCCGTATGCGGCGTGTAGAGAGTCGCCTCCAGGATCGGCTTCACGAACTTGGTGTTGCCTCCCGCCCCCGCGAGTTCGAGCGCCAGGGACAGGTTCTTCCCCTGACTCGGAAAGATCGGGTGATCGACCGTGTTGTGCCGGAGTTGCGGCGTGACCTTGCTGACCGTGCGGTGACCGTCGCTCCCGAGCAGCAGGGCATCGGCAAAGAACGGATTGTACGCCGCCAGGTAGCCCGGATCGATGTTCCGCCCGAAGTACTCGCTGACGCTCGCCTCCGAGTTCTCCAGGCTGTAGGTCAGGAACATGCGGGTGAAGAGGGCGAGCGGTATGCCGAAGGTCGCAGACCCGCCGACCGTCTTCTCCCGAAAGCTGAACCAGTCGATCTCCCGCGAGAAGACTTGCGTGCCGAGCGAGATTGGGCGTCCGAAGTTGTAGGGGCGCGTGAACGACAACTGTGAGTTGTTGGCCCACTGCCCCCGCTGCACGGAAACACCGAGCGTCTCTCCCCGCCCCATGAAGTTCGTGGTCTGGAACGAGACCTGGCCGAACACACCATCGAACTGCGAATAGCCGGCCCCGAAGGTCAACTGGTTGAGGTTGGTCTCGGTGAGATCGAAAGTGAGGTTGACTTCGTTCTCGACGGACTCCACCTTCTCGATGCTCACGCCCTCTTCTTCGACGGGCTCGAAGAAGCCGAGCTGATTGAGCCGCCGCACGCTGTGCTTGAGCGCTTCGGTGTTGAGAACCGCGTTTTCGGCCACCTGCAGTTCGCGTCGGATGACCTCGTCGTGAGTGGTCTGGTTCCCAGCGAACTCGATCCGGTTGATGAAGTACTGCTCGCCTTCCTGCACGCGAATCGTGACGTCGACGACAGGGTCGCCTTCGACCCGCAACGGACGGGGTGCGACGACGCCCGCGCCGCCGCCGTTCTCCTCTCCATTGCCATCGCCGTTCGCATAGCCGTCGCCGCTGCCGTTGCCGTTCGCGTAGCCATCGCCGTTACCGTTGCCGTTCGCCTCGCCGTCACCGTTCGCCTCGCGTTCGGCATCGGCGACCCTCGCCGCTTCACCCTCTTCCGTCCGGGGGCTGAGCTCGGGCGCCAGGGTCATCTCGTAGTAGCCGAGCGAGCCGTACAGCTCGCGGGCATCGTCGAAACCCTTGCGCACGTCGCCTTCGCTGTAGTAGTCCCCCGGCTCGATGTCCTCGAAGATCCTGCGCAATCCCGCCTCGAGCAGGATCTCGTTGCCGGCGAAGTCGACCTCGCCGATTCGATACCGCTCCCCTTCGTCCACCGGGATCCGGAGACGCAGGCCGCGGGTCTCTCCGTCCTCGGACAATTCCAGGTAGTCCAGTTCCGGCTGGCCCACCTGCGCCGTGATGTAGCCCTGGTCGCGGTAGTACCCCTCGATCGCCACCGCGTCCTCTTCGTACTCCTCCGGTTTGTAGGTGCCCCGTCCGGTCATCCACGAGAGCCACCAGCGCTGCTTGATCTTCTTCATCCTCCCGCGCAGGCGGCGGTCGCTCATCGCCTCGTTGCCGATGAAGTCGATCTCGTGCACCTGGACCTTGGGCCCCTCCGTCATGTTGAAGGTCAGGCGCACCAGCTTCGGCCCGCCGGGAAGCTCCTCGACGACGTGGTCGACCTCCGCGAACATGTACCCTTGGGCCTGGTGGCCCTGCCGGATCACCGCCTTGACGCGCCGGATCGTCTCCGGATCGATGAACGAATCCATCCGCAGGGCAATGCCCTGCTGCTCGAGGTTCTCCAGGATGTCCTCGGTCTTCAGCACCTCCGAGCCCTCGTAGGTGACGATCTTCACCCGCTCGCGCTCTTCCATGTTGAAGACGACGGTCTTGGCGGGCACGCCGTTGGGGTAGGGCGTGTCGATCACCTCGACCCAGAGATCGTTCAGGAATCCGGTGTCCCAGAGGCGCTGGTAGTCGGCGAGGATCATCTCCACCGTCTCGTCCGTGTAGGGCACCCACTTCTGCTGCGACGGCAGACTGACCTGATCCTTGATCTCCATGTAGTAGAGGTACGTGTTGTAGTCCACGCCGGCCACGTTCCCCTGCGTCGGAAACTGGATCGCGATGTTCTGGAGCAGGACCGGCGAATCGGTAGGCGGCAGCGAAGGACGGGGCGGCTCCGGCGCCCCGCCGAAGATGGATGGCGCCTGCTGCTGCGACGTCCCGAAGATGGACGGCTGCCCTTCCGCGGGCGCTGCGCCCGTCGCCAGAGCCGCCGCGAATACCAGCGTCGCGGCGCCGATACGCGCCCCGACCCCCTTCGCATGTCCCGTTCGCTGATTAGCCTGCATCGCTGTTCACCCGTGGGACACCAGCGGCCCCGGCCTGCGAATCCCCGATCCCCGCCGATCCGGCCAGCACGGGCACGCGCCACGTGACGAACGGATCCTTATGCCATTTTACGAGATCTTTGGACGCTCCGAACCCGGTCTCGGTCGGCACGCGGCGTGCATCACGGGCTCCTACACGAGGCATCGGCCCTCGACCTGCTCGTCCACGTCGTCCACGGCGCGGTAGGCGAGCACGCCCCCGTCGAGATACACCTCGACCTCCCCGGACTCGAGACGCCCACTGATCAACTCTTCCGACAACGGATCCTCGATGTGACGCTGGATCGCCCGCCGCAAGGGCCGGGCACCGTAGGAGCGGTCCTTGCAGGTCAGGTCGATGATCCAGTCGATGACCTCCGGCGTAAGCGTGATCCGCAGGTCGCGGCCGGCGAGGTTCTCATTCAGTTGCTGTACCAGCATCCGGAGAATCTCGCACAGATCGTCGTCGGTCAACGCCTCGAAAACGATGATCTCGTCGACCCGATTCACGAACTCGGGGTTGAACGTCCGCTTGACCTCCCCGAGCACGAGGTCGGTCACGCTGCGCTGGATCTCTGTCGCGCTCGAAGACTGGAATCCCACCGACGCCTTCTTCTGGATGTGACGCGCCCCGATGTTGGACGTCATGATGACGATCGTGTTCTTGAAGTCGACGCGATTGCCCAGACCGTCCGTGAGATGGCCATCCTCGAACACCTGCAGCAGGATGTTGAAGAGATCCGGATGCGCCTTCTCGATCTCGTCGAGCAGAACGACCGAGTAGGGGTGCCGCTTGACCTTCTCGGTGAGCTGGCCGCCCTCGTCGTGCCCCACGTACCCGGGCGGCGACCCGATGAGCTTGGAGACGGAATGCTTCTCCATGTACTCCGACATGTCGAACCGTACGAGCGCGGTATCGCTGCCGAAGAGAAAGCCGGCCAGCGCCCGCGCCAGCTCCGTCTTGCCGACGCCGGTCGGTCCGAGGAACACGAAGCTGCCCACCGGCCGGTGAGGCGACTTGAGACCCGCGCGCGAGCGACGAATGGCGCGGGCGAGCGCCGAGATCGCCCGCTCCTGGCTGATGACCCTGCGGTGCAGCTCGTCCTCCATCCGCAGCAGCTTCGCGCTCTCGTCCTGGTTGATGCTGGTCAGCGGAACGCCGGTCCACTTGGAGACGACCTCGTCGATGTCCTGCCGGCCCACCTCCACCGGCTGGCCGCCCGCCTGGACATCGAACTTCTCTCGGACCACCTGCAGGTTCTCCCGCGCGAGCACCTCCTGCTCGCGGAAGAACTGGGCCCGCTCGTAGTCCTTCTGCGCCGTGGCGCTCTCCATCTGCTCGACCGCGACGCGGATATTCCTGTTGATCTCGCTGAATTCCTCGCTGTACCCCGCCGCACGGAGTTTTGCGCGCGCTCCCGCCTCGTCGATGAGATCGATCGCCTTGTCCGGCAGGAAGCGGTCGGTGATGTAGCGGTTCGACTGGAAGACCGCCGCCTCCATGGCTTCCTGCGAGTACGCCACGCGGTGGTAGCTCTCGTAACGCTCCTTGATCCGGCTCAGAATCTCCAGCGATTCGTCCTCGGTGGGCGGGTCGACCTTGACGGCCTGGAACCGCCGCTCGAGTGACCGGTCCTTCTCGATGTACTTCCGATACTCCGCGGGCGTCGTGGCCCCGATGCACCGAATCTCGCCGCGCGACAGGGCCGGCTTGAGGATGTTCGCCGCGTCGAGCGAGCCCTCGGCCGAGCCCGCACCCACCAGCGTGTGCAACTCGTCGATGAACACGATGATGTTCGGGTTCTCGGTCAGCTCCTTCATGATCGCCTTGAGGCGTTCCTCGAACTGCCCGCGGTACTTCGTGCCTGCCACGATCAGCGGGATGTCGAGGGCAAGGAGCCGCTTGTCTGCCAGAAAATGCGGCACGTCGCCGAATGCGATGCGCTGCGCCAACCCCTCGACGATGGCGGTCTTGCCGACCCCGGGCTCGCCGATGAGCACCGCGTTGTTCTTCGTCCGGCGGCACAGCACCTGCTGCACGCGCTCGAGCTCCACGGCCCGCCCGACCAGCGGATCGAGGCGGTTCTTGAGCGCGGCATCCGACAGATCGCGGCTGAACTCGGCCAGCAGCGGCGTCTCCTTGACGCGCGTCACCGTGGTCTTCTCGTTCAGGAGCTGCACGATGTCCTCGCGGACCGCGTTGAGCCGCATTCCCTTCTCGGACAGGATGGTCGACGCCACGGACCGCTCCTCGCGCAGGATGCCGAGCAGGAGGTGCTCCGTCCCGATGTAGTTGTGCAACAGCCGGTCCGCCTCCTCGGCGGCGAACTGGAGCACGCGTTTCGTCTCCGCGCTGAAGGGAATCTCGACCGACGTGGAAACCTTCTCGCGAAAGACGGTGCGACCCTCGATTTCCTTGCGGATGTTCTCCAGGGACAAGCGCGAGCGGGCGAAAATGCGGCTCGTCAGCCCCTTTCCTTCACGAATCAGTCCGAGCAGCAGATGCTCGGTCTCGATCGAGATGCTCCCGAGCTGGCTCGCCTCGTAGCGTGCAAAGAACAAGACACGCCGTGCCCGTTCGGTGTATCGCTCGAACATGTCGACTGCTCCGACGCCTGATGGCCAGCGCCCGGGTGAGCCTCGATTATAAGGTACCGGTCGGTGCGAGCAGCCGGACGCCGCACGCCCTCACGCCGCGACCAGCCGCCCGCCGGCCAGGCGGAGCACGCGGTCGCACGCGGCGGCCAGCCGATTGTTGTGGGTCGCCACCACCGACGTCAGTCCGCACGCCCGGTGCATATCGCGCAGCAGGTCGTGAATCTGGGCGCCGGTGGACTCGTCGAGATCGCCGGTCGGCTCGTCAGCGAGCAGCAGCGCCGGCCGCATCACCAGCGCGCGGGCTATCGCCACCCGCTGTTGCTCCCCTCCCGACAGGAGGCCTGGCCGGTGATCGAGGCGGTCGCCGAGCCCGACCTCGCGCAGAACGGCCGCCGCCCGCTCGCGGACCTGCTCCGCCGGCCGCCGGGCGATGCGCAACGGCATCTCCACGTTCTCGAGCGCCGAGAACTCCGGGAGCAGGTGGTGGAGCTGAAAGACGAAACCGACGCTCCGGTTCCGGAACGCGACCAGGGCGTCGTCGTCGAGGGCCGTCAACTCTACTTCACCGGCGTGAATGCGTCCCTCCCGGACGCGGTCGAGGCCGCCGAGCAGGTGCAGAAGGGTGCTCTTTCCGACGCCCGACGCCCCGACGATCGCGACCATCTCTCCGGCTTCGACGTCCAGGTCCAGATCGCGCAGCACCGGCAACTCCCGGTCCCCCATGCGATACGACTTCGACAGTCCCTGCACGACGAGAAACGGCATGGCAGCAGACCTCGGCGCCACCGTCACTCGTAGCGCAACGCCTCGGCCGGGTCTATCCGGGCCGCGTGGCGGGACGGATGCAGCGTCACCAGAAGGCAGACGACGTTTGCGATCAGCAGCACGACCCAGAAGTCGAGCGGCTCGATGATGAAGGGCACGTAGGTCACCTGATACACGTCCATCGGCAGCCGCAGGAGCCGGTAACGGTCCATCACCGTGCAGATGACGTAACCGGCGACGGCGCCGGCGGTCGTCCCGGCGAGGCCGATGATCGCGCCCTGCAGCACGAAGATGCGGCGCACGACCCGGGCGCCGGCCCCCATCGTCTTGAGAATCGCAATGTCGCGGCTCTTCTCCATGACGAGCATGATTAGCGACGAGACGATGTTCAGGGTGGCGACCAGGACGATCAGGCCGATGGCAATCGAGATGGCCATCTTCTCCAGGGAGAGCGCCTCGAAGAGCGACGAGTTCAGACGCGACCAGTCGTCGGTCAGGTAGCTCTCGCCGAGTTGCCCCGGCAGCGCTTCCGCCACGCCATACGCCGCGTAGGGGTCGTCCACGCGCAGTTGCATCATCCCGACGCGGTCCGTTCTGAACAGCCGCTTGGCCGCATCCAGCGCGACGAAACCGTAAGCCGTGTCGTAGTCGAGCAGCCCCAGCCGGAAAATGCCCACCACCTCCATGCGGCGCGGCCGGGGCAGCACGCCCATCGGGGAGAGCGTCCCGCTGGCCGCGGTCACCAAGCTGATCTCGTCGCCGACGAACGCACCGAGATCGCGGGCGAGCTCGGCGCCGATCACCACGCCGCCCAGCGCCGGCCCGTCGTAGGCGGTCAGCGCCGACAGGCTCCCGCGCTCGACCGCCTCCGCGAGTCCGGAGACCGTTTCCTCCAGCCGCGGATCGATGCCCTTCACGTTGATGAAGACCTCGCCGTCCCGGGTGCGGGCCAGCGCCTTGCCCTGGATCGCCGGCGCGGCCGCCTCGACCCGCGGCAGGGCGGCCAGGATGCGTGCCTCGGCCTCGTAGTCGTCGAAGCCCCCCACCTTCCAGACGTACACGTGGGCCTGGGCGCCCACGATCCTGTCGCGCAACTCCTGTTGCAGGCCCGTCATCAGGGCCAGGGCGACGATCAGCGCGGTGACCCCGACCGTGACTCCCAGTACCGAGATGAGCGACGTGCTCGCCATCGACGCCTGCTTGCGGCGCGCCACGAGATAGCGAACGGAGACGTACACCTCGAAGGGCAGGTTCATGGCAGTGGGAGCTCCGCCGGCTACGCCCCGGCCTGCGGCCGCAGCAGGGGGAACAGGATGACGTCGCGGATGGACTGCCGGTCGGTCAGCAGCATGACCAGGCGGTCGATGCCGATTCCCTCGCCACCGGTAGGCGGCAGCCCGTGCTCGAGCGCGCGGATGTAGTCCTCGTCCATCGCGTGCGCCTCCTCGTCTCCGGCGCGCCGGGCCTGTTTCTGGGCCTCGAAGCGCCGGCGCTGCTCCGCCGGGTCGTTCAGCTCGCTGAACGCGTTGGCAATCTCCATCCCGGCGATGTACAGCTCAAAGCGCTCGACGGTTTCGGGATCGCCGGGGCGTTGCTTCGACAGGGGCGAAACCTCGGTCGGGAAGTCGTGGACGAAGGTCGGCTGCACGAGACTGTCCTCGCACAGCTCCTCGAACAGCGTGAACGCGATCCTGCCGGCACCGGCGCCGGGCGCGACGTCGACATCGAGAACGCGGGCCAATTCCCTCACCGTCGTCAGGTCTCTGAGGTCGTCCCCGGAAACGTCGCGGCCCAACCGTTGCGAGACGGCATCGCGCACCGCCTCGCGCAACGACAGCCTCGCGAACGGCGTGCGCCACGAGATGGTCGCGCCGCCGTAGATGCACTCCCACCCCTCGAGCACTTCGTCGGCCACGGCTCCGAGCAGCTCCTCGGTCAGCGTCATCAGCTTCTTGTAGTCGCTGTAGGCCTCGTAGAACTCGAGCATCGTGAACTCGGGATTGTGCCGGGTCGAGATCCCCTCGTTGCGGAAGTTGCGGTTGATCTCGTAGACGCGCTCCATGCCGCCGACGACGAGCCGCTTCAGGTAGAGCTCCGGCGCCACCCGCAGGTAGAGCTGCAGGTCGAGTGCGTTATGTTTCGTGATGAACGGCCGGGCGAGCGCGCCGCCCGCCATCGGCTGCATCATCGGCGTCTCGACCTCCAGGTAGCCGCGCCTGTCGAGGAACCGGCGGATGGCGCGGATGACGCGGCTGCGAACCTCGAAGACCGGCCGCGCCGCCGGATTGACAACCAGATCGAGGTAGCGCTGCCGATAGCGGACCTCGACGTCGGTGTCGTACCACTGCTCCGGCAGCGGTTCGAAGCACTTGGCGAGAAGACTCAGAGACTCCGCCCAAACGGTCAGCTCGTCGGTGCGCGTGCGAAAGATGCGGCCCTCGACCCCGACGAGGTCGCCGACGTCGAGCAGCCTGAACACATCGAAATCACGGGGGCTGACGGAGTCCTCCCGAACGTAAGCCTGCAGCCTCGACTTCCCGTCCGACAGCACCAGGAAGTTCGCCTTCCCGAAGCTCCGGATTGCCACGATGCGCCCAGCCGTGATCGTCTTCGGACGCTCGTCCTCGAGTTCCTCCCCGGACCGACCTCCGTGTACATCGACGACCGCCGATACGCTGTCGGAACGGTCGAAACGGGCGGGGTACGGATCGACCTCCAGCGCCAGGAGCGCCTCATAATTCGCGCGTCTCTGGTCGCGCTCGTCAATACGCGCCTCGGCGGCACGCCCCCTCAGCGCGTACCAGATCTCCCCTTCCCGGCCCTCGGTTCTTTCGATGTCCGACTGCCCGTCCAGGAGAGCCTCGAGATAATCCCGCCGTTGCTCGGCGTCCAGATCCCGGCGCAATCTGGTTGCCTTCAGAATGGCATCGGTTGACCTCCTGCCGAGCGGAAACTCCGGATTCATCCGTGCCTTCTTGAGCAACCTGCGCACTTTGCTCCGCGCATCCTCGTCACTGATCAGCCCCCCTGCGGTACCCTGCGTGACCGCACGCCGATCGGCACGCCTCTGCCGTTCCTCGTCGACACGCTCTTTCAACGCGTATCGACTCTGGCCGCTCTTCCCCTCTCGCCGAATGATCTCGGACCGATAGCGGACCAGGAGGTCCTCCACCTGCGCGCGGTCCAGTCCTGACTCCTTCGCCAGGCCCTTGACGGTCCTCCAGAGGTGCTCCGGGTTTGCCAGGGCCGAACGCACGCCGGACCAAACCTCTCCGTCGCTCGTCTGCTCGATTGGGCTCATGCAACCTCGGACCGGCTCGCGCTGTCGCACACCTTCACGCGCAGCGTTGACGGTGTCGTAGATGAAGAAGTCACCTCACTCGGCCGCGTGTTGTCCGTCAGCCCACTACGGCGCTGCCCTCGCCCTGCTGCACGATTGCGCGCCGCACGGCATCGAGCACGCCGTTGATGAAGGCAACCGCCCGGTCACCACTGAATGTCTTGGCCAGCTCAAGCGCTTCGTTGATGACGACCGGCGGCGGGGTCTTCTCGAAGAGCAACTCGTAGACGGCCAGACGCATGATGAGCCGGTCGACCACGGCCAGACGCTCCGACCGCCAGTTGTCGGTGTGTCGCGCGATCAGCAGGTCGATCTCCGGGAGCGCGCTCACGGCGCCGCGCGCGAGGCCGAGCGCCATCCTCCGGCGCTGCTCCGGAGCCGGATGTACGGCCCAGAACAGATCGAGAGCGTCATCGACTTCGCTCGCACCGATGCGACCGACATCCCACTGGTACAGCAACTGGAGCGCTGCCTCGCGAGCCCGATGGCGCTCGCGCGCGCTGTCCTTTTTCGTCTCCCTGGAGGAAAAAACACCGTCGGGAGCATCGAGCGTCCGTTGCAACGATTGAAGAGCGGTCTCGCGAGCCCGAACACCCGCGTGCGACGCCCCCGCGCTCGACTCGAGTTCGCGTCGCTCGTGCCCGGGGGTTGCCCGAACCGGAGGGCCCTCGCGCCGGTTCCCCGGGCGAGTCTCTGGCGTCCGGAGATCGCCGGGTGGGTCTTGACGCGGTGGTCGAGCGGAAGGCCCTTCCGACGCGCTCCGATCGACGCGCTTGACCAGGCGAGGCCGCTTGTCGGGGCCCGGGGAACTGCACCGGCCTGCGTCCTCCAGCCATAGGCGGCCGGCGGAATCCCCGATCACCGCTCCGCCGACCAGGAGCGCGGTCTCGTCGAAGGACTCGATCTCGCGATGTGTCCGATCGACCGGAGTGGCAATGACGCAGAGGACTCTGGCGCCATTCTTGATCAGTTGTACATGGTCCCGGCGCTCGGAAGCACCGGGATGCTCACCGCCGTCGCCGGCCAAATCGTCCTTCGGGTCCCAGAGACAGACGCAACGCCGCCCTTTCACGCTGCGGAACTGGTCGTCCCAGACGCGCAGATAGACGACTTCGCCGGATTCCGAGGCCGCTCCCCACGACCATCTGGCGCTCTGAAGCCGCACACCGAGACGATCCCTGAAGAACCGGGCAATCGTCATCGCCTCTCTGTCGTTCGACATGCGCCAGCGTCCACTTCCAGGCTGCTACGAAGAAGCTCCGCTCCCGTTTCCTTCAGGGTGCCCGCCGGCGGCGGAACTCGCGGAACTCGACACGGCGATCAACGCAGCGTCCCCGGCAGCGAGCCGATGACGTTGGCCAGTTGCACGGCGGCCAGCGCGGCTTCGCGCCCCTTGTTCGACGGACCGTCGCCGGCGCGGGCGGCGGCCTCGTCCAGCGAGTTGGTGGTCAGGACGCCGAACGTCATCGGCACACCCGTGGCCTGCGACGCCGTGGCAATCGCGTGCGCGACCGCCGACGCCAGGTAGTCGAAATGCGGCGTCTCGCCGCGGATGATGCAACCCAGGCACGCGATGGCATCGAATGTCCCCGATTCGGCGGCGCGCCGGGCGGCGAGCGGAATCTCGAACGCGCCCGGCACCTCGATGACCGTCACCGAGCCGGCCCCGTCCGTCCCGGCACCGCGCGAACCGGCATCCCGAAGCGCGGCGAGGGCGCCGTCGCGCAGCGCGCCGGTGATCGCCCCGTGGTACGCGGACACGACGAGACCGACCCGCAAGACCGAGGCGTCGGCCGCCCCCTCGATGACAGGGGTGTCCCTCATGAGCCGCTGAAGCGCGCGGGACGTTTCTCCAGGAAGGCGCTCGTACCCTCCCGCCAGTCGCTGGTCGCGGCGGCCAGCCCGAAGAGGCCCGCCTCGTGCGCACAGCCGTCCGGGAGCGTCATTCCCAGTCCCTCGCGCACCGCGGCGAGGATGTAGCGGACCGCGATCGGCGCCTGGCCGGCGATCTTTCGTGCCAGCTCCATCGTTTGCGGCATCAGCTCGTCGCGCGGGAGCACCCGGTTGACGAGTCCGATCCGCCACGCTTCCTGCGCATCGATCGGCGACCCGGTCAGCATGATCTCCAGCGCGCGGCCGGGACCGACGAGGCGCGGCAGCCGTTGCGTGCCCCCGTAGCCGGGCAGGAGCCCGAGCGCGATCTCCGGCTGTCCGAGCCGAGCCGATTCGGCCGCGATCCGCAACGTGCAGGCCATGGCCAGCTCGCAGCCTCCGCCGAGCGCATACCCGTTGATCGCCGCGATCACCGGCTTCCCCATCCGTTCGATTGCCTGGCACAGGGCATGCCCGCGATCCGCCAGTGCCCGGGCCGTCACCGGATTGAGCGCCGCCAGCTCGCGGATGTCGGCACCCGCGATGAAAGCCTTGTCGCCGGCGCCGGTGAGCACTACCACCCGCACGTCGTCGTCGGCCGTCAACGCGCCGACCGCGCTCTCCAGCTCGGCGATCGTCTCCTTGTTCAGGGCGTTCAGCACGGCCGGCCGCGTGACGGTGAGCACCGCCACGGCCCCGTCCCGTTCGATGTGCAAATTGTCATCCGGCATGGCGTCTCGCTCGAACGGCAAGAACTATACTCCACGCCCATCCGAGCGCGGCACCGGCCACCGCCCCCACGGTATCCGCCGCCAGGTCCCGCAACTCCGGGGTCCGTCCGGGGACGAACGACTGATGGATTTCGTCCGTCAGTCCGTAGGCAACCGTCAGCACCACCGCCAGCAACACGCCGCCGCCCGTGATCCGCGAAAAGTCCGCGCCGGTCAAGGCCCGCAGCACCGCCACCGCAAGGACGGCGTAGGCGATGGCGTGCGCCGTGACGTCGGAAACCGAAGCCGGCAGCCGGGGTGGCGAAGAGGACGCCGAGACGACGAAGATCACCGCCATCAGGGCCGCGGCAGGCCCCCACGCGTGCAGCAGGCGCCACGGTAGAGCCGGACGGCGGAGCGGAGAAACGGTCATAGGGGAAACGGGTACATGACCCAGGCCAGCACCGTCGCCGCGAGCACGAATCCGGCGAACAGCGCGCCCCCGAAGCGTACCTGCTCGCGGGGCTCGTCGCGCATCAGCACCGCGAAGACGAGCGAGACGAACCCGGCAAACAGCACCATCAGGAGGAAGTGGCTGGCCATCGTGCCTATTTTCGTCCCTGCGCGATGTCGAACGCGTCCAGTACGACCAGCGCGTTCAGCAGACCCGAAACTATGAGAAACGTGTTGCCGTACTCGTAAGTCCCGGCCGCCACGTCGCCGCCGCCCGCTCCCAGCGCACGTGCGAGCAGATAGGGCACCCCGATGCCGAGATCGGCCAGTCCGGCCAGTGCGACCAGAGGCTGTGAGGGATCGATGGCGAACAACTCCCCGTCCAGCCCGAGCCCGATCGCGAACATGAGCGGCAGCGCCGCGAGGAACACGATCCCCTTGGTCGAGCGTCCCAGCCAGAGGTGGCCGGCGCCGGGCCACGCCCAGGCGACGGCGCAGATGGCGGCGACCCGGCCCGGCTCGGCCGCCTGCGGACGTTTGGACATATCCTCTAGTGTACCTTCCCCCGGATCGCATCGGCTACGAACCCGGAGACCGCCGCACCGAGCGGGATTGCCGCCGTCGCGCGCCCGGCGTTTCCGGGATCGCCGAGGCCGAACACCTCGAGCACGAGCGTCGCCCCCGTCGGCACTGCCGAGGCCAGGAGGAGAATGCGCGTCGCCCGTACACGCACGCAGGAGACGACACCGAGCAGGCCGAGCAGCGCCCCGGCGTACAGCCCCGCGCAACGCCCACAGACCGGGAGCCTCATCCCCCATGGATGAAAGGACCGGTCCGCGCGCTGGTGACAGATGAAGCTCCCGGCCACGTAGACGGCGGTCGCGCCGACCAGTGCGGCACCGCCGACACGCTGACTCAGCGCATACGGGGCCGCCGCCAGCGCAGCGTTCCAGAGCAGAATGCCTCCGACGAGCGACGGCAGCAGCAGTCGTGCGGGCCGGCGTCCGAGCCAGCGCGGTCTTCCGCGGCGCGAAACGCTAGTAGTCGAGCTCATCGAAGTGGGTCAGGCGCCGGAAGGCCTCGAAACGCGAGCGGATGTCCTCGTCGGTGAGGCTCAGCAAGCGGCTGAGACCGAAGTCCTCGACCGACAGCGACGCCATCGCGCTGCCGCATATGGCCGCACGCGTTACCGCGTCGTCGGACAGGTCGCCGGCCGCGGTCAGATATCCGATGAACCCTCCGGCGAACGTGTCGCCGGCGCCGGTCGGATCGCACACCTCTTCGAGCGGCAGTCCCGGTGCGGCGAAGAAACCGTCGCCGCGTGTCAGCAGCACGCCGTGCTCGCCCCGCTTGATGACCACCCGCTCCGGGCCCATCTCCCGGATCTCGCGCGCCGCCTGCACGAGGTTCGCCTTCCCGCTCAGTTGCCGCGCTTCTTCGTCGTTGATAACGACGGCGTCGACCCGTTGCAGGACCCGCTCGAGCTCCGCGGGCGTTCCGTCGATCCAGTAGTTCATCGTGTCGAGGGCGACGAACCGGGGCGCCTCGATCTGGTCGAGCACCTCCATCTGCAGTGCCGGGTGGATGTTGGCGAGGAACACGATCGGCGTGGAACGGAAGCGCTCGGGGACGCGTGGCGAGAAGTCCTGAAAGACGTTCAGGTGGGTGTAAATGGTCTCGCGCGCGTTGAGGTCGAGCTTGTACTCGCCCTTCCAGCGGAAGGTGTCGCCCGGCACCCGCTGCAACCCCTCGAGGTCGATGCGCCGGTCGCCGAAGACCTGCATGTGGCGCTCGCCGAAGTCCTCCCCGACGACTGCGACCAGCCGCACCTCGCTGAAGAACGACGCCGCGATGCTGAAGTACGTCGCAGCCCCGCCCACCACGCGGGACACCTCCCCGAATGGCGTTCGGATCGAGTCGAAAGCAACCGAGCCGACCGTCAACACCGGATGCGTCATGACAAGTACCTGCCGATGATGGGTGCCAGCTCTCCGCGGATCTGCGGGGGGACCGCCTCGGGGCGCGTGATGATTGCCGTCGCCAGCGCGTTGCCGCACTCGCACTCCCGCTCGATGGGCAGATCCGACACCAGCTCGGCGATCGTCCCTTGTGCCGTTACCGCGTTCGCCTGCAGCGTCTCGATGACCATCTCGACGGTGACCTGATCGTGGTCGGGATGCCAGCAGTCGTAGTCGGTCACCAGAGCGAGGGTCGCGAAGCAGATCTCGGCCTCGCGCGCCAGCTTCGCCTCCTGCAGGTTGGTCATGCCGATCACGTCCATGTTCCACGAGCGGTACAGACGCGACTCGGCCAGGGTCGAGAACTGCGGCCCCTCCATGCAGAGATAGGTGCCGCCACGGTGCACGGTCGCGCCGACACGGCTCGCCGCGTCACCGGCGAGCCTCCCCAGGGCCGCGCAGACCGGGTGCGCGAGCGAGACGTGCGCGGCGAGGCCGCGCCCGAAGAACGTGCCGATACGCCCCCGCGTGCGGTCGAAGAACTGATCGGGAATGACGATGTCCTGCGGCCGATACCGCTCCTGCAGGCTCCCGACGGCGCTCGCGGACACGAGCCACTCGACACCGAGCGTCTTCATCCCGTACACGTTCGCCCGGAAGTTGAGCTCCGACGGGAGGATCCGGTGCCCGACTCCGTGGCGGGCCAGGAACGCGACCCGCCGACCGGCGAGGGTGCCGATCACATAGGGCGCGGACGGCGCGCCGAACGGCGTCGCAATCTCGCGTTGCTCGCGGTCCGCGAGATCGGCCATGTCGTACAGGCCGCTCCCGCCGATGATGCCGATACGAATGCGTTCGTCAGCGTGCATGATGCCCTCGGCTGGCGCTCCTCTCCTGCTTGAGTTCAACTAGAACACCGTGCGCGCTCGCGGGATGCACGAACGCGACCAGCGCTCCCTCCGCTCCCTCGCGCGGCGCCTCGTCGACCAGCCTGACCCCCTGCGCCTTCAGGCGCGCAAGGGTCGCGGCGAGGTCGTCGACCCGTAGCGTGATGTGATGTATGCCTGCGCCGCGACGAGATACGAAGCGCCGGATGGGCGATTCCTCCGTCGTCGCTTCGAGCAGCTCCAGGGAGGCGGACCCGACTCGCACGAAGTGCGCGCGCACCCCCTGCGACGGAACTTCCTCCGTGGCGTCGACTTCGAGACCGAGAGCGTCGGTATAGAACGCGAGCGCGGCGGCCAGGTCGTCCACCGCGATCCCGATGTGGTCCAGCACCGCTTTCATGGGTCTGACGCCTCCTGCACGAATCCACGCACGAGCTGCCGGGCCGCCGTGTACGGATCGACCTCGCGGGAAACGATGGCTTCAACCGCTTGTTCGAGGCCGCGCTCCGCACCGATGCGTTCGACGAGCCGACCGACCAGGATCGACTCCAGCCGGGTACGCGCCCGGCGACGCGCGCGATCCTCGGCGACGAGGCCCCGCTCGGCGAAGTGCCGCACCGCCGCGACGACGGCGGCGACACCGTCCCCGGTTGCGGCACAGGCCTTGACCACCGGCGGGCGCCACTCGCCCGCACTGCGCTCCCGCAACGAGAGCATCCCTTCGATCTCCGCAACCGCGCGGTCGGCCCCGTCACGGTCCGCCTTGTTCACCACGAACACGTCGGCGATCTCCATGATCCCCGCCTTGATCGCCTGCACGTCGTCACCGCCCCCGGGAGCCATGACCACGACGGACACGTCGGCGGTGCGGCTGACGTCGATTTCTCCCTGGCCGACGCCGACGGTCTCGATCAGCACGACGTCGGTCCCCGCCGCGTCCAGGATGATCCGCGCATCGTCGGTCGCCCGCGACAGCCCGCCGAGCTGCCCGCGCGTGGCCATGCTGCGCACGAAGACGCCGTCGTCGGCCGCGTGGCCCTGCATCCGGATGCGATCGCCGAGAATCGCACCGCCGCTGAACGGGCTGGTCGGATCGACGGCCAGCACCCCCACCCTCAGCCGCTCCCGCCGAAAAGCGCCCGTAAGGCGGTCGACCAGCGTGCTCTTGCCGACTCCCGGCGCCCCGGTCAGGCCCACCACCAGCGCGCGCCCGGTTCGGGCGAACAGCCGGGCGATCAACCCGGCCGACTCGGCGTCCTCCCGTTCCACGACGGAAATCGCACGCGCAACGGCCCGAACGTCGCCCGCCAGCACACGGTCCGCCAGGTCCATCACGCAGAGCTCTCGACAAGCGTCAGCCGAGGTACTGCCGGGCGATCACCAACCGCTGGATCTCGCTCGTGCCCTCGCCGATGGTCAGCAACTTGACGTCGCGGTACAGCTTCTCGGCCGGGTAGTCCTTCACGAAGCCATACCCGCCATGGATCTGCACGCACTCGCCGGCCGCCCGGACCGCCACCTCGCTGGCGTACAGCTTGGCCATCGACGACTCGCGCGTCGTCGGCCGGCCCCTGTCCTTCAGGTACGCCGCGCGGTACGTCAGGAGCCGCGCCGCGTCGATTCCCACGGCCATGTCGGCCAGCTTCCACTGAATCGCCTGGAAGCTCGCCAGCGGTCGGCCGAACTGTCGCCGCGCCGCGGCGTGGCGCCGAGCCGCATCGAACGCTCCCTGAGCCAGACCCACGGCGAGAGCGGCGATGCCGATGCGGCCGGCGTCGAGCACCGCCATGGCGTCGATGAAGCCGCTTCCGGCGCGGCCCAGCAGGTGATCCGCCGGCACCCGGCAGCCGTCCAGACGCGTATCCGCGGTCGTGCTCGCCCGCATGCCGAGCTTGTTCTCCTTGCGGCCCGCCGACAGCCCGGACGCACCGCGCTCGACGATGAACGCGGAGATCCCGTGGCGCCGCGCCGCAGGGTCGGTTACCGCCATCACGACGGTCACGCCCGCGAGACCCGCGTGGGTCGTGAACGTCTTCGTGCCGTCCAGGACCCAGCCGTCGCCGTCGCGGCGCGCGCGAGTCCGGAGACTGCCGGCGTCGCTCCCGGCATCGGGCTCGGTGAGCGCCCAGGCCCCCAGGAACTCGCCCCGCGCCAGCGGCACCAGCCAGCGCCGCTTCTGTGCCTCGGAACCGAACATCGCAATATGTGCCGCGCCCAGTCCGTTGTGCGCCGCCACGGTGAGGGCGATGGTCGGATCGACGCGTGCGAGCTCCTCGATGCAGATGCAGTACTCCACCGCGGAGAGTCCGGCGCCTCCGTAGCGGGTCGGGAACTGGATGCCGAGCAGCCCCAGCTCCGCGAGCTGCTCCAGCAGAGCGTCCGGAAACGCCTGCGCCTCGTCCCACTCCATGACGTGCGGCGCGATCTCCCGCTCGGCGAACTCGCGCACCGCCCGCCGTGTCACCTCCTCGGCTTCTGTGGGACGGAAGTCCATTGGCGTCGAGACTCTATCACGCAGCACACGGACGGCTCCCCAGCGTCGATAATGAAGCGCGATGGGCGGTTGGACCGGGACCGGACGCGTTGTGACCGTGGCTCTGCTGGCGATCCTCCCGGGAGCCGCCGCGGACCGGGCGTTCGCGGACATGACCGTCTTCGCCGGCGGCATCCCGACGCCCCCTCGCACGACCCTCGGGGCCGCTCTCGGCCTGTCGCTGCAGCCGGTCGGCGTCGAGTTCGAGTACGGCAGCACGCCCGCGGATCGAGTCGCGGGAAAACCCGCTCTGAGAACCGGCCTCTTCAACCTGCTGGTCGGCACGCCATTGCGGAGCGACCGCAGATTCCAGGTCTACGGCTCCGTGGGCGCCGGGGTGTACCGGGAAGGACTCGCCGAGCACACCCGATCCGACCTGGCGGCGAGCGGCGGCGGCGGCATCTACCTGCGTCTGGCCGGACCGTTCCGCCTCCGGCTCGACTACCGCCTGCTTGCGCTGCGTGGCAGTGCCCTCCAGCGCCGCGTGCGACGGGCCTACGCGGGATTCAACGTGGCCTTCTGACGCAGCTCGGGGAAGGTTGCCGGACCGCGACCGGCGGGCGAATCGGCGACGGACGGAAGGCTCAGGGCGCTTCCGGGACCAGCACGACGGGATCGAGATTGAGCAGCACCTGACCGAGCCCGAACGACTGGTTGAAGGTCTCGTAGAGCTGTTGCACCCGGTCGGGGAACGCCTCGTTCAGAAGCTGCGGCACCGCGTAGTTGGCATTCGTGACCACCGGATCGAGGAGCCAGACATAGACCGCGTTGTTGTTGGGACCAGGCTCGCGCACGCGGTACATCGTCCAGCCCGCCGCCTGCCCTTGCCGATCCGGGTCCTCGCTGGCGGCCATGGACTGGACGAGCTGTTGGGTGATCTGCTCGAAGTCGCTCGTGCCGGCGGTCCCGACGAAGCTCATGACCATGGCGGCAGGCGCCTCGAACGTGCGCGTCGCAATCGGCGGCGGCGCCGCCTCCGTCCCTGCCTCCCCCGCCGGGGCGGCGTCATCGTCGGGCGCGTTCCCTTCCGGAGACGGCGGCTGCGCTCCCGGAAACGGCAGTGGCGCGGGGTCCGCCTGCTGCGCACCGGCCGGCGGTTGCGCCGCGCGAACCGACTCGAAGGGCCGAGGCAATGCCATGCCGACTGCCACGCCCACGAGCATCGCAGCGGCAATCGGCAACACGACGCCTGATCCATGCCGGCCCGACCAGCCGGTGTTCATCGACCACATCACCCTACCCCTCGGAGCAGCGCTACCGCCGCCGGCCGCCGAACCGAGGCGGTTCGGCAACCGGAAAGCCCTGCCGTACGGATTGTCCATCGAGATCTGCGCATACGAACGGCAGAATCGGAAGCGGGATACGCCGCCCCGCATACAGAAAGCGGCCGGGCCCCACGACCCGGCCGCAACCGAGCACCAAGACACTCCTCGGGACTCGTCGAGGAAGGCGGCGGGGCCGCCTCCTCCAGCGATGGAACCGTGCTCTAGAAGTCCTGCACCAACGTGAGATTGATCGGCAACTGCTTGAGCGCGGCGTCCGTGAAGGAGCCGTTGTAGCTCTCGTAGAGCTGCTGAATCTCGCCCGGGAACACCTCGTTCATGATCGTCGACGCCGCGTAGTTCGCGCCGCCCATGACCGGGTCGATGATCCAGGCATACATCACGTTGCCCTGACCGGTGATGTCGAGGCCGGACCGGTAGACCTTCCACCCGGTGGCCTGCGCCTGCCGGTTGGTCTCCGTGTTCTCGCTCTTCGCGAGCGCCTCGCCGAGACGCGCCATGACGCCTTCGTAGGCCGCGGTCGACCCCGGCTTGACGAAGTGCAGCATGACCGCGGCGTCGCCGGTGAAGTTCACCTGCGGCTGCGCTTCCACCTGCTGCGAGGGAATCAACGTTCCCAGCATGACGCCGACGGCCAGCGTTGCCGCGAACGCGCCCCCCAGAAAGATCCGCCGCACCGACCGCTCCTTGCGAAACCAACGCATGTTCGTGTCCTCCTTGGATCCCCCGTGGCCGGAAAAGAGCGGTTACTTTACCGTACCGCCCGCGCTAGACGAAAGTACCGAGAACATCGTTCGACACCAGCATGCCGGTTCGGGTCAGGCGCCACCTGTCGCCGGCATCGACCATCCACCCCGCGTCCACGAACTTGCGCACCTCCGCTCCGTACCGCGCCCGCAAGTCCATCCCGTAGCGCTCCTCGATCGGCGCCAGCCGAATGCCCTCGACGAGCCGCAGGCCCGTGATGAGCGCATCCCCGAGTCGCTCGTCCATCGACAGGCGCCGGTGGGACTCCGCCACCGGTGCCTCCCGTTCGACAGCATCCACGTAACGCGCCGTCTCCGACACGTTCTTCCAGCGAGAACCGCCCCGCGTGGAATGGGCCCCGCACCCGAAGCCGAGCCACTCGCCGTCCCGCCAGTACTTCAGGTTGTGCCGCGAGAGCCTGCCCGGCCGGGCGACGTTCGAGATCTCGTATTGCCGGTAGCCGGCCGCGTCGGTCATGGAAAGGGCATCGAGATACATGGCGGCGGCGTCCTCGTCGGGTACCTGCGACCAGCCGCGACGCGCCGCCTCCTCCTGCAACGGGGCGTTCGGATAGAGCTCCAGCATGTACAGGGAAGCGTGGTCGGGAGCGAGCGCCAGCAGGGCTTCCACCGACGCCGCGCACGCCGCACGGCTCTGCGCCGGCAGCCACAACATCAGGTCCAGGCTCACGTTGTCGCAGCCGGCGCCGCGGATCGCGACGAACGCCGCGCGGGCCTGCGCGGCCGTATGCACCCGGCCCAGGCGGGCGAGCTCCTCGTCGTCGAAGGACTGCACCCCGAGGCTGATGCGGTTGATCCCCACGTCCCGCAGTGCGGACACGTAGGAGCGGCCGCACGATTCGGGGTTCATCTCGAACGTCGTTTCGGTGTCGGGCGCGACGTCGAAGGCCGCGCGGCAGGCGTCCAGGATCCGCGCCACCTCCTCGACCGCGAGCAGCGACGGTGTTCCGCCGCCGAAAAAGATCGAATCGACCCGGCACCCGTCCGCGCTGCGCTCGATCTCGCGCTCCACTGCGGCCACGTAACGCCGCTTGAGGTCCTCGTCCAGCAAGCCGCGATTGAAATTGCAGTAGCTGCAGATTGCGGAGCAGAACGGCACATGAACGTAGAGACCGACAGCGCCGGCAGCGGGCATCAGGTGCCTGCCTTGCCCCCGGCCCAGCCCAGATCGAGTTGCCCTTCCGGAATCCGGGCACGAGCCCGCGCCGACGTCCGTTTCGGCAGGCGCCCGGCCGGCGCCGCCGACGTCCCGCCGGAACGACCGGGTCGCATCTTCCACCTCTGGTACAGGAACTCCGCGGTCGGCGGATGCTCGAAATCGCGGTAATCGGGCCCGTCGTACTCGAGAAACTCGCACATCTCGCGCAGGCGGGAATGCAGGCGGCGGCCGACGCGGACGAGCAGCGAATCGAGGTCCTCGACGTCGGGAACGTCCTCGTAGTTGGTGGTGAACACCGTGGGCCGCTTCTCGTTGTAGCGGGTGTTGACGACCAGATGCATGGTCTCCTCGACCCAGTCCGTCAGCCGCTCCGCCCCCAGGTCGTCCAGCACCAGCAACTCGGCGTGCATCACCTCGTCGAGGAGCTCCGCCTCGGACGTGCGGGTGACGGGGTTGTAGGTGCTCCGGATGGCGCTCAGCAGCGAGCGCGTGTCGTAGTAGACGCCGCGCATCCCCGTCAGCACCACCGCACGCAGCACCGACACCGCAAGGTGCGTCTTGCCTATTCCCGGGGGCCCGATCAACAGGAGTCCCTTGTCGACCACCGGAAACGCGCCGGCGAACTCCTGCGCCTTGCGGAAAACGCGTTGCAGCTTCTCGTTCTCGTAGGTGATGAAGGTCGAGAAGTCGCATTTCGCGTAGCGGGCGGGAATGCGAGCCCGCGCCAGCATCTGTCCGGCAACGCCGTCGCGCCAGCAGTCGCACCTTTCGGCCCGGCGCGTGCCGTCCACCGTGCGCATGGCCCACCCGGTGCCCCGGCAGTCCGGACAGTCGGCTCGCAACGGCACTTCTCTCCCTGGCGGCACGGGACAAGCTTACCAGTCCGTGGTGGAACCCCGCGCCGCACCGAGAGCGGCGAGGCGCCCCCTGGCAAGGCGCGACGAGGCGCCCGCACGGGCAGCCTACGCGTCGAAGGCGCGACGAGGCGCCCGCACGGGCAGCCTACGCCTGGGGTGCGTCGTCGCTCCGCGTCTGCGTCGATTCGACCGGTGCCGGCCGGACGAGATCGCTCGGACTGGACTTGACGAGCGCGGTCCCGAGCCGTTGCTCCCAGTCGCCCACCCCGCGAGCGAGCTCCTGCTTGACGTAGTGCATGAACTCGTTGACCTCATGCTGCATGCGCGCCATCTTCTCGCGCATGTTGAGGATGATCTCCACCCCGGCGAGGTTCACGCCGAGGTCGCGGGTCAGCGAGAGGATGGTCTCCAGACGCTCGATGTCCTCATCGCCATAAAGGCGCGTATTGCCGTCCGTACGCGACGGCTTCAGCAACCCCTCGCGCTCGTAGAGACGCAGCGTCTGCGGATGGATGTTGTAGCGTTGCGCGACGACGCTGATCATGTAGGGTCCGGCGCCTGTCTGCTTGGCCATATGCGTCAGTCTTCGAAGAGGCCCTTGCGGACATCGGTTGCGTTGAGTCGGCCGAACTCCCGGAGCAGCGCCCTGGACCGCTCGTCCGCGACCGGCGGCAGCACGACGTTCACGGTCACGACGAGGTCGCCGCGCGCGCCGCCGCGGCGCGGCGAGGGAACTCCGTGCTCTCGCAGCCGAAACCGCTGGCCGGAGCGGGTTCCCGGAGGCACGCGCAGCCGCGCGGTGCCGTCAAGGGTCGGCACGTCGACGCCCGCTCCGAGCGCCGCCTCGTGAATGGCGATGGGAAGATCGAGATGCAGGTCCTGCCCCTCGCGCCGCAGGATCCGATGCGGCCCAACCTTCGCGACGATGTAGAGATCGCCCGGCTCACCGCCCCGAAGACCCGCGTTCCCTTTCGCCTCGATCCGGAGCCGCGATCCGTCGTCCACGCCGGCCGGCACATGGATGACGATCTCTTCCTCGCGCGCGGCGACCCCGCGCTCGCGGCAGGCGGCGCAGGGCCGGAAACGGAGAAGACCCGTGCCTTCGCATGAGACGCAACGCATGGCGAACACCATGTGCCCGCGGCGGCGCCGGGTGGTCCCGGAGCCGTGGCAACGCACGCAGTTCGCCTCGCTGGCGCGGCGCCGACCGCTTCCCCCGCATTCGTCACAGACATCGAGCCGGGTGACGGTGAGCCTGCGCTCGGACCCGTGCACCGCCTCCTCGAACGAGAGCGCGATCTCCCCGAACAGGTCGCTGCCGCGTTCGGGCCGCCCGGGCGCCGATCCCGCACGCGCATCCGGCGCCGCAAACACCTCGGAGAACAGCTCTTCGAAGGTCGCCGAGGTTCCGGATCCGCCGCCGCCGGGCGAGAAGTCGAATCCCTGGAACTCTATCGACGCGGGCCGGGGATTGTGCTCCCGGGCCCCGTGCGCGTCGTACTCGTGGCGGCGTGCAGGGTCCCGCAACGTCTCGTAGGCCTGGGTCAGGATTCGGAAGAACGCCTCGGCCTCGTCGTCGCCCGGATTGATCCCCGGGTGATAGCGGCGGGCGAGCCGCCGGTAGGCCCGGGTCACCTCGTCCCGCGTGGCCGAACGCTCAACCCCGAGAATGACGTAGAAGTCCACCTGGGCCACTGGGGGCTCCTACGACTTGCCGTCCTCCACGACCTCGGCGTCGATGACCTCTCCGCTGTTGCCCGCTCGAGGTCCGCCGGGGCCGGATCCGGGAGCCGGACCGGCACCCGGATCCGGGCCGCCACCCGCCTCGGGTCCGTCCCCGGCGCCGGGACCAGCCTGCGCGGTCTTTGCGTACAGCGCCTGGGCCGCCGCCTGCTGGGCCGCATTGAGCTTCTCGAGCGCCCCATCGATCGCGCCGGCGTCACCACCCTCGAGAGCCTTCTTCAGCTCCGCGATCGCTTCCTCCACCGGCTTTCGCTCCTGCTCGGACAGCTTGTCGCCGGCGTCCTTCAGCATGCGCTCGGCCGCATAGGCCGCCTGGTCGGCGCGGTTCCGGCTCTCCACCTCTTCCTTGCGGGCCTTGTCATCGTCGGCGTGCGATTCGGCCTCCCGCATCATCTTGTCGACCTCGTCCTTGCCGAGGCCGCTCGAAGCGGTGATCGTGATCTGCTGCTGCTTCCCGGTTCCCAGATCCTTGGCCGAGACGTTGACGATTCCGTTCGCGTCGATGTCGAAGGTCACCTCGATCTGCGGCACGCCGCGCGGGGCGGAAGGAATGCCGTCCAGGTGGAACTTGCCGAGGGTGCGATTGTCCCTGGCCATCGACCGCTCGCCCTGCAGAACATGCACCTCGACGCTGGGCTGGTTGTCCGCGGCGGTCGAGAAGGTCTCGCTCTTCTTGGTCGGAATGGTCGTGTTGCGCTGAATCAGGGACGTCATGACCCCGCCGAGGGTCTCGATGCCGAGCGACAGCGGCGTCACGTCGAGCAGCAGGAGGTCCTTGACCTCGCCAGCCAGCACGCCCGCCTGCACCGACGCGCCGATAGCCACCACCTCGTCCGGGTTCACGCCGCGATGCGGTTCCCTGGCGAACAGCTCCTTCACGATGGCCTGCACCCGGGGCACACGGGTCGACCCCCCGACCAGCACCACCTCGTCGATCTGCGACGGCTCCAGTCCGGCATCCCGCATGGCGCTGCGGACCGGCTCGACCGTCCGCTGCAGCAGGGGCTCGACGAGCTGCTCGAACCGCGCCCGCGTCAGCTTCCTCTGGAGGTGCTTCGGGCCGGACGCGTCGGCAGTGATGAACGGCAGGTTGATCTCCGTCTCGACCACGGTCGACAGCTCCATCTTGGCCTTCTCGGCCGCCTCCTTCAGACGCTGGAGCGCCATCGGGTCACGGCTGAGATCGATGCCCTGCTCGCGCTTGAACTCCCCGACGATCCAGTCGATCACCTCCTGATCCAGGTTGTCGCCGCCAAGGTGAGTGTCGCCGTTGGTCGCCTTGACCTCGACCACGCCCTCGCCCACCTCCAGGATCGAAATGTCGAAGGTGCCACCGCCGAAGTCGTACACCGCAATGGTCTCGTCGGTCTTCTTGTCGAGTCCGTAGGCGAGGGCCGCGGCGGTCGGCTCGTTGACGATCCGCAGCACCTCGAGCCCGGCAATCTGCCCGGCGTCCTTGGTGGCCTGGCGCTGCGCGTCGTTGAAGTAGGCGGGCACGGTGATCACCGCCTTGGTGACGGACTGCCCCAGGTACTCCTCCGCCGCCTGCTTCAGCTTCTGCAGCACCATGGCCGACAGTTCGGGAGGCGACAGCTCCTTGCCACCCGCCTTGACCCGTGCGTCGGCGTTCTTCGCACGCACCACCTCGTAGGGCACCATCGTCATCTCTTCATCGACTTCATCGAAGCGGCGCCCCATGAACCGCTTGATCGAGAAGACGGTGTTCTCGGGATTGGTCACCGCCTGCCGCTTGGCGACCTGACCCACGAGCCGTTCATCGGACTTCGCGAACGCGACAACCGACGGCGTCAGCCGGCTTCCCTCCGGATTGGCGATGACCGTCGGCTCGCCACCCTCGATGACGGCCACGACCGAGTTCGTCGTACCCAGGTCGATACCGATAATCTTGCTCATCTTTTGCTTTTCCTTCGTTTCCGCCGGCGGTCGGCGAGAGAATCACCGCTCCGCTGCGCCTTGCCACCCGAACATGCAGTGATAAAAACATATAATCTTAGCGTGTCGATGTCAAATTCGACGATAACCTGCGGCCTGTCCGGGGTGCGTGCTATAGTGCGTTTACCCCCTGTTACCTCAACGAGGAGAACCGCGTGGCTCCTGCACCGAACCGCTACGTGCGTCAAGCCGTCATCCTGAGCCTCTTCGCCGGCGCCGCCCTGTTCGGGATCGTCACCGGCGTGCTGCTCGCCTACTCGCCGGACCTGCCGGAAATCGAGGCGCTCGACGACTACGCGCCCGACACCATCACCCGCGTGTACGCGCGGGGCGGCGAGTTGATCGGGGAGTTCGCCACCGAACGCAGGGACATCATCGGCTACGACGACATCCCCGAGGTCCTGCGCAACGCCATCATCGCCGCCGAGGACGCCTCGTTCTTCGAGCATCAGGGCATCAGCATCCCGGCCGGCATCCGGACCGTGATTCGCAACGTGGCGGCCGGCGATCTCACGGCGGCCGGCGCGAGCACGCTGACGATGCAGCTCGCGCGCAACATCGAGGTCGCCGGCCAGAGCCTCGGACTCCAGAAGGCGTGGCAGCGCAAGGCCTGGGAGGTCTACTACACGTTCCTCATCGAAAAGCGCTACACGAAGCAGGAGATACTGGCCCTCTACGCCAACCAGATATGGCTCGGCACCGCACGGCACGCCGCCCACGGCGTCGAGGCGGCAGCGCAGCTCTACTTCGGCAAGGCCACCCGGGAGCTCGAGATCGGGGAGGCCGCCCTCATAGCGGGCATCCTGCAGTCGCCGGCGCGCTGGAGCCCGCTCGTCAACATGGAGCGCGCCGTGGAACGGCGCAACTACGCGCTCGGCCGCATGGAGGCGGAAGGCTTCATCACCGAGGACGTGGCCGCGACGGAGATGGCGAAGCCCATCGTGCTCGCCCCGCGCCAGCAGCGCGCCAACACCATCGCGCCGTACTTTCTGGAAGAAATCCGCCAGCACCTCGAGACCGGCTACGGCGCGCAGCGGCTCTACGAGGATGGCCTGGTCGTCCACTCGACGCTCGACATCGACCTGCAGCGCGCCGCGAACAGTGCGGTCTCGGAGGGACTGCGCGCCGTCGACAAGCGCCACGGCTTCCGCGGCGCGCGCCGCAACGTGTTGCGAGGCGACGATGCGGTCGAGTCCGTCGAGGCGTTCGAGCACTTCCGGTGGCGGCTGCCCATCGCCGAGGGCGACATGGTCCCGGCGGTGGTCACGGGGACCACCGCCGACGGCATTCGGGTGCGGGTCGGTCCGCACGCGGCGGACATCGGCGCCGACGGCTTCGCCTGGACACGCGAGTCTTCACCGGACGCTCTCGTGCAGGTCGGCGACCTGATCGACGTGACCCTGGTGACCCTGCCGGGCGAAGCGGGCGGCCGCGGCACCGCCACGCTGGATCAGGAACCGGCGGTGGAAGGCGCGCTGATCGCAATCGAGAACCGGACCGGAGAAGTTCTCGCCATGGTGGGCGGCTACGATTTCGACCGCAGCCGGTTCAACCGCGCCACCCAGGCATTCCGGCAGCTTGGCTCGCTGTTCAAGGGCGTGCTGTACGCCGCGGCCGTCGATCAGGGCCACACGACGACCAGCATCCTGCGGGACGAGCCGGTCAGCTTCGAGGCCGGCCCGAACCAGCCCAGGTACCGGCCGCGAAACTACGACAACAAGTACGAAGGCCCCATCACGCTGCGGCACGCGCTCGAGGACTCGCGCAACGTGCCGGCGGTGTGGCTCATGAACGAGGTGGGGCCGGAGGTGGTGGTCGACTTCGCGCGCCGCGTCGGATTCAGCTCCCCGATCCCGCCGTACCTGTCCGTGGCCCTCGGCTCGGCGGAAGCGACGCTGGTGGAGGTGACCAGCGCCTACTCGGTGTTCCCCAATCAGGGTAGACGCATGCTGCCGTTCCTGGTCGAACGCGTACTCGATCGCAACGGGGACCTGCTGGAGGAGAACCGTCCGCAATCGCGCGACGCACTGCGGCCGGACACCGCCTACATCATGGTCAGCCTCATGCGCGGCGTGGTGCAGCGCGGCACGGCGCAACGCGTGCGGCGCACGCTCGACTGGCCGCTCGGCGGGAAGACCGGCACGATGGACGATTACACCGACGCGTGGTTCGTCGGATTCGACCCCGACGTCACGGTCGGCGTCTGGGTCGGTCACGACGAGAAGAAGTCGATGGGCAACAACGAGCAAGGCGCCCGGGTGGCCCTGCCCATCTGGATCGACTTCATGGAAGCCTTCGTCGGCGACCGCGAGATACAGCCCCAGTTCGATCCGCCTACGAACATCGTCTTCGCAGCGGTCGACCCGCGAACCGGGGAGCCGGCCAGGCCGGGAACGCATCGTCCCATCGAGGAAGCGTTCATCGCCGGCACCGAGCCGGGCACCGCCTTCTTGCGCTAGGACCTTGCGCCGCACGACGCAGCGAAGCGAAGTGCTGAGGCGCGCACTAGTCGCCGTCCGCCGCCTTCGGTCTTCCCGGTGCGCCGGAAGCCTTCTGCATCAGGTACGCCTTGATGAAGGCGTCGAGGTCGCCGTCCAGGATCCGATCGACGTTGCCTTCCTCGGCCCGGGTGCGGTGATCCTTGACCATGCGATAAGGATGGAGAACGTAGCTGCGGATCTGGCTTCCGAAGGCAATATCCTTCTTCTCGCCGCCGATTTCCTCCAGCCGGTCCTGCTGCTCCTTCAAACGGCGATCGTACAGCCGCGCCTTGAGCACCGACATCGCCGCGTCCCGGTTGCGGTGCTGCGAGCGCTCGTTCTGGCATGAGACGACGATTCCGGTCGGCAGGTGCGTGATGCGCACGGCGGAATCGGTCACGTTGACGTGCTGGCCTCCGGCGCCGCTCGATCGGTAGGTGTCGATCCGGAGGTCCTTCTCGTCCACGTCGATCTCCACATCGTCCGGCAGCTCCGGCCAGACGAACACCGACGCAAAGGAAGTGTGCCGCCGGGCAGCCTGATCGAACGGCGAGATCCGAACCAGACGGTGAATGCCCGCCTCGGCAAACAGCAACCCGTAGGCGTAATCGCCGGCGACGGTAACGGTCGCGCTCTTGACGCCGGCTTCATCGCCGGGCTGCGCGTCGATCACCTCGCGCGAGAAACCGCGCCGCTCGGCCCACCGGAGGTACATTCGCAGCAGCATCTCCGCCCAGTCCTGCGACTCCGTCCCACCGGCCCCCGGATGGATCGAGACGATAGCGTTGCATTGATCGTGCTCGCCACCGAGCATCTTCCGGACCTCGGCGCCTTCGACCTCCTGTTGCAGATCGGTGAGCCCCGTCTCCAGGTCGACGGCTACCTCCTCGCCCTGCTCGGCCCATTCGAACAACACCGCGAGGTCGTCGGTCTTTCGCTGCAACGACTCGGCCAGGTCGAAGTCCTCCTGCAGCCGGCGGCGCCGCTGGAGCACGCTCTGCGCCGCGGCCTGATCGCTCCAGAAGTCCGGTGCCGCGGCTCTCCGCTCCAGCTTCGCCATCTCGGCTTCGACAGCGGCAGGGTCAAAGATAGCTCCGCAAGTCGGCCGCGCGTTTGACCAGGTCCTGATATCGACGAACGTGTTCGTCCAGAGCTATCGCCACGAGTATTCCTCCGTCCCATGCATGATGAAACCGGCGCGCCGGCAACCGCGAGTTCCGCGCGCCGAACGTCGACGGTCAAGTCCGGCGCCGAGACCACCAATCCCCGAACCGGCGCCGCCGCCCGCATCCGAGTGCGACGGCAGCGATGACGCCGCCGGCGTACGCCGGCACGTCACCGAACCGCCCGTAAATCGTCAGTCCATCGAGCAGGCGCACGTCTTCGACGATGACCGCCGGCTCGAACAACCCCGAGCGCGCCAGCACCCGCCCGTAGGGATCGATTACCCCGCTGATCCCGGTGTTCGCTGCGCGCACGAGAAATCGTCCCTGCTCGATCGCCCTCATCGTCGCCTGCTGGAAGTGCTGATGGGGTGCAGCGGAACGCCCGTACCAGGCATCGTTCGTGACCGTGGCCAGCAACTCGCTGCCGCGCAGCACGAGCTCCCGTACCAGGCCAGGATAGATAATCTCGTAGCAGATGGCCGTGCCCACCGAGCTGTCGGCCACCGGGAGCGTCCTCGGCTCGGTGCCCGCGGAGAAGTCCGCCACCGTCTCCACCAGCGGCGAGACGAAAAACAGCGCCCGACGTAACGGCACGTACTCCCCGAACGGCACGAGATGTTGCTTCCGGTACACGCCGGACGTCGAGCCCGCGCTCGGCTCGATCAAGTACGCGGCGTTGTAGTATCGCGTTCCCGCATCCCGCACCACCTCCGTCGTACCCACCAGCAGATGCGCTCCCGAGTCCCGCGCCGCCGCGCGGATCGCTTCCCCGCGCGAGTCCCTGTCGAGCGCAAACGGCGTCGCGGACTCCGGCCAGACCACCAACCGGGCTCCCGCGCCGACCGCCCGCCGCGTCTGTCCGAGATAGGTCTCCAGAATCGTGTCGCTGCGCAGCGGATTCCATTTCTCGTCCTGCCGGAAGTTGCCCTGCAGAGCGGCGACCCGCAGGGGAGACCCGGCCCGCAGAAGAGACCGGTCCTGAAGGCGCCAGGCCCCGAACACGACGACGACCCCGACCAGGGCGGCGGTGGCGACGACAGGCATGCGCCCGGCTCTGGACCCCGCCACCACGAAGTGGGCAATGGCGGCGTTCACGGCAACGATCAGCGCCGATACGCCGAGCACGCCCACGACGCTGGCGGACTGGGCGACGGCCGGCGACGCCACCTGGCTGTAACCGAGCAACGCCCAGGGGAATCCGGTAAAGAGATACATCCGCCCCAGCTCCGTGGTAACCCACAAAGCGGGCGCGAACAGCAGTCCTCGAGGTCCGAAGCGCGACGTCAGGTCGGCCGTGCCGGCCGCGAACAGGGCGGGAAAGAGCGCCAGGACCGTGACCAGCAGGGCGTGCACCGGCCACGCCGCCGCAGCGGGCAGTCCGCCGTAGTCGATCATCACAGCGGGGATCCAGTAGAGGGTGCCCGCGAAGTGCACGAGCCCGGTGACCGCGCCGAGTTGCAGCGCCTGCCAGGGAGTCGCTGTCGCGACGGCAACCAGCAACGGCACGAGGGCCAACCAGGCGGCGGCCGGGTGTCCCAGCGTCGGAAAGCTCAGGAACAGCAGAGCGCCGGAGAGGGCAGCGAACAGCAGGGACGGCACGGATCGGATTCCCGGCGAAGGCACGCTACCGCGTGATCCAGGGCCTGAGCGACTCTTCGTCTTCCAGCCGCCGGAGAACCTGTTCGGCCTCGTCACGATCCGTGTATGTGCCGACTCTCACCCGGAACACGGGGACCGGCACTCCGGACGCCGGCGGAACGACGAACGCGCGATACCCCTTCTCGACGAGCCCCTGGGCCATTCTCTCGGCAGCGGCGCGCTCGCGCAGCGTCGTGACCTGGATCGCGTAGCCGTTGGCTTGCCCTGCGGCCCCGTCGGACGGAATCGACGGGTCGCCCTCCCCCGGCCCGCTCGGCGTCACGGCTTCGGCGGCCAGCGCAGGCGTGGCTTCATCGAGGAGCCCGGCGTCGAGCTCCGCACCGTTATCGTCGTCGAGACGTCGGAAATAGGAGAGCTCGTCGCCATCGGTCGCCGCCATCGAGGGCTCGCGCCGCGTGGTGCTGGCGACGAACGGCTGCTCGTCCGCCGCGAACGCGCCCTCCACCCTCGCGCTGGCGGGCTCCTGCCCCGTGACCATGTCGATGATCGATACGCCCCGGCCGACCATCACGCCAAGCAGAAACACGACCACCGCCAGCCAAGCACTCGTCATCGCCAGAAAGACGACGTGTTTGGAGCCGAGGCCGCCCCCGCCTGAAGATCTTGACGTCACGCTCGGTCGTCGCGTTTGCCGGACAGCGTACCCAGTAAGTCGATAGGCAGCGGAAAGACGATTGTCGAGTTCTTCTCGCCGGCAATCTCCGTCAATGTCTGCAGATAGCGCAGAACCGGTGCAAGCGGCTGCCGGCCCATGACTTCCGCAGCCTGCGACAGCTTCTCCGACGCGATGAACTCGCCGTCGGCATGGATGATCTTAGCACGCTTCTCGCGCTCGGCCTCCGCCTGCGCGGCCATCGCGCGCTGCATGTCGACCGGGAGATCGACGTGCTTGACCTCGACCGACGAGACCTTCACGCCCCAGGGATCCGTGTGCAGATCGAGAATCTGCTGCAACTGCTGGTTGAGCGACTCGCGCTCCGACAGAAGGCCGTCCAGCTCCACCTGGCCGAGCACGCTGCGAAGCGTCGTCTGCGCGAGTTGCGAGGTCGCATAGTGGAAGTTCTCGACCTCGACGACGGACCGCTGCGGGTCCATGACCCGGAAGTAGACCACCGCGTTCACCTTGACCGAGACGTTGTCCTTGGTGATGACGTCCTGCGGCGGCACATCCATGACGATCGTGCGCAGGCTTACGCGGACCATGCGATCGATCGGCGCGAACACCAGAATGACGCCCGGCCCCTTTGAACGGGGGTAGAGCTTACCGAGACGGAAGATCACCGCCCGCTCGTACTCGTTGAGAATCTTTACGGAGTTCGCGATGTACAGCAGAACGATGATCAGTACGATCAGCTCCGGGCCGATGTTCATGACTCCGATCCTTCCTCTGACGGCGGCGCCGCGCGCCGCACGGTGAGCACCATGCCCTGAACCGCGACCACCTGCACCCGCTCGCCGCCGGCGATGTCCTCGCCCGGGGCGGTGGCGGCCGTCCAGATTTCACCCCGCGTCGAGACGCGGCCCCGCCCGCCGGCCGGAATCGGATCGATGGCCAGCCCCTCCTGGCGAATCATGCCGTCCGCCCCGGTGACCGCACGGATCTGGTGCGCCTTGACCCCGAGCCGCGCCAGGGCGCCCGTGCCGAGACCCAGCACCAGCACCGTGAAGAGAATGAACGGCCAGCCGAGCTGCAGCTCGGGCGCCGGAGAGTCGAACAGCATCACCGCCCCGAACAGCATGCTGGCGATGCCGCTGGCGGCCAGCAGGCCGTAGGTCGGCGTGAACATCTCGATCACGAGCAACACCATTCCGAACAGGATCAGCAGCAGCCCGACGTAGTTGATCGGCAGTATCTGGAATGCGAAGAACGCGAGCAGCAAGCATACCGCCCCGACGATGCCGGGTACCGCCGCTCCCGGATTCCAGAGCTCGATGGTCAGGCCGAGGCTCCCGAGACTGAACAACAGCACGGCTATCTGCGGGTGCGCGATCGCACTGAGCAGGCGTTGCCGCCACGTCATCTCGACAGCTTCGATCTCGGCGTCCGCCGTCCGAATCACCTCCAGGCTACCGTCCCACCGGCGTACCTCGCGACCGTCGATCTGATTCAGCAGGTCGTCTAGGTCCGCGGCGATCAGATCGATCAACGGCGGTTCGGCCTCGAGGGCCTCGCGCTCCGTGAACGACAGGCTCTCGGTTACCGCCTTCTCCGCCAGTTCCACGTTGCGCTGCCGCTGGCTCGCAATGGACCGCGCGTAGGCCGCCACATCGGACGCCGCCTTCTCCGCGGCGGTCTCGTCCATCCCGGACCCCGTGCCCGATACCGGATGCGCGGCGCCGATGTGCGTGCCGGGCGCCATGACCGCCACGTCCGCGGCGATTGTGATCAGGAAACCGGCCGAAGCGGCCCTGGTGCCGCTCGGACCGACGTAGACGACGACCGGCGTCTCCGCCTCGATAATCCGCGTGTTGATTTCGCGGGTGGAATCGACCAGCCCGCCGGGCGTCCGCAGGATCAGCACGATCAGGTCCGCGCCTGCGCGATCGGCCGCGTCCAGCGCCTGGCCGATGTACTCGGCGGACACGGGGTGGATCAGCGCCTCGACTTCGGTCGTATAGACGAGCGGACGCCCCTCCGGCTCTGGCGGTTGTGCGCCCGGCCATGCCGCGGCCAGCAGCATCAGCATCCAGATGGCGGCGCCCCACCGGAGCACCCGCCGAATCCGACGACGAGCTTGCCTGATCGACATGTCGCTACCTGGCTGCCATCTAACCCACGGTAGCCGAGCCCCCGAACGGTGTCAACGCACGTCGCATCCGACCGGCGTGGAACGCAGCGGCGCGAGGATCTGGTAAGGTTTCCGTCGGCGATGTCGACGGCGGCCATCCTCGCCGGCGGCCGGGCGCGCCGGCTCGGCGGTAGACCCAAGCTGCTGCTTCCCCTTGGCGACCGGCGCATCGTCGACCGCCTGCTGGCGGCGCTCCGGGCGGTCGCCGATCAGGTGTTCATCGTGGCAAACGACTGCACGACGTACGCAGGGCTCGGAGTGCCCGTGCACCCGGACCTGCTGGCCAACGCCGGGCCGCTCGGCGGCATTCACGCGGCTCTGAGCGCCTCGCAGAGCGCCCGCACGCTGGTGGTGGCCGGCGACATGCCGTTTCTGAGCCACACCTTGCTGGCGCGCCTGCTGCAACGCGCAAGCTCCACGGTCGACGTCGCGGTCCCGCGCACTCGCGACGGCTACCAGCCGCTGTGCGCCTGCTACCGCGCATCCTGCATGCCGGCCCTCGAGCGCCGCATCGCGGCGGGGCGGCTGCAGGCGGGAGAGGCGGTACGGAACATGCCGCGGCACGAGATGGGCGCGGCCGAGATCGCCCCGCTCGATCCCCACGGCACGCTCTTCTTCAACGTCAACACGCCGGCCAACTACGCGCGGGCGCTGGCGCTGGCCGCCTACCATGGAACCTGAAGTCCGGTCGCAGCCGGTCTCTCCGCGGCAAGCACGCGGCCGAGCGAAGGAGCACATCCGATGATCCTGGGGATGCACGCGGCGGTGCGGTCGCGCGTCCGCGACGTCCTTGTCGATCTGTACGACCTCGATTCGAACCGCCTGCCGGATGTGGCGATCCAGTACCCGCCGGACCGCTCCATGGGCGACCTCGGGGTCACCGTGGCGTTCGAGCTGGCCAGGGTGCTGCGCAAGGCGCCGCGCGCCATCGCTGCCGATATCGTCGGGGCGCTCGGACCGATCGAGGGCGTGGACCGGGTCGAGCCGGCACCCAACGGCTACGTCAACATCTTTCTCGACCGGGCCCGCTTCGTCCGCGAGGCGCTCGGGCCACGGCCGGCGCCCGCCGGACGGGGCATCCGCAAGGCCATCGTCGAGCACACCGCCATCAACCCGAACAAGGCGGCCCACGTCGGACACCTGCGCAACGCCGCGCTGGGCGACACCCTCGTGCGGCTGTTGCGCTTTCTCGGCATTCCGGTGGAGATCCAGAACTACATCGACGACACCGGCGTCCAGGTGGCCGACGTCGTGGTCGGCTTCCGGCACATCGAGCAATTGTCGCTGGAGGAGGTCGCCGCCCTCTCCGAGCGACCCCGCTTCGACTACCACTGCTGGGACCTCTACACGCGGGTGACCGCCTGGTTCGAGGACGATCCGGACCGGCTCGCGCTCCGGGCCCGCACCCTCCACGACCTCGAGAACGACGCCGACCCGACCGCGCAACTGGGTCACCTGATCGCCGACCGCATCGTCCGCTGCCATCTCGCCACGATGGACCGGATGAACATCGAGTACGACCTGCTGACGTGGGAGGGCGACATCCTGCGCCTGCGCTTCTGGTCCCGCGCTTTCGAGGTGCTCCAGCAGACGGGGGCGATACGGCTCGAAACGACGGGACCACAGGCCGGATGCTGGGTGATGCCGCTCGACTCAGACACCCCGCCACCCGTAGACGCCGGCCCTGCCGACGAGGGTGGGCCGAAGTCGAAGTCGAAGGTAATCGTGCGCTCGAACGGCACCGTCACCTACGTCGGCAAGGACATCGCGTACCAATTCTGGAAACTCGGTGTTCTCGAGCGGGACTTCCACTACCGCCTGCACGGCACGCAGCGCTCCGGCCACGCACTCTGGTCCACGACCTCGACCACCGAAGAGGCAGGCCGGAGTCAGGCCGCGTTCGGCAAGGCCGACGCCGTGTACAACGTCATCGACACGCGGCAGGCCTACCTGCAACAGCTCCTCAAGCAGGCGCTCACCGCCGTCGGCCGCGCCAGGGAGGCGGAACGGTCGGTCCACGTCTCCTACGAGATGGTGGCATTGTCGCCGGCGACGGCCCGCGCCCTGGGCCATGACCTCGATCCGGACGCCGAGCGTCCGTTCGTCGAGGTGTCCGGCCGCAAGGGACTCGGCGTGAAGGCTGACGACCTTCTGGACCGGCTGACCGAAGCCGCGCGGCGGGAGGTGCTCGCACGCCACGACGACCTGTCGGCCGACGGCGCCGAGGCCCACGCCATCGCGACCGCGATCGCCACGGCGGCAATCCGCTATTTCATGATCAAGTACTCGCGCGGAAAGCTCATTGCGTTCGACATCGACGAGGCACTGAGCTTCGAAGGCGAGAGCGGACCCTACGTGCAGTACGCCGCCGTGCGGGCCACGAACATCCTGCGCAAGCTGTACGACCGGGACGGTCTCGACGACGGGGCGCTGGTCGCGGCGCTCGCGAAGCTGCCGGCGACGCCGCTGGAGGATCCCGGCGACGGGACCGTCGCCTGGGGCCTGCTGTTCGAGGCCGCGCGGCTCGACGAGGTGGCCGATCAGTCGATCCGCGCCCTGGAGCTCTCCGTGCTCGCCAAGTACGCGTTCGGACTCGCGCAGATGTTCAATACCTTCTACCACCGCTGCCCGGTCGTGGCCGAAGAGGACGAGCCGACCCGCTTGTGGCGCGCCGCGGCAGTGCTCTACTGCCGACTCCAGTTGACGAGGACGCTTGCCCTGATGGGCTGCGAGGTGCCGCCGCGAATGTAGCCGTGGGAGCTACTCGCCCGGCGCTGGAGAGTGCCTGCGATCCTGCCAACCCGTAATGCGCCCTTGGAGGGTTGCCAGGCGGCGGTCGATGTCGGCGACCGTGGCCGCAAGCTGGGTGACTGACAAGAGGCGTGCAACGGGCCCGTCAGTCGAACGTCAGGCGTGGCAGCTTGAAGTGCTCGGCGAGCAGCCGGTCGGTGGCGGCTTCGAGCGCCTTCGCGAACGCGGCGGCAGGCATCCGGCTCCGAAACGGCTCCAGCGATTCCTGCGCCTCGGTTCGCAGCTCGCACAGCACGGCATCGCCCGCGTCGGTCCGCGCGGCGACGGGGAACCGGCCATCCAGCTCGGCCAACTGTTCCGTCACCCGGCGGCGGGCCTCGCCCCTCAGCGTCCTGCCGCCGGAACGCGCGGTTTCGACGGCAGCGCGCGACTCTTGCAGGAGGCCTTCGAGCGCCGCCGCGCCCGGCGGCGGGTTCCAGACGGAGAGGCGGGCGGCAAGCTCATCGAGATGCGTTGCGAGGGAGCGGCGGCTTCGCGACCCGCCCGGCCGCCCCACCGGGCCCGGCTCCTCGGCCTCCAGCCCGGCGGGCGCCTCCTCCTCCGAGCCGGGCGCCGCACGCAGGCCGACCGCGTGTTTCCACTCGTCGAAAAGGTCGAGCACGTCCGCTTCGCAATACTCGATGCGGAGGGGATGCCGCTTCGGCCCACGGGCGTAGTAGCGCACGCACCGCCGATCGATCGCCCGCTCCACGACGCGGAGCGGGATTCCCGCCGCCGCCCATTCGCACACCATCTCGAAGGCCGGACCGACGATGCGGATGAGATGGCCGTCGTTCTTGCGCCGCAGGTACGACTCGACCGCCCGGCACAACGCGCCTGGTTCCATGGACATCAGCCGCCGGCACGGCCCGCGCGGCTGTGCTCCCACACGAAACGGAGACCGGTCAGGGTCAGGTCCGGCTGCACGTGGTCAATCAGGGACGTCTCCGCCGCAATGTCGGCGGCCAGCCCCCCGGTACCTACGCAGAGCAGTCCGTCACCGCCCTCGATCTCCTCCTGCAGCCGCCGGACGATGCCTTCCACCATCGCCACGTAGCCGAAGAAGAGCCCCGACTGCATCGAGGTGACGGTGGTGCGCCCGACCACCGCGGCCGGCTTGCAGACCTCGACGCGCGGCAACTGCGCGGCCCGGCGATAGAGAGCGTCGGCGGAGATCTCGACGCCCGGACAGATGACCCCGCCCAGGTACTCGCCCGCGGCGGAGATCACGTCGAAGGTCGTCGCCGTACCGAAGTCGACGACCACGATCGGCCGCGCCGCCCCGCCGTACATCCGCACTGCCGCCACCGCGTTCACGAGGCGGTCCGCGCCCACCTCGGTCGGGTTGTCGTAGCCTACCGGCAGGCCCGCATTGCCGGCATCGACCCGCAGCACGTTCCGTCCGAGGCCCCGCTCGACCATGTCCGAAACGGCCCCGGTCAGCGCCGGCACGACCGACGACATGACGACCCCGTCGATGCGCGCCGGATCCAGCTCGTGCTCGGCGAACAACCGGCTGACCAGCACCCACAGCTCGTCCGCCGTGCGGTCGGGCAACGTCGCCAGGCGCCAGCGGCGCTCGAGCGACACGCCGGCAAAGAGCCCGAACACGACGTTGGTGTTGCCGACGTCAATCGCGAGCAGCATGATCAGATCCCGGCGGTCCCTGGCCCACTCAGTCCCACCGCACCTCGCCTCCGATGATGCGCTCGGTCCGCCCCGCGCACGACACCAGCAGCGCACCGGTGTCGTCGACGCCGGCGGTCACGCCGCGCCGGCGGCTCCCTTCCACGTCCCAGGAGACGGCCGCGCCGCGGCTGGTGGGCGCCAGCGCGCGCCAGCGCCCAATCACGAAGCCCTCCCCCTCGGCCACCATCCGCCGCCGCCAGCGACTCAACCGCACGAGCAGGTCCGCACACAGGACCGAGCGATCCACGCGCCGCCCGGCCAGCGACTCCACCGCGGCAGCACGAGCGGCGAGCTCTCCCGGAAACGTGCGGCTGCGGACGTTGACACCGATCCCGACGACCACGCCAGCGTCCCGGTCCATCGCACCCGGCAGCGCCTCGGTCAGGATTCCGGCGAGCTTGCGGCGCGTTCCGACGGAATTGCCGCCATCCGCGAGCAGCGCAACGACGTCGTTCGGCCACTTCAGCTCGACGGCTACGCCGGCCGCCCCCTGCACCGCCTCGGCCACCGCCACGCCCGCGAGCAGCGTGACCACCGGCGATCGAGGCCCCCTCAGAACCACCGACATGTACAGCCCTGCACCCGGCGGCGAGTCCCATGCCCGCCCGTGCCGGCCGCGGCCCGCGTTCTGGCGGTCCGCGACAACGGTCGTCCCGTCCGCCGCGCCGGACTCGGCCAATGCCGCGGCCGTGTCGTTGGTCGACGCCAGCTCCGGGAAGTACCGCACCGCGGTATCCGCCAGCTCCGGACGCGCGGCCAGCGCCGCTGCCAGATCCGCCGGCAACACCGCATGCATGACAGCCTCGGTCATGACAGCGGCGCCATCTCGAAGCTGATGTCGACGGCGGCCGCCGAATGCGTCAGCGCCCCGACCGACACGTACGTCGGACCCAGGGCGGCCAACCCCGTCACCCGCTCCAGCGTGATTCCGCCGGAAACCTCCGTACGGGCACGCCCCCGGCAGCGGGCGATTGCCTCGCCGGCCTGCTCGTTGGACAGGTTGTCGATGAGCACGATGTCGGCACCGGCACCAAGCGCCTCGTCCACCTCGGCCAGGCTCTGGGCCTCGACCTCCACCGGCAGTCCGCGGCCGGCAGCGCGTGCGCGGGCCACCGCCGTCGAGATCGAACCGGCCAGCCGCACGTGATTGTCCTTGATCAGCAACCCGTCGCCGAGTCCGAAGCGGTGGTTGGTCACGCCGCCTGCCCGCACGGCGTACTTCTCGAGAGCTCGCAGCGTCGGGGTCGTCTTGCGCGTATCGAGAATCGTGGTCCGTCCGGCCGCCGCGGCGACGTAGCGACGCGCACCCGTGGCAATGCCGGACAGGCGCTGAAGAAAGTTCAGCGCGGTCCGCTCGGCGCTCAGCAGTGCCGCGGCGAGACCCTCGACGGTGGCGACCACGTCGCCAACGGCGCACGCATCGCCGTCACGGCGGCGCCGGTCCACGATGGCCTCCGGATCACGCTGCCGGAACGCCTCGGCCGCAACCTCGATCCCGGCAAGCACGCACTCCTGCTTGGCACGCAACTCACCGCGCCCGCGCTGATCGCCGGCTATCGTCGCCTCCGAGGTGACGTCGCCGCCCTCCAGGTCCTCGGCAAGAGCCCGGCGGACGATGTCCCGATACTCCGCCGGGCCGAGCGGCGCGCAGGCCGCGGCGGTCATGACGCGAGCTCCGCGAGGATCCGTTCCAGCTTCTCCTGGCGCTGGCCGACCTCGACCTCCTGGTCGCGCGTGTCGCGCACGACAGTGGGATCCGCGCGCTCGAGAAACGCCGGATTGGCCAGTCGCGCCTGCAGCCCGCCGCGCTGCTTCGTCAGCCGGGCCAGCTCGCGAGTCACACGGTCGGCTTCCTGCGTTCTGTCGACGATGCCGGCGAGCGGCACGTGCAGCTCGAACCCGCGCACCACCCGGCGCACCGTGTCCGGATCGGGCCGCGGCGCCTCGTCCGCGACGTCGAACGCGGACAGTCCGGCGAGGCGCATGACGTGACCCAGGTGCCGCCGCAGCGCGGCCGCCGTGTCCGCGTCCATCCCGTGCGCCAGCACCTCGATCCTCCGCGCCGGCGGAACCCCCCATTCCGACCGCACCGTACGCACCGCGGTCACCACATCCTGCAGCAGCGCCATCGTCTCCACCGCGCCGGCGTCCGTCCAGTCGGCCACCCGTGCCGGAAACTCCGACAGCGTGATGGTGCGACCGCTTCCGTCCGTGCCCGCCCCGGCGCCCGCTCCGGGCGGCAGCGCCTGCCAGACCTCCTCGGTCACGAACGGGATGAACGGATGCAGCATGCGCAGCAGCCGGTCGTGCACCTCGAGGAGAACGGCCACGGCCCGGTCGCACTGCTCCCCCCCGGCCTGCAGCTCGGGCTTGACCAACTCGATGTACCAGTCGGCGTACTCGTGCCAGAAGACGTGGTAGAGACGGTCCGCGGCGACATCGAAGCGATACCGGTCGAGCGCGTCCTCGAGCTCGGCGGCGAGCTCGCTCACGCGGTGCAGCATCCAGCGGTGGATCACGTCCAGCGTCCGCGGCGGCGGCGGGGCCTGCCGCTCGGAGAGCGACTCGGGAACGTGCATGAGCACGAAGCGCGACGCGTTCCAGATCTTGTTGATGAACTGCCGGTAGGCGCGCAGGCGCCCCTCGGAGAGAGAAATGTCCATTCCCGGCGACGCCAGCGCGGCCAGCGTGAACCGGAACGCATCGGCGCCGATCTCCCCCATCACCTCGAGCGGATCGACGACGTTGCCCTTGGACTTGCTCATCTTCCGGCCGTGGGCGTCCCGGACCAGCGACGTCACGTACACCGAGCGGAACGGCACGTCACGCTTGAACCGGATGCCGAGCATCATCATGCGGGCGACCCAGAAGAAGATGATGTCGTGGGCGGTGATGAGCAGCGTCGTCGGGTAATACCGCGCGAGATCCGCGGTCTCGTCCGGCCAGCCCAGCGTACTGAACGGCCAGAGCCCGGAGCTGAACCAGGTGTCGAGAACGTCGGTCTCCTGCCGCAGCACGCCGCCGCAATCGCAGGCGTCGGGTACCTCCTCGGCGACGTGCAGCTTGCCGCATGCATCGCAGTACCAAGCCGGAATGCGATGCCCCCACCAGAGCTGGCGCGAGATGCACCAGTCGTGGATGTTGGTCATCCACTCGTTGTAGGTGCGGGTCCAGTTGTCGGGCACGAAGCGCGTATCGCCGTCGGCCACCGCCCGCAGCGCCCGCTCCGCCAACGGCTTGATGCGCACGAACCACTGGGTCGACAGCAGCGGTTCCACCACCGTCGAGCACCGCTCGCACTGTCCGACGGCGTGCTCGTGATCCTCGACCCCGACCAGCAGCCCCTCGGCCTCCAACTGCGCGACGAGCGCGGCGCGGGCCTCGAACCGGTCCTGCCCCGCGTACGGCCCGGCGTCCCGCGTCATCCGCCCGTCCTCGTCGATGACGGAAACCTGCTCCAGCCCATGGCGCTCGCCCATGGCGAAGTCGTTCGGATCGTGGGCGGGCGTTACCTTTACCGCTCCGGTGCCGAAAGCGGGATCGACGAAGTCGTCGGCGATTACGGGAAGGTCGCGGCCGATTACCGGCAGGGTCAACGAGCGTCCAACCACTGCCGCGTAGCGTTCGTCACCCGGGTGCACCGCCACCGCGGTATCCCCGAGCATCGTCTCCGGCCGCGTCGTCGCCACCGTGACCGCACCGTCGCCGTCCGCGTAGGGGTATCGGATGTGGTAGAGCTTGCCGCGGGCCGGGGCATGCACCACCTCGAGGTCCGACAGCGCCGTTCGACAGCGCGGGCACCAGCTCACCAGATACTTCGCGCGGTAGATCAGGTCATCCTCGTAGAGCGTCACGAAGACGCGCCGCACGGCACGCGAGAGGTTGTCGTCCAGGGTGAACCGCTCGCGCGACCAGTCGACCGACGATCCGAGCTTGCGCATCTGGCTCGTGATCGTCCCGCGGCTGTGCGCCACCCATTCCCATACCCGCGCCTCGAAGGCCTCGCGCCCGAGGTCGTGCCGCGACTTCCCTTCGGCCGCCAACTGCTTCTCCACGACGTTCTGCGTGGCGATGCCCGCATGGTCGGTGCCGGGCAGCCACAGCACGTCGTACCCCTTCATCCGCTTCCAGCGGGCGACGACATCGGGCAGCGTCTGGTTGAGGGCGTGGCCGATATGCAGCCAGCCGGTCACGTTCGGCGGCGGCAGCACCATGCTGAACGGCGGCCGGCCCGAGTCGGGATCGGCCCGAAACGCACCGATCTCCTCCCAGTAGGCGTACCACTTGGGATCGACCGCCGCGTGCTCGAATACCTTCGTCAACTCTCGCATTGGACCGGGATCGTATCAGGAGCGGAAGCCCGGAAATCGCCGCCGCCGGCTCCGATTTCCGACCAACCAGGGCTGTCCGGAAGCCTCCATCGTTCTACGACGCGGGCTCATGTCGCTTTCCGGGGCAGGAGGAACCGGGGGCCGGACCGCGGAATCGCGTCACTCGCCGGCGGGTGGAATGCGCGTGATCTCCTCGCGCGCGAGCCGCTCCGCGATGCGCGCGACGACCTCGGCGACCGTGTCGCGCAGAACCGTGTCGGTCAGCCGCTCGACGACCCGGCCTACCAGGTCGTCCATCACCGCTTCCGGGAGAAGCGGCTGCATGTCGCCGGAATCGGCAACGGCGTCCGCCGCCGACAACTCGGGAGGGGCGGCGCCCTGCTCGACGGCCAGAAAGGTCACGAACGACTGGGCCAGCACCGAACCGCCGGCGCCGGCCGGCGGCAGCCGCCGGGCCCCACCGGGAACCGCTTGCGCGGCGGGTGGCGCAAGGGCCTCGTCTTCCATGGACTGCTCGGGAAGCGGCGCAGGCGGACGGTCCGGATCGGCAGCGGCCACCTCCAGCGACGCGTCGACGGCCTCGGACCGGGAGGCCGCGTCCTCCTTCTCGAGTGCCGGTGGTGAATCGGACGAGCCGGCCGCCGAGTGCTCGCCGGGTGCCGCCTCGACGGCGACCGCAACGGCGGCCGCTGTCGCGACCGGGCCCGTCTCGTCCTCCGCCGACGGGGCCTCCTCGCTCCCAACGTCCTCGTCCATGGACGGGGTCTCGGTGCCGGCCTCCGCAGAGGCATCCTGGCCAACCGCTCCGACGGCGTCGGTTGCCTCCGCGTCAACGCCGTTCACGACGGCGGCTTCGGCAGCCTCGACGTCATCCTCCACCGACGCTTCCGAAGGCACCGCGGCGGCCTCGGCAGCCTCGACATCATCCTCCACCGACGCTTCCGAAGGCACCGCGGCGGCCTCGGCAGCCTCGGCGTCATCCTCCATCGACGCTTCCGAAGGCACCGCGCCCGCATCTGGCGAAGCAGCCTCCCCGATAGCGGTTGTCGCCTCCTCAATCGATGCCGCGGCCACGGCGGGAGCATCCGCCGTGTCCTCCGCCGACAGCTCCAGCAGCTCGCGGACCTTGCCGACAATCTCGCGCGGCTCGAAGGGCTTGACCAGCACCTCGTGACGACCGATGGCATCGCACCGCTGCTCGTCGAGCGGTTCGAACGCCCCGGTCAGCAGGACGACGGGAATCCCGGCGCGCAGCGAGTCGCCGCGAACGAACGACGCTACGTCGTAGCCGTTCTTGCCCGGCATGCTGACGTCGGCCAGCACGATGTCGGGATC
>CATQHX010000026.1 GCA_958296065.1 Vicinamibacterales bacterium | reverse complement strand
ACAGGTCCTCGCGCGGCTGTCGGCCTGGGCGCCGACCGATCCCGACCATGCCCGCGCCCGCGAGTACCTCGAGTGCTTGCTGAGCGTGCCCTGGAGCCGGCGCACGGCTGCACCGGCGCTCGACCTGGCGCGCGCCCGCTCGCTCCTCGACACGGGCCATGCGGCGCACGGCGCGGTCAAGGAGCGCCTGCTCGACTACGTGACGGTGCGCCTGTCGAACCCGGCCGCCCCGTCGCCGTTGCTGTGCCTGCTGGGTCCTGCCGGGGTCGGCAAGACGGCGCTGGCGGCGCTGGTCGCCGACGCGCTCGGGCGCAAGTGCGCATGGGTGGCGTGCGGCGGGCTGGGGAACGCGGCGGCGCTGTGCGGCGCGCGCTCGGGGGCGCCGGGACGCATCGTCGACGAGCTGCGGCGCGTCGGCGTCCGCAATCCGGTCATCGTCCTCGACGAGCTCGACCGCCTCGACGAGGCGGGCGGCGCGGCGGCGGCGCTGCTCGACGCGCTCGACCCGGCCCCCGGCGCCGCCTTCCGCGACCGCTACCTGGACCTGCCGGTCGATCTGCGCGAGGCGCTCTTCGTGGCGACCGCCAGCAGCCTCGGTACGGTGCCGCCGATGTTGCGGGAGCGGATGATGGTTATCGAGCTGCCCGGGTACACCGAGGCGGAGAAGCGGGCAATCGCCACCGCGCACCTGCTGCCGCGGCAGCTCGCACTGCACGGGCTGACCGCCGACCAGGTCCATGTCACGGGCGAGGCGGTGGAGGCGCTGATCCGCGGCTACACGCGCGAGGCGGGCGTGTGGAGGCTGCGCTCGGCGCTCGGCGAGGTGTGCGCCAAGGTGGTGCGCCACCGGGCCGGCGGGGACACGGCGCCGGTCGAGGTCACGCCGCCGATTCTCGCCGCGATGCTCGGGGCGCCGATGCCTGCCGGCGTCGAGGCCGCCGGCCACACCGCGCGGCCGGGCGTCGCCATCGGGCTGTGCCACTCGGCGCACGGCGGGGCCGTGATCTTCGTCGAAGCGACGCGGATGGCCGGCGCCGGGACGCTGACCCTGACCGGCCGCCAGGGGGAGGTCACGCAGGAGTCGGCGCGCACCGCGCTGTCGTGGCTCCGCGCCCACGGCCGTCGCTACGGCCTCGACCCCGCCTTCCACCGCAACACCGATATCCATTTGCACGTGCAGCCGGACATCGGGCCGATCGAGGGGGCATCGGCCGGGGTCACCATGGCGGCCGCGCTGGTGTCGGCGGTCACCGGGCGTGCGGTCCGCGGCGACCTGGCCATGAGCGGTGAGATCACCCTCGCCGGTCACGTGCTCCCGGTCGGTGGCATCAAGGAGAAGGTGCTGGCGGCGCACCGCGGCAGGCTGACAGGCGTCGTCCTGCCGCGGCAGAACCGCCATCAGGTCGACGAGGACCTCGGCGACGACCTGCGCAACGCGATCGACGTCCACTACGTCACGCACATCGACGAGCTGCTCGAGCTCGTGCTGCAGCCGGTACCGGCGGCGGGCGAGGCCGCGCCGGCGGCGGCGGCAACGGACACGCACGTGTCCTGAGCGCCGGCGGACCGGGGGGCAGGCGACGCCGGGCACCCGATCCGCGCAGTCTGCACGGCGCATGCATCGCCTGGAAGGCTCACAACCACGCAAAGCGTGACCGCGGGTCCAACGCGGTCGCATTCCAAGGCTCTCTCACGCCGGTCGCTCGGGCAGCCGATGGCATCGGCAAGTCGGGCGAGCGGCTTCTGCGAAGGAGGTTGAAGTGGAAGAGATCGACCGGTGGATACGGTTCGGGTTCGTGATCTGGAGCGTGCTGTTCAGCGCGCTCCTCCTCTACGGGGCGCTGAGCAACGACATCGGCGAGGTGCACGACGAGGTCGACCGGCTCGGCGCCGAGATCCGGTGCCTGGCCGAGCCGGACGACTGTGACGTCGCGCGACTGCTGTCGGAGATGCAGAACCGACGCTGAGAGGCCCCGGCGGCGCCGGGCAGCACCGCGGGGAGGCTTGGCGGCCCGTCCACACTACCCGGCCTCCGCCGCGCACCAGGCGCCGACCGAGCCGGGCAGCCGGCCGCCGACCACGAACGGCGGCACCACGGTGTCCGACAGAGCGGCGACGGCTTGTCGGCCATGGGGCCGAGGCGGCGGTGGGCGCGCGCGCACGGCTTCCGCCGCGGCACGCGACGAGATGTGCCGGTCGCACCCGTCGGTGGGGCCGAGAATTCGGGACGATTCCCGGGAAGGGGTGATTTCAGATCGTGGAAATGCTGTTCCTCATTCCGCTTACTGGATTGAACGTGGCGATCGCGATTTTCCTCTACGCGGCCCTGAGCGGTGAGATCCGACAGCTCCGCGACGACATTCGACGCTTCGCCAAGCGGAGGCGGCGCGACCGGCGACGAGGACGGTCGGAGCCGGAAGCAAGTGGCTGATCGCGGGGGTACGGCAATCCGGCGCACCCAACCTCGACGCGCTGCGGAGCCGGCACGCCCGCCGGGCGCCGCCATGTTCCAGCCTGTTGCTAGTGCACGCGAATGCCTCCGGCCCGCCGTGTTCTTCGACTCGACAACCGGGTCACGGTCGGGCCGGCCCTCGGGCGCTATACAGAGAGGAGGACGGTGTCGAAGCGTAAGGGGACGAGAGAGAACATCGGAGTGGAGCGCGGATGCGGACATCGTGCCGGGCGGCCGTTGCGGGGTCTCGTGCCGCCGCGGAACGGGAAGCGGGTCGACGAGCATATCGGTGCCCCCGCTCGCAGGAGGTGACCCCCCTTCCCTGGGCGACGGAGCGCAACATCCTGCAGGGGCGATACCGTGCGGAGGCAGAGCCGGGCGCCGTACCCGCGGAACCGGCGGCCCGGGATGCCTCGTGAATCGGAACGGAGAAGCAGACTGCATGAGCATGAGCGCGGCTGATGCGGCCGCCGAACGGCTGCACGCCCTGTACGTCGAGGAACTCGAACGCGTGCTGACGCCACCCGTCCATCCCATGGTGGACGAACGGCAGACGCGAGCCCTGATCCGGATGGCGCACGCCGCCGGGCCGGGTGTGTGCGAAGCACCGGATGCAACGACCTGGATCTGGTCGGACCTGCATCTGCGACACAAGTCCTCACTCGGGGTCTTCTTCAGACCGTTTGGAACGGTGGACCGGGCGGACCAGGCGATGATGGACGCTTGGTACGACCTGGTCGGCGCCGACGACACGATCATCTGCCTGGGCGACGTCAGCGTCGACGGCAGCGTCCAGGCCACCCACCAGCGCTGGTGGCGGGAGGCGCCCGGCGTCAAGTGGCTCGTGCTCGGCAACCACGACGTCGATCCGGTGAACCAGGTACGGCCGGTTGCGGTGGACCGGACCGCGGTCACGCTGTTCGCACCCGGCGAGCCGCCGCTGCTGCTGACCCACGTACCGCTGTTGCAGGTGCCGCACGGCTGGGTGAACGTACACGGGCACGTGCACCAGAAGGAGTCGCCGAGCAGGAACCGGCACATCAACGTGAGCGTCGAGCAGTTGAACTACCGGCCCGCGAAGCTGTCCGACATCCGGCGCCTGGCGCGCCGGCTGGTGGAAGGAAGGATCGTCCCCGGCCACAGCACCCGGGCGCGGTTGAACCTCGTCGAACGCGTCATGCCGTAATAGCGGCCGACCCGATCGAGACCGTACCCGCACTCGCCCCGTGGCGCCGTCGCCGGCCGTTGCAGCGGGCATCCGAGGCCAGTCGCCAGTCGCCCGCGGCGGCTTCCAGGGCCATCGTGAAGCCGGATTCGGTGTCGTCGGCATCAGATCGGGCCAGGAGCGAGTGCCCGGCATCGAGCCCGGCACTGGCCGCGGTGGGGAGCCGCATACCGCTGCCGCCTTGCGCCACGGCACGTCGCCGGAACCGATGCGGCTCGGAGGGCGCCGTGGGCTTCCCGCAAACCGCGGGGCTGGCGGCCCGGGGCGGTCTTGGCATTGCGGGCAGCGGCCGCTCGATGCGGATGGTGCGGGATGGTGGCGCGTGGTCGTCGGTCACCACCACGACGTTGGCCCGCCGGGGTGAGCGTGTCGCGCACGTAGCTGCAGGTCGTCGTCGACCACCAGGACGCGGGGGGCTCGTGCGGTTCCTGGGGTGCGGCGGCCGGGCGCGGGCCGGGGCCTGCGGACTCGCCCGGCCGGGCATCCTCGGCCACCGGGACAGTGAAGATGAACCGGGCGCCCTGGCCAATCCCGCCGCTCTCGGCCCGGATGCGGCCGCCGTGCGCCTCGACCAGCACCTTGCAGATGATGAGCCCGAGGCCCATGCCGGCGGCCGCCCGGCCGCCGCCGTCGCCGTGCGCGTACTTGCGGAACAGGTGCGGCCGCCGCTCGGGCGCCACGCCCCGGCCCTCGTCTCGGACCGAGACGGCGACGTGCGCGCCGTCACGCTCGGCCGCGACCCGGATCGAGGCCGAGTGGGGCGAGTGCCGGGCGGCGTTCGAGAGCAGGTTGTTGAGCACCTGCACGATGCGCGGCCGATCGGCCATCACCCGGGGCAGGTCCGGCGGCAGGTCGATGAGCACGGTGTGCCGGCCGCCAGCGGACAGGAACGTGCTGCGCGCCCGGTCGACCAGCGCCGCGACCTCGGAGAGCTCGGAAGCGACCGAGAGGGTGCCCGCCTCGATGCGCCCGGCATCGAGCAGGTCGCCGATGAGCCCGCGCATGTGGTTGGCCTGCTCGGCGATGATGCGGTAGAACTCGTGCCGCTCGGCCGGGCCTCCTGCCTCGCCGCCGCCGGAGAGACTGATTGGGCCGCCAACGAAGAAGAGCCGCACCCTATTCAGAACCAGCCGCACTATTATCGCCAGTGGTCTCCAAGCTGACCCTCGTGGCCATTAGCATTCCCGCAGACCGTGGATTCTCTACCACCTGGTATTGCACGCGACTATCAGCGATTCTCAAATGCCACGGAATTGCGCTGATCTCACTTTGGTGCACAAAAATGTCTCCACCAGTGTCTCTCTCAATAAAGCCGAAATTCTTTCCTTCATCGTACCAGATTATCCGGCCGCGTTCGGCACCACCGGGTAACGTCCGGCCCTGAGACTCTCTGCGCTCCATCACAGCCCTACTGGAAGGGAACGCATGAATCAATTCCTCGGTAAACGCCTTTAAGCGATGGGGAGGATTACGAGGATTACTATGGTATGCGCCCGACTGCTCTTTGGCGCGTGCTTCAGACTTCGCGAGCGCGGCCTTGACCATTGTTACAGCCTTCATGCACTCGTCGTCACTACGCTTTGGATCCCGAAGGACTTCTACAATGCGCAGCGCATATGCTGACATCGCATCGCTGTTTAGCCTGGGAATATCTGACCCGCTAATTGACGCTCTCAGCAACATCAGCACCTGGTGCTTGTACGGACGTATGTAGCGCTCTTCCGAGCGCGAATTGAGCCATCTTTCAACGATTAGCAAAGCAACACCGCTAGCGTAGTATGGTGCAGGCTTGTGATCGTTTGCGAACAGCCGTCCTTCATACGACCTAAGCAATTCTCCGTAATAACGGGGATGGCTGTGAGGTTCATTGAGGAACATTCCTATGAAAGCTTTAATCTGGTTAGTCAACGTGACGATATTTCGCTGGTCGATGTTATCGATGGCATATTGCTTGGACCGCCGTTCGTAGTGCACACGATCCGAGAGATCTCTGGATGCTTCGTGGATTGTGTAAAAGTCTTCGAGCTCTTTGTGGAATGGCGTTAGTGATTCAAGTGCCTCAGGGAGAACCGCCGTTTGTCGATTTGTAGCCTTTATAACGTCGCTGATTATCTGTCTATCCCTGGTGGCGACAAGCTTTACAGGTACGTACGTTTCTGCATCAATTTGGAGTCTATTCTGGAAGAGGATATGCGTCGTCTGGCACCCGTTCACAATTTGAAAATCGGATATCGTAAATATGTCCCCTCTCCTATTTAACTCTCTGGCGACTATCGTAACCCCATTATTCAAGAGCGGAAAGTTGCGCCTGAGCTGTTGGTCGGCTAGCGTATGGCCTATTTCAGTGTTGACTGGGTTGTGTCCTTGAAAGTCTCTGACATTATCGTAGAACAGTTCCCTGTTGAGGTCGCCGTCGTCTGTTGACACCAGCCTGATAAACTCGTCACCGCGCAGCAGACCGATATATGCATCATCTACTCCCTGTATTCGTGGAAACACAGCTGTCTTGCTAAGTTCAATATGTTTCTCGACACCGCGCTCGATCTCTCGGTAGACCGCCTTCAATAATTCCGCGTCCACGGGTTTTGCCCGAACGTCTGAAAAGATATTCAGTCCCCTAAGTCGCTCTTCGCCACTGGCTAAACGACCGAGAGGGTCTCGGGCGTCGGTCCATCTGCCAGATGTCACGTAGTATAAGAAGCATCTGGGATTCCTTTGCATCTTGATGTTTTCGCGGTATAGGTGACGGGCGAGATCAATAAGCTGTTCGATCTCTGAATTAAACTCGATCTTTGGTTCAGAGGCCGAAACAGCCGCAAAGAACTCCTCAACGCCGAATGTGAAATTGCCGATATTGGCCGCGTTAAAACTAGGAGAGGACTTTGCTTGTATGAATACAAAGTCAACCTCGAGGCGTCGGAGATTATCTACGAAGAATTGAACGTCTTCTTTCGTCCGTGCGGGCCGCCCATTTATCATGATCGCAACGGCATCCAAGCCCCCATCTCCACTGCCGCCGACGAGAAGGCCATCCTCGATGTCCGAAATATCGGACTGGTGGTACTTCCTGAGAATCGACGAGGCGGCGAAAGCCTCAAACAACTCTGCTGAGGTAAGATGAGACAATACTTTCGCTTCTGCAAACTTCTTTACAAATCCTTCCAGCACCAGATCATTCATGTCTGCCTCCAAGTGTGTGGTATCCGACCTCTGGGTTGCGGCCCGCAAGCTGAAAAGAGCCTGCTGCGCACCTCATACCTGTTCTGGCACAAGGACGAGCTGAATCCGAGGCGTACCGCCGCAACCCCGACAAGCACAACGAGCACATTATAGAATGGGCACCGTTCGCTCCGCCCTCAAGGTCCTGGACCTTGACAGCAGGTCATTGTCGTCGTCGTCGTCGTCGTCGTCGTCGTCGTCGTCGTCGTCGTCGTCGTCGTCGTCGTCGTCGTCGTCGTACACACCGCCCGGGATCACATCGACGTCCACGTAGCCGCCAACCGGGTGAGCATTGAGGACGGTCGCGCCGTGAAGCTCACGCAGAGCGATTCGGCCCTGAGCGCGCCGCCGCCCATCGTTGTCAGCGGGGTGACGCGCCAGTGCGGCAACGGATCGACCACCGACGTGTGGATTGCCAGCAGCGAGTCGAACAGGTGCGCGAGCCGGATGCGCTGCGCTTCGGACACCAGCCGGAACAGCGCGCCGTCGCCGTCGAAGCTCCATGGCCGCCCGTGGGCGACGACCTGCAGCCGGGTCTCGTCGTGGCGGTAGAGCAGCCCGTTGGCGACCGAGCCGGCCGGCGTCTTGTACGTCAGCTCGATCGCTTCGGAGCCGAACCATTGCACGCTGACGACTGTGACCGGGCCGTCGGGATGCACCGCCGCGGACGGCGCAGCGTGGTTGCAGGTCTTCAAGCCGCATCGTTCGAATAGTAGCAGTTGTTGGGAGTCGCCAGTCGGGTACACGGCCTCCAAGCGAGCCGAGTTCGAAGGTCGCGATGTCGTCCGAGAGATCGAGCAGCCGCGACTTGAGCGAACCGGTCGCCGCACACGGGCAGAAGCTCTCCGGTCAGCGTATGCGCATCAAAGGAATTGGTAATGAAAAGGGAGGCCCGTGCTACACGTCGGCGCGTTGTTGGCGCAGTTGGAGCAACCGCTGGAGATCGGTCTTCTGTTTCGGCGGGTTCGTGCGCAGGTGCTCGCGTCGACCAACGGTGCGCAGCGGCCGCACGAGTACCACTCGCTGGTGGGCGAGCATTACCTGACGCGGACACTGGCCGGGGGCGCGTCGGTCACGGTGAGCGCAGCGGTTCCAGCAGACCCGGTGCCGGCCGACCCCCCACGACCCGAGCCGGCGGAGATTGACGTCACCGAACTGCATGTCGCCGCGCTGCGGGAGCTGGCCGAAACGGGCGACGGGCGGGCGCAGAGCGAGCTTGGCGAGCGGTACGAAGAGGGTCGTGGCGGCGTTCTGAGAGACTACGAGGCTGCTCTGGCGTAGTACCGCCGTTCGGCGGACCAGGGGGCAACGCCCGCGGGCAGGACAACCCAGGAGCCATGTACGCCAACGGGATCGGCGTGCCACGGGACGACGAAGCCGCCGTGATGTGGTGGTACTTGGCGGTCAAGCAGGGCGCGGCGGGTGCGCACAGCGGCCTGGGTGTCATGTACGCGAACGGTCGCGGTGGCGTGTTGCAGGACGATAGGGAAGCCGTCCGGTGGTTCCGTCGCTCCGCCGAGCAGGGATACGCTCGCGGGCAGCCCAGTCTTGGCGCCATGTACAGGGACGGTCGGGGGTGCAACGGGATTACCGGACGGCAGTCACGGGGTTCCGTCGTTCCGCTGAGCAGGCAGATGCTTTCGCACAGGCCAGTCTTGGCGCCCTGTACAGGGACGGCCGGGGCGTGCGACGGGATCGCGTGGAAGCCGTCAGCTGGTTTCGCCTTGCAGCGGAGCAGGGCCATTCGTGGGCGCGGGAGCAACTCGATCGTCTTCGGTGAACGCAATGATGTACAGCACAACGGATGCGAGGCATGAAGCATGCCGGAGCCTGGAGCGCCCCGGCATGGAACTGGACCGCGAGGTGGTCAGATTAAAGCGGGCTTCGGTTAACCGCAAATCGAGGATCGGTACGACGCCGCGCGTTCCGACGACCAAAGAAGAGGTCGAGTGCCCGCGGCCTGACGCCGCGGCGAAAGGAGCAGCAGGAGCAGCAGGAGCAGCAGGAGCAGCAGCAGCAGGAGCAGCAGCAGCAGCAGCAGCAGCAGCAGCAGCCCGCGAAGCTCCCGATGTCACTTGGATCAACACGACGCTCGCAGCGATCGTTGTCGCCTACTACGGCGCCGCTGCGATCAAGCCGTCGAGCTAGGATAATGCCGGCGGGAGTAGAAGATGCTGTTCAGCATCCAACGCAAGGAGGGCACGCCTCTGTTCGTGGAGGCGCCGAGTTCAAGCTCAAGGACGATCGGTGGGATTCTACGACAAGCCTACGGGCGACGGCTCTGATCTGATGGTCGGCACAATCAGGACAGTCGATGTTCTGGCCGTCCTACGGCATCGTGAGTGTGCGGGAAATCCGCCTGCACGGTTTGAACGGGGGTCTTGCTTTCAGCCGGTCGGTTCCGCCGCCCGGTGCCCAGTAGGATCTACCAATGACAGATTCGTATGCAAACAAGATATACCACCGCCTGTTTACGCCAGGTCAAGGATCGAGTCACGACGAGCTGTAGGTGACAGGCCCGGCTGAAGCACCGGTTGGCACGGATGCGGAGCCCGCGCATGGATCGATGGCGGCACTTGGAGAAGCGCATCATCTGACGGAGTCAGGCAAGTCGTTTATGAACAGTCCCAGAACCTCGCGTCTACCGATATCCTTGTTCTCGTGGCCCAAGTCCTTCCGTACTGCCAACATGAGGTCTGCAACGCACCCCAGCGTTTCATAACCCGAAGGCTGATTCAGTGCTGACATCCTAAATCGGTGGAACGCGCGAACCATTTCGTCGGAACCCCAAATCGTCAACTTCTCAGTGATGTCGGTCGTCGCCTTTATCATTTCCTGTTCGTTGAGCTTCTTCCTTCCGCCTTTGCCACCAAACGCAATCCCAAACATGAGTCTGATGATGTCTTCGTAGACTGGGATCTTCTTCTCTCTCAACTGAGCAACGACTGCAGCTTTCCTTTCCAGGTGCTTTACGGTGAAGTGCCCGGCGATGGTTGCCAAACCGCCGAGAGTTGCTGCGGCAATGGCGGCGCCAACGGCCGGTGTCGCGGACAGGGCACGCCATATCGAAGCAACAACCCAATAACCCAATAGGAGCATCAGAACAATCAATACGAATCCAAGGAACATCTGCCCTTTGCTCTGCGAGTTCTGCATAGCCATTTCGCCTCCAGTTCTGACTCCGGCCCTCAAGACCGCCGCGTTCGACCGCTCGGCCGTCCCTCCGCAAGACGATTCTCACCGCACCGGCTCGATCACCTCGAGCTCGCCCATGTACCGCGCAGCGCTTCCGGTATCACCGCCGACGCGTCCCGCTGTTGATTGTTCTCCAGAATCGCCAACAGGGCGCGCCCCACCGCCACCCTCACCGCCACCCCGGAACCGCACACTGTGTGCACGTTCTCCGGCTTCCCCTTCCCGTCCCGCCGGAATCGGATGTCGGCGCGCCGCGCCTGGAACGCCTCGGTGTTGTTGCACGACGAGATCTCCCAGTAGTAGGCGTCGTGCTCCGGCAGCCACATCTCCACGTCGTACGTCTTCGACGCTGCGAAACCCCATGTCAGCGGCACACAGCAGTACGGCAGGCCATCGCCCGGCCATCGCCTGGGTCCCGGGGGAGGGGACGAAAGCGCCGCGGCGACTGGCGCACGAAGCACCTGCGGGCCTTGCCTGCTCTGCGGCCGGGTGTGGCGTTCTGGACGACGCCGGACCTGTCCCCATCTGCCACGTCGACCCGTCGATCTGCCTGACGTGCGATCAGGTGACTGTAGAGGACCGCGCGCGGCGCTGCGCCACAGACGAGGCGCTGCGCCGCCTGGTCAAGGCCTGCGCCGGCGACTGGGAGTGGGCGCGCCGAGCGCTCGATGCGGCCGGCGGCGACGTCCCCCGCGCCCTCGCGCGGGCCGAGCGGGCCGGATCCGCGAAGCGCGTCAGCGGGCGAGGTGGTCGACGATGCTCTGGACAATGACAGCACGTGCGTCCCTGGAGACGCCGAGAAACGGCCGCGCGGGAATCCCGCGACGAGGGTCCCCGAAGTGGTGGGTCGCGGCGTAAACGTGGTTGATGCCGTCACGCTGCCCGCTCCTCGCTGTAGGCCTCGGCCGGCGTGCGACCCCCGAGCGCCGAGTGCGGCCGTATGTCGCTGTAGAACGTCATCCAGATCCCGATCACCCGCTCAGCCTCGAACCCATCGACCGACTCGTGCAGATACACCTCCATCCGCCGCGCCGCGTAACTGCTCGGCCGGCTTCCTGCCGACGACATGCTGCAGCAGGTTCGCCTTGCGGAGCATCTTCAGCCAGCGAGCCTTGTTCTTGATCGCCATGCGCGCCTCGTAGTCGATCTGCGGGTCGCAGTACGGCTTGCCGTCACGCAGCATTGCGAACACGATACGCAGGATCTTGTCCGCTGTCGCCACGACCGCCCTGCCGGCGCCTCGCCGCTTCGCCAGCTCCTGCTTGTACGGCCCGACTGCACGCCATGCGTGCGCGCCGCGACGTGGGCGATCTCGCACAGGATCCGCCGCAGGTACACGTTGCCCTTGCGCCGTTTCGCGCCCTTGCTCTTGCCGGCCGACTCGTGGTTGCCCGGGCAAATGCCGGCCCAGCTCGGGCACCGCCAATCAACGTCCACGGGCACGTTCACGACAACGAACCGTTGCATCCCAGCCGCTACCGTAACATCTACGTGGAGCAAGCTGAGTACCGGCCGCTGCCGCTGCGGGCGATCGTGCGACTCGCGAGCGAAGTGGTCGACGGACGGACGTCCGCGGGCGAGACGACGATCGAGCGCCGCTACGCGATTGGCGCAGTGGGGCGAATACGCTTGGTCCACCCGGTGCCCGACGCGAATGCGAATTGTGTTTCGAGTTCTCCGCAACCCGCAGACTGCGCGCGGGGTGCCAGGACTGCTGGAGGTTCCAGATCGTCCGCGAGATCGAGGACAAGGACCAGAAGACCGTCGTCTGGACGTCGATGTCGCGCGACGTGGGGAGCTTCTCGGCAACTTGGGGGGCACGGTGGGGGGGCAGCTGATCGGCGAATGCACCCTATATGCACCCTACGCAATCAGGTGCCGCGACAGAGGTGCTGGACTGGTGCTCGTTAAGTTACTAAAAAGAAAGGAGAAAATCTGGAGCCGGCGAGCGGACTCGAACCGCTGACCTGCTGATTACGAAACTCTACGACCGGACGGCGGACACGGTGACGGTCGACGAGATCGAGCGCATCGTGATCTGAGCGCATCGGCGAATCTCAGTCGCTCGTCGGACTAGGCGGCGCATCGGTGGGGCTCGACGAACTCGGTGCAACTACGGGGCAGTGTGACCTTCTGACGCGGCGGTACGCGCGCCGCCGCGCCGAGGCGAGGTTCAACTCCGGATACCCCGCCACGCCCCGGCGAGCGCCGGCCCGCGTCGGGCGCACTGAGTGTCGATAGATCCGCGGATGCGCGTCGAGCGCCGATTCGAAGCGCGCGAAGTCGCCGAGGACAGCCCCGAGCCAGCCGGGGAACCGCCTCACCCCGCACGGACGACCGCGCCCCGGGGCGTCAGTCCACCCGGAAGCCGCCCCCGATCCGCTCCTGCATCTCCTTGCGGGTGGGCGCTTCCGTCATTTGACCGATCATCCAGCGGTAGCCGAACGGATCGAGGAACGTCCCTCGGCGCTCGCCGTCCGCCTGGTCGGCTATCGCATGGAGCACGGTGGCCCCGGCGTCGACGAGACGGCGCGCCGTCTCGTCGACATCAGGTACCTGCAGATGCAGCGCGGCATGGGAGCCGCCGAGCCGTTTCGGACTGAGCGCACCGACCTCCGGATACTCGTCGCTGATGAAGATCCGCGATCCGCCGATGGAGATCTCGGCGTGCCCTACACGCCCATCGGGGGCCGTAAAGCGGGGGCCCGTCTCCTCCGCGCCGAGCGCCCGCCGATAGAACTCGATTGCCGCGGCGCAGTCGTGCACGCCGAGGTAGGGAGTGAGAACCGCCTCTGGCATCGCCATCTGCCTCCTTGCTAGCTGCTATGGTAATGACCTTTTGTCAACCACTCATAGCGTTCGTCAACGCCTGTGGCCTCTGAGCGCCGCGATCCGTCGGCCATCAGCCCAGGAGTGGGCCGCCGAGACGACGAACGATCGGAGGTCGCTTCGACGACGAGTCACGCTGCTATTCGGTGATTATCACGGTTGCCCGTGACAGCGCACGCATGACGGACGCCGTGTCGGCGCCGGCGACACCGTCATCTGCCTCGGCGATGTCGCCCATCCGGATGCCTGGCGCGACGACCGCTTGGTGCTCGACCTGGCCGAATGCCCGGGTGAGCGTGGTAACGCATGTCGCTATGAACGAGGTGCCCGACGCAACGGTGAACCTGTACGGACACGTGCACAACAACGAGCCGTTGCGGGTAGGACCGTACGTGAACATCTGCGTAGAGCACACCGAGTACCGGCCGCTCCCGCCCGTCGCCGTGCGACGGCTGGCCTTGGCACGGCTCGACGACCCGCGGCCGCGTGCGGCGACGACGGCAGAGGAAATCCGTTGCCTGGACACGTAGGCGACCACAAAGGGCGGAAGAGGTGGGCAGAACGTCCCTGGAGGAGGGGCTGCGGAACGCGATGCTCCCCAGCGCGGGATGGTCCCGATCCCGGTCGTACGGGGTACGACGTTCGGCGATGATCGAGGATACGTCACCAACGGTGGTCGGCACGATCATCGTGTCGCTCTCCATGGCCGGCAGGCCCAGCTTCTCGCCGTACTGCTCGGCGGCGCGCAACTGCGCGGCCTGATAGCTGCCCGGCGTCTCCACCTCCTCGGCCGCCACGCGAATGCCCTCGGCCGTGGCACTCTCGACGATCGTGATGGCGGGGCCCGCACAGCCCCGTCGAGCTACCGTTGCTTGGTGCCACTGCCGGGGCGGCGGATTGTCCGTAGCGGGCCCAGGTGGTCTCGTAGAATCCCGACCAGCATTGCACACGGAATTGTCACTGCCAAGCGAGGGTGTTCATAGTTTCCCCCGGCAACAGGGCCGTCATTCGTAATCAGTGGCTTTCGCACCGAACGCGGCGGTAGGCGTGCAAGTCATTTATTTGCATGGGTTTATAGAGCTAACGCGGTCACCGTGTGCATTCTCATGCACAATTCTGCCCGGATTAGACCGGACGAATTCAGCCGTGTCTGGAGTTTGTCTGGACGTCTGGGCGTCGGAATTTCTCGGACCCTCGGACCCTCGGACCGTATCCCTCGAATCCTGATGACCTGCGAATCCAAGCCGGCCAGTCGTCGTCGCCGCCCGATGCCACCGCCCGGTTCATCGGCTGACCGCCGAGTCGTTCGGCTCCAGGGCATGGGACGACAGCCGGTCAAGCAGCAGTTCCGACGGGCTTGACGCTGCTGTACAGGCCCTCATCCACCCACGACCCGACTGCTGTCCAGCGTGCAGCTGCGCGAGGACCAATCCGAACTCACCCGCAGCAGAGGTCACCACGAGGTCTATTATTGCGCTGGCCCGCGCTGGCCCCCAAAACGTAGGGTGGATTGAAGCGGGTCGCGATGCTCCGGCAGGAGCAGGGAACCCCGCCGCCGGAACCCGTGAAGCACGAGCAGACCTCCAGAAACAGAGTATGGCTGATGGCCGAATCTCGAACTGACGACTGTCGGCGCACGCATTCGGGGCATGGTGCGGGCGGGGGTGCGCCGCCAAGGAAAAACAACGTCGCCCGCGGCATCGCTGCCGGCCACGAGGTCCCCCGAAGACGCGGGCGGCGTTCCAGCGCCGGTCAAGGCCGGGCGGTCCGGCCTGGGAAGAGTGCTGCTCCGATTCAAGCAGCCCCACAGCGTGACGCTGCGCGGGCGCACAATCGAGCTCATTTCGACGGAACGCGTCGAGGAAATCGACGTGGAACGAGTCCAGGAGATACGGCTCGAACCCGAGTGCATCGGCTGCGAACTGAGCTTGACCGTGTCGGACGGGCGAATGGTGGCGCTGCACGGAATCGATCCCGCCAAGGCGGAGACACTACGACGGGCGGTGATCGACGCCGGTCTCGCGGCGCTCGCAGAGCGCACCGACGAGCCGGCGTTGAGGAACGCCGAGGCGGTCATAGCCTACGCCGCCGGGGGCGAGAACTTCCTGCAGCGCCGCGATGTCGAGGAGATTCTTGCCAAGACCAGGCACGCCGGCATCCCAACGGAGTGGCCGACGTGCTGGGACGGCCATGGCCTCACGCGACGCCTGCGGGACGTGCGGCGGTTCTCCGAACGGGACCCCGACCGGATCCGCTACGATGCGAACACCGCCTTCATCGAGCGCCACGGCGCGGAGATCGGGGCAACCGCGGTTGCCGCCGAACGCGCGAGATTGACACGAGCGGCCGAGGATGGCCGCCTGGCCGCGGCCGAGGCCGCGGTGAAGGCGTTGACCTCGACCGGAGGAACAGTCCAACGGACCGATGCCCAGAAGACCCTCGACGCGATACGCGCGGCGGGGCTGCCGACCGAATGGCCGCCGGAGGCGGACGACCATCCCGCCGCGGATCGCCTGCGGCGCACGGCCACCTTCGCGGAGCGCACGGCGGAAGCAATCTCCGCAGAGATCAACGACGAGCTAGTGTCCGCCAGAAAACCCCGTAAGTGATTGATTCTACGGGATCTCTGTCGGATTTCAAGTGGCGGAGATCGTCGGGATGTCGTATTCTTGGGAGTAGTTTTCCGAGAATCGGTCCACTTCGGGCACATCTTCGCGGCATTGACATCATGAGAGAAGTTCACAGGTCGCAGCTCCAGCTCGGTGAGGTAGCCATCGACAAGGTCTGGATCAACCCGAAGTCGCGGGACGATATTCCCGCGGTGTTGAAGGGGCTTCAACACATCTGGTGTGACGAGGTGTCGCGCGAGCAGTTGTATGCGCTGCTGGACGAGCATATTCTGCCGGAGGCGGACCGCACGGTCGGGCGGCCGGGAATGGACCTGTGGCAGGTCCTGGTGCTGGGAGTCTTGAAGCAGGGGCTGGGCTGCGACTTCGACCGTCTTCATGAATTGACGAACCATCACGATACGATACGCGCGTTCCTGGGCCACAGTGACTTCGGCGACAAGACGCACTACGAGTACCAGACCGTGGTGGACAACGTGTCGTTGTTGACGCCGGAGTTGTTGTCAGCGGTGGGGCGCCTGGTGGTGGAGAGCGGTCACAAGGTCGCTAAAAAAAAGCCTGGCGAGCCATTGCGCGGGCGGTGTGATTCGTTCGTGGTCGAAACCGACGCGCATTATCCGACGGACGTCAACCTGTTGTGGGACGCCGTGCGTTGTCTGGTGCGGGAGACTGGGCGGGCGGCTGAAAAATACGGGATGCATGGTTGGCGTCAGTGGCGCCATCTGACCCGAGAGGTCAGGAAGCTGTTCAACAAGGTGCGCTCGACACGGCGGGCGAAGCGGCATCCGGAGCGGGTGGAGGCGTATGTGGAGCGCTGCCGGGCGCTGGTGGAGCGGACAGATTCGACGCTGGACGCGTTGCGGAAGCAGGGCGCGGCCGAATTCACCTGTCGCTCCATCGCCGGCTTTGTCGCTCACGGCCGGCGCCAGATTGACCAGGTGGAGCGGCGGCTTCTGCGTGACGAGACGATTCCTCACGAGGAGAAGGTCTTTTCGATCTTCGAGGAGCACACGCGGTGGATTTCGAAAGGCAAGGCGGGCACGCCGGTTGAACTCGGAGTTCCTGTCGCTCTTATCGAGGATCAGTATCAATTCATCCTTCACCACAAGATTCTATGGGAGGGCGAGGATGTGGACGTGGCGGTGCCGATGGTGCAGGAAGCGCAGGCACTGTATCCGGAGTTGCGGGCGTGCAGTTTCGACCGGGGCTTTCACAGTCCTGCCAACCGGGTCCGGCTCGATGGGCTGCTTGATGTCAACGCGTTGCCGGGCAAAGGATATCTTTCGAAGGCCAACCAGGAGCGGGAAGCCGAAGAATCTTTTGTGGCGGCGCGGCGTGCGCACCCGGCGGTCGAGTCTGCCATCAATGGATTGGAGCATCGCGGACTCGACCGTGTTCGAAGCCATGGCGCGGATGGGTTTGCGCGCACGGTTGCCTTGTCGGTGCTGGCGGCCAACCTGCATCGCATCGGGTTGCTTCTGCAGAAGCAGGAGCGCAAACGACGACAACGCGTCGCCTGACTCAGCCGGTTCTTGCAAGACCACCGGGTCGCGAGCCGTCGCAAGACGGCAGGGTGTTAGTGTCCTTGGAATAGGGCATCCGGGCTGATCTTCTGCTCTTCGCTGCCCGCAGCTCGCCGGACTGCCTCCCTCGCGATCGGATTCGCCCCCCGAAAACATGTCCACGATCAATGAACTCGTCTCAGAATTCCGCTCGAAACGGGGGTTTTCTGGCTGGCACGAGCTAATCACGCGCCACGGCTACGAACTGGCCGAAGAGGCTGTCGCGCGCGAACGCGCCAGACTCGACGAGCCGGGCATCCGAGCCCGGCTGAAGGACGCCGAGCGGGCCATGGCCGACGTACTCGACGGCCCCGTGATCTCGCAGCCGTGCGCCGTCGGCGCTCTACGGACCAGGATCGCCGACGCCGGGCTCCCCGGCCAGTGGGCCGCGGAGGTCGACGGCAGCCCGGTGGCGCGCCGCCTCCGGCGGATTCTCCGCGTGCTCGGAACGGACGCGGAGACGATCCTCCGAGAGGTCAACGACGCCTTCGTACGGAAGCACGCGGATGAGATGGCGCGGGACGCGATCGCCGCCCAGCGGATCAGGCTGAACGATGCCGCGCCGGCAGACACGGTCGAAACCGCCGAAAGGGCGATCGAGAAAGCCGAGAACGCGGAGCGGTACCTGCAGGAGGACGACCTCCAGATGCTCAGGCGGACCGCAGCTGTCTCCGGGCTGCCGAGAGAGTGGCCGTCCGAGTTGAACCGCCAGAAGTTGCCGAAGCGCCTGAAGCGCATCCGGGACTTCCTCGACGAAGAGGCCGGGGAACAGCGGAGGCGGCTGAACACGGAATTCGTCGAGCGTTACGCCGCCGAGCTGACCAGAGAGGCACTGGACGGACAACGTGCGCTGCTCGCGCGCCGGACGGACGCCGCGGTGTTGAACCGTCTGGAAGAAATGATCGGCGAGGTCTCGCGTCCGCGCCGCTACCTGGGCGGCCGCCGCATGAAGGAGATCCGGCGGGCCATCGAACTAGCCGGCCTACCGACGGAATGGGCCGCGGAAATTGGGGAGGACGAGCTACCGCGGCGGCTCGCAGCCTTGCAGGCGTTCGGAGCAGCCGACGCGGAGGCTCTCCGAGACGACTGCAACCGGCGGTTCCTCGCCCGCGAGCTGGATGAACGGCGGGAGCTCCTGGACTCCGTCGAGAAAACGCCGCTGTCCGCGGAACAGCGCGAGGCGGTCTGCCGGGACGACGACCGGAACCTCGTAGTGGCGGGGGCCGGAAGCGGCAAGAGCTCAGTGATGGTAGCCAAGGCCGCTCTGATCGCCGGACGGGGCGACGCCCACCACGACAAGATCCTGATGGTGGCGTACGCCGAGAACGCGAAGACGGAGCTAAGACAGCGCATCGCCGCGAGACTCGGTGAACGGGCCGCGAAGCTGATCGACATCAAGACGTTCCACGGCCTCGGGTTGTCCATCATCGGCAACGTCGAAGAGGAACGGCCATCCGTCGCGGCATGGGCAGCCGACCCGGTGGCACGGAACGCGCTCATCAAGAACGCGGCGAGGCTCGCTGCCCGCGACCCGGTCCACGGGCCCGCGCTCACGCGCTGGCTCGCCTACGGCGGACCGCCGCCCGATCCGCCCCCGCTGAAGTCCATGGATGAGTACACCGAGTACATCCGGGCGCGGGAGCTGCGCACCCTGCAGGGCGAGCTCGTGAAGAGCTACGAAGAGCTGGCTATCGCCAACTTCCTGTTCGTCCAGCAGGTCCCGTACAGGTACGAGGCACCGTACAGGCGGAGGACCGCGACGCCCTCCCGCCGGCAGTACGCGCCGGACTTCCACCTGACCGGAACGGACATCTACATCGAGCACTTCGCGATCAACGCGGACGGGCGGACGCCGCCCTTCATCGACGAGGATGAGTATCTCGAGGGGCGGCGGTGGAAGAAGAAGTTCCACAAGGCGAACGGGACCACCCTGATCGAAACGTTCAGCCACGAGCACGACGGCCGGCTGACGGACCGTCTGCGGACGAAGCTCGCCGCCCACGGAATCTGCATGGAGGAGCGTCCGCCGGACCGGCTGTTCGACATCCTCAACGAAAAGCGGTACGTCAGCGCGTTCGTGAAGCTCGCGGCAAACTTCCTGACGCACGCGAAGGGCGCGAACCTGTCGATTTCCGAGATCGCTCACAAAGCCGCCGGCGAAGGCCGCCGGAGGGCGGCGGACTTTGCCAAGGCGGTAGAACCGATCCATTCGGCGATCGAGGCGGATCTCAAGGAGCGCGGCGAAATCGACTTCGAGGACATGATCAACAAGGCAGTCGTCCACGTCGAGGACGGCCGCTGGCGGAGCCCCTACATGTACGTGCTGGTGGACGAGTTCCAGGACATCTCGCAAGGGCGCGCGAAGCTGCTGCGGGCGCTCCTGGAGAACCGCCGCGGCGCGCGGCTTTTCGCAGTCGGCGACGACTGGCAGTCGATCTTCCGGTTCGCGGGGGCGGACGTCTCGCTGATGACGCACTTCGAGCGCCATTTCGGCGAAGTGACAATTACCCGGCTGGCGACGACGTTCCGATGCGGCGACGGCCTCACGGCCGTCGCGGACGAATTCATCTCCAAGAACCCCGATCAGCTCCGCAAGACGACGCGGGCGGTCGCGGAGCTGCCCGGACCGGGGTCAAGGTGGGCCTCGGCGGCGGCGACGCCGGAAGACTCCTCGACCGGGCACTTGCCGAGATCGAAGCCGAAAACCCTGCGGACGGGGAACGGCCGTCAGTGCTGCTCCTGGCCCGGTACAACAAGGGCAGACCGAAGCTCGAACCCTTGAGGAAGGCGCACCCCGGCCTCAGACTCGCGACCAGGACGGTTCACGCCGCGAAGGGGCGGGAAGCCGAGTACTGCGTGATCGTCGGGATGAAGGGAGGCGCATACGGATTCCCGTCGGAGATCGAGGATGATCCGATCCTCGATGCGGTGCGGTCGGAGCCCGAGACGTACCCCCACGCCGAGGAGCGGCGCCTGTTCTACGTGGCGCTGACCAGGGCGAAGCGCCGTGCGTACGTCATCGAGGACGCGGGGCCGCCATCGATCTTCGTCGAGGAGCTACTCCAGAGCGCGACCGGGCGGGTCGAAGCGTTCGGAGAGGAGAGGGGGCAAGCACGGGAGGTGCGGGAAGTGCCAGTCCGGGATTCTGCAGCCGAGGGGGTCGAAGGCCGGAACCCGGGGCTGGCGAAGCCGTCACGGCGGCGCTACCGCAACGTTCGGTTGCGGTGAGGCACATGCAGGCGCTTCCGCACGGGAAGGTCGCTGACGCGATTGCCGCCGTCCGCGCCTCGCGGGCCTGGGTGGGGGTGCAGTTTGGCCTTCGAGTTTTTTCGTGCTGACGGCGGCGCGGTCCGGAGAGGCATCGCGGCTGTACCGCACGATCGCGGCATCGACGAACGCCACGGTGCGAGGAAACAACGGGACGGCGAGCTTGTGAACGGCCTCTGACGGCCGGCCGGGAAACTTGACGGTCATGTGGCAGGTTGGCTGGTGGCCGTCTCGACTTCGTTCCTCGGTGGACACCCAAAACCGGCCATTACGTCAACTCGGGAGAGGGCCCTGAGAGGCCGGGACCGATCTCGCTCTCCCGCCGTGCTACCGTCCCCACTGTGGACCTCGAACCCGCCGCGAGCTCGCTCCTGCTGCACCTGACCCAGGCCCGCAAGTCACGTAGGACAGGGAGGGAAAACCCATGAGCACATTCGAGATACTGGGTATGGTGTTCGGAACCGTCGGTCTCTCTCTCGGCACGCTGGGTTTCATCTTCAGCGTCACCGCCCTCCGGAAGATCAACGAGCTGGAAGCCCGCGTGGCCAAGGAGGCTCCACGGAAGGACTGAAGGGGGTGTGGCCGCGGGCGGCTGGCGAGACGATGCAGGGCTGCACCGCCTCACCCAAGTGCCGGCCGCCGCGGCCGACTGGTTACGCCGGCCTACTCCTGGCGGGCTCGCGCTCGTAGAACGCCCTGAGCGACCCCCTGCGGGCTTTCCGTGGCCGGATGGCCGGCGCTGATCGGCGCGCAGCGGCCCTTGAGCGCCGAGCGCCCTCATGACGCAGCGTCCCCGAGATCACCTCCCGCCTCGTGGATGGCTTCCCCGATAGCATCCTGCGCGCCGGCATCGCCAGCCGAAGACGACGACGGTTGCAGCAGCTTACGCATCGTGAACTTCCGGGAGTCGGCCGCGCCGTAGTCGTCCGGCAACCGCCGGCCGGCGCGGGTCCGCATCGCGCAGGCGGCGCAGCGATCGCCGGCGCGGAGCACGAGGTCTACCGTCCGGCCGCAGCGCCGACACTGCCACGTCATCGACCGATGCTCCCATGTATCCGGCTGAACACCAAGTGGCGCGAGCTCGCGAGCCTGCTCGGCGAGATCTTCACGGCTACAGGAAGGGACGGCCGGACCGGGGCGCCGGCGGTTCGCGACGGCGACGGCGCGATCCCGCGGCCCGCGGCCTCTCCGCATCAGAAGCTGGTGATCTTCACCGAGCACCGCGACACGCTGCACTACCTGCAAGACGATGGCGTCGGTGTAGGTGTCGAGGTCCCCAAGGACGGCGGTGCAATTGTCGCCGAGGGCACGCCGGAGACCATCGCCGCTCACCACGCGACCAGCCATACCGGCCGCTATCTGAAGGAACGCCTGGGCCGAACCTTCCCGATCGACCACCGCCGCCAGCCCCTCGACGACATTCGTCCCGGATGCCCGGTTGCGGTGACCGAGCTTTCAGCGTTCCCGTCCGGCGTCCTATAACGGCCCCATTCCGTTAACTGCGACGGGCCAGTGGTTACGGGGGCGGCGTTCGTGCAGTCCGATGTGACGCTTCGCTCCCCGAGCCGCCTTGAATCGACTGTCCGGCGAGCTGTCGCTGTCGCGCCTTGTCCAGCACCCAGATGAGTCCGACCGGGCTGTAGTCCGTCTGCTCGACCGCGAGGTTGATGTGTCGCCGGGTCGGCTCGGTACCTTCGTGGAGGTGTCCGTGAAGGTTGACCGAGCCCACCGGTATCTGGCGCAGCGGGTAGTGGCTCAGGGCCAGCGGCGGGTCGGTGGCGCACAACGCCAGCGAGCACTGCGTTGTAAACCCTGCCTCGCGCAACGCGGCGCGGTTCAGGTCGTGGCTTCCGAGCACGAGGATCCGGTTGCCCGGGCAGTCTCGGATGTCGAGCACCAGGCGCCGGTCGCGCCAGGCATCCGGATGGGCGACGTCGCCCAGGCAGATGATGGTGTCGTCGGATCGTACGCGGCGCCTCCATTCGCGAAGTCATCTGGTCGACGTCGCCGAACGGGCGGTCGAAGGCCTGCAGTGCGCCGGGGTCGCCGAGGTGCAGGTCGCTCCAGATCCACGTCTTCTCCGCCACGGTGGTGATGATCGGTATCGGCCCTTGGTCGCTGCCGACCAGCTCGAGGTCGATTTCCCAGAGGTCGCGCAAGTCCTCGACATCGGGCATGACCTAGTTTGTCACGGCGCTGTGGTCTGATAGACAGACGGGCCCAAACCGCGAAGTGGTGGCGGGATGGTCGGTAGAACCCGTTGCCCCGGGGCGGCTTCCTTGACCGCCTCGCGGGCTCGTCATTGCTCCCCGGATTCTCTCCCGTCCGCAAGGTCGCCACCGCGGCCGACGAGCCGGCGTTGCGCGGGCTCGTCATTGCTCCCCGGATTCTCTCCCGTCGGTGGAATGGTCTTCAGACGTCCAGCCCGCCGCTACGGCGGGCGAACGAGCCGGGCTGCTCGGCTTCGATCCGCGGCCGTACCCTGGGGGAAAGAGCGACTGCGGCGGTCGAGGCTCGGTGGGCAGTCGTTCCGGCCGCTCTCGCGGGGGCAGCCCCGCCGCCTTCGGCACCTCGGCTCGGTCACGGCGGCGGGGCGCACCGGGACCACCGGGCGTCCGCCGCACCGCTGGATGGGGTGGCTGGTGACCGCGGAGCTGGCGCTGACGCTGGTGCTGCTGGCGGGCGCCGGCCTGATGGCGCGCAGTCTGTTGGCGGTCGCACTCGCCAACCGCGTCATCGACACGGCGAACGTGACAACCATCCAGCTCTTCCTTCCGGAGGACCGTTATCCGACGTTTGAGCGGCGCGAGGGGTTCTTCCGCGCGCTCCACGAGCAGGCAGCGGCCCATCCGACGATCGCGTGGGCGACGCACGCCGGAGCCATCCCGTTCGCCCCGTCGCCGCATCCCACGCGCTGGCTGTCGACGGCCGGCCCGCATCCAACGGCGACCCGCCGCCAACCGCCGGCGTCATCACCGTCGCGAACGACTACTTCGAGGCGCTGGGCCTCGGACTGCAGCGGGGTCGCGCGTTCACCGACCGCGACGGGACCGCGGGCAACGCCAGCGTCGTCGTCAACCGGCGCTTCGCAGACCGGTTCTTCCCGAACGAGGATCCGCTCGGCCGGCGTATTCGCCTGACGGTGCGCGGCGCGACGGACGACGAGTCTGCGTGGCTGACGATCGTCGGCGTCTCGCCCACCGTGCGACAGACCATGTCGGGCCCGCCCGGTCCGGTCGCCTACCTCCCGTATCGCGCGGAGCCGATCCCGTTTCAGCACCTGCTGGTGCGCGGCCTGGACGGCGCGGATGCCGCCGGCACCGTGCGACAGATCATGCACGAACTCGACCCGAGTCTGTCGATCGCTCGTGTGTGGACACTCGACGGCGTGCTCGCCCAGATCGGCTTCATCCCGCACCTGATCGGGTCGCTGCTGGGCGCCTTCGCTTGGGTAGCGCTGGTGCTCTCGGCTGTCGGCCTGTACGGCGTGACCGCGTACGGCGTGACCCGGCGCACGCAGGAGATCGGCGTACGGATGGCGCTCGGGGCGCGGGCCGGTCAGGTGGGCTGGATGGTGCTGCGGCGCAGCGTTGTCCAACTGGGCCTGGGGCTTCCCATCGGGCTCTGGGGTGCGCTCACGGTCGGCAGACTGTTCGAGAGCTGGCTCGTCGACACGCCGCCGGCCGATCCGGTCACGCAGGCCTCCGTCGCGGTGCTGCTCGGCGGCGTGGCGGTCGTCGCGTGCCTGTTGCCGGCACGGCGCGCGGCGCGGCTCGATCCGCTGGCGGCGCTGCGCCACGAACCAAGGTCAGTTCAAGGGGAGAGTCGCATGGCTCGAAGTTGTAGGCGTCTCCAAGTACTACGGCGGCTCGCCGCGATTCGCGACGTCAGCTTCACGGCGCGCCCGGGCGAGGTCCTCGGCTCGGTCCCAACGGCTCCGGCAGGGCGACCACCGTCAGCATGACGGCCGGGCTCCTCCAACCGTCCGACGGCGAGATCCGCGTCGACGGCGAGAACATGCATCGCGACATCCTCGGCCACCGGCGGCGGATCGGGTACGTGCCGGAGACGGCCGACCCGTGCTCGTACCTGACCGGCCCCGAGTACCTCACGCTCGTCGGGCAGCTCCGCCAGATGGACCCGACGTGCCGGGCGGAACCCGTAGACGAGCACAATCCCTGCTCAAGCGCGGGATCGACGACGAGTTTGTTCACGGCCCGGGCACGATACGCACGGCGACGAGCGGCACGCTGACGTTGCTGGCGGGCGAGTCGACGGAGCGGATCGGGGTCTCCGTGCTCGACGACGCGCACGACGAGGGCGGGGGAGACGCTGATGCTGTAGAGCGTCTCGTCGGGGCGGCTGACGGGCGGGGAGACGACGGCGACGATCGGGAATCGGAATCCGCTACCGCGAGCGCCGCTGGCGCGGTTCGGGCGGACGTCGGCGGTGGACGTCGTCGAGCACGTGGAGGAGCGGTGGCAGGCGCCGCGGAGGCCGGGCTTCGCGGGCCGGTTCGCCCGGCGGGAGCTGCGGTTGACGCCGACCAAACGGCAACTGATCAACAAGACGCAGTCGACCTGCCACTGGTTGGGGTGGCCGGGATAGCGGCGCGAGCCGTTCGCGCCCGAGCGTGGCGGAAGGGACTGACGACGCCGGGCGCTGACGCTGCGGGTTGGCCGGTATCGACAGACTCGCCGTGGGGTGGTTGGTGATGCTGTGCTGCACGTACCCGCTTCGGGAGAATGGCGACTCGCAGCGTTGACCACGCAAGCACGGGATGCCGCCGGAGCGACAGTGCCGACTGGTACCAGGGCTGAGCCGTATGGCGGCGGACGGTGTACACGTTCGGAGCGCGGCGAACGAGAAGATGGTTACGGCCAGACGCGGTCGAAAAGGGGGCAACGCCCACCAAGGCTCAACGGTGGCGTCGGTCGCGGCCGTTCGCGACGTTGCCGCGCGGCGCTGGCTCTTGCGGGCTTGAGCGGGCGATTTGCCCACATAGTGCCGACACAGCCGCAACCGCCTATCGCGCTGACGTGATCACGGTCCGCGTCGAGTCCGCTCAGGCGCGGTCCTGACTCGGTCGAACGGGGCATACAGCGGGAACGGGCAACTGAGACCACGGAGAAACAACCCAGTGAGAGCAACGCGTGGGCACTACGAACCGACCTCGAGCTGGCGTAGGCCGGGCTTCGCGAGGCAGCGAGGCGCAAACTGGGGCGGAGCGTTTCCAATAGGGTCCACTCGGTTCAAGCATCCGGATCAATTTCCGTGGCCGCGCTCGCGTCGCGATCCGTTCCCGATTCACCTTCCGGACCGCTCAGCCACTCATCCAGCTTCGACCACCGCCTGCGTCCCGAGACATTCCGGACCGCAATGGCCACGGCCTTCGTCTGACCCACCAGCACCACCAACCGCTTGCCCCGGGTCACCCCGGTGTAGAGCAGGTTCCGCCGCAGCATCGCGTAGTGTTGCGTCAGCACCGGGATGACCACGGCCGGATACTCCGAGCCCTGGCTCTTGTGCACGGTCGCGGCGTAGGCGGGAACCAGCGTGTCCAGTTCGCCGAAGGCGTAGACATGCTCACGCCCGTCAAACCGCGCGGTCAGCTCCCCGGCTTCGGGATCGACATCGGCAACCTGCCCGATATCGCCGTTGTAGACCTCCTTGTCGTAGTCGTTCTCGATCTGCATCACCTTGTCGCCCGGCGCGAAGGTCCAGCCGAAGCGTTCGACCTTGCGCTCGCCGGCCGGGTTGAGGGCGGCCTGCAGCTCGATGTTGAGCGAGCGGGCGCCGGCGCCGCCGCGGTGCATCGGGCACAGAACCTGGATGTCGCGGACCGCGTCGAAGCCGAAGCGCTTCGGTATCCGCGTCTTCACCAGATCGACGATCCGGATGGCGGCGGTTTCCGGGTCTTCTGCCGGCACGAAGTAGAAGTCGCTGTCGCCGTCCGGCCGGGAGAGATCGGGGATCGCGCCCCGGTTGATCCCGTGCGCGCTGGTCACGATCCGGCTCCGCGCCGCCTGACGGAAGACCTCGGTCAACCGCACCATCGGGACGGCACCCGATGCGATGACGTCAGCCAGCACCTGACCCGGCCCCACCGAGGGCAGTTGATCGACATCGCCCACGATCAGCACCGCCGCCGCGTCGGGGACTGCCGCGAGCAGCGCCCTCATCAGCATGACGTCCACCATCGAGGCCTCGTCGACGACCAGCAGGCCGCAGTCGAGCGGATTGTCCGCATCGCGCCTGAAGCCGCCGCTCCTCGGATCGACCTCGAGCAGCCGGTGGATGGTGCGGGCCTCCAACCCGGTGGCCTCGCTCATCCGCCGGGCGGCACGGCCGGTCGGCGCGCACAGCACGCGCTCGACGCCCTTGGCGGCCACGATGCGCAGGATGGCGTCGACGATCGTCGTCTTGCCCACCCCCGGCCCCCCGGTGATGACGACGGCCTTGGAAGCGAGCGCCAAGCGCACCGCCTCGGCCTGCCCCGGCGCCAGCGACAGACCGGTCTTCCTCTCGACCCAGGGCAGCGCCCTTTCCGCGTCGATAGCCGGCCAGGGAAGCCTGCCGGCCGCGATGTCCAAGAGCCGCTCGGCGATCGCCCGCTCGGCCCGATACAGTGCCCCGAGGAACACGCACGGCGTATCCGCCACCGTGTCCGCGACGACCGTGCCCTCGGCCAGCTCCAAATCCAGCGCGGTCCGGATCACATCGTCGGGCACGTCGAGAAGGCCGGCCGCCAGCGGCCCGAGCTGTTCGGCAGGCAGACCGCAGTGGCCCTCGTCCATCGCCTCGGTCAGTGCATAACCGATACCGGCGCGCACCCGGATCATCGCGGTCTTGGTGATGCCCAGCTTCATCGCGATCGCATCGGCTGTCTTGAATCCGATGCCGCGAATGTCGCGCGCAAGACGGTACGGGTTCTCCGACATGACTTCGATCGCGTCGGCCCCGTAGGTCCTGAAGATCCGCACCGCTCGCGCCGTGCCCACGCCATGGCTGTGCAGGAACACCATGATCTCGCGAACGGCCTTCTGCTCGGCCCAGGCGCCGGTGATCCGCCCGGCCCGGACCCGACCGATACCGTTCACCTTGCGCAGCCGTTCGGGCTCCGCCTCGATGACGTCGAACACCTCTTCGCCAAACGCCCGGACCAGCTTGCGGGCGTAGACCGGACCGATGCCCCGGATCATGCCCGACCCCAGATACTTCTCGATGCCCTCGATCGACGACGGCGCGGAGCTCCGCAGGAAGCGCGCCTTGAACTGCTGGCCGTGGGTGCGGTCGTTGACCCACTCTCCGGATGCTGTGATCCATTCCCCGGCCGCGACCATGGCGGCGTGGCCCACGACCGTGACCAGGTCGCGATGGCCCCGTGCCTTGACCCTCAGAACGCAGAACCCGCTGTCCGGGTTGTGGAAGGTGACGCGCTCGACCAGCCCGGCCAGGACCTCCCGTTCCGCTGACTCCGGTTGCCGTTGGTCGCGCGACTTCACGATGTCCCGAGCATGGAAGCGGTCGACAACTTCTTCACGAACTCGAATCGTCGCCTCTGCTCGGCCACCGCTCCACGGGTCTTCCAAGTCATCTTCCCCGAGGGAAACAGCATCGATGCTTCTACTATTATGTTCCGCTACCATCAGCAAGCCGGGGCGGTTCTCTACGGCCGAGCCTGCGGACCCAAGGCATGGATGGCCTTCCCGCACGAGCCGTTGCACTCGCTCAGGTGTCTCCGTGAACGATCCGTGCCCCGCACGGCCAGCAGCATGCCGCTATGATGCCTTGAACGGGACCGACGCCTCCAGGAGTACGACGACGTCGATGAAGAGCGCCCGCGTCCGAATCCAATCGGCGCCTGCGGGCGATGTTGCGCGAGGGCGCGCGGGCCGGGTGCGAGCGAGAGCGACATCGACGGACCAAGCCACAGCTCGCGACATCCGGTGGAGCACCTGCGGGTCGGATAAGCGGGGTTCGGTTAGCGAGGTCGGGCCCTTTGTTCACGGGGCGTTTGGCCGAGAATCGACCGTGACGGCCGCGAGCCTTTCGCCTCGAAGTCGGCCCGATTCGACCGGGCGGCGTCGCCGGTTTCGCCCGCGCCGGACGCGTGGTAGGCTGCCTCGATGTTCAACACGCTCGCCGTCGCCCGGCTGCTCGCCGCCGGCGGCGTCGCCCGCGACCAGGCCGAGGTCATCACCAGGGCGATCCACGACAGCCTCGAGACCCGGGTGCTTGGATGACCACCTCGAAGTCCCCGGCCGCGGCGGCGATCCGGTCCTCGATCCGGCGCGCGCTCCAGAGCGACGACCAGCAGCCGGTCCCCATCACCGACCTGCAGGCGGCCATCAACGACGCGATCGCGGCGCTCGACCGGATCGAGCGCGCCATGAAGGTCCGGCCGGGCGACGACCCGCGGCTGCTCGGCCTCATTCGCGGCGCGAAGGACGCGGTCCGGGCCGTCGCGGACCGCACCGCGTAGTGTCCGGGACCAGCGGCGTCTTCGTCGGGTCCGCCCGGCGAGCCCGCCGCGGCCGCGATCGCCGCCGCCGAGGCCTGCACCGTCGACAGCTTGCGGGTCTCGGCCCGCTCGGCGAGGAAGGCGGCCACCTGCGCCGCGCCGGCGGCGAGCGGATCGGCGACGCCGCGTTCCTCGCACCAGCTCCGGAACCGGTTCCACTGCGACGCTTAGGACAGTGACGGAAATAACGTTGCCGCCTTCTTGGACGATGACGTCGCAGGCATGGGCAGGCGCGTCGCGGAACTTGGCAAAGTTGTATCGATCAGAGCCCTTAGGTCGCCCGCGTGTTGCCGCCCAGCGCCGCGGGTGCGGGCGTCGTCGTCGAGCGCGCCCAGCCCGGCGTCTCCGCCCGTCCGGCCGAGTTCCAGCGTGGACACGGCTCGCGGCGGGTCCAGACCGTCTCGGCCGTCCACGCGCGCGGGGATGAACCCAGGCCAGCCTGGAATCAGGATCTGCAGTTCCTCGGCTGAACATTTGTCGGGGCAATGGAATAGCTCATTTAGTGAACGAGCTTCCGTCCGTCGCCTTGACGCGCCGGTTCCTGGCCCTGTGCCAGCACTACGGCTCAGAGCGTCTGATGATCCGAATAGTCGCCTCGGGCCGAAACACTGGGGCGCCGGGGTTACCAGAGAGCGACGACTGGACGACGTGGGACGCTGACGAGATGCGGGCGGCGGTCGACTACCTGGAGCACAAGCGCGGAGTCCGATAAGCCCGGTTCGGTCAACTGGACGGAGCGGGGGAGTTCTGCTCCCGAAGGGTGCCGGCCGCGGTCGGCTCGACGAAGGGCATCACCCGAATAGGGGAGGGGACCGTCCCGAGGGCGAGGTCACGGGAGGCGAGGACATCCGTCTGGGCAAACCATCGTCGACCACCTCAAGGTTTGAAGTGCTGGACCGTCTCGGAAGGGCCGCGCGGAGGCTCCTCATCAGGCGCCGGAAACAAGTCCTCTATTCCGCAGCCGAAGAACCGTGCGAACTTCCTAGCGTTCTCGACGGTGATCGTCTGGTACCGCCCCCGCGGGACATCGCTGACGTAGGGCTGCGTCAAGCCGACAGCCTCCGCCAGGACCGTTTGCGTGACTCCGGCCAACGAGATCGCCTTCGCCACGCGATTGGCGGCCGGTTCGGAGCGAAGGATCACGAGCTGCTGTTCAGAGAGCATCCCCGGAGCGAACTCTACATCACGGAGCTCGCGCACCGTGCTCGCGTCGCCATATCCGGACGCCGGTCTTGGCGCTGCGGTCAGCGGGTGCGCTGCACGAAAGGGAAGCAGGAGGCTGACATGCGCACGCCGGTCCTCATCACCCACGCTGATGCTGGCGATCGCCAGCGGCGCTGGCGGCATGGCCGCTCAGCAGGATATAACGGATGCCGAGGTCTCCGAAGCAGTCGCCCGATACCGGCAGGCGGCCAAGAGGGCGACCCCGACGCGCAGTTCGAGCTCGGCGAGGCTTACTCGTTCGGCCGCGGCCCGGGACCGCGATCGCTGCCAGGAAGGATGCCTGAACGTCGCTGGCGGGTGCTCGGCCGGGGCCGCGGGCTGTTCGTGATCGAGGTGGACGCCGGCGGCGGGTTCCGCGCGGCGACGCCGGCCGAGGTGGACGCGGCGCTGCGGCAGCGGGAGCTGTTCGGGGCGGCGGAGTACCCGGTGCAGTGCAGCGCGGTCAACGCGGACGATGGTGACGAGCCGCCGCGGGGTGACGGCTGGTGAGCGCGTTGTACGCGGTGGGGTGGCGAGCACGGGGCCGGCCTCGGCAGTGGGTGTGGTCGGTGTTTCCGTCGCTGGGCGTGGCGATTGACGTGGCGCGCGGGTATGCGGCGTTCGACGGTGGCGGTAGGTGGCGGGTCTACGGTACGCGGCTGGCGGCCGTCGGCGACGGGCCGGTCGAGGCGGTCCTCGGCCGCCGGCTGGCCGAGGGGCTCGAGACGCATCGACAGGCGTGATGGCGGAGCAGAAGCTCGTGGTCCCGGCGTGCCCGTGGCGGTCGCACGGTCATCTGTGGCGGTTCGACCGGGAGCACTCGACACGGGACTGCCAGGGCGGACGTGTGCCGGACGTGCGGGTCATCGACCACGAGGTGCTCAAGGCGGACCTGCGGCGACGGATCGTTCGAACTGACCGACGCCAGCCGCGTGCCGGCGGAAGCCGACGGGGAAGTGACGAATGGCGAAGAAGAAGGACCAGAAGAAGGGTGTGTTCTGCCTGGAAGGCCCATGGTGGGGTGTCAAGGACCGGACCAGTGTGGAGCCGGTGCTGCGCCTCCTGGAGACGTTGAAGGACATCAACGTTCCGTACCTCCGTTTCGACGTCAGCACGCGCGAGGAGTTCGACTTCTATCTGAATAGGTGGTCTAAACCGTCATTCGAGAAGACGCACCCGATTCTCTATCTCGCCTTCCATGGAGACCCCGGCGTCATCAGAGTAGGGGAGACTTCGGTGACTCTGGATGAGCTGGCGGAGCGGCTCGAAGGTCGTTGCAAGGGCCGCGTCATTCACTTCGGCTCCTGTGGCACGTTCGCCACGCACCGTCGCGATCTGAAGAAGTTCCTCGATCGCACCCAGGCGCTGGCCGTCTGTGGGTACAAGGAGGATGTCGTCTGGCTGGAGTCCGCCGCGTTCGACTTGCTCGTGCTCGGAGGACTACAAGACGCGTCCTTTCTTCAGGTCAGCAGCGTGGGGAAGTTCGCCCGAGATCTCAAGGAGACAGCGCCGGGGCTATACAGGAACCTGGGTTTCCGGATGTTGTCTCGCTGATATCGTCGCGAGAGGGCGAGCAGCCTCGGGTTGGAGCCCCCTTCGCCTCCTCCATCGCAACACGCGCGCCGACTCTGGCGTGCGCCGCTCCAGAGCTCCTGCAACGAACCGACGGAGGCGCGAAGCCAACGCCGCGTTCGCGCCTGGATGGCGCACGCTCGACACGCTCGGCGAAGATGCCGAACACGCGGCGGCCGGCTGCGGTCGTGTTGAATCTGCACCCCTTGGGCGGCGTGCACCCCTCGCGATGTCGAGGAACCGAGCATGCCCGACCTCTCCAACTCGCACTCCGAGCAGCAATTGCAGGGGAAAGGCACGACCGGTGCCCGCTAGGCCGCGGTGGCTGCTCGCCGTCCCGGACGCCATTCGGCAGCTCGAGGCCCTGGACCGGGAGCTGCTCACGCGTCGCGACATCGAGCATCTGTTCGGGGTGTCGCGGTCGCGCGCGGCGCAGTTGATGCACACGTTCGGGGCTGATCTGACCGGGTATGCGCGGACGCTCCCGCGCACCAAGCTGCTGCGGCAGCTGCGGTCGTACCGAGAGGGCACGGAGTTTCGCGTGGAGCAGGTCCGTCGCGCGCATCTGATGTCCGAGCTGCGGAAGGCGCGGCTGACCGGCATCCGGGTGACGGTTCCGGCAGAAGCGCTCCGCGGGCGTCTGTCGGGCCTGCCGGCGGGCGTGGTGGTCGAGCGCGACCGGATCGAGGTGCGCTACGCGGGCGCGAAGGAGGCCGTGGTGAAGCTGGTGGCGCTGGCGCAGGCGCTGAACCACGACTACGAGCGCTTCGAAGCGCTCGTGGCGGGGGAGGGGAGCTCAGGATGAGCGAGGCTCTGGTTCCGGCGGTCGCCCGTCCGCCGGCCGCGCGCACCGGGTCGGCGGGCATGGCGCTGCCGGCGGTAATTTGGACGCGGGACCGGTGGCCGTCGAGCGGTTCCTGGAGTTCTTCGCGGCCTCGATCGCCAACGGGCGGACGCGGGCGGCGTACGGGCGGGCGGTGGGGCAGTTCCTGACGTGGTGTGCGGCTCGGGGCCTCGGCCTGCGCGCGATCGCGCCGCTGCACGTGGCGGCCTACATCCGCACGCATCCGGGGTCGGCGCCGACTGTGAAGCAGCACCTGGCCGCCATCCGGGTGCTGTGCGACTGGCTGGTCGTCCACCAGGTGCTGCCGGCGAATCCGGCCGCAGCGGTCCGGGGCCCGAAGCACGTGGTGACTAAAGGGGCGACGCCGGTGCTGACGCCGGCCGAGACGCGGGCGTTGCTCGACGGGATCGACGCGGGGTCGCTGGTCGGTCTTCGTGACCGGGCTCTACTGAGCGTGATGGTGTACAGCTTCGCGCGTGTGAGCGCGGTCGTGGGGATGCGGCGTCAGGACTATTTCCGGCAGGGGACTCGGGGGTGGCTGCGGCTGCACGAGAAGGGCGGCAAGCGTCACGACGTGCGGCCCATCACCGCGCCGAGGCCGCCGTGGATGCGTATCTGGTGGCCAGCAGGATCGAGGACGCGAAGGCGCTGCTGTTTCAGAGCGTAAACCGGTCGGGCCGCCTGAGCGGCCGGTCGCTGACGCGTCGCGTGGTGCTGGCGATGATCAAACGCCGGGCGGCGGCCGCGGGTCTGCCGGCGTCGACGTGCTGCCACACGTTCCGGGCGACGGGCATCACGGCATATCTGTCGAACGGGGGTACGCTCGAGCACGCGCAACAGATTGCCGGCCACGCGTCGCCCAGGACGACGAAGCTGTACGACCGGACGGCGGACACGGTCACGCTCGACGAGATCGAACGCATCGTGATCTGACGGGACGCGAACGAGGCCGGGCTTGGGCCGCCGTTGCGCTTCATCGCGGGTCTGCAAGAGCTGTCGACCGGACAGTGGACGCGGTCTCGCTCGACGAAGATCGGGAACTCGCCCCTGGCGCCGGTGTTCGAGGTGCTGGAGCGCCCGAACGACTGGGACCGCCGGGTGCAGGACACGGTGCAGTCGCCGCGAGTTGACGGAACTCGGCCGGTTCCGGCGAGACTTCTGAACCCACGTCTCGAAGCGGCATGAGGGCGAAGCGCCGCCTGGCTACGCGCGCAGCAATGTCTTCCACCGCGTTGAGGCGGCTGGTTGCCGCGTCTGCCAGTACGTCGCCGTGGATGGCGTGGGGGTCTACTTCACCCAGGAACGCGGCGATTCGGAAGAGGATGCGCAGGCCGGCAGTGGCACCGAGCGTGGAATGGTTGCGAGCAGAGACCCAAGGCGCGGAGATGCTGGACGGACAACGTCGAGTGGCAGGCTTGGGGGCCGTCGTTCCTGAAGACCGATTCCCGTGATCGGGGCAACTGGGATCGCATGGCGGACTGGCTGCACGAGCGCCGCCAGCTCTATGAGCGGGCACTTCGCGAGGCGGGCTCCTCGCCGGCGGTGCGGGGCGGTGCCTGATGCCCCGCCGGCACCCGCCGGTGGCTCCTCGCGATCCGGAGGACGCAACCATGACGTTGTGCGCCCTGACCGGCGAGCACCCGCAGGCCGATGGCGCGCAAGCAGTTGTCGGGTCCCCGGCCGATGGTCGCGTACGCCGGAGGTGAGGTCGTGGTAGAGGGTGAGTCTTGCGGTCCCGGTCCGTCACGCCGTCATGGCGGATGAGCGGCTGCAGTGCCGCCGGGGCGAAGTCGAGCGGCGCATGGGGCGGAACGCCGCGGCGTCCCACCGCGCGGTGTTCGCGGTAGGCCCGCAGCGCCGACAGCGTCGGCGACGTCCCCTCGGCCTTGCTCGTCGACGAACTTCATCCTGCTCAGAAATGGCCCGGCGAACTGGCTCAGCCCGGCGTGCCGCTCGGCCGTGTGACCGAGCGGGCGACAGTCAGCGACGACGAGCTGCGGGGCCGGCTGCTGTCAACCGTGCGCGAGGACCAGTCCGACTTGGCGAACTGGATGCGGGGCGACCGCAAGGCCCGCTTCGAGCAGGACCTACCGTCCGCCGAGCGTCACCTGGCTGTCGACACTGGCGCCGCGCCACGCGGGCCTGATGGCGCCCCTTCGGGCCACACAGCATTCCCGGTCCGCCTCCATCATCGCCTCCAGGACCTGCAGACCGGTCGCGATGGTTGCCCGCCTCGGGGCGACGAGGCGAGCCGGCGCTGCAGGATCACCATCCCTCACTTGAGCTTGGGACCAGGGGGCGGCCTGAACTTGGCCGGTGGCCGCCGTAAGAGATGCTGGAGGGTGCGAGCGATCTGGGCCGTACGCCGGGCGTCCTGCACGACCTGTCCCGCCAGCGGCACACTCTTCGTGACGATATTGACGGGCACGGAAGCCTGGGTCAGGTTGAACGCCGTCAGGACATTCAGGATCGTCGACTTGCTGATTTTCGACAGTACCAGTCCTCCGCCTCCAGCGAGCAAGTCAATGGGCGATAGCCAGCTTGGCTGGATAGGAGGATCATCGATGAGAGGCGGATTGTCGAGTTGAAGGGGCTGGCGCGCCTGGAAAGCAGGCGCTCGCAATTCGGCCGCGTGCCAGTGCCCGTCATCGTCGAACTCGATCAACTCCCCGTTCTGATTGAACCAGCACGCTTTGGGCACTCCGTATAGACAGGTCTTTCCATCGTTCGGATGCCGGCGCTGGTGGTGCTCCTCGATCGCCCACCTCTCTGCGCGCTTGAGCAACGTCAGACCGTGGTTGTCGTCGGTACCGTGGTTGTCGTCGGTACTGAGAGCGTCGGCCTCGCCGGCTCGTGGCGGCGTGCGGAGACTCTCACTGGCGGCTGCTCGAGACCCGCTATCGAGGTCTCCTTGCGGGGCCTCGCCACCCGTGCCGACATCTGGGGTGATCTCGCTCGGCAGCGGGAACGCATCAGCCTGTTGACGGCTGGCACCTGCGCCGTCAGTGGCTATTGCGACGTCATCGCTGCTCGGTCTGATCTCGATCGCGGTACGCCCGTTCGTCAGAGCGTCCAGAGCCGAGATGGTTACGTACGCGGCGCCGGCGCTGAATCCGGCTGCAAACAGAACGTCACCGACCGTACCACCGTTGATGGCTGTTCCGATCGCCCCGGCCATGGCGGCTCCGACTAGCGGTCCTCCCAGGGCGGTCCCGATCACCCCTACGATCAAACTGCCGAGCGCACCCAGGAAACCGCTACTCGACTGCAGCTCTTCGACCGCGCGGTTGTAGTCGGCCAGGAACTCCTCGTACGCCTCGAGCGATTCGGCACGCATGTCCCACCACTGATTGGCTTCTCCCTCCAGCCGGATGGACCGCAGCTCGCGCTCCCGCCGATGATGCAGTCCATCGAGAATTTCCTGGTACCGGGCTTGCTGGCGGACCATCCGTACGTCGGCGTCGATCGTGATCAGCAGCAGGCCTGTCAGAACCGGTTGGCGGGGGTCGGCGACGCGGCGCATCCTGACGTCCCGGACCAATGCCGCCATGGTGGGCGGCTTGGCGGCTTTGACGGCCGGTACCGGATCCGCGTATGCCGCTCACCTCCGGCCGTGTCATCATCGTCGCTGTCGTCGTCGTCGTCCGTGCGTTGCTATCCATGCACAAATGATCTCACCTCTATCCGGCCGTGCCTACGAAGTCGTAGACGTCCTCCGGCAGATCGCGCCGGTGCGCCCATTTCAGGTCGCCGGTCGCCGCGTCGACCGCCTCGATCACGTCGCTCGCCTGCGGCATGTAGAGGACCCCGCCGTAAGCCAGCGGGGTGCCCTCCTGCCGTCCGGGGGCCAGCGCGCGTGTCCACACCATGCGCGGATCGCCGACGTTGTCCCGATCGATCTGGTCCAGCGGGCTGTAGCCCCAGCCGTCCAGCGTCCGGCGCCACGTCAGCCAGTCGCCGGGGGCAGGGTCCTGGAGCATCGCGTCGGTCACCGGGACGAACCCGTCCGCTGCCTCGGTCTGTGTGGCGGCCGGCGCTGGCGCGAGGGAACCCCGCGGCGATGGCCACGAGCATCGTAAGGACGAGCGGCCGACGCGCTGCTGTCGAGCGGATCGAGTTAGCGATGGCATGGTGAGCAACCGTAGCACGATGGTGCCACTATGGTCTCGTGAAGACAACGGCGCACCTGGCCGACGCGGTCTCAATGAACTACGGCCGCGAAGTGCGCTCCGTCGTTCGAATCGCGAGGGGCATGGGCACCACGAACTGGCGGGTACGCACATCCGCGGCGGACTACTTCCTGAAGCAGTACCCGTCCGATGCCGACCTCGCCGGTGAGGCGGCGGCGTTGGAGCTGTCGCAGGAGGCACGGGCCGCGGGGGTGCCGGTGCCGCGGATTATCCCTTCCGTCTCCGGTGAGCTCCTCTGGTCGCAGGGGGATCTGGCCCTTGCGCTCTTCGAGTACTTTCCCGAGGCGACTTCCGGGATTGCGCTCTCGCGCTCGGAGATGGCTCAGGCCGGCCATACGCTCGGTCGGCTGCACGCCTTGCTTCGCGGGCGGCCCGGTCTCCGTGACACCGCGACCGGATGGTTCGCTCTCGACGAGGGGCGCAAGCGGGCGGCGTTCGAGCGCTATGCAGCGATCATCGAGGGGAGGGAAGACCAGGACGAGTTCGACCGCCTGACGGTGTCTCTCCTGCACCGGCGCCTGGAGCTGCTGCCGAAGGCCGTCTCCCTCCTCGCCTCGCTTCCGCCGCTGGCGCGACAGGTGGTGCATGGCGACTACAGCGTCACGAGATCACGAGTAGGATCTCGACGATCCGCGGCGACACCGATGGGAGGGAACTGACTGAGCAACGTCGCTACGCTCCGACGAGCATTCCACTTCGCCGGAATCCGTGTTCCAGATCCGCGGAATCGCTGTTCCACTTCACCGAAATATCCACCCACCATCGTTCGAGCTCCTGGACCGACAAGAGCTTCCCGTTCGACCACGACGGCCGGCGTGTCGGTAGCGGCGGCCGGCCCGCGGGCGCCTGTGCATCGGCAACTGAACGACCGCGGTCGAGAACGGCCTGTACGTAGGCGCGCGTCTCCTTGTATGGCGGGATGTCGTTGTAGCGCCGCACGGTGCCGGGCCCGGCGTTGTAGGCGGCCAGCGCGAGTACGGTCCCGAAGTCGTCGGTGAGCCGGCGCAGGCAGGCGACGCCGGCGTCGACGTTCTGCCGGGGGGCGAAGGCGTCGGAGACGCCGAGGTCGCGCTGCGTGCCCAGCATCAACTGCATCAGGCCCTGGGCTCCGGCGGGCGATTGCGCAGTTGCGCGGTACCCGGACTCGACGGCGATGACGGCGTGCACCAGGTCGGGGTCGACGCCGTGCCGGCGGGCGGCGGAATCGACGATGCCGGCGAACGGCCGCGTGCCGGCCTCGGCCGCGCGGTCGAGGACGCCGGTGGCGACGGCGACGAGCAGCAGGAGTACGGGGCAACGGCGGGAGAAACGCGACGGTGGCATGGCGAACGGGCACCGTACCACATCAAGGACCGTACGCCTCGCGTAGACTGGAGGTCCTACCGGCTGAGCAGAAAGTGGTCGGGCCGCCGCGGGTCTGGAAGTCAGGGACGGCAATCGGTGAGCGACCAGCGGCTGATCGGTGCTCATCTTCCGGCGATGCATCTCGAGCGGCGGGAGACGAGACCGGGAACGGTGCTCGGGATGCCTGACGCGCTTTGCGGTCGACGTGCGGCTGCCGTCGCCGGTGATGTGTCCGGACTGCGGAGGTGATGTCATCGCCGCCGGGGAGGTCGAGCCGGTGACGCGCCACCTGCCGTTCGACGGTCCTCTCCGCCCGGCCGGCCGGTGAGACGGCCTCGAGCGCGGTGGCGGCGTCCGGAGCGCCGGGGAGACGGTGGCGGGGGGAGTGCCTGGGCCGTCGACGTGCGGCTGCCGCTGCCCGCGGCGTGTCCAGACTGCGGAGCCTTACGTGCTCGCCCGGGCGGACATCGAGGGCCCGGACCCGCCGGGCTGGCCGCCGTTCAACGCGCTGCCGATCCGGAGGACGAAGCCATGACGCTGCGTTTCATCGTGGCTCGGCATTCCTGCGTCGGGAGCCGATCGAGTTGGCCGAATGTGAACGATGACGCGGAGCTGGTCGACGCGCTGCACGATGCGCTCGATGTGGCGGCCCACGCGCTACCGTGGCTTTCGGAGGAATCTGGTCGATACCCTCCCTACGGTTTTTCTGCTGCTGCGCGATGAGCAGGTCGAGCTTTCTTTCCACGACCGTGACTTGTTCACCCAAGGCCGAGATCGTCAACCGATAGCTCCTCCCAGAACGCTATCGCTGCGTCACACCACTCGGACAGGTCGCGCTCCGACACGTAGAGGCCATCTCCGGCAAGCGGTGTGTAGAGCAAGTGTTGGGCCCACTGTTGGGCCCACACCGCCGCGGGAGACGATTCCGCGGCGTCGCCTTCGAGTGGCAGACCCGGGCTCCCCAAGGGGTCGGGCCGGAGTGTTGCCAGCTTGTTGCCAGCTGTCCCCTTGGCGTGCTCAATTGCATTAGCAGCCGTCTTGAGCTCGAGGAGCTTGCCAGCGCATGAAAAACTCCGGTACTCAACGCCGCACTCAGCTAGACGCTTCTCGAATTCAGTTGCGTTTAACTTTAACGCTTGCGCCTCCCGCCGTGTGGAAAGCCCCCGGCGGAGGAAGAACAGCTGCTGCTGCTCGAACAGATGGTACAGACCCACGGCCAGGAGGTTCAACACTCCCTGCCTGACACCGAACATGGTTTCGTAGACGGTGATGCGGTGCTCCATATCCCGCCTATGCGGAGTTCTGCATAGGCGGACCACTTCAGTACGCCCAATCATCGTGTCGCACCGGTAGCCGATTGAGCAGTTTCCGGCGGTGAACCCATCCTGGAAGGAACCGATCCATCACAGCGACGAAACGGGCGTTGTGGGTCGGCTCGATCAGGTGCGCCAGCTCGTGCACGATGATGTATTCGAGGCAATCGGCGGGCTTCTTGGCCAAGTCTGTGTTGAGCCGAATGGTGGCAGCCGTAGGGTTGCAGCTTCCCCAGCGGGTTCTCATGCGCCGCACGAAAAGCGAGGACAGGCGGACACCAAGCCGTTTCTGCCACAGCTCGACCAGCGGCTCCGCAGCGGTACGAAGCTGCGTGCGATACCACGCCTCCAGGATCTCGGCGCGGCGCTCGCGGGGCGTGTTCGGCCGTACGGACAGCGTCAGCCGGTGCTGATGCCACTCCACGACCGGCGGGGCCTCGTGCTCGACGACGCGCAGCAGGCAGCGCCGGCCCCACACGAAGTGAGACTCACGGTCGAGGTACTCGCGCGGCGTTTCGCGTTCCTGTTCCTGAAGCTTCTGTTGTTGCGCTCGAATCCATCCCAGCTTGCCGATGGCAAAGGCCCGAATGGCGGCATCGCTGAGGTGTCGTGGGGCCGCGATGCGGGTGCGTCCGTTGGGCGGATGCACGCTCAGGTGCACGTTCCTGATGTCCTTCCGTACGACGTGGATGTGCAGTTCGCCCAGCCGTAGCGCCGCCCCCATCAGTACTCCGCCTGGACCCTGATGACGGCGAACAGCCGTTCGACGAGCGCCGTGTCCTGCACCACCTCATGGATCAGGCGCTTCACCTCCTGCTCCTTGGGCAGGAAGCCTCGCCATCCATTCGGTGCACGTTCCCGGAGCGCCGCGTCAATCCGCTGCGCACGGTCGAGGGTCGGGTCCGCCACGCGCCATTCGTCCGCTGGCGGCCGCTCCGCCACACGCGTTACCGACGCAGCGGCGAGCGTGTTGTAGATCGCTCGCAGTCCGGGGCTTCGCCGCAGTGGCTCCGGGGTGTCGTCGGCTCGCCCGGCGTGCACCTGTCCCGCCACCGTTGCCACTCGCTTCAAGAACTCCTCGTAGTCTACGCGCTTCGCCTTCAGGTCTGCCAGCACTTCGCTCAGGAGCCTGGACATCTTCTCGTAGAAGGCGGGGTCGTGCAGGTGCTCGCGGAGGATCGTGCTGCGGACGTTGTTGGCAATGGTCTCGGCCACGGCTCCGCGGTCGGTCCGGACTCCCCGGGGGAGGCTGGCAATGGCCGCGGCGATGCCGCTCTTCACGATAACGTCGAGCAGGCCCATGTCACCGAAGTCCGAAATCACCCGCGCCTCTTCCGCCCTGATGTAGGTATCGACCAGGTGGCGCATGTCGGCTTCGTACGCCTTGAGATCGAGCGTCTCGCCACTCGCCTTCCGGATCACCTGCCGCAGGGCAATTGCACGCGTCAGTTCCTCCTCGATGGCCGTCGTCTCCGCCTGAGAGTAGCCCGCCTCCGCAAGGTTGTCCGAGATGGACGCATACGCCCGAACCAGCCCCGCCACGGCCTTGTAGAGCGCCACACGCTGCGGCTCGTGCTGCGACAGATCGTCTGGATTCTCGGTGTTGCCGCAAAAGTAGTGGATATGCTGCAACTCGCCCTTGGGCGGCTGGACCGGCTCGCACAGAAGGATCAGCGCCTCGCGGGCCGCCTCTAGTCTGGCACGGCCAGCCTTCAGCCGGTCCTGCAACAGGATCTCGGGGCTGGCGTTGCCCTCGCCCGTGTCGAGCTCTGACGTGTAAACGGCCATCGCCCCCTGAACCTTCGGGAACAGGTCCTTGTAATCGACGATGTAGCCGAACGGCTTGTCCTCGCCGTCGAGCCGGTTGGTCCGGCAAATGGCCTGGAACAGACCATGGTCCTGCATCGACTTGTCGATGTACAGGTACGTGCAGGAAGGCGCGTCGAACCCGGTGAGCAGCTTGTCCACCACGATGAGCAGCCGCATGTTCGCCGGCTGGGTGCGGAACTTCTCCTTGGCCTCGGCTTCGTAGGTCTCCGTCTTCGTCTTGCCGGGCCTGGGCGCGACGCCCTTCAGCAGCGCAGTGTACGTGTTGTAGAGAAACTCCTTCTCCGTCTCGGTGTTGGCGCCCGTGTCCTCCCTGGTGACGTCTCCCGCCTGCGGGTTGTAGGACGTGACCACCGCACAGCGCCCCTTGAACTCCGTCTTCTCAAAGAGCTCGAAGTACCGGCAGGCTTCGTAGATGCTGGACGCTACCAGGAGCGCCGTCCCGCGCTGGCTCGCCAGACGGGGCCTGACGCTGAAGTCGAAGACGATGTCCTCGACGACCCGCCCCATGCGCGAGCGCGACGACAGCACCTTCTGCATGGTGCCCCACTGCTCCCTCAGCGCGGCCTTCTGCCAGTCGTTGAGCCCCTTCGTCTTCGCCTCGAACCACTGGTCAATCTTGTCCTGTGTGCCCAGCTCCTGAGGAACATCTCGCGCCTCGTACACCAGGTCGAGCACCACGCCGTCCTCGACCGCCTCACCGAACTGGTAGGTGTGAATGTAGCTGCCGAACACCTCGCGGCTGGTCTGTAGGTCGCCGCGAAGCAGCGGCGTCCCGGTAAACCCAATGAACACGGCGCCCGGAAGCAACGCCTTCATGGTTTTGTGCAGGCGACCGCTCTGCGTGCGGTGACACTCATCCACGAAGATGAACAGCTCGCCCACAGCCGGGCTCGGGCGCTGCTTCAGCTCCTCGATGAAAGCACCGAAGTCCGCCACGCCTGGCCGACCGAACTTGTGGACCAGCGTGCACAGCAGCCTCGGCTTCGCCTGCCCGAGCTGGGCCATCAGATCATCGCCGCTCTGGGTGCGGTGGATGGTTTCGCCACCCTCGTGGAAGACGCGTTCGATCTGCGCGTCCAGTTCCTCGCGGTCCGTGACGACGAGCACGCGGGCACGTGGCAGATTCTCCAGGATCCACCGAGCCAGCAGCACCATGACGATACTCTTGCCGCTGCCCTGCGTGTGCCAGATGATGCCCCCTCGGTAGTCGCGGACGTGCTGCTGGGACGCCTTGACGCCGAAATATTGGTGCACGCGCGGCAGCTTCTTCACACCGCCGTCAAACAGGACGAAGTCGCGCATCAGCTCGATGAGCCGCTCCTTCGCACAGATCTTCAGTAGGTACTTGTCGAGCTTGTAGCGCGTGTTGTCGGCCTCGTCCTCCTTCCACGCGAGGAACATCTTCTCGGGCGTCCCGATGGTGCCGTACCGCAGCCCCTCGGCGTCGTTGCCAGCGAACACGACCTGCACGGTGCTGAAGAACCAAGCGTTGAACTCGGGCTGCTGGTTGGAGATGAGCTGGCGGATGCCGTCGCCGATGCTCACCGCACTGCGCTTGAGCTCGATGACGCCCACGGCGAGTCCGTTGACGTACAGCACAAGGTCCGGCCGCCGCTCGTGCGCGCCGGTCAGCGTCACTTCCTCGGCGATGGCGAAGTCGTTGGCCTCGGGATTCCGCCAGTCGATCAGCCAGATCTTCTCGGTGTTCTCGCCAGCAACAACCCTCACGTCCACGCCATAGCGCAGCAAGCTGTACACCGCCCGGTTGTTGTCGTAGAGGCTGCGCGTCGGGTTGTGCGCCTCGTGGCCCAGCACCTCGAGCGCTCGGCCGATCTGCGCAGCGGTATGTCCCCGATTCGCCAGCCAGTCGCGCAGCAGCCCCTCATCGATCTGGCGATTGACCCGGTCGGACCAGTCACCCAGGAGGCGGTAGCGCAACTCGTCCAGGAACAGCGCGATGACACGGTTCTGCGTCGCGCGCTCGGACTTGCCGATGTCGCTCACCGGTGACCCTGCCAGTACTGTTCGATCATCCACAACGACTCACCCTTCAGGCACAGTCTGATCATCTGAATCGGCCGAGCGCAGTGTCCTTCCGCCAGGCCGCCTTTCACCTCGACCGTACTCACCACTATCGCTCACGCGGCGGCGCCCTCGCCGAGGATCTCGACCGTGACGTAACGCTTGAACTCGTCGATGCGCGTGAAGCACCGGAACCCTGCCTGACTGGCCAGGGCCAACGTCTGCCTTTCCTCGTTGAGCAACACGGCCACGGGCTGGCTCAGCTCCTCCTGGATTCCGTTCGGCCACACAAGATCGAAAACGGCCTTCTGTTCGCCGGACAGCGGGTCCGAGAAGTCGTAGGCTGCCACACCGCGGGGGAAGCCTGCGGCCGCAATCCACTCGTTCAGCGACTCCAACTGTGCCTCTTCCTCTTCGTTTGTGATTCCGGCAGGTACCCCGGCCGGCACAGGCGCGACCGCCGCCGCACTTGCAAGCCATCGGGTGTCGCCGTGCAGCAGGTCCTCCATGCGGCGGTTGAGCTCCGCTGCCAGCAACTCCTTCCTGGCTTCGAGGAAGTCCCGAAACCGTTCCATCTTCCAGAGTACCGGCTCCATCGGGATCCATTGTGACGCCAAACCGCCGGGGTGACGTGCCTCCAACTTCGGGAAGTATTCCTCCGGACAACGGTCGCTGATTTCCAGGTTCGTGTCCTTCGTCTGAAAGCAGAAGTTCGCGAGGGCGTTGACTTCCGGGCGCCTGTACTCGTGCTTGTGCTTGTAGAGCTTGGCCTTCGGGAAAATGTGGTGCACTTCCAGGCGACTCATCTTGCCGAGCAGGCTCGCCTTGAGCGCCAGTCCGGTTCCCCAGTCCTTGGCTTCTCCCATGCGGGTAAGCAGGTACAGCACCGGATAGAACCGAGCGCCGAGGCTCCACCCGGTGAAGTGGTCCGGCTCTGCCCGCAGCCCCCCGTGCCAGAGCCGCAACTGCTCCAGCAGCATGTCAATGCCGCCGTCGTCGCCTTCGAGCGCCGCGAGGTCCTGGTCGATGAAGGACTCCGTGGAGCCGGAGAAGCGCCCCCACATGGCTGCCTGCACGAACCAGAAGAGCAGCTTATCGCGTTCCTTCGCACTCATCGAGCCGCGGTGCTTCGCCTGGCGCTGGTCGAGATAGCGCGCCATCACCGGCACGCCGTAACGACCAAAGAACACCTGGTCGTGGTCGAGACCCAGCCGCCCGCCGATAAGATTGAGGCTCGTGTCGATGTGTTTCGTCGTGCGGGCGAGCGCGTCCTGTACCTCGGTGGCACTCTTCTCATGCAAGTGCTGGAACTTCGCCTCCCCCGTCAGCACCGTGTTCACCGAGCGCAGCAGCCAGTCGAGCGTGAAGTGGTAGCCGGCGTTGTTCCACTCCTTGAGCCTGACCTTCATCGCATCGCGCCCTTCAGGCCACTCGGCGCAGATCTTGGCGAGGGCAAGGTCGCCCTTCGAGAGCTTGGTGCCACCGCTGTTCACCCGGTTGAAGATGTTGACCACCACGTCGAGCGACTTGTCCGGGCCGGTGACTTCCTCAACGTGCAGGTCCACGTCGACGATGCCGAGCAGCCGGCTCAGGCGTCCGACGTAGTCGCCGACCTTGGGCGCCAGGGCCGGCTGCTCGTTGAGGCGCGTGACGAATTCCCCCAGTCCCGCGGTGCCCTTCTGCATCAGCTCAGTCACCTCGGTCCACAGCGGATCGCCCTTCATCTTCACCGGCTGGTAGAACTCGAAGGTCTCCGTCTCCAGATGAAAGCGCAGTCCCGTGAACGCTTGAGCGTTGCCATCAAAGAACTCTGGCGCCTTCCCACGCACCACCCCGTACAGCGAGGTCATGCGCTGCTGCCCGTCGAGCAGGAGCTTCACGACCCCCGCGGCAAGCGCGCTGTCGCCGCGGTGCGCGGCGGTCTTCGACTCGGTGGCCCACACCAGAAGCCCGCCAACGGGATGGCGGCGATAGAGCGAGTCGAACAGACCGCGCACCTGATCGCGGTTCCAGACGTACCCGCGTTGGAACTCGGGCAACGCCATGTGCCCGCTGTCGATGTGGTCGAGAATCGTGGAGATCTTCATATCAGCCTTGTCCTGCCGGTGAGGAGTTCCTTCATCATGCCTTTCTTGAGATCGCGGGTCTTGTCGCGGCGGGCTTCCAGGGCCGTCAGCTCGGCATCCATGTCGGATAGAACGGTGGCGATGGCGGTTTGTTCCTCAACGCCGGGTAGCCGCATCTCGATACACGCGATGTGCGTCCGATTGGTCGCGTGCACTTTCGTGCCCGCAGCAAGTCGTCGGAGCTGGCCGGAAAACGTGGAGCAGAACTGAAGGTACGATTTGAAACCGTCCGCGAGCACGCTCTTGTCGAAGCGGGCCGCAATGGTGTGAAGTCCCGGGACAGTTTCAGTATCGGCAACTCCGCGCATCTCCACCGACTTGCTCACTCCGGCCAAGTCCTCTGAGGCATCGGCGAACACAAGATCGCCGTCTTGCAACCGAGCTAAGGATTTCGCCCTTTCTGACGGGATGCTTGGCAGTGCGTTGGGGCGAAGTTGGGTGCCCGCGCAAGCGTGCACATCGCCGTAGTGCAGATACTTCACTGGACCGTCCTGCGTAACCTCTGCTCGTGAGTTGGTACCGTTGCGCAAGAACGCAACGTGATTTCCCAATCGCTTCATCTCCCATTCCCCGTGAAAGCCCGGTAAGCGGATCCGGCCGGTCAGAAGCAGCTGCATGGCAGCCTGTTTGATGTCGCGCTTCTTGGCGATGAGCCGTCCCAGTCCGCCTAGCAGTGCATCCACATCGCTCAATGCCGTCGCGATGGCGTGTTGTTCGGCCTCCGTGCGAGGGATTGCTACCAGTCGCCGGTTGATGAGAGCAGTGTTCAGATTCATCTGCGAGCCGGTCTGCCCTCGCCGGGACCAGGTTTGCTCTAGGTCGACCAGCACGTGATAGAAGAATGACTGATTGATTTGCGGCTGCTCGAACACGACGAATCCGTCGTGGATGCACGCATCGATCCGGGTTTCTATCGGCCTGCCCACTGTCGCGCAGATGCTCATGATCAGGCCACCGGAGCGGACAAACCTGCTATTCCGAATGCCAGCCTCCGATAGCCGCTGGGCTGTTTCCTCCAAGTACCGATGGGAGCGCGTTACGTCAGAAATGCGCACCCATCCAACTTCCGACCCCTCGTCGAACCATAAAGAGCTGCCGATCGGCCGAGGGCTAGCACCTCGTGTGATGCGCCTAGCGGTTCTCGACAGCGGAACGACCTTCCACTCTTCTGGAATGACTCCCACCTCGGTCTGCTTGTATCCTGGCCTCAATTCCATGCCGCGCCCATCTTCTTGAGATGCTCCTCGACCCGGGGCCTGCCGTCGCTGACGTGTGACTTCTTCAAGTTGACGGGGGTCGAGGGGCCGGGCACGGGAGAATCGTTGGCGCAGTTCCCGATCCGCGCCGGCGACCATGTGCTGGCCGACCGCGGGTATTCGACCGCGCGGGGGATTCGCCACGTGGTCGAGGCGGGCGGGCGGCTGATTGTGCGTGTCAATACGGGGTCGCTGCCGCTGCACACGGCAGCCGGGCAGCCGTTCGACCTGCTGGCCGCGGTGTCGTCGGTCACGCGTCCGGGGGCAGCGCGCTCTTGGGCGACGACGGTCGCGGCCGCGAGTGACGACGGCGGCCCGCCGGGCGAGATTGCGGGCCGGGTCTGCGTGCTCCGCAAGTCCGCCGAGGCCATCCGCCTGGCGCATCAGAAAATCCGCAGGGACGCCGCCCGCAAGGGGAACCAGGTACAACCGGCCACTCTGCGGTTTGCCGAGTACGTGATCGTCTTCACGACCTTCCCCGAGCCGCCCTTCTCGGCCACCGACGTGCTGGAGTGGTATCGCCTGCGCTGGCAGGTCGAATTGGTGTTCAAGCGCTTCAAGTCTCTGGCGCAGTTGGGGCACCTGCCGAAGTACGACGACGACAGCGCCAAGGCGTGGCTCTACGGGAAACTGTTCGTGGCGCTGCTGGTAGAGAAGCTGCTCCACCACGCCCGCGCGATTTCCCCCTGGGGCTACGACGTGCCGGCCCCGGCGCCCCCGCAGCGCGTGGCGTGACTTCAAGTTCGTGTTGAACCAGGTCACGCGCGCCATCGAACCGCCGCTCTCGCTGGCTTGCATGATCAGCGACTGGCGAACGATCTCCGCCGCGCTTGCAGAGCCGCCACGGCGACGGCAGTCGCAGCTCTCCGCGTACTTCGGTTGGACCGAGCAGCCGCCGGAGCAGGTGGCGTGAACAAGTTAGCGCCTATGGGGATAAGCCCGCCGGTGTGAAGGCGTGTCAGTCGATAGTGACGTTCGCGCCGCGCGCGGGGATGAACCCAGCGTCGAGATCGCGCTGAGCCGCCACGAGCGAGCCACCCCGCGCGCGCGGGAATGAACCGCCTCACACGCGGTGTGCTACCGTCCCGATGAACTCCAGCCCGATATTGCGGGTTTCAACCCGGAATCGGCGCGTGAACGCAACGCCGGCGGGCGGACCCCCAGGCGGACCCCCCCCAAGCACACAGAGAACGAGGACATCGTTGACCAACAAGAAACGGCATCGGCCGGTCTCGGCCGAAGAGATCATCGCCTGGGTCTGGGAGAACGACGACCCCGCAGCAGCGAGCTGCGAGAGCCGACACCTCGACATCAGCGACCAGTCGGTCGAAGGCACCGAGCTGCGGGTGTACAACGGCCTGCTCGCATGCGAGCCGGACAAGAGCAGCGGCAAGCAAGGCGGGGCCGAAGTCCTCGACCGCACGCTGGCCAACATCCTGGTGTTCGCAGACGACTGCCGGGCCGCCACCGAGTGGCTCCAGAACGAAGTGGTGAGCCACGACGACGAGCAGGGCAGGCGCGCAGGCCAGCGCCGACGCCACCTCAAGGAACGCGGCCTGCTGGACAACGGCAAGCGGTTCGTCCGACTGTGCGGCCAGGTGGTGACCGACACCGGAATGATCGCTGTCATTGCGGCGCGCCAATGCATCGACGTCTGGGAAGAGACCGACGGCGAAAGGAGCCTGTACTTCAGGAAGTGCGAGGCCGGCATACGGTGGCAGCCGTGCAGTACAGAGACCGGCAGGACAACCAGACTGCGCCTTGCCAACCCGTTTACCGCACCACCGGCCAAGCCGGAAGCCGACGGCCGCAAAGTCGTCAGCTACGTCGTGTCGATCTCCGACGACGGGGAGGCGACGGCGGAGCGCCAGGAGGAGGAGAACACGGAGGTGGCCAACGTCGACGACAACACCAACGACGCGCAGTGGGTGCTGAACAGCGCGGCCGAAACGGCGGTGGAGTGGCTGGCCGAGGCGGCCGAAGCAGCCGCCGAGATCACGATAGAGAACGAAGACGGAACAGTGCGGGAGCTCTTCCCGAGCCCGCGGGAGATGAGGCGGCGCGAAGAACGCGAGAACGCGCAGAAGCGGGCCGCAGAGGCAAGGAAGCGGAACCCGACGAACGGACCGTCGCCAGGAGGGACGAACCACTCGATCCACTAGCGACCGGCGAAAGACCCGAGCGCGAAACGGACAGACCGATGAAAGGAAGCGAGCTTGGGCCGGGGGGCGTCTGGAGCCGCGCCGGGACGACGACAGCGGCGCCGCGAGAGAGCCCGTGGCCGACGACAACGCGCGGCGACGACAGACGAGGAAGGAGCGGAGAGCACCGCCCCGCAGCCACGAGGATGGGCCAGAGGCGAGGGCCGGGAGAAGAACCGAAACATGCGCCGCCCCGCACGCACGGGGACGATCCCGTCGGGATCGACGACAGCACGCACCCGGGCACGAAGACCCCGCAAGCTCGGGGATGAACCCGTGAACATTCGCCGCGGCGGGAAACGTCTTGGACCACCCCGTGCAGACGGGGACGAAGCGTGGCAGTCAACACGCCGCCGGGCGGGTCAACGGCGAAAGTCGTCGCGGACGGTGCCGTCGGACACATCGACCCAGCACGCGCGGGAAGGAACCAGGAAGCGCCCCGGAGCAGAGGGACTCGACATGCGTTGCCCCGAACGCGCGGGGATGAACCGCTCACCATCATCCTCTCAGTCCTACACGGTTGCTGCACCCCGCGCACGCGGGAATGGACCCACCGACGGCCCAACATAAAACCAGTTTTATGTTGGGTTGCCCCGCACGCGCGGGGATGAACCTGGCGGGGACACCTGCCGCACCTCGACATCACGGCTCGCCCCGCGCGCGCGGGGATGAACCCGCTGACTCCACCAACAACCGCCGGGGGACAGAGCCCGCCCTGCGCGCGCGGGGGTGAACCCGCGACAGGGGCGCAGATTGCCAACATCCTCGGGCCCGCCCTGCGCGCGCGGGGGTGAACCCGTCGCGGATCGCCGCAAGCACGTTCGCGCCACGGTCCCGGTGGCTCGCCCCGATCGGCACACCAGATGATGGCCGGAGCGGCCCCGGGAACTTCACGAGCCACGGCACTTGATCTCGAAGGCCACCGAGCACAGCCTCCGGACACGCCGCCTGAAGGATCGGCTCCGCTGCCTACGGGCACGCAAACCCAAGGGCCGCAGAACCGCGATACGATGGTCGAGCCGTCTCAAGGGTTCAGCGTTTCTCGCAGAACGTGAGCGTTCCTTCCGATGCCGAACCCGAAGGCACACGGGGCTGAACCCCAGAAGACGCGACCGCTGACCGGCAGTCCGCCGTCAACGCCAACCCGCGGACCGACCATGCAGGACAACGACCGGGCACGCCGGCACAGGCGGCCGGCCGCGCAAGCAGGGCAACCGCTCCTCGCCGACCTGAACGACAGGCAGCGGGAAGCCGCCACCGCCCCCGACGGCCCCGTCCTCGTCATCGCCGGCCCCGGCTCCGGCAAGACGCGCGTCATCATCACGCGGATCGCCTACCTCATCGAGCAGGGCCGCGCCACGCCGGGCGAGATCGCCGCCATCACGTTCACGCGGAAGGCGGCCGGCGAGATGAGCAGCCGGCTCGAGGAACTCCTCCCGGTCCACGTCACGCGCCAGGTGTGGATCTCCACCTTCCACCGGCTGTGCGGAAGTATCCTGCGCGAGCACGGGGCCCGTAGCGGCATCCGGCCCGACTTCGGGATCGCCGACGAGGCCGAGCAACTCGACATCATGCGCCAGTGCATGTTCGACGCCAGCGTCGACATCCGCATCTGGAAGCCGCAGACCCTCGTCCAGCGGATGAGCGTGCTCAAGAACATGATGAAGGACCCGGGCAGCCCGGAAGCCTGGGGAAAGGACGAGCACCGGGACCGCAACGCGAGCCTCGCCAACGCCTACCAGGCCGTCCTCCGCAAGACCAACCGCCTCGACTTCGACGACATGCTCCTCGGAGCCGTCTGGACGCTCCATGACCAGCCGGAGGCCCGGACCGCGGTCTCCCGGCGGTACCGCCACGTCCTCATCGACGAGGGCCAGGACACCAACCCGCCGCAGTACATGCTCGCGCGGCTGATCGCCCAGGAACACCACAACGTGTTCATCGTCGGCGACCCCGACCAGGCCATCTACGGCTGGCGGGGAGCCGAACTTCGCAACATCCTGGACTTCCAGAAGGTCTTCCCGAACACCCGGCGGATCGACCTCGACACCGCGTACCGCTCCGCGGCGCCGCTTCTGGAGGCCGCCCAGCGAATGATCGGCCACAACCGAGAGCGCCTGGAGCACCCGCTCCGCGCCGCCCGGAAGGGTTCGGCGCTCGCCGCGGTCCACCACGCGAAGGACGCGACGGAAGAAGCAACGTTCGTGATCGACCGGGCGAGCACCCGGATCGCGCGCGACGACGGGACCGTTGCCGTGCTCTACCGCACGAACGCGCAGTCGCGCGCGTTCGAGTCCGGCTTCAAGCAGGCAGGGATCCCTTACCGCATCACCGGCGGGCAGAGCTTCTACGACCGTCCCGAAATCCAGGACGCGTTGGCCTGCCTGCAAATGGCCCTCGACCCCGACGGCGACGACGACGCAATGCGCCGGGTCGTCGACCTCCCGCCGCACCGCCAGATCGGCCGCAAGGCGATCGCGGCGATCGACAGGCAGCCGTGCCGCACGTTCTGGCAGCGGGCCCGCCACGCCCTGCGCGCAGGCGCCCTCCCGGAATGGCACTCGCGAGGCTTGGCCCAGCGGTTCGACCTCGCAAGGGAGGTCCGGGATCCGGCGCGGGCAGCCCCGCTCGACGACGCGCTCGAAGCCGTGCTCGGCATCACCGGCTACCTCGGCGCGCTCGAGAAGTCCGCCGACCCGGACGCGGGCGACCGCGCCGACAACGTGTGGGAGCTGATCCACGACGCAGGCGTGTTCCGGAAAGACTGGGGAGATGACGAGGCCGAAACCGCCGAGACCCGGCTCGAGATGCTCGCCGGGTTCCTCGAGCACTGCCGCAGCATGCGGGCGCCGGACGAGACCGCGAACGCCGACGCGCGCGTCACACTCTCGACGCTCCACCGCGCGAAGGGGCTGGAGTTCGACACGGTGATCATCGCCGGCTTCGACGCCGAGCACCTGCCCAGCCGCGGGACGCTGAGCACCGCCGACGGCAACGAGGAGGCCGTGGTCGAGGAGGAGCGGCGCCTGGCCTACGTCGGGATGACGCGGGCACGGACCGAGCTGTACCTGAGCGTGCCGCAGATGACCGGAAGGCGAGGCCACGAGCGGCCGACGCACCCGTCGCCGTTCCTCGACGAGATCCCGGCGGAGCTCTGGACAGCGGCCCCCGAACCCAAACGGATCGATCGCGCGGCGAAGAGGACGAAGCGGCGGGACCCGCCGAAACGCGGAATGACGATGGGACCGTACGGCCCGGAAGTCCACCTGTTCGACTGAGCAGATCCAGGAGCACGAGCACCAACGAAGTGCGAAACGCGTTTCGCCGACGAAGCGGAAACCGCGAACACCATCCCGAAGGACGACGTTGGACCGGAACGCTTGTCCAATCTCGGACGCCGACGGCACCCCGAGCAGGGGATGAACCCTGGGAAGAAGCTGGATGGAACCGGACGTCTACACGTGGCGTTCGCACCGAACTCTGCGCTGGCCAGGCAACCTGTTTCTAGGCAATAACTTACAAGAATCGCACAATTTACGTTACCCATTCCGTTCCCAATTTCGATCTGGATTCAATCACACTTTGCAGGACTACTTTGGCCGGCGCTGGACGGTTGGCGGATCGGCCTTCCTCTCCTGGATGTCCTTTCCGCAGCTCTCGTTCCTCTTCTATCACGGGCTCCTTCGTCCACCGTTTTGTCGTCGCGCACTCGCGGCGGCGGGGCACGATCTGCAGTACCGGGAAGCGGTCTTCTGGTTCCTTGCTTCCGAGGTGACGAACGCCGCCGCCTACGCGTTACAGGCCGAGGGCGTGGTGGCCACGGCCGTCGGGTTGCGGGACGAAGAGCTGCACGTTGAGGAGGTAGCCGTACGCATCCTGCCGACCCGGCGGAGACGCACGGCGCGGCCGCGACGTTCGACCTGGTGCGCACGCGCAACGGCGAGGAGGTGGCCCGCGAGTCCGTCGGCGTCCGCACCTGGGGCGAGGCGCACGCGGGGCTGTGGGCGGCCCTGCGCTCGGCGGGGCGAGCGGTCGAGGTCGTGGGCCGCGACCCGGAGCGCCTAGTAGCGGCTGAGCCGGTGCTTCTCGCCTGGACGAAGGCCCCGCCGGCGGGAGGCGGCGTGGCTGAGGGCAGGGCCGAGGCGGCACGTGCGGCGAAGGCGGAGTTCACCGAGATCCAGGTGGGGGTGGCGCGGCGATCTGGCCGCGCTGGCAGCCTACGGCGGCATCAACGGCAGGCTGGGACGGATGCGCGAGCTGTCGGTCGCAGCGGCCACAGCGGCCGGGGCAGGGCCGGCGCTCACGAGCGGGCGGACGTGGCGCTCGACGAGGGTGCTCGCATGATTCGGGATCTGGCGGGTACCGCTGCTGCCGCCGCCGTGTGGGCCTGCTGGCCGTTCGCGGCGCTAGTCGCCGACCCGATCCCCGACCTGACCGCGATGCACTCGCCGCGCCCCTCGCGGCAATCCGCGCCTGGCACTACCTCGCGCCCGCCATCGCCGTCGTGAGGCTGGTCTCCGTCGCCATTGCCGTGAACCGCGTGTGGCTCGCGGACGCCGGCCGCCGCCGCGTCGCCAGCGCGCCCCCGCCGTGGCCGCTCGCCGTGGCGGACCCTTCTCCCCTATGGTGGTCGGCGAGGTGCACCATCCGGTGGCCGAGCGGGAAGGACCTCTTCCCGGTGGCTCGTGATCCCCGAGCTGGGCCTCTACACGGGCATCCTCATCTGCGACGAGATCGGCTCGGGCAAGACATCGACCTACCTCAAGGTCGGCCAGGAACTAGGCGGTCGGTGCGCACTCAGCGGAATCGCCCGCGTACGGCTTGCTCGCCCGGTTTGACCAGGAGCTTCCGCGGCCTCCCGCTCCAGTCTTCCGTACAGCGGGTCCACACGAGCTCCATCGGTCGGAGCTCGGTGAGCGACGCCCACAGCGCTGGCCCGCCGCGCTCCGTATCCCGGATGCGCCAAACGGCGAAGAGGGGATATCCTACGCTTCGGCGCAGGACTCGAGAACCCCCTCATGCTTCGCGAATCGGGTCCCAGTGCATCGCGACCATGTAGCTAGCCAGATCGGCACCTGGGCGCGAGGCCTGTAGAGGGCGGTCTGGATTGCGCGGTCTCGCGTCTACGAATTTCGCAGGCCTCGGTGGGTTTCGCGGGCTTACAGCGGGTCGGTTCGCACGCCTCGACACATACGCCCCGTCTTCGTCAGGCGCGATAGACTCTGTTCCGCGATGGCCGGTAGCAACGATAGATTCGTTCGGTGGCAGGGGCGGCTACTGACCCAACTCGGGGCCGTGAACAACACTGTGCTCGTCCTGACGACCGCATCCCTTGGCTTCGCCGTCAAGATGGAATCCCCTGGGTCCCAATGCGCGCTATGCCTGGGAACTGCGTTGCTGGTCGGGTCGGTTTTCCTTGCGGTCGGGTGCGCGCTGAGCCGATTGTGGGATTTCCGCATGACGGTGAGGGTGACGCGAGTCGACCTGGACGAGTCGAAACGGGAGAATGCGCGGGACTGGGCTGAGTTCCTTGGCTGCGTAACTTGGTGGCTGCTCCACCTCCAGCTGGCTACATTCGCCACCGGCGCAGCGTTGCTCGTGGCTGCTTCCTGAAGGGAAGTGGGGGCGAAAGCCGCTGACTTCGGATGACGGCCCGGTTGCGAAGGGATTCCATGAACACCCGCGCGTGGCCGTGACAATTCCGTGAGCAATTCTGATCCGGATTCTACGAAACCACCTGAGCCGGCTACGGACAGTCCGCCGCCCCGGCAGTGGCACCAAACAGCAGTAGCTTAACGGGGCTGTGCGGCCCGCCCCGCTATCACGATCGTCGGGAGGGCGGGCCGACGGCATTCGCGAGGCGGTCGAGTCGGTCGAGTATCACGGGGCGGTGAAGTCGCACGTCGCCGAGCAGTCCGTCGCCGAGCAGTCCGTCGAGAAGCTGGACCTGCTGGCCAATGAGAACAACACGATGACCGTGCTGGTCACCGTTGGTGACGCATCCTCCGATCATCGCCGAAACGTCGTACCCCGTACGACCCGGGTCGGCGCCATCCCGTGCTGGGGAAACTCGCGTCTCCGCAGTTCCTGATCAACGACAATTATTTCTGCCGGTTGCCGAGGACGCATTGCCTCACAATTCCTGCTACCCAGCGGGTGCCGTTGCCTCACAATTCTTGCTACCCAACGAGGGGCGATCTCAGCCGCTGGGTGAGGGACCGACGACGCCCCTGTCCGTCTCATGCCAGCCTGCGCCTGTGCTCACCGCCGTCAAGGCGCATCGCTTCGCTCTGCCCCCGCTCCGCGGGGCTGACGGCCTTGACGGCGGCTCCGCGCAGGCGCCCCCCAATTCCTGGCCGACAGGGGCTCAACATGACCTCTACAGTCGGGCAGCTCCGCCGCTCCCAGCCGAAGACCATCGGTACGATCCTCTTGAGGCAGCCGGGTAACATCCTCATATGAGGCAACACGACCGGCAAAAGTAGTTGACGCTGAACAGTTCCTCCTCCAGGGTCCGTTCTGTCCACCTCTTCCGCCCCTTGTGGTCAACTACATGTCCGGGCAACGGATTCCTCATGCCGTCGTCGCCGCCCGCGGCTGCGGGTCGTCGAGCCGTGCCGGGGCCAGCCGTCGCACGGCGTCGAGCGGGAGCGGCCGTAGGTCTCGCGCTGTCCGGCGTTCGCGCTGTCGGCTGTCGGGCCTTGAGACGCTGCTGATGGACGGGCGGCCCTTCACCGTCGTCGGGGTGCTGCCGCGCGATTTCCACTTCCTGCAGACGGACTTCGAGCTGTGGATGCCTTTCGCGGTGGACGAGGATTTTCGCGGCCGCGACGAACACTCGATTTCGGTCTGGGGACGCCTCGCCCCCGGCGTGTCCCTCGAAGCCGCGCAGACGGAGTTCGACACCATCACCCGGCGGCTGGAGGCCGCCTATCCCGACAGCTGCTGGGCGTCCAGCCGCGGCATGGGCGGAGCTTCTCCGCCGACGAGGCGGCAGAGCTCCGCCGTCTCGCGGTGATCAGCCATCGCTTCTGGCAGGCCGGGTTCGGCGGCTCGCTCGACGCCATTGGCGCTCCATCGATCTCGACGGGCACGCGTCCTGAATCGTCGACGTCCTGCCCGACGGGTTCCAGTTCGCGAGCCTTGACGCCGACGTCTTCGAGCCGCATACGTTGTTCGCGGACTGGGAGGCCCGCCGCGTCGTCCGCGGGCGGGATTCGTGGTTCGTGGTCTGCCGGCTGCGGCCGGACGTGTCGGTCGAGGAAGCGCAGACGGAGATGCCGACGATCGCTCGTCGTCTCGACGCGCAACTGCCGGTGACCGAACGGAACCGCGGCGTACGCGTCGTTCCGCTGAGTCATCACGTGGTCGGATCGGGGTCGCGGTTGGCGTTGTGGATGTTGACCGCGGCAGTGGCGTGCGTGCTGCTGATAGCCGCCGCCAACATCGCGAACCTGTGGCTGGCGCGGAGCCTCGCTCGCGGGCGGGACATCGCCCTGCGTGCCGCGCTCGGCCCGAGTCCGGCCCGGATCGTCCGGCAACAACTGATCAAGAGCATGATGCTCGCGGCAGGCGCCGGTGCCGTCGGCAGGTTACTCGCCGTGGTCAGCCTCGACCTGATTCGCACCTGGGAGCGGTCGAGGTGGCGCGTCTCGACGAGGTGCGGCTGGACTCCGGGGTCCTCGGCTGGTCGTTGGCCCTGTCGCTGCTGACCGGGCTGGCGGTCGGACTGGCGCCTGCGCTTCTGTGGTGCCGGCATTTACGGCCCTTTAGTGACGCGAGGCGAAGGGTGAAGCCCGGAGCGCCGGAGCCCAAGGGACCGAAGCCCGTGCGCATCGCTTCCCACGTAGGTGATAGGCTCGCTTCCCCTCGGACTTGCTCGCCCCCGGACGCCGTTCCGCCAACCGGGCTTGAAGTAGGCGACGCGCTTCGACGCGCGGCTCGGGCAGATAGAGCGGCCGCCCTGCTGGTCGGCCTGCTCGCCGTCTTTGTCCCCGTGAACCTGCCGTTCATCGGCTGGATCGTCAATCTGGCGCTGACGCTGATTGGCGTCGGGAAACTCTACGCCTGGGCACTGTCCGAGTATCGCGGCGCCACGGTCGCGCCGGCCCGGGTCTGACGGCAGGCGGATGCGCCCGGCGGTGTTCAGCCGCTCGCGCGTCGGCCGGTGCGTTTCGATTCCACCCGCGGCATTTCCGGCCCGCGCAGTCCCGCGTAATGACCAGCGCACCCGGCGCGTATCGTCCCTGTTGCCACGCGCACTGCAGAGTCATGGGGGGACACCTTGCCGACTTCCGTTCGCGCGGTCTTCCTGTTCGGGTTGGTCGTTGCCGGATCGACGCTTCCGACGGCGCGCCCTACGCAGGCTCAGCCCTTCAAAACCTCGTTCTCCGGTGCAGTCGCCGAAGCCGCGCTTCGGGTCGGAGACGACGCTCGAGCGATAGGGCGGTTCGATCTGACGCTCGCCGGCGCGGTCGAGCGAGCCTTCGAACGCAACCGCCCAATCGCGGTCCAGCGCATCAATCCACTCGTGCGGGACGTGCAGGTCGCCAGCGCCGCCCCGGCGTTTCTGCCCCTGGCTGCTTCAGGCTTCGGCCTCAACCAGGCCACCCAGCCCAGCCGCTCGCTGCTGGACGGCGGGGGGCTCGGCGGCGCATCCATCGTCACCGATCTCTTCGAAGCGCTTCGGAGTAAGCCATTCCATGGCTTTGTCGGAGGTGAAGTCGAGGCTGCTCTGAGGGTCGTTGAGTTTCTTTCTCCCGAACGAATGAAGACAGCGAGGCTCGCGGATCAGATGGCGTAAGTACTCCAGTTCTTTCTCCAACCGATCGCTCCTGAACAGTGCTCCACCGATCGCTGGAGGTCGAAGTCCCAATGGCCTCAGTCTGTGAGCTAAGTCGTCCATGGGGCCTCGGTGATCCTGTGGCACCCAAAACCCCGACACCCAGCCTTGTAAACCGTCCACTATGCCAGATAAGCTCTGCAGCTTCTCCTCAGCTTTCTCCGGGAAAAGCCTGTAGTACAGGCGCTGCACCAGGATCCGGCCCTCCTCGGTGACGGCAAAGAATGTGGCGACGGCCGTGATGATGGCGGTAAACAGGATGGTTGCGAATGCTTGACATCGGGCTATTGTAAGGCACACTCAAAAGTGAGCAGTGCAGAGGAGTCAGGCCGCCAGTCGGGTCAATCCCGTCACCGCGCTCCGCGCTCGGCTGGCACGGATGTTAGCGCTACAAGTTAGCACCGTCCGTATCCTACTGAAAACACGCCGTTTAACTTGCCGGCGATCGAGCTTCCAAACCGAGGGTCGCTGGCTAGGTAGCAGCGTGCGAGACTCTGAACGGCCGCACCTGCTCCCGCCCCGACCGCCGCTGGCCGGTAACCGGCGAGCACCGGGCCGTCTGCTCGCCACCCACAGATTTCTGCTGACGAGGCCGGGAATGACTCAGAACGGCTTAAGGGGTTCTGTCCTGAGAGCATCAGCGACCTCCGCTTGACATAGCGCGTCCAGCTTAACCTTTTCTAGAGCAAGTCTCTTCGCAAACAGTTCGAGCAATTCCGTCCAATAACGGCGATCTTCCTCTTGAAAAAAAAGGGCGCGATTGCAATGTACTACGAGTACCCCTACCAGTACATTCTGTGGCGAAAGAACTGGATGAACGAGGCTGGACTTAACCCGCTCCTTCTGGCCAGGGTACATCTCCACGTAGTTGTACTTTGGATCATCAGTAGCCGAGACAATCTGCAAGCGGGGAGTTGTGTTCGTTTCGCGATACAGCTGTGCGGCGACTGTCCCATCAAAGCGCCTCGGATCGCCTTCACGCTGTCTCATGCTACGCGGCACACGCCGGTTGCGATTTGCATACGCAGGGATTGTAAGTCCCCTATCAATATAGGACCGTGTAATAAAGGTCGCTTCAAAGTCAATTCTATTCTCTAGCTTGTCCGATTCTCCGTACGTAGCTTCAAACAAACGATACACATCGTCAACGATTGCCGATATTCGAGCGGGATTGGTGACAAGAGTTTCCAGAGCACGGTCCTTCTCAATCTCGGCCTGAAGTTTGGTCACAGTCTCGTCGGCTACCTGAATCGAGAACTGCTCTGACAGGCTTGCGGCATACGACAGGGTCTCTTTCCGTCGAAGCTCCTCCCTTTCGATTGCCATCGAATAGGCTCTCACGGCGTACGAACCCATCGTCACTAGAACTACTACAGCTAGAATCCCGACCGCGTGGTAGATGTTTGTGGGCCAGAGCGAATCTCCGGAGAGGATTTGGACTTGGTTTTCCACGATCGCCCCAAAATACAGGACCACAAACGCACTCGCCCCATTCACCACGCTCTTCGCCCAAGGACCCCGTTCCCGATACCATCGAACTAGCGGACTCACGCTAGTGTTCATTAGCCCTCCTCCTTGGGGCTTCCTGTCGCAATTGCGGGAATGGCGACGAATTTGCGGAAGAAATCTCTAACCCTTCCGCTACGGATTTGCCTGTCTAGTTCGGCTGAACTGCTTGCGGACAACACGAGCAAGTCATAATCCAGCAGCCCACTGGCACCCTGGGCTAGAAATGACGACGGTATCTCGTCGAGCAGGATTACAAGTGAGGGTTTACCCAGTCCGAGGGCAAGACCGAACTCGTAGTGAGCCCCACTACTGGTACACAGGAGGCCAACGAACAGGTCACAGGTCGCCACATGATTCGTGCATGTCCTCATCCCTTCGACTGGTGTCAGAGTGTGACGTCCCCACTTGTTAACATCTCGGTGCGGCAAGATCGTCAGCAAGCCCATGTCCTTGAGAGCACGCTCCACGATGAAGAGCATTTCGCGATAGGCTCCCTTGGGAATACTTCCATGTGGTCGAGTATTGCTGAATAGGGCATCAGGATCCCGAGCAGTGTCGTCTACGGCTACAGTAGTAAATGGAGCTGCGATGTACGCAACCGGTGCGACCCTGCTAGGTGAAATCTCAACAGGGGCGCCTATCCTCAGAGGCCAAGTGGAATCGGGTGGTTCGCCCCGTTGTCTGAGATGAACAAGCGGCGCTCGTTGGCGCTTCCGATTCGAGTTCCACAGAGTTAGCTGAGACATATCGGCCGCGGTTGACCGTAGCACTACTTCAAGGTCGTTGCACAATTCTTCGACACGAAACGCGTGACGAAAGTCTGTGTTCTCAGTGTCCAGAGAAAAGACGAGCGACTCCGCGCAGTTGTCTATCCAATTCGCGTAGCGTGTGTGAATCGCACTTATGTGGTCATCTGTGTGTAGTTCGTCCGCCCTATTGCGTTCGCGCACCCGTGTCAGCGCGGTTGGTAGGCTAATTTCACAGTATAGGACGATGTCTGGCTGCGGTAAGCGCGTGAGGAAGTGTTCTGCGATGGTCTCATACGTCTTCGCCGAGCGTCCGTCGATAACACCCTTTTCCGCAAAAAAACGGGCGTATATATGAATGTCTTCTGTAAGCGTTCTATCGAGCACGAATGGCTGTCCTGAATCGATGAAGTTGGCGATCTGAAAAGCCTTATTGGTCAGGAATGCCAACTGGGTCTCAAACGCCCATCGCTCAGGGTCAGCGCTCAGGTCCTGGAGGTACCGTTTCGGGTGAAGATCGTCCGGCAAACAAGGAACGTCGAGAGCACGTGCAAGGGATCGCGCCACAGTCGTCTTGCCACTCCCACTAGGGCCTGCAAACGCGATCGTCTGGAACGGCCGAAGGTCCCAGGAGACGGTGCGTCTAACGGTTCTCAGTGTTTGGAAGCCCTCGCTGAGAAACGGCATCCATATGCTTCGCGGCATAGCCAGGAACTCGCAGATACGTTTCAAGACGTCCGCAGCGGGTAACCTCAGTCCCTGTTCGAGATGGGAAATCACCGAACGATTCGTTGGCGGGTCCATTTGAGTGGCGAGTTCCCGCTGGGTAAGCGCCTTGTCCGTGCGAAAGGCAGCGACAAGCTTCCCTAGGTTACGAAGGGCTGCGGACATCCTAGTGATCTCGCAGTGGTTAATCTCGATCTACCGAGGCTCCGCCTCAGACTGACGAGGCATGTAGGCCTCAGCGTCTGCCGACGGTCGACGAGGATCGTGCATATTAACGGCCTTCCTGGACGCGAAGGCGTTGATCTGGCGGATCCGCAGTGGCGGCAATGGCGGCTGGTAGGGTTGTCGGCGCGCAGCGCGTCGTAGAGCTCGACGCTGGTCGGGCGGACCCGCCAGCCGAGCGCGGGCGCCGCCGAGCAATCCGCGGATGGTCTGGGAGTGCGGACCGGTAGCGTCGGGGTCGGCGTCGAGACGAATCGCGGCGAGGTCGTCGGCCGTGGCGTACTCGGTCGGGGAAGGCGTCGATCGGGGCCAGGTGGGCTGTGTGGCGTCAGCGTGGCGCCGGCGCTCGGTCTCTGCCTTGCTCCAGGCCCAGGTTTCGGTCTTCGGGTGCTCGGCAGTTTCAGGGCGGAGGGAGGTGGCGGGCAACCGCTGTGTTTCCGCGGGTTGTTCGAGGCTCGCGCCGGTCGTGTTGTCGACCGGGGCGGGTGGGTGGCCCAGAAGAGCCTTCCGCGCGCGGTGGCGGGGCAGGTCCGCGGCCGGTCGTTTGACGGTGCCGATGGTCACTTGAGTCGATCATCGGATCGTCCGAGCAGTTTGGCAAGTCGGTTCCTGCGTAGCGGCGGCGAGCGGGCGCTCACCGTGGACCACTCCGGAGCACCTGCCTCGGGCCGTTCGCCGGGAAAGAGCCAATGCCGGGGCCGTTGGACCTTCCACCAGGAACGCAGAATCGCGAGCAGCTTCGGCGACAGCATCACGTAGCGGTCCTTCTGACCCTTGCCCTTCGTGATGCGCAGCACCAGCCGTTCGCTGTCGATGGCGGGCACGGTGAGGGCAATGGCGTCGGAGATGCGCAGGCCGGCGGCGTAGCAGGCGGTCAGGATCGTGTGATGCTTCGCGGGCTTGACCGCATCGAGAAACTGGACGACTTCCTGCGGGCTGAGCACGACCGGCAACGACTGCGGCTTCTTCGGCGCGGGGATCACGTCGTCGAAGGACCATCGCTTCCGAAGCGTGACCCGATAGAGGAGGCGCAGGGCCGACACGGCGACGAGCAGCGAGCTCGTTGCCAGTCCGCGTTCGGTGGCCAGGTAGACCTGGTAGGCGCGGATCTGCTCGGGACCGAGCCGATCCGCGGACCGGTCGAAGTAGCGGGCGAACCGCGCGACGGTCTCGACGTACGCGCGTTGGGTGAACGGCGACAGCCGTCGCACCCGCATGTCTTCGAGCATGCGTTGACGAAGGGATGTCATCGGACGCTCCTCTGCGAAGGGCCTGGGGGATTCCAGGCGCTCGCCGAGCAGCGTAGGCGGAGCTCACGAGGAGCTGCGGCGGTCGGAAAATGTGGACGGTTGGGTCAGTGGCGGCGGGTCGACTGAGCGCCTACCGCCGTGGCGGTTTCGTTCACACGGTACTTCCGGCAACTGCACCGGCGCCGGCACCGTGCGCGGTCACGACGCCGACGTCCTGCCAGTCCTGGATCGAGAATCCTCGGCGGAACGGACTCTTGCCCTCACGGCACTTCACCCAGATCGCCTGCGCCAAGCTGACGGCGCCACCTGCCGTGGCACCGACCGCGGTGGCCGTCCCTAAATCCGAACAAGGACGAGCCGTGTTCGGCCCGGGCCGCCTCTCGCAGGTCCTCGTTTTCCGAGCCAGGCTGTTCTCACGGTCCTGAAGCATGTCGTGAATCCGTCCCCGTTGAACCTCGGGGTAGCTGGCGTCCCCCGGATCGATCAGATCGTTCGGCTGAACGACCCGTCGCTCGCTTGAGACCTTCGACTCGACGTTGGATCGCGGCCGCACTTCGGTCGGAGAGGCGTTCGATCTCGCCAGTTCGGCGCAGCTCCTCCAACTGCTGATACTGGTCACGGGGTATGTGGTAACGACCATCGTTGGGGAAGTCCTGGTACTTCTCTGCATGGGTCGCAACCCCGTCGAGCGTATTGCGCAGACCGTTGTAGTATTTGGACTGAATGTCCATGCCGTCCACCCGGTAGTCCACCGGACCTGTGCGGGGCACCCCATCGAACGTCGCGGCCGGATTCCGGCCGTAGAACACGTCCCAGGCACGACGCACACCCACATGAACTTGCTCGGCGATCTCGCCGTGCTTGGTATCCGTTCGGCCAAGAATGTTCTCGGTTGATCCCACGAAATCCCGGACGACCTTCAATTCCTCCATTGCGGAGAGAAAAGCCCGGTCCTGACCCCGCGGCGCGGCGGCGAGTTCGCCGGCTCGATCCGCGGCGTTCAGTGCGCTCCAGGCGGCAACAACGTGAGCCGAGACGTGCGTCCCGAATCGATCGCCGGGAGACGGTCTCACAACACGACCTCCTTGCGGATCAGCTCACCGAGCGAGCGAATGTGATTGATGAGGGCACCGAGACGTTCCTTGTCCTCCGAATGGAAATGTTGGTAGTCGCGCGGCGCGCTACCGGAAAGCCAGTCGAGTGAAGCCAGCGTCCCCTCGGTGTATGTCCGCGTGCTTGCCCCGAGCCGTTCGATCTCCTCGTGGGCCGTCCGCAGGGAACGGACCTCGCCTTCAACCCGCACACGCTCGCTTACGGCTCTCTGCGCGAGGACGCCATTGCGATAGTGGAGATAAGCGCCCGATCCCACGAGCGCGAGACCGCCGACGGTCCAGCCCACCGGTCCGGCTAGGGCCAGGAGCGCGTTGCCGGCCGCCATGCCCCCGCCGCCGGCGGCGAGCGCGCCGCCGCCGAGCCACGCGAGAGCGGCCTTCGTGGCTGCGGCACCGGACAAGGCGGAGATGGCCGTTCCCGTCGACGCGGTACCGAATGTCGTGGCGACCGCCAAGGCTGCAGTCGGACCGAATGCAGCCATACCTACTCCGGCCGTCGTTCCAGCCAACCCGACGCCGCTCCCGATCTTGTCGGACCTGGCGGCCTGCGTCTCGATGCGCTGCACGGTGCTACCGAACCGATCGATGTCGATGCGAACGCGCGAACCGACTTGTCGAACTCCTTTGGCGTGTTCGCCAGTTCATTCACGTACTCCTCGACGGGCTCGATCACCTCCGTGACAACCCGCTGCCGCTGTTCGAACAGCTCTACGCTGGCCTGCTCAACCTGCTTCCGAAGAGTCTCGTGTTCCTTGAGCGACTCCCGGAGCTTCTCGACCGCCGCAGAGCGGGCGGAGACATTGAACATGTGCCCACCGGCCTGTCCGACCGCCTCGCGAATCGACTGTTGAGCAGGGAGCGAACGACGCAGCTTCTGGACCGCCTCGCCCGACGCCGGACGTGGACGCACCGGACATGGAAGACACTGCCTGCTTTGTCAGCCCCACGGCCGGCGTGCTGTGCCGGCGCGTCCGGCAACCCCGCCCAGGCGCCAGGCGAGATCGGCGCGGAGCGGAAACGATTTCAGTACGAAGCAGTTCAGGCGTGACACTCTCGCCGGGCTCGACGGCCTCTCGAACGGCATTCGTGATGGCGTCCTGTTCCGGCGTGAGCTTGCGTCGGTCAGGGCCCGAGCGATGGCGTCCGTGTGGTACACGCCGACATCCTACTACGGCGCCCGCGTTGCCAAACGGCCGACCCGTGGAACCCGTCCGCCAGAGATGACGTCGGCACCGAGGGCTACAAGGGACTTCGCACGAATCTGGTTGGTACGCTGCTCAGGATCGCGACGCAAGGCTCTCGCGGTGAACTCGCGGTAGGATGAAGGGCCTGTACCGCGACACGGTGTGGAACATCGTTACGGTGATCACGGTCGCCGTGGCGCTCGCCGGATTCCTGTAAGCTGCGGAGCTGCCATGGCATTCGAGTTCACCCCCCGCCAGATGCGTACCGTTGCAGCCGCGGTAACCACCGTGGCGGCAGTGATCATCCTCATCGCGGCCGGGTTGCTGGGATGGTTGATCGTGTTGTTCGTCCGGACCTTCTCGGGCGTGTTCCTGCCTCTGGTGGTCGGGGGTGTAGCGGCGCTCGTGTTCCGCCCGTACTACGACTGGCTGCGCGGCCCGGGCCGGATGCCGGTCGCAGCAGCGGTCGCGGTCGTGTTCCTGTCCGCGCTCGTCCCGCTGGCCGCGTTCATCGCGTTCTTCGGGAGTCTGGCGGTTCGTCAGTTGCTCGGCCTTGCCGAGCAGGTCCCCGAGTTGTGGGAGCAGACCCGCACGTTGGCCGAGGCGATGCTGCCGCGCGTCGGCGTGGTGCTCGATACGTGGGGCGCGGGCGAATTGCTACGGGAGATCGTGTCGGCGCAGCAGACCACCGTGGTTGAGTGGTTGCGGACTATCGGGTCGCAGGCGGTCGCGGCCGGCTTCGGTTTCGCGCGTGGGTTCGGCGCCCTGCTCTCGTGGGCGATCACGCCGATCTACTTCGCCTACTTCCTGACTGCCACCGGCATTCGATTCGACGCCGATCACCTGCTGCCGTTTCTCAAGCCGGACACACGTAGCGACGTGACGTACTTGCTGCACGAGTTCGTCGACATCCTCGTCGCGTTCTTTCGCGGGCAGTTGATCATCGCGTCCCTACAGGGGCTGCTGTTCGCCGTCGGCTTCTCCCTGATCGGTCTAAGCTACGGATTCGTCATCGGCATGGCGCTGGGGATGCTCAACATCGTTCCGTACCTCGGCAGCATGGTCGGGCTCGCCGTCGCCCTTCCCATCGCCTTCTTCCAGGCGGACGGCGGCCTGAGTACCTGTGCGCTCCTGCTGGTGGTGTTCGCCGTCGTGCAGCAGATCGAGGGCTGGTTCCTGACCCCGAGAATCATGGGTGAGCGTACCGGTCTCCACTTCATGGCCATCGTCGTGGCGATACTGTTCTGGGGCACGGTGTTCGACAGCGTCCTGGGGCTGGTCCTGGCGATTCCGCTGACCGCCTTCCTGGAGTCGGTCTGGCACTTGGCGCGCGAGAGGTACATTCCGGTAGTCGATGAGGAGCCAGTGCAGTAGGTTGCCGTTCGGCGGATCCAACCGCGAGACGTCCGCCCGCTCGATGTTCGTTCGGGACGTCCGGGACCCCACCCGGCGCCACGCACTGGAGCACCCGCTCGGTCGCACGCGCGACCGGCCTCAGTCGCATCTGGCGGGCCTTCGGGCTGCGTCCGCACCGCGCACGCGCATCTGTCCGCCGCGCGCCGTCGGCGTCACGTCATCCCAGACCAGCGCGGCGATCTCGAGTGGCGCAGTTCATGTTCTTCCTGCTCGCCGACGAGGATGCTGCCGGCTACACCTGCCCCCCCCGCGAAGACTCCGATCACTTCGTTACCAAGTTCAGACTGAACGCCATACAGCGGCACCGAAGCATCTCCGGCCTGCCCTTCCTCGGCGTGACGTGAAGCCAGGATTCGCATTTCGGACACCGCAGCTGCAGCAACAGTTCCCTGTAAGCCTCGACTACCGACACCAACGTCGACGACCACGTCTTCGCCCTCAACGCGACGATGGGCCAGCGGGTGGGAGCGAAGTGGCCGTGGGTCTCAGGGTAGAACTCCTGGTACGGGTGCGTCATCGTCCGCGTCAGCGTGAAGGGGGCCATGAACGAGACGCGCTCACCCACGCAGGGTGGCAGATCGGCGGGGTCGAGCTCGTCCGGCTGCTGACCCGCGCAACGTGCCTCGATCTCGTCGCGCCGACCCTCGCCGATGCGCGGAAGGACGAGGCAACTCGTGTTGTCGAGCGGGCGCGTGCATACACTTCCCGCCCAGCCTCCGTCGTGCCAGGGAACGCGGATGGTGACGTGGTGGATCGGCAGGCGGCGGGCGCCAGTAATCATCTACTCAACTCCCTGCTACGAACGGTGGCTGGGCCAGTCGTTTCGGATTCTGGACTACAACGAGGACCCGAAACCTTGCCCGCGTAATCGCGTTGTACAGCAGGCGTCGTTGTCGGTCGATGGACCCAACGACTTGGTAGGGCCATAGGACGATGACAGAGTGGAATTCGCGGTTTTTGGCCTGATGAATCGTCATTGCCCGCACCCCGCGGCCCCTCACCCGGCGATACGCTCTCGACCGCTGGTGGGCGCGGCGGGCCTCGCAACGGATCTCTTCGGCCGTGAACGTCACCCTGCCGGCAACGCGCGTCTGGCGCTCGATCCAATGGCGAAGACCGCGCTGCGGTCCACCGACGTCATCGAACACGAGCCCAGCAAAGCGGACCTCCGCATCGGGATCGTCGGGCAGTTCGAGCCCCTCAATGAATCTGTCGCACTCCTCCTCGTGCGACTCCTCCCACGGTACAGAATGAGGACCCACCGGAGGGTCGCCAATCGGCTTCTCCTCCACTCGGGCGATAAGGTCACGCACAAATGCTGAGCGGGAAGGACGAACTGGAGTCAAGACCGCGATGTCGGCACAGCGCCTCCACCACGACAGATTGTTGGAAACGAAGCTGGCCCCGACGTGGAGATTCCGTGCGCCCAGCAGGGTGAAGCCACCTCCGTTCTTGGGAATGTTGCGTCCTTCCCGAACGGCTCGACTCGCTTCCAGGAGTCCTATTGCCGAGGTACGGTGGATTTTACTCAGACTCTCACTTTCGCCGTTGGTCCGTGCCCACACGACTGCTGGATTTGCCTCGGTCGCTTCCAGGTCCTGAAAGTCATCAGCCGCGACGAGGCACGTCGCCAGGCCGGACAGCGAGGAAATCATCGCCAATTGCCCACCCTTGCAGTCCTGGAACTCGTCGACAACGACGATGGGGAATGCCCGGATAACCCAGCGCGAGACGATCGTCTCGGCTAGCAGAACGCCAGCGAGCGAACAGACCTGATCGTAGTCCTCCTCGGCCAGCTCCGTTGCCGACCTTCTTCGAGCAAGGGTTCTCCAGCGCCGCACGACGCTCCATGAAAAGCTATCGGCCGTGCAGCAGCTGTACCGCCCTCGAAGACCTGGAATACCTCGCAGTCGACTGTCCATGCGCCGCCTCGATCCATGCATTTTGGTCAGCGCGAGAACCTGCTGGTACTCCGCAAGCGGGCATGCCTCCAGTACACGCTCGAGTCGCTGAAACAACCGTGTCGTCTTACCGGCCCCGGCGGGACCCTCGATGAAGTAGAGGCTCATGGTTCGAGACGGAAAACGGTCGAGTCTGCGGTGCTGTGCTCATCGTCCCTTCGGATAGAGTCGCAACCTTCCGCTCTTCCCAACGTGGCAAGCGTGACGACGTTGAGCAAGACTGTGGCGCGAGTCCGGCAGCCGGCAAGGCCCCCGATGACCGAGGCCACTTCCTCATACGCGAGGTAGTCGGTCTTGAGGCGACCGCGACCAGTGTTGACCTTGAGCAAGCCGACCAAGTCGTTGATGGACTCGAAATCACGATCAATTCGGCCCTGCAGTTCGGTAAGCGCAGCGTCCTCGTCGCCGTTGAGGATCCAGCCGATCGCGTCCTCCATCGTCCATTCGTCGCGCCATCGCAGGATGATTTCCGGCATCGGGTCGGAACCGAGGATTTGGTTGATCTTCTCGGCTCCGGCGTCATCCCCATCCACGAGAGGAACCAAGCCACGCCGCAGTGTCCGCAGAGCATCGTAGACATCTGCTACCGCTCCGTCGTGGGTCGGTACCACGCCGATGACTGTGCCGAAGGCTGGGGTGTTGGCATCGGTGGCATCGAATGCGACGTCGCCCGTCTCAAGCACATCGCTCAACAGCCGAAACCACTCGTACTCGCTGCGCCCTTCCGGGATGAGCATTCTGTGGTGCATCAGCGCCTCGACGAGCCGCGGGCGATCATCCCGGAAGAGTTTGCGTCGCGCATTGGTGGCGGTCGTGTCCAAGGGGGCTGGCAACATGGGAGTCGCTGCGAGTTGCGTCGGGTTGCGGGCCAGGATCCGGGCGGCGGTTGCTGGGTAGTAGGCGGCGACTCGAGGTGAGTGGGTGGTGCAGATCGTCTGTTCGGCAATTGAGACGGCCTGAGAGATCAACCGGCGCTGCATTCCTGGCGGGACATGCAACTCGGGCTCTTCCATCGCGAACAGAAACGGCTTACCCATCCGGACTCGCTCTCGTCCGAGTTCGAGCAAAAGGATGAAGGTTTGAAGCGAGAGCAGACCCATTCCATGCCGGCCGACCGGGAGCGAGACACCGTCGCGCTCCAGATAGTGCGGAACGAGTGCGCGAAGAAGCGATTCGGAGTCCGTCGCCGTGAGCCTCAGTTGAAATCGCGGTGCGTCGGGCAACAGCTCCGCCAATTGTCGGTTGATGCGTTCTGCCAACGGCAAGAGGTCGTCCGATTCCTCCAGTGGTGCAGTGGGCGCACGCAGGCGGTCGCGCTCCTCAAGGATGGTTTGCGCCGGAATTCCGCCCACGGTCGCAACCGCCTTGCGGAACAACTCCGAGGCGAACGACGCGGCTGCTTCCCAGGTACGGCGCGCCGGGAGGAGGTAGTAGCCGATGTCGTCGAACAGCCGAATCGGTATGGACTGCACGGCATCGTCCAGAAATGGATCCTCAACGTCATCATCATCGTGAAAGTAGCGAATCGAGTCGACCACCAGCTCCTCAAGGTCGAACCGCGCCGCAAAGGCAATCTGCGCGCACAGGGTTTCGGCATGTTCGCCAGGCTCGGGCTCGATCTGGCCCGTCGAAGAGTTCCACCACTTCGGGACCGCTCGCCCCTCGCGAAACCAGGCGTCGTTGCGCTCAGGATCGTCACCATCGAATCCCGCCAAGGTGGCGACGATGCGGATGCGGCTCGTCGCTTCGGGAAGGCTGCCGTAGAAGTCGTGTTCGGTAAGCTCGCGCACAAGGCGGGTGCGGCCGAAGACGAGCGACAGGGCGTCGACGATCGTGCTCTTCCCCGCGCCGTTGGGGCCTACCAGCACATCGTGCTGGCCGAAACGCAAGTCGGCCTGCTGAATGCCGCGAAAGCCGCGTATCGAGAGAGCGAACAGCTTCATCGGGAGACAGTCTCCGCCGATAAAGCCTTGCGCTCCAGCACCTCGACCAGCTCTGCGATTACTTGGAACTCTCCTTCGTCCGCGCCAGCGAGCACGATCGACTCGAAGGCCGGGTTGTCAGGTTCGAGGGTGATCTTCTCGTGGCGCCAGGAATCGCCCTCCCTTGCTTTCTCCCTCCTGTACCGCTTGACGGTGTAGCGCTGCCCTGTCTCCGGGTCGGTCGCGTCGCGAAGCTGGACGAGGACGGTCTTTCCTTGGCGCGTGCCCTCGACAGGAGCGCGGAAGAGGGACCACGCACGGTCGCGAATCGTGCGTTCCATGGACTCGCCGACCACCTGGGCAACGAACATGCCCGCGCGCAGACGATGGCGGGACTCGACAGCGACCCACTGGAAGTCGTCGTCTTTGATCCGTTGGGGATCGCTGAAGCCGCTGGCGGCCGCCTGGAGCGGAACGAGCGGTACGCAGGTAACGTAGCGGTCCGCGAGTGCGGGCTGGACCGTGCGCGGTCGGAACGGGAGTACCTTTGCCGTCCTGTCCGCTGCCGCACCCGTCTCCGACCGGGCCTTGAACGCGCCCGGCCAGCCGCCGTGGGATTCGACGACCTCGTCGATCTCGGCCACGACGCGTTCAGAGAGGACATCGGTAGAGATCAGGACCCTCGCGGGCGTCATGATAGACCAACGAAGCCGGAGTCGGACTGGGTGCAGGGGGGACGAGTCGTTCCAGGAGGTGCAGGGCCCGGGGGATTCCTCGCACATGCCGCGTAGGTGTACGAGCGCGACCGCGATGCGCAGCTCCCCGCCTCAGGCGGAGGTCGATGCCAAGTGGGCGCCGCCGGCTTCTGGACCTGGTCCTCCCTCTCGTCGGAGCGCACTGTCGGTCGGCCGCGGATGCCGGGCATTGAGCCCGCGGGCGCGGTTGTTGACGTCAGTCCCTCGGGTGGAGGCTGCCCGGCGTCTGCGAGGGGGCCGATTGCTGAAATGCCACAGGATCGGGTCATCGTGCGCCCTCCAGGAAAGGGCGGCCGATGCCGGAACGCCATAGGATCGGGATCTGCACCCTATGTGCACCCTACGTGAGCAGACGCCACGGAGGTCGAGAGTGGTTGTCGCCCGTAAGTCGCTGCAAAACAAGGAGAAAAGTTGGAGCCGGCGAGCGGACTCGAACCGCTGACCTGCTGATTACGAATCAACTGGAACGGCGTGTCGAGACCAGCTATCCCGGCTCGAACCTCGGCGAAGGCGCCTTGAACTGGTCGACAGCACGACGTGTCCGATCAGGACCTGGCTCCCGGCGGGTCCGACGATGGCGTCGGTGTAGGTGTCGACGTCGCCGATTTGGATCCTGACGTTGGCGACGGGCCGTGGCTCCCGCCGGCCGTCGGCGTAGAGGGCGGTTCTCGTCCCCTGGTGGCGGAGCCTCAGCTCGGTAGCGACCGCCTCGGGGATTACGAGGTTCACCGCGTCGGTGTCGACGAAGCCCTCGACGGTCGTCTGCCGGCTCGGGTCCTCGATGTTCTCCAGCGCCACGGTGGCGTGGATCTCTCGCATCGTCATCGTCCTTTGGATTTGGCGCACCTGGACCTGACCTGTCACGGGGGCGTCTACGGTGGGGCGGTGACAGACGTCGAGCGCCTGGCCTACCACCGGGCGGTTCGTACGTTTGCTCCGCAGGTGCGCATCGCCGCCGTCCGCAAGACGTTGAAGAAGCGCCGCAGGTTCGACGCGGCGGCCCGTGCGCTCGCCGACGGTGCCCCGAGGTGCAGTCTGGCGCCCGTCGTCGACGGCTACATGTGGTGCCTGTCGGCCAACTGCGCCGAGTGGCGCGCCGGGAATCCGGTGCCGGAGCCGGACGGCCGCGAGCACGGCTATCCGCGCACCGCACTTCTTGAGCTCGCCAGGGAACTCCGGCAGGGCCTCGGCGGCGCGCGGACCGGGCAGTATCGGTCTGGTGGGCGGAGCCTGAAGATGCCGCGCTTCTGTCGTTCGGGTCACACGGACCGGCCCTCGGCGGAATGGACTTGCCCGTACCTTCAACGCTTCCTGCAGATCGACCGACTCTGCGCCGCTCCACCCGTGGGCGCTCAGCCGACCCCAGCCGCCGGAACGACTTGCTCCACAGGGCGGGGAGCGACAGGATCACAGAACGCGACAACGACATGGTAGCCTCACGGAATGCTTGGCGCCTGGGTCTTGAGAGCCTTGTCGATGGCGCCTTGACTGTGCGAGCCGGAGTTGTTCCAACCTTCTCTTGAATTGGCGTCAATCGTCCTCATTTACTTGTGCACCGGCTGCTCCCCGTGCGATCTCATTCCACTGCTTCACTCACTTCCCAGCAGGCTAACTTCCCGGTATGCACACATCCACGTTCGTCCTCAACGAGGTGGGCCGCGACTTCGTCGTCGGCGATGTGCACGGCTGCTTCCGCACCCTTGAGCGCGCCCTGAGCGCGATCACCTTCGATCCGAGCCTCGACCGGCTCTTCGGCGTCGGGGACCTCGTCAATCGCGGTCCGCACTCGGAGGAGGCGCTGGGTTGGCTCGAGCAGCGTTTCGATGCGGTCGTGCTGGGCAACCACGACCGCTCCGTGTTGAGCTGGCTCAAGGCAAAGCGCGGCACGCCGCCCCTTGCTGAGTCCGTGTGGCTGCTCGGGCTCTCATCGCGCCAGCATCGTAGATGGCGTGCGGCGTTCGAAAGCATGCCGCTTGCGATCACGATCGAGACGGCGTACGGTCCGGTTGGGGTCGTGCACGCCGAGGCGCCGCATCGTTCATGGGTTGAGTCGCTGCGCCTGCTTGAGACCGCATCTCCTTCGATCGTCGACGATGTGGTTCTCGGGTTCGCTTCCCCCGAGGCCAGCCGTCGGCATCGGAGTTGCGCCGTGGCGGGGCTGCGTGCGCTCGTGCTCGGGCATCAGCCCGTGGAGCATGTCGAGTGCGTCGCCAACCGCTGGAACATCGACACCGGGGCGGGCATTCCGCACCTCAACCGTCTCAGCCTCGTTGAGGTGAACACCTCGGAGTTTCGCACGAAGACGTTCGACATCGACGAATCCTCCTGAGCTGAGCCTCGCCCCCGCGACACTGAGGACGACAGCACAGTTCGTGTGGCCGGTGGTGGTGAGTCGCCAGCGTATCCTGCGCATCCGGCGAAGCTCGACTGCCCGTGGTCAGTGGACGGCGTGCGCGACGTCGATCCGGAGCTGGTGGACAGGGACAAGCTGACGGCGTGGCTGGCGCTGGGCGGCCGCCGCGTCGGGCTCGGCGACTGGCGGCCGGAGGAGAGCGGCCAATATGGGCGGTTCGACGTCGAGGAGGTGACCGAACTGCCGGACGCTGCTTGAGCGCGGCGTCCGGCGGATGAAGCCGCGGCATATGCCGCGGAGGGGTATCGTCTCCTATTGTCAACGAGGTCTCCCGGCTGGCGCGGTGGGTGCCCGTGCTGGCTCGCGAGCTCGCGTGGGGGGTAGTACCCCCTGGCACAGCCAGAGACAGCATCGCTCCGCCGACAAGCCGGTATCGTGCCGTTGAGCCGCGCTGGGCTACGCGGGGATGAACCCGGAACTCGGGAAGAAAGCGTAGCGACGGCGTGGGCGGCCCCGGGCGCGGCGGACCCAGGTGCGGGTCCACAGGTTGACCAGCACGGAGCAGGGACCCACAATGGCAGGAGGACGATAGCCGTGGAAGACTGGTGGGTTTTTCGGAGGAAGTTGAACGCCGATTTCGGAGGAAGTTGAACGCTGGTTTCGGAGGAAGTTGAACGCCGATTTCGGGATGTTGAACACCGATTTCGGTCATCGTGAACGCTCGTCGGTAGCCTGACGCGGCATGCTTTCGCCCTTTCGACGGGAGGGGCGAGGCGATGCCGGCACGGAGGCTGCTGATGAGGAAGATTCGTGAGGTTCTACGGCTCAAGCACGAGCGGGGGTTGTCCCACCGGGCGATAGCCCAGGCCTGCGCCATCGGCGTGGGCACGGTCACGCTGTATCTGAAGCGGACGGCGCAACAAGGGTTGGGCTGGCCGTTGCCGGCCGAACTGGACGATGCGGCGCTCGAGGCGCAGTTGTTTCCCCGCCCGGCGCCGGTGCGCGACCGGGTCCGGCCGGACTGCGCCTACATCCACCGGGAACTGAAGCGCGACGGCGTCACGCTGCAACTGCTCTGGGAGGAGCACCTTCAGGTCCATCCGAGCGGCTACCGCTACACGCAGTTCTGCGAGTTCTACCGGCAATGGGTCAAGCGGCTGCGGCCGTCGATGCGACAGGTCCACCGCGCCGGCGAGAAGACCTTCATCGACTTCTCGGGCAAGCGGCCGAGCCTGGTCGACCGGCGCACGGGTGAGTTGCGGCCGGTCGAGTTGTTCGTCTCGGTGCTCGGCGCCAGCAGCCTCACCTACGCCGAGGCGACCCGGACCCAACAGTTGCCGGACTGGGTCACCGCGCACATCCGCATGGCAGAGTACTTCGGCGGCTCCACGACGATGTGGGTGCCCGACCAGTTGAAGAGCGCCATCACCCGCCCCTGCCGCTACGAGGCCGGCGTCAACCGCACCTACGAAGATCTGGCCGCCCACTACGGCGCGGTCGTCATCCCGGCGCGGCCGAGGAAACCTCGCGACAAGGTTCAGGCTTCATACTACGCACCTTCCTGTACTTGCGATGCAAGCTTTGGGTATCGGCGCCGGTCCCGGAAGCGTTTTCCGGGATGGGCGACGGGCAGCGGTCCGGTGGGGGGCTCGAAGAGTATCGTGCCCTTGTCGTCGGCCCGCACGGCACGCAGGACGCCTTCCCGCGCGAAGCTCTTGGCGGTGCTCAGATGCACGTCGAGTTGCGCCGCCATCTGCGGGACGGTCAGCCAGCCTGCGCTGGTCAGGTGCTGCAAGTAGCTGTCGATGTTGTACGACCCGCGCAGGGTGCGGACGCGTGTGGAGGTAAACGGCAGACCGCACCCGGTCCGCAGCCACCGCCGGTTGAGCGTCTCGGCAATCTGTCCATCGGTCTGTTCGGTGGCGAGCGCGCGGACGTGCTCGATGAGCGCGGCCGGAGTACGACGCAAGTCCGGCGCTGCGAGAGGTAGCGGACACTCGATCTGACGCGTCGCACCGCCACGCCAGCGGATGGAGATCCGGATCACGTCGTCGCGGAGCAGGGTGACATCCTCAATGAGGAGTCGCAGCATCCGCTTGCGGTCGCGCGCCGGCGTGCGCGGGTCATCCCAGACGCGCGGCAGGTCGGAGACCAGCGTCATCACCCGTTCCTGCATCTCGGCCGTGACGGGCGACGGCTGGGTCTTGCCCGCACGCGCGTACGCTTCTTCGGCCTCGGCCAGCCGCTGGAGCGCCTGGTTCCAGTGGCGTTCCAGGTTGTCGGCCACGAGCCGATTCTCGGGCCGCACGAGCAGAAACTGCCGTTGCGCCCGCTCGGCGTCCTCCCGCAGCCGGGCGATCTGCGCCCGCTTGGCGCGATCGACCTCGGCGGCCCGGTTCCGCAGTTCGTCAAACACCTCGACGGCCACGTCGATCGACGACGGGGTAATGGTCTCGAGCACGAGCTTGCTGACCGCGCGGTCGATCGCCGCGCCCGGCAGGCGCTGGCACGGCGACTCCGCCCGTTCGATCGAGCGGCGTTGACAGGAATAGTGCGGCGTCGGGTGACCACCAGACACGGTGTAGCCAACCGTCATACGGTCACCGCATCGACCGCAGAGGACGAGCCCTTGCAGTAGCGCAACGCCCTCGCGCGGTGCGCTGCGCCGGTCTCCACCTGTGCTCCGGGCGTTCTCGAGCAGCGTAGCCTGATTCGCCTCGTACTGCTCCCAGGAGATGTAACCCGGGTGGGCGTTCGGCAGGAGGACTGTCCACTCCTCACGGGGGAGGCGTCGATAAGCCGGCTGTCCGGCGAGGCGGAGCTTTCGCTGTCGGGTCCGCCCGTAGACGTACGCTCCCGCGTAACGGGGATTGTGGAGGATGTGGAGCACACGTCGGTGTCCGAGTGCACCGGTTACGAACGACCCCGCGCGCGGACCGACAGAGACGCGTTGTGGCCACGCGATTTCCTGCTCCCGGAAGTAGCGCACCACCGCTCCCGCCGATTCGGTGCGCTGGAAGGTCTCGAACACGAGGCGGACGGCGCCCTGGACCTGCTCGTCGGGATCGAGCATCAGCTTCCCGTCGGGGCCGACGACATATCCCAACGGCGTGGGCATCGACAGCTCGCCGCGGCGCGCCTTGTTGAGTTGGCCGCCGATCAGGCGCGCGCGCAGCACGTGCAACTCGGCTTCACTCATCGTCCCCTTGAGTCCAAGCAGCAGGCGATCATTGAAATGGGCCGGATCGTAGAGCCCGTCTTCGTCCAGAATGAGCGTCTCGCTCAGGGCGCAGATCTCAAGCAGGCGATGCCAATCGCTCGAGTTACGGGCGAGTCGCGAGACCTCCAGGCCCATGACCACGCCCACGCGTCCGAGGCCGACGTCGGCGACGACCCGTTGGAACCCGGTCCGCTCGGCTGCCGAAGCGCCCGACAGACCGAGGTCTTCATCGATGACCACGATCTGGTCGGCTGCCCAGCCCAGCGCCAAGGCGCGCCGCTTCAGCGCGTACTGCCGGGCGGTGCTTTCCTGGTGCTCGTGCACCTGCTGCAAGGACGACTGCCGCACGTAGAGGTAGGCGAGACGACGAAGATGGTCCGCCGTAACCGCGGTGGATTGGCTCATGTAGAGGCTCCTTCCGGAACGCACCGGAACACCAGGCTCGCCACCAGACGCGCCAGCTCCGACCGGACGGGCGGCGCCAGCTCAAGGTCGCCGCTCCCAGCCAACGGGCGTAGCACAGCCGGCGGCAGGTTGATGGTCGACATGGCCTCCAGCCACGCCGGCATCCCGCGGGTCATCAGCAGCGCGACGCCGTATCCCCGGCCAGAGAACGCGACCTGCGTAGCGGCGTCGTGCCGCACGACCTCGTACTGCCGGCGCACCTGATCGACGTCGACACCCGACACCGTCGCGGTGTCGTCTACGAGCGCGGTTTTTTTTTGCGACGGGCGACCGCCCGGTCGAGCGAGCGGGCATGAATCGAGATTCCAAACCGCCGCGCCACGGCGGCGGTCAGCGGCTCGTCCGGTCGCACGTCTTCGCCCACCCGCCAGCGTTCGACGTAGTCGACGACCGCCTCGGTGCACTTGTGGGCCCGCTTCGGCCCGGGGCGTTTGGGCACCAACCCGGGGATCCCGTGGGCCTCGAAGGTGGCCGCCGCCTCGTAGAACGCCTGCCGGCTGACGCCAAAGCGCGCCGCGACCTCGGTCACCGGGCGCCCCTCGATCCGGTGGCGACGCACCATTTCGTACTTGACCTGGACGCGGTCGCGCGGGTCGAAGAACGGGTGGCTCAGAAAGGCATCGTCGCGGACCACCTCGGGGTGCGGATGCAAGGCCCCTGCCTCGCGCAGGGCCTGCGTCTTGACGTCGGGCGGTGACTTGGGCGAGCGGGCCATCAGGTGTGTCACCATGATTACGACACATTCCGTTTTCCGTGTCAAGGCATACCTGACCAGAATCACAATCTGAACACCGAATACAGTGACGAATACTGCGCCGCACCGACGCCAAAGGCTGTCCGCTCTCGCTTGCGCGAGGACGAAATCCATTTGACAGCATCGGCGAAATCTTCTTGACACTCACATCGCCGCTCATGATTGACTCCTGTCGGCCACGAACTCGGCGAGCCGCAGCAAGTCCTCCAGACGAAAAGCTGCTCGACCTCGGCCCGCCTTCACGGCCGGATCCGGCGGCAACAGGTCCGTCCAGCCAACGGGGATGGACCAGGCCGAGCCGTCGGGCCGCTGCACCGTCACCCGGTCTTCGCCCCAGAGCGACTTGGTCACGACGAACGGGAAGCGGGCGCCCCGGAGCGGATGGAACGGATGGGTAATGCGAATCTGCGGTGCTTCAGCAGCATCCTGTGCAGACTGGAGCCTTGACGAAGGCGGCGGTCGAGAATTGTGTGCTCATCGCCCAGCGGTGGATACTCGCCCGTCTGCGCGACCAGACCTTCTTCGAGCTCGGTGCGCTCAACGCCGCGGTCCGCGTCCTGCTCGACGAGCTCAACGACCGGCCGATGAGGAAGCTGGGCGTCAGCCGCCGCGCCCTCTACGAGCAGCTCGACCGCCCGGCGCTACGGCCCCTGCCCGCCGCGCGCTACGTCCTCGCGCAGTGGAAGCAGTGCCGCGTCAACATCGACTATCACGTGGCGGTCGAGCACCACGTCTACAGCGTGCCGTACCAACTGGTCCGCGAGCAGGTCGAGGTCCGCTACACCACCAACACGGTCGAGATCTTCCACCGCGACAAGCGCATCGCGTCGCACCGGCGCCGCTACGACCGACAGCCGTCGACCATCGCCGAGCACATGCCCAGCGCCCACCGCGCGCATGCCGAGTGGTCGCCGTCGCGCCTGATCGGCTGGGCCAACAAGCTCGGACCGGCGACCGGACAGCTCGTTACCCAGATCCTGCAGAGCCGCCCGCATCCCGAGCAGGGCTATCGCCCCTGTCTGGGGATCATGCAGTTGGGGCGGCGTCACGGAAACATCCGGCTCGAGGCGGCCTGCGCCCGCGCGCTGGCGCTCGGCTCCTGCCGCTATCACACCGTCAGGAACATCCTCGGCGCCGGCCAGGACCGTCTGCCCCTGGAGCCGCCGGCCGAGACGGACCCGACACCTACACACACCAACATCCGCGGCGCCGACTACTACGCCGCGGCCACGACCACAGAGGAGGACCGATGCTGATCGAACAGACGCTCGACAAGCTCAACGCCATGAAGCTGGGCGCGATGGCCGACGCCTTCCAGCAACAACTGCAGACCGGCGAGGCCGCCACGCTCGGCTTCGAGGAGCGTTTCGGTCTGCTGGCCGACGCCGAATGGACGGCCCGCGAGCAGCGCAGGCTGACGCGGCGCCTGCAGACCGCCAAGCTGCGTTACCCGGCATCGCTCGAAGCCGTCGACTTCACCCATCCCCGCCGGCTCAACCGCCAGCAGGTCCTGACCCTGGGCACCTGCGCCTGGCTCGCCGAGCGCCACAATTTGATCGTCACCGGGCCGTGCGGGATCGGCAAGAGCTTTCTCGCTTGTGCATTCGTCGAACGGGCATGCCGCCGCGGCTTCACCGCGCGCTACCTTCGTATGCCGCGCCTGCTGCACGAGCTGGCCATCGGCCGCGGGGACGGCTCTTACACCCGACTGCTCACCCGTCTGGCGAAGCTCGACCTGCTCGCCCTCGACGACTGGATGCTGGCACCGTTGCGCGACACCGAGCGACGTGACCTGACCGAGGTGATCGAGGACCGCGCCGAACGCGCCTCGACGCTGATCGCCAGTCAGTTGCCGGTGACCGACTGGCACGCCGTCATCGGCGACCCCAATCAGGCCGACGCCATCTGCGACCGCCTGCTCCACGATGCGCACCGCATCGACCTGAAGGGCCGCTCGATGCGGCGCACGCACGACGCGCCAGCCAACGGCGGGAAGGAGACGACATGAGCATCACGTCGGCGACACCCGCGACGCTCCCGCTGAGCTCGAGCGGCCTGTGGATCCTGCCGGTGCTATGGAAAACGCGCGCGATACGCTCGGAATCGACTGAACGTCTTCCAGGAAGCGCGTTTCCCACAACACCTTGGACGCCGCGGACGGCGCCCACAGGCTCCACAGGCACTTTCGTCGTACTCTCGATCAGGACAAGATAGGATCTCGAAACCCGTTACGTAACGCCACTGCAGGGAGGAAACTGACAGAGCATCGTCGCTACGCTCCGACGAGCGTTCACGTTCGCCGGAATCAGCGTTCACGTTCGCCGAGGTCGGTGTTCACGTTCAGCGAAATACCCAACTGGCTCACCGACTGGATCTCGAACCCGACGAGCATCCTCGCGGGAATCGCCGTTATAGCCCTGTTGTGGCAGGGCGCACGCTGGACCCAGCGAATGGAGGCGGGACAGCAGACGCTGCGCGAGGGGTTGAAGGACCTCGGCGACCGGATGGACGCCCAACGGACACTCCTTCAGGAGCGGATCGAAAAGGGGGTCTTCCGGGAATCGTGTGGGTAGATGAGGGGTTGGAGGTAGCCTCTGCTCCCGTCGAGTCAAGCCGCTTCGCGCCTCCTCCGCTTGCGCTTCGGCCTTTCAGGTGACTCGCCGCTCGCGCCGGCTCAGGGCTGGTTATGGCCGGACGGCTTCGTCCGGCCACTGAAAACACTGGCCGGATCACCATGACGCCGCTACGCGAAGTGCCCGTCGGTATCGATCGAGCCAGACGGATGCACGACGATCGAACTGCCCGTCCCAAGAGGATGCGTGAGCGTTCGGACTCCTCCGACCACGCTGCCACCCACACGAAATCCTGAAGCGCCCGAAAAGGAGTCGAAGACGCTCCGCGAGGAGGTTCGTAACCAGCAGGCGGAAACACGTCGTACGCTCGACACCCTACTGTTGCGCATGGGCGGTACGGAGCGGACAGCGACCGGCAGCAGCCCGCTCAAGCTGACGGAGTTCGGAAAGCGGATCGAGGCCGGCCTGGTACCGGGGGAATGGGTCGTCGCGACCGCGGAACGGCTTCGACCAGAAACCGACGGGCTCGAACCGTTCGAGATCGACGCACTCTGCGACGAGTACGTCAGGAACCGGCTAGACAAGGAGTGGCGGCGCCGCGTCGCGCGTGCCGCCTACGAGTTCGGGTCCGACGACCGGGCAGTCGGCGACGTTCTCCGCATCCTGTTGCTCGACGCTCTGCTGGCGACTCCCAACACACCACCGAACCCACAGAGAGCCGCCTGACAAACGGCCAGCGCGCTCCAACATCCCGCGTACGGACAGATGGGGAGCCGCGGCATCAACCACTTCCGCAACATCGCGGAGGCAGCACTCGACGCCACGCGGCGGCCGGTAGCTAAAATTTCCCGACGGGCCGAGCGTGCGGCTCGCCCCCAACGCGCGGGCAGGCGGGATGAACCGGTTGTGGACCAGCACGATCGCTGGCGTGAACTCCTTGCCCCCCGCGCGCGGGGGGCAAAACCCTCCTCCCACGTCTCGTCGAAGGAACGCCAGTCGACCCCGCACGCGCGGGGATAAACCGGCGCGCCGGTCGCGCGGCAGGGCTTTGAGGAAGTCCGCCTCGGACCAGCGGGGGGCCAGCGGCACAACGCCAGCAGCGACTGCACGGACGGTCGCAGAGCCGGAAGAGCCGGCAGAGACGGGACGCAGCGACCCGGAAGAAGCGATCGGGCCGGGCGGCGAGAGGGCGGAGCCTTGACAGCGATGTCGAGCACCGAAACATAATCGCCGGTGGAGGCGGGCTGGCGAATCGGCAGCGGCTCCCGCGTTCGCTGGCCGAAAGGAGAGGCAGCTTGAAGATTCGACGCTCCCTGGTGTTCGGAACAGGCCCCGACGGAGACCAATGGATCGGGTCGTGTCCGAGCTTGGAGGTCGCCACGGTGGGCGACAGTCGGGAGAAGGCCGTTGAGGCCCTGGACGAGGCCGTGAACCTCTGGATCGAATCGTGTGTGCGACGCGGGACGCTGCGCGAAGCCCTCGGCGAACTCGGGTTCGTAGCTGTGCAGAGGCTGCCGTTCACGAACGACGTCTTCAGAATCGACGACGAATGCTATTGGCGATTCCCCGATTATCTGCCCGCTGCGGAGCGGCAGAGACTAGTCGAGGCCGCGCCTGAGAGCACACCTGGAGCACTGCCCGACCTCCAGTATCAACCGCACGAGCACCAGACAGAGATGTACGCATGACGTCGTCCCGCGACCTTGCGAAGGAGGTCGAGAAGTAGGGCTGGCGTCTCGACCGGACCAAAGGGTCGCACAACGTGTACGTGAAGAACGGAGCCGCACGCCCGATTGTCATCCCCGCAGACAGGAAAGACCTGCCAAAGTACGTCGTCAGCAACGTGCGCAGGCAAATCCGATCCGGCAGGTAAAGCCACGTTATAACAGGAACGCACCGAGCGCTCCAAGCAGTGCGCCCCAGCCTCCTGTTCGGGACATCCCCGCGTGCGGGACCGTCGTCGGTCTCGACGACGCGGAAAGACGGATAGAGGGAGCCTCGCTCGCGCGGGGATGAACCCTCGACAAGGTCTTCTTCATCCGTGGACTGACAGGCCGGCCCGCGCGCGCGCGGGGATGAACCCGACAGCGGACTCCCGCGTATCCACCCCGCACGCGTGGGGGATGAACCAAGAGCGACCGAGCCAATGGCCAAGACCGAAGCCCCCACCCCGCGCGCGCGGGGGATGAACCGATGACGCCCGAAGGTGTTCGCCGATATCGGTCGGCCACCCCGCACGCGCGGGGATGAACCCATTACGACGTCGTGGCCGCCGGTGTAGCGGTCGGACCACCCCGCACGCGCGGGGATGAACCTGAGTGACCCGGGGCCGGTCCCCATCCGGAACAGACCACCCCGCACGCGCGGGGATGAACCCCACCGACGAGACGCGCTGATGAACCTCCCGCGGACCACCCCGCACGCGCGGGGATGAACCCGTAGATCCGCACGCAATCGACGACACGATCACGAAGACCCGCACAGTCGGGGATGCACCGCGGCTGAAACGCCGTAGCGCCCTCAGACGACAATCCGCCCCACGCTGACGGCGATCGACCCTGTTCGGGGGCGCCGCCAGAGACACCATCCACCGAGACCCCGAAGACGCGGGATGAACCTCCGGCGGGAGAGATCGGATTCACGCAACGTTTGACCGAAAACCGACAGCAGGGCTACGCTCCCCGGAAAGGCGCCCAGCATGGAAGCCATCACCCTTGAGACAATCACCCTCTTCCTGGCGTTCCTGACGCTGCTCGGAGCGCAGATCGGCGGGATGTTCATGCTGTTGTCCCGCATGAACGACCAGAACAAGCGCATCGACAACGTGAACAGCGAGATGAACCGCCGGTTCGACAACGTGAACAGCGAGATGAACCGCCGCTTCGACACGATGAACCAGCGTTTCGACGAAACGACCCGGCTCATCGGCGAGCTGCGAGACCGCACCGGCAAGCTCGAAGGCACACTCGAGGGATTCCTCGCCGGCCGCCGGGATCGCGACGCCGCATAGACGGCGGAAAACACGCCCCGCTCACGGAGTCATCCGCCGGGCCTCAGTGGGCCGGTAGAGAACAAAACGGGACGCACGTCATGGCGACGGTGGGAGCGTGGCACACTACGCAGAGTCGTGTGTACCACGACGATACGGCGTGCACCGACGGCAACAACATCGAGCCGAAGAATCGTCGGCAGGGAACCGGGGCGAAGGAGAAGTGCGCGAACTGCCAACGCTTGCAGCGGAGCCGGCAGCAGGAACCTGCTCCCAGAAGGTCATCTCCCAGTAGGGGCCGTTGATCTCCCCATCTACGTAAGCCCAGGTGCGTCTGAGCGACGCAACAGGCCAGCCGTGATCCATGGCGACGCCGAGGGCGTGAAAGCCGGCCGCGGGCTGGCCGTGAAACCGGACGGTGGGCTCATGAAACGCATGCGCGGGTCCGCCCTCGCACGATTCGAACGTCTCGATGCCGGCGCTCTGAAGGCGAGCGACGACGTCGGCAATCCCGGGATCGATATCCCCGTCACGGCGCTGCGGCGAGTCAGTGGACATGGCGGATTGCAGACACATTAGAGCTTACCCACCCGCGACCGACAGGGTGCGAAGCCGATCGCCGCTACGGCCGAGGGCCGACGTCGCCCGAGCCGATCCCATCCAGCGGTGGTAGTCCGGCGTCACCGGAGCGATCCCGTGCGGTCGCGGCACGGGGCATCTGGTTCCTCTGACGAGCCTTCAGGCTGGAGCGCTCCCACCGCTCGCGCAGGGATGAACGACGACCGGCAAAAGGAAAACCGGCGGTCAAACCCCGAAACCGAATAAGCCCAAGAACGGATTGACAATGCCAGCAGCAACCGCAACACAGGCTCACAAAGAATCGAAACCGGACCTCGGCGAGATCACCATCGTCGTGCACGGAGGACTGATCGATACCGTGAACTTCCCGCCCGAGTTGGAGGGACGCGTGACCGTCCGCGTCGAGGACGAGGACGTCGACCGGCGTCGAGGAGGAAGACATCACGACGGACGCCGACGGTCGCGAGTACTGCGTGACACACTTCTGAGCCGCACCGGGAAGCGCCGGAAGCCCGACCGTACCGGAACCGCACACGCCCCGACACACGACCGCGCCGAGGGCGGCCGCGCCTGCCCAGTGGGCGAGCCACAGCCGTGAAACCGCCGTCCGTGGGGCCGCACACGCGGGGATGATCCCGTAAGAAAGAGAAGCTCGGACTGCCCCGCTCGCGCGGGGATGAACCCGCTTCGGGGTTGCTGATCTCTATCTCGCCGTGGGTTGCCCCGCGCGCGCGGGGATGAACCTCGACCTGTACCTGTGGCTGGCCCGGCGAACGTGGTTGCCCCGCGCGCGCGGGGATGAACCTTGGGAAGAAGCTGGATGGAACCGGACGTCTACACGTGGCGTTCGTACCGAACTCCAACTTCACCGACACTGCCCAAGGCCGATTGCCTGCACGTGTTCCGAGCTCAGTAGCCGGTCTCGAAGGCGCGGTCGTCGGGCGTGACCACCGGCTCGAAGATGTGTTCCACGTTGCTGTGCAGGCGCGCTGCCAGCTCCTTGCGGTCGCTTGCGGTGACTGCGTGAGGACTGAAGCGCACGACGACCTCGAAGCGCTTCAACTCGAAGAGCCGCTGGGCGTGGGCGAAGAGGGGAGCGTCGCCCCACCAGCACACCGACAAACGTGCCGGCGGCTCTCGGGGCTTGTGACTACAATGGCGAGATGAAGAATGAGCCCCTCGCGGGCTGGAGCCCCGAGCAGATCGCCGCGGGCAAGCGGTGGGTTCAGGCCTGGAAGGAGGCCGGACCCCGGCTCGAGCAGGTACGTCGCGAGGATCTGCGGCGTCTCGACCCGCAACGCGCGATCGCCCTGTTGTGCGGCGAGGCGGACTACACCAGACCCCCGCGTGCTCCGCGGCCGACGTCGGGCCTGATCGAGCAGCAGCGCTGGTTCATGCGGGCGGCATCCCGCCGTGCTTGAGCTGATCCGGGTCGCGGTCGGTCTGCAGGACTTCTGTGAAGCCCGGGACTGGCGCTTCTGCTTCATCGGCGGTCTGGCCCTGCAGCGCTGGGGCGAGCCTCGGGAGACCATCGACGTCGATGTGACGCTGCTCACCGGGTTCGGTGGCGAGGAGCCGTTCATCGCGCCGCTGCTCGACCGATACGCGGGCCGGATCGACGATGCCGCGGGCTTCGCGCGCACGAACCGCGTGTTGTTGCTCCGCTCCACGTCCGGCGTCGGCATCGACGTCGCGCTCGGCGGGCTGCCCTTCGAGGAGCTGGTGGTCGCACGCGCCACCCCGTTCACGTTCCCCGGTGACGTTCCGCTGCTCACGTGCTCGGCCGAGGATCTTATCGTTCTGAAGGCGTTCGCTGCGCGTGGGCGGGATTGGGTCGACGTGGAAGGCATCATCGTCCGGCAGGCTGGCGCTCTCGACTGGGCGTACATCGACGAGCACCTGAGCCCGCTCGCCGCGCTGAAGGAAGCCCCCGAGATCCTGACCGAGCTGGCGAAACGGCGTGCCGAGTTCGAGCGGTGATCCTCAGCGCGGGCCTCGAGAGCCGGCTCCGCCGCTCCTGCGAGGTGCTCGAGGGTCTTCCACCTTGGGCGAATGAATGACGCCGGGGCCTGACGGGTGAGCTGCTACCGTGGATTCGCACCGAAGCACGCCCCGCGGTCGGGCATTTCCCAGCGCGGCGGCGTCACGAGGTTGTCCGCACCGAGGTGTCCGCGGCGGGCGGTGAGCCAGCGGCGCAGACGCGAGCGCCGCCGCCGGCTGGACGCTGATGGCGTCGCGTGCGGCGCGCCGGGCGAAGAAGTCCGTGGTGACTACGACGAGCGTTTCGTCCGGGCCGATCGGTGCTCTCGCCGGCCGGACGATCTCCCGCTCCCGCCGGTTCCCTTCGCAGGCCATCCGCACGCGGATACTCGACAGGCTCGGGAGCCTCGCAGGCTGCGGGCCAGCTCGCGCGTCAAGTCGCGATCCAGGGCCCGCTGCACCTGCGCCCCGGTCATCACCAGCTCCGATGAACCCGTTGCGGGTGTTCACCGCGCGGTCAACCGGAATCGGCATGGCGACCGGCGTGCTCGTCGGGATCGCGTTCGGGCAGCTCCTCGGTGCGGCGTGGGGCTTGGCTGTCCTGAACGGGCTGGCCGCCGGTGCGCCCTGGCGCTGGCGCTTTTCATCGACGAGCTGCGTGGTGGCTGGTTGGACACGGCACACGACCGGCGGCGGCCTGACATTTGGGCGCTCACCTACGCCGTGATGCTGGCGCCTACGCTCTTCGCGCACCGCTACATCGCGTTCCGTCCGCCCGGGGTCGACTCGAGCCACCACCCGCGGAGCCCGATGACGCAGGAGGATGTCCTGGAGCTGGCACGCGCGAGGACTGCGGAGCCCGAATAGGATTTGCGCGCGAACCGGAGTGCGAGAAACGCTCCCGCCGGCGGCGTACCATACTCGGGACCTGCGACTGCTGCAGGCGGAGGGATAGCAGCCCTGCGACGCGTGGTTCGGGCGGGCAGGGAATCGCTGGGAACATCGGCGAATCCTCCATCTTGAGCGAAGTTTGGGAGCTTAGCGGCGCCGGGCTTTTCGCTCACGGCCGCCATCCCGCGACCAATCGTACGGGTGGTATGGAATGTGGGAAAACGGAAATCAGTAAACCTGTAAACTGCTGCATATAAATGGGTTGCGTGGCTTATTCGATCCCCACCCTCGGCACTCAACTCCTTCGCCCCCCATTCTCAAACGAGACCGAAGCAGGACGGAGGGCGTGGGTGGCGGCAAGCCGGGAACCGGCCCCGCCGGCGCGAGCGGACACGCGGGCGAAGGTGGACTTGCCACGGACGACGACGCTTGCCAGGTGAGGGCCGAGAAGCGAGAATCCGAACAACGAACCGATGGGTGAAACCCGAACCGAAGTCACCCTCGAGAACGAGGGCGACCGGGAGCACTTCCTTCGCGGCGGCTGCGACGAGTCCGATATTCGCCAGACCAGCGTGGAGGGAATCATCGACACGGGAGCGGTGACGCTGATGCTCCCGCAGAACGTAGTGGAACGCCTCGGGCTCGGCAACAAGGGAACCGCGTTCGTCAGCTACGCCGACGAACGGCGGGACGAGCAGCCGCTGGCAGGCCCGGTGTCGGTGCGGATCGGGAACCGAGCAATGGTGATGAACTGCATCGTCGGACCGCCGTTGAGCGAGCCGCTGATCGGCCAGGTCGTGCTCGAGACCCTCGACCTCATCGCTGACTGCGCGAACCGGACGGTCACGCCGCGATACCCCGACTACCCGCTGCTGAAGCTGAAATAGACGCACTGGCCCGCAGAAGCCGGGACGAACCGTCTAGACACGGCGGCGCTCGTAGCCGCCGACCCCGACGTGATCGCGATCATGCCCTCCGGCGTCGACATCGAGCGTGGCTCGCGAGGTGCCGGTGCTGGTCGGCCGATCGGAAGGCAGCAGTTGTCCGCCGTCCGCAACGGGCGGGTGGTGATGGCCGACGGCAACCAGTACTTCAACCGGCCTGGACCCGGCTGGCGGAATCGGCGGAGATTCTGGCCGAACGCCTGCACCTGGGGTGCTTGAACTTCGGGCATCGCGGCCGCGGATGGGGAGGTGACCGGCGCCTGTTTCAGCCGGCGCCGGCAACTACCGAGTTGCCTGCGGCCCTATACCGAGAGCGGCCCTCTCGATGGAAGCGCGGTCGCGCGCGATCTGCTTCCGGCGACGATGGAGGCTATGATCTGCTCACGTGGGCCACAAGGAGGCCGTGCGGCGGCTCCGAGAATTGAAGCGGGAGAACGCAGAGCCGAGGAATCGGTGTCTGGGTGAGTTGGGGTATGACGACTTCCAGGGTTTGCTGTTCGGATGACGGGACGAGCACGGTGCAACCATCGGGTCCACGTGATTTTCGGCAGGAGCGATCGCCATGCTGAACCGCCTGAGTCTTAAGAATTTCAAAGCATGGCGGGAAGCCGACCTGACACTCGGCAAGGTGACGGGGTTCTTCGGCACCAACAGCGCCGGGAAGAGCAGCCTCCTGCATCTACTCCTGCTTCTGAAACAGACCAGAAACGCGACCGACCGTGGCATCGTCCTCGACTTCGGCGGACCAGGACACATGGTGAATCTGGGGTCCTTCGAGGACGCCGTCTACAAGCACGACAAGAGCCAGGCGATGAGTTGGGTACTCGACTGGACGCTACCTGGGACGCTTGCCATCCATGATCCGCTGGAGCCATCGCCTACTGCACTATTCGAGGGTAACAGTATTCAGACCCGGTGCGAAGTCGGTCTACGGAACAAGCGCTTGTGGCCGCGCGAGTTGGAGTATCGTTTCGCCGATACCAGGTTCGGGCTGCAACCCAAGCCGGGAACCAAGGAGAGATTCGAACTGGCGACCGATGCGTCGGAGTTCTGGTTCCTGCGTAACCAGGGTCGCCCCTGGCCGTTGCCGTCGCCGGTCAAGAGCTACATGTTCCCGAGCGAAGCCAGGAGCTATTTTCAGAACTCGGGCTTCCTTGGAGATTTTGAGCTGGCGTATGAGAACCTGATGGACTCGATCTATTACCTTGGGCCATTGCGGGAGCACCCTCGGCGGGAGTATCACTGGGCGGGAGCCAGTCCCGAGGACGTCGGCCAGCGCGGTGAGCGGACGATGGACGCAATGCTTGCCGCTACGGTTCGAAAGGAGACGCGGAGTCTCGGCTATCGGATGCGACGAAGACCGTTCCAGGAGATGATCGCCTACTGGCTGCACGAGCTGGGACTGATTCGAGAATTCGAGATCAAGGAGATCGCAAGAGGAACCAACCTGTATCGAGCACTGGTCAAGACATCTGCGCTGGCAGCAACGACGTCACTGACCGACGTCGGATTCGGCGTGTCGCAGGTGCTGCCGGTCCTGGTTCTGCTCTACTACGTCCCGGAAGGCTCGACGGTGCTGATGGAGCAGCCGGAGATTCATCTTCATCCCGCCGTGCAGAGTGGTCTGGCGGACGTCATGTTGAACGTCGCCGCCGTACGAAACGTGCAGATTGTGGTCGAGAGTCACAGCGAGCACCTGATGCGGCGTTTGCAGAGGAGAGTGGCGGAGCAGAAGATATCTTCGGAGGACGTGAAGCTGTACTTCGTTTCCTCGAATCGAGGCAAGGCGCAGGTTTCCGATCTGCTCCTCAACGAATGGGGCGAGATCGAAAACTGGCCGGAGAACTTCTTCGGAGACGAAATGGGTGAGATTGCGGCGATTTCCGAGGCTTCCCTGAAGAGAAGGATGGCGCAGTCCGGATGACATTCGTGGTGGATACGAACGTCGCGATGGCCGCCAATGGGCGCGAGACCCACGCCGACGCGCGCTGTCAGTTGGCCTGCGTGGAAAGGCTGAAGTCTCTGGCGGCCGGGGAGGTCGTTGCGATTGACGACAGAGGCTTGATCCTGCACGAATACAGGGGGCGGCTGAATCTCTCGGGGATGCCGGGGGTGGGCGTGGTCACCAACCATCGGGAGAGGCGACGACGTGCACCGAAACGCGGCCCGATTCCTGGAGGACGCGGTCGTGGTGACGGAGAAGCTCGACGGCGGCAACACGCTGCTGCACGCTGGCAAGGTCTACGCGCGCAGCGTGTCGGTTCCTTCCGACGGCAAGTGGATGGCCATGGTGAAGAAGCACCATGCCTGGAAGGTGAAGGAGCCGGACGTCTATCTCTACGGCGAGGACATCTACGGGGTGCACAGCATCGCCTACGGGCCCGTGGCGGAGGACAGGACGTTCCATGCCTTTGCGATTCGAGACGGTGATGGTGCATTCGGGGCCTTTCCCGAGCTCGAGGCTTACGCGAAGCTGCATGAGATTCCCGTCGTGCCGGTCTTGTTCCGCGGGCGTTTCCAGTCGATGGACGAGATACGGAACTTCGTGGCGCGCGCCCACGAGACGCCGTCCATGCTCGGCGGCGAGCGGGAGGGCCTCGTGTTGCGGCTGGAGCGACGGTTTCCGGCGGCCGAGTTCCAGGACAACGTCTGCAAGAGCGTTCGCGTCGGTCACGTGCAGACGGACGAGCACTGGACGAGGAACTGGAGGCCATGCAGGATCGAGCGTCGTGCAGGGTGACACCAGTGTCGGGTTGACCTTCTGTCCCTGAGCCGGCGGACTGCGAGCGGAAGGTTTAATTCATGCAGCGCATCGATACCCGACTGGTGTACTCCGCCACCGATATCGTCGGGGCGCTGGAGTGCCGACACCTTGCGCATCTCGAACGAGCAGCAGTCGACGGGCATCTGAAGAGACCGATGCGTGCGGATCCGGTCCTCGATCGCATCGCGCAGCGCGGGCTCGAGCACGAGCAACGCTTGCTCGCGGAGCTGAACAGCGACGGCCTGCGCGTCGTTGAGATTCCGCACGACGGGGCGCTCCTTCGGACAGAGCGGCTCATGCGCGGACGTGAGGCCACGATCACGGCGATGCGCGAGGGCGCTGAGGTCATCTATCAGGCCGTGCTCCTCGAGGGACGTCGACTCGGTTACGCGGACTTCCTGCGGCGGGTGGAGCAGCCGAGTGAGCTTGGCCCGTGGCGCTACGAGGTCTGGGACACGAAGCTCGCGCGGCACGCGAAGGCTTCGGCAGTGCTTCAGCTCTCCATGTATTCGGAGCTGCTCAGGGCAGTGCAGGGGCAGGCGCTCGAGGAAATGCACCTCGCACTCGGCGGAGTCATGCGCGAGCAGATCTCGTTCCGGGTCGCCGAATACGCCGCCTACTACCGCGCAGTGGCGCGCGATTTCGAGGCGCTCCTCGACGATGCGGGCCCGTCGTTTCCTGTACCGACGAAGCCGGAGCCGGTCGAGCACTGCGAGGTCTGCCGCTGGAGCGCCGAGTGCCGCGCGCAGTGGCGGGCAGAAGACGATCTGTCGCTGGTGGCCAACCTGACCGGCGTCCAGCGGCATGCGCTCCACAAGATCGGTGTCACTACCCGGACCGGGCTCGCCGCGCCGGCGCGTCGACTTCCCGACCGGATCGCCGGCGCCGGCCGGGAGGCGCTGGCGCACATCCGCGCACAAGCGGAGATCCAGGTGCGTGGCGAGCGCGAGGGCGGCGTGATCGCGGAACGCATCCCACCGGCGAGAAACCGCGAGGGAGCGCTCGTCCCGAACAATGGCCTGCTGATGCTCCCGGAACCCTCGCCCGGCGATCTCTTCTTCGATATCGAGGGCGACCCGTTCTTCGGCTCGGACGAGGTCGATGGAATCGACTATCTCTTCGGCGTGATCGAGCCGGGACGGGTTGGGCCGGCCGGCCGGCCGGAGTTTCATGCCATCTGGTCGATCGAGGGCGGTACCGTCACCACGGCCGGAGAGCGCGCTGCATTCGAGGCGTTCATCGACCTGGTGACAGATCGGCTGGAAGCCGATCCGAACCTGCACGTCTACCACTACGCCCCGTACGAACCGACGGCCGTCAAGCGGCTCGCGGGGCGCTACGGCACCCGCGAGGAAGAGGTCGACCGGCTGCTGCGGGGCGGTGTCTTCGTCGATCTCTATCGCGCGGTGCGGCAGGGAATCCGTGCGTCCGTCGAAAGCTACTCGATCAAGAGGCTCGAACCGCTCTACGGCTACAAGCGGAAGGTCGATTTGCGGGACGCAGGGACGAGCATCGTCGAGTTCGAGACCTGGCTCGAGCTGGGCCGGGGAGAGGAGCGCAACGATGTGCGCGCGCAGATCGAGCGCTACAACCATGACGACTGCGTCTCGACGTACCGGTTGCGGGACTGGCTGGAGCGGCAGCGCGCGGTGCTTGCCGCGGCGCTTGGCGATCTGCCGCGCCCGACGGTACCAGAACCGGAGCAGGTCGAGGACAGCGAGGCGCAGCAGGCAGTAAACAGGCTCGTCGACGACCTTGCCGCCGGGCTGCCTGACGATGCGGGCGACAGGAGCGAAGACGAGCACGGACGCTGGCTGCTGGCGCAGCTTCTGAACTGGCACCGCCGGGAGGGGAAGTCGTTCTGGTGGCGCTACTTCTACCTGCGGGAGGAGCTCACCGATGAGGAGCGCCGGGACGAATCCGACGCCCTCGGAATGCTGACCTTCGAACGGGATTGGCCCGATCCCGCACCCAGGGCGAGATCGAGGATCTATCGCTTCCGTTTCCCGCCGCAGGAACATCGGATCCGCGTCGGAGACCAGCCGCACGATCCTGTGACCGGCAGCGCTGCGGGAACCGTCTTCGAGGTGGGCGAAGACCATATCGACCTGAGACTTGGCAGTGGCCGTCCGGCGCCGACGCCGACCTCCCTCATTCCGCATGATTACGTCCGCCCGACGCCGAAGCCCGAGAGCCTGCAGCGGCTGGCGCGGTGGGTGATCGAGCGCGGAATGGACGGGCCCGGCGAGTACCGCGCCGGGCGCGACCTCCTGATGCGCCGCGCGCCGCGGGCGGGCCGGGGCGATGGCCAGGCGCTGAGAGGAGAGGACGACGCGCAGGAAGCAGCGCGGCGCCTCGTGCTCGCGATCGACGAGAGCTACCTCGCAATCCAGGGCCCCCCGGGATCGGGAAAGAGCACGGTCGGCGCGCGGATGATCGTCGACCTCGTGGCGGCGGGAAAACGCGTCGGCGTCACCGCGAACAGCCACAAGGTGATCGGGGAGCTGCTCGAGAAGACGGCCAGCGTCGCGCAGCAGCGCGACGTGCAGGTCGCGATCGGGCAGCGGCCGGGCAAGGGCGGCCTCACATACCCGGAGGCCATCCACCTCAAGAGCAACGCAGCGGTACGCGATGGTCTCAACGATGGCACGCTCGACGTGGTCGGCGGCACCGCCTGGCTGTGGGCGCGGGACGAGATGGTCCGAAGCGTCGACGTGCTCTTCATCGACGAGGCCGGCCAGATGTCTCTGGCCGACGCGATCGCCGCTTCGTCGTGCGCCACGAACCTCGTGCTGCTCGGCGATCCGCAACAGCTCGACCAGCCGCTGCAGGGAACCCACCCGCCCGGGGCGGAGCGTTCCGCGCTTGCCCATGTGCTCGACGGCGAGCAGGTGATGCCGGACCGCCTCGGCCTCTTTCTCGACGGCACGTGGCGCCTGCACCCGAGCATCTGCGCCTATACGTCCGAGGTGTTCTATGCGGGACGGCTGCACGCCCATCCGGGCCGCGAATCCCTCGCGGTCGCCGGGAATCCGCCATACGACGGCGCTGGCATCCGATTCATTCGCGTGCCGCACGACGGCCACTCCAGCGAGTCGCCGGAGGAAGCCGTCGAGATCGCGGCAGCCGTGAGCCAACTGCTCGCCCAGGGTGCGACGTGGACCGATGCGCGGGGAACAAGCCGGCCGCTCACCCAGGAGGACATCCTGATCATCACGCCGTACAACGCCCAGGTCGCGGCGCTGGCGGAGGCTCTTCCGGATTTCCGCATCGGCACGGTCGACAAGTTCCAGGGCCAGGAGGCGCCGGTCTCGATCTATTCGATGGCAACCAGCTCGGCCGCCGACGCACCCCGCGGGATGGAGTTTCTGTACAGCCTCAACCGCCTGAACGTCGCAACGAGCCGAGCCCAATGCGTGGCTGCCGTCGTCGCGAGCCCGGACGTTCTGCGTGTGCACTGCCGAACGCCTCGGCAGATGCGGCTTGCGAACGCGCTCGCGCGGCTCGTGGAGTGCGCCTCCACGTAGCACGGTCCTGGTCCAGCGTCAGTTCCGTCCACGGCCGGCTGCGCATCATCCCAAGGGTTCACCTGGCTGCCGATGGCGGTCATCAGTGGTAGACCTCCAAGGCAAGCGTTCGACGCAGCCGGTTGCTCTCGACCTGCGTCACGCACGGGACGGAGGCTATGATCTGGCTCCGTGGGCCACATCGATAAGGCGGCTCGGCACCCCGCCGTCCTCATCGTCGCAGGCGGCGTCAACGCAATCCACCGTGTCGCTGCAGGCCACGCCCGAACGATGATCGGACGGAGGAGTGAAGCACGTCTATGCCAACGAAGCGCGCCGTCCTTGCCGGGCTGACCGCCGAAGAGCTCCGTGCGAATGTCGACTACTACGAGCTGGCGGTCGCCGATCGCCGCGTCAAGACCCAGCTCGTCGATGCGCTCGCCGGTTCGCGACGTGCGCGTGCGGATGAGATGCTCGGGGACCTCTCCCGGGATCGTCTGAAGGAGCTGTGCCGGGCGCTCGGCCTGGATGATTCCGGACGGAAGAAGGTGGATCTCATCGCCCGCCTCATGGTGCCGGCCGGAGCAGCGAGGAGCGCCGCCAAGGTAGCCAGATCGCCGGCGCCGTCTCGACCAGCCGCAGCCCCGTCGAGCCCGACCGAGGAGGTGCTGAGCGTCGCCCAGCTCGAGCAGTATCTCTGGTCGGCGGCCGACATCCTGCGCGGGTCTATCGACAGCAGCGACTACAAGACCTACATCTTCGGCCTGCTGTTCCTGAAGCGGCTGTCGGACCGCTTCGAGGAAGAGGCGCAGAAGCTCATCGCCGACGGCATGTCCGACACGGTGGCGTGGACCGATCCGGACGAGCACCAGTTCTTCGTGCCGGACCGGGCGCGCTGGAGCACCATCCAGAGGACGGCCACCAACATCGGCGAGACGCTCAACAAGGCGTGTGCCGCGCTCGAGGAGGAGAACGCCAAGCTGGAAGGCGTCCTCGCCGGCATCGACTACAACGACGAACGGAAGCTCGGCGACGCGAGGAACCGCGACACCGTGCTGGCGCGTCTCGTCCAGCATTTCTCGGAGGTCTCGCTCCGCAACGACCGCATGGCCGAGCCCGACCTGCTCGGCCGCGCCTACGAGTACCTGATCGAGCAGTTCGCCGACGACGCGGGCAAGAAAGGCGGCGAGTTCTACACGCCCCAGATGGTCGTCAGGCTGATCGTCGAATTGCTGGCGCTGACCGAAGGCATGCGTATCTGCGACCCGACGGCTGGCTCCGGCGGCATGTTGATCGAGTGCGCCCACTACATCGAGCGGAAGGGAGGCAATCCAGACAACCTGACACTGCACGGCCAGGAGAAGAACCTCAGCACGTGGGCCATCTGCAAGATGAACATGCTGCTGCATGAGCTCGACGATGCCCGGATCGAGAAGGGCGACACGATCCGCGACCCGAAACTGGTCGACGAGGGCGAGCTGCTGCTGTACGACCGGGTGATCGCCAACCCGCCGTTCAGCCTCGACGAGTGGGGCCGCGAGGTGGCCGAGAACGACGGCCACGGGCGCTTCCGGTTCGGCGTGCCGCCGAAGACGAAGGGCGACCTCGCGTTCGTCCAGCACATGGTGGCGGTGCTGAACGCCTCGGGCCGGCTCGGCGTCGTGATGCCGCACGGCGTGCTCTTCCGCGGCAGCGCGGAGGGGAAGATCCGCCAGGGGCTGCTGCAGGAGGACCTCTTCGAGGCGGTCATCGGCCTCGCGCCGAACCTCTTCTACGGCACCGGCATTCCGGCCTCCATCATCGTGTTGAACCGGGACAAGCCGGCGGCGCGGAAGGGCAAGGTGCTGTTCATCGACGCGTCGGGGGAGTTCGAGGAGGGGAGCAACCAGAATCGCCTGCGCGACGAGGACATCGAGCACATCGCCAGCACATTCCACGCCTGTGCCGACGTGGAGAAGTACGCGCGGGTCGTGCCGCTCGCGGAGATCGAGCAGAACGACTGGAACTTGAATATCAGTCGTTACGTGGATACCGCGGAGGAGGAGGAGCGCATCGATGTCGCCGAGGCGGTGCGGAAGCTGCGGGAACTCGAGCGGGAGCGTGCGGCGGCCGAGGAGACGATGAACCGATACCTGGCGGAATTGGGTTATGAGTAGCCTTCGTTCGCAAGAGAATACCGACGAGCTTGTTGTGTCCGACACTGCACGTACAACAAGACCATGCCATTGGCCCAAGGAGGACCTTGGCAAGCTCTTCACGCTGCAACTTGGCAAGATGCTGAACAAGAACGCAAGAGAGACTGTTCCGAAGTTTCCGTATCTGGGAAACAAGGACGTGCAATGGGGGCACTTCGATTTCTCCGATTTGCGAGAGATGCACTTCGATGAACAGGAGCGCGAAAAGTTTCGATTGATTCCAGGCGACTTGCTGGTTTGTGAAGGTGGCGAGATTGGCCGAACGGCTCTTTGGACGGGTGAGTTTGGCTGCTATTACCAGAAGGCGATACATCGTTTGCGGCTACAGTCGCCTTCCAAAGTCGATCCCCGTTTTATCTTGCACTTCATGCGGTTTGCCGCTAGCCACGGCCTGTTCGCAGATCTAACTTCGCAATCCAGCATTGCTCATCTTACAAGAGAAAAGCTCGCACGTCTCAAGGTGCCTCTTCCGTCTCTACTTGAGCAGCGCAGGATTGCCGCCATACTCTCCTCGGTGGACGGCGCCATCGAGAAGACCCAGGCGGTCATCGACCAGGTGCAGGTCGTCAAGCGCGGCCTGATGCAGGAGCTGCTCACGAGGGGAGTGCCGGGGCGGCACACGCGGTTCAAGCAGACGGAGATTGGGGAGATCCCAGAAGACTGGCGTCTGTTTCGAATAGAGCAAGTCGGAGTCGTGGAGGCCGGGAGACAGCGGTCTCCCAAGGCTCAGGGGAAACCGCGACCGTACCTGCGGGTGGCAAACGTGTACGATGGCTATATCGACACGACAAGTTTGCTGTCCATGCCTTTCTTGGAACCAGAGTTTGTCCGGCTAAAGCTCGTACCCGGGGACCTATTGCTGAACGAAGGCCAAAGCAAGGAACTTGTGGGAAGGTGTGCTCAATACTCCGGTGAACCTCGGGATTGCTGCTTCCAAAACACGCTGATAAGATTTCAGGCCGGTGAACATATCAGGGCAAGATTCGCCTTTTGGGTCTTCAGGCACTACTTCTACTCGGGCGTGTTCTCGGCGATTGCACGCCAAACGACTTCTGTCGCCCACCTGGGTGTCAGCAGGTTCGCCAACCTCAAGCTCGCGTTGCCAGATATTGAGGAGCAGGCAGCGATCGTAGAGGGCCTTGAGACGCTGAATGCGCGCGAGGAAATCGAGAGGTGCCGGTTGTCTCAGCTGGGCATTGTCAAGTCGTCGCTCATGTCCGTGCTCCTTACCGGCGAGCTTCGTGTCATACTGGACGGTGCCGTCGCATGATCCCGAGGATTGGCGGATGGGATGGCCCGTGCTTCGCGGCAAATCCAGAGCTCGTGTTCGCTCCCCATCCCGGAACGGTGCCTGATCCGAAGATGGCGACGGCGCTTCCGGCACAGGACCGGAGGCCGTTGGCGCAGTACCGGCGATGAGGCTCTCCGAGAAGATTCGCAAGGTGTTCGCGGTCGGCTTCATGGCCGGCATCGGAACCGTTGGCGTACAGGATGTCGATGCCGATGGTGCGACCGACTTCACCGTCCGCGGAAGGCGTCGTCCCCTCGTCGAGCGCCCGGTCGAGCGCGACGATCCCGACGGCGATGCGTCTCCATTCTGCGTCCTCGACATCGAGACCACCGGATTCAGTCCGCAACGCGACTCGATCATCGAGATCGCGGTCATCCGCCGCGACACAGAGGATGGCATCACACGCGAGCGGGTGCTGAACGAGCTCGTGCGTCCATCGGGAAACATCCCCAAGCGGATTCGTGAGCTGACCGGCATCACGAACGAAACGGTGGCGGACGCGGACACCATAGACAGGGTGCTGTCCCGCGTCGCCGCGTTCGTCGGCGATGCGCCAATCGTCGCGCACAATGCTCACTTCGACCGCCGGTTTCTGGAGCACAACGCCCGACTGATGGGAATGACGTTCAGCGGGAACGAATGGGTGTGCACCATGCGGATGGCGCAACGCGTGCCGCTGGGCGGACCGTATCGGTTGGGAGCGCTCGCCGAGAGGCTGGATGTTCCGGACCAGGGCAGCCATCGTGCCCTCGATGATTGCCGGGCGACGATTGGCGTGTATCGCGCAGTGCACCGTCTCCTGGGCGGCAGTGTCAGCCTCGCGCCGCGGTCGGCGCCGGACGACGACGAGGCGGTGCCCGCGGAGGTCGCCCACGACGCGGACCTGAGCGGTCAGGTGTTCGTCTTCACCGGATTCCGCGACGAGGTACTGGCGGCCAGAATCGGAAACGCCGGTGGAACGGTCGCCGGCGGGATCTCCAAGAAGGTCACGACGCTGCTCGTGGCGGACGCCGACGCCAAGCCGACCGGGAAGGTGACGAAGGCCCGCGAGTACGGCATAGCGGTCCGCAGCAGAGAGAGTTTCGAACGAGAGTTCTACATCGCGCAGTGAGGTTATCGGCGCGCCGATGAAGTGCTCTCCGGGTGTCTCCGAGGCGGCGATCGAGCGGAGCATTGGCGGTATGATCGCGGCTGCGATCCCGCCGGGAGTGAGGCTGTCCGGACGTGCCGCAATTTGCCGATGGGAGAGGAAGCATGGCCAGGACCGTGACCTTGCGGTTGGAACAGGACGCGTACGAAGAGTTGCGGGAGGCGGCGGCAGCGGAACGGCGCTCGCTGTCGAACTTCATTGCCACCGCCGCTCTGGAACGGGTCCGGGAGGCGCAGTTCGTCGACGACGGGGAAATGGCCGAGATCGTGAACGACGAGGCGCTGGTCCGGAGGTTGCGGACCGGCTCCCGGCAGGCCGACCAGCGCAAGGGCCGCTTCGCTGCATGATTGCCGCCGACATATGACCCCCAAGCCGACCGGCTGGGACGAGCTGCACCTCGCCGAGAATCCTGCGGTCGAGCTCCTGGAATCCCTCGGCTACACCTACGTCCCGCCCGAATCCCTCGAAGGTGAACGCGCGAGCTTCAGGGAAACCATCCTCACCGATCGCCTCGCGGCGGCCGTCGAGCGGCTGAACCCTTGGCTGTCTGCGACCAACGTCGCCGCCGCGGTGAAGGCCGTCACCCAGGTCCCGGCGGCCAGTCTCGCCGAGGCCAACCGGAAGATCTACACGTCGCTCACCTACGGCATCGCGCTGGAGCAGGACCGCGGCGACGGCCGCAAGAGTCACACGGTCCGGTTCCTCGACTTCGACCACTCCGATCGCAACGAGTGGATCGTCACTCGGCAGTACCGGGTGCTCGGGTCGAATGAGCTACCTGATTCTCATAAGGCATTCATTCTAAACGACTTGCATGCAGTTCCCTGGCCACAATTCACTCATCGATTCCCACTTTCTGAACCGGAATCCACGGGACCATTCGAGACGTTTTCAGCGTTTCAGCGTAATGCGGGCGAGGTCCCGGAAGTTACCCGTGGAAAGGCTTGACAAGCGGGGAGGCGTCCACACACGACAGTTGCCGGGCGGGATTCGCACCCGCTGAGGAAAGGCGCCTTTCAAAGCTGGACCTCACCGCCACCGAGCACGACCTGCTGTGCGCGCTCGCGCGCAACGCCGCTGGCGTGTGTTCCTACGACGACCTGGCGCGCCTCGTCTGGCGCCGCAAACACGTCGACCCGAAGCTGGTGCGCGCCTTTGTCCGGCGCCTGCGCGGCAAGCTCGGCGACGACGCCGCCAAGCCCGTCTACATCCTCACCGAGCGCGGCGTCGGCTACCGCATGGCCGCGCCGCCGGACCGGTGAGCCCAGGCGCCCGGCCACGCGAAAGACGCTCTCGTCTTCCGGGTCTTCGCGTTCGTCTCGCCACGTGAGCGCCGCCGCCAAGTGTGCGGCGTCGTAGGCCCGCAGGTCGTGCCAATCCGCGCCGTCGGCGTTGCACATTTCGCGCGCTCGCACCCGTGCGCCCGGATCAAGGCAGCTCTGGCGCTGTGCGCACGTCTCGGGATCGTGGGGTGACAACTCGCTCTTGGCGCTGGTCGATCGTCAGTCCTCTGGCTGGCGGCCTTCGGCGCGGCCGGCGCAGGCGGCCCCGGCGTCGGCCCGGCGGCAGGCGGCCATGCACGCAATCGTCGATTGCGCGCGGCGGATTGTCGTCACTGGGTGGACCGGGTGGAACCGGCGCGGGGTCGGCTCGCGATGAAGGCTCGCACCTCGTGCTCGTACCATCGAACCGCCCGAGCTCCGATTCGAATCGGCTTGGGAAAGTCGCCAGCCGCCACCATCGCGTAGATGCTCGAACGCGAAAGCCCGGTCATCTCCCTCACCTCACGCATTGTCAGCAATCGCATGCGGACCCCCTCGTCGCCCTGTAGTTGCGTGTACAGGTTTACGGGATCGGGGTCGCAGCGCTGGAAACAAGTTCGCCCACCCTGCTCTGCATAGTCCTGATGGAAGCGCTCATCCGACTGGTCGACGGGCGACCGACACGTCTGCTCAACCAGGGCCCGACGGCGGTGCTGTCTTGGTGGTCGCCTCGAACCTCAATTCGAATCTAGCGTCAGACTGCTCCCAACGGCCCTGACGGCCGGCCGGGAAACTTGACGGTCATGTGGCAGGTTGGCTGGCGCCTTCTCGACCTCGTGCCCGGACGACCTGCATGTCGGTGGTCTCCATGTAGTCGCGGGCGCATCGTACCGAGGCGGGCGGCTGAAGGCGGGGACGGCTCGGCTGCGGGCGATTCTCTAGCGGTCGTGCCCGGGCTGCCGTTGCTGCTGCGCCTTCTCGGCCGTGCCGGCCGCCGGGGCCGGCGGCCGCGGCGGGTCAGGCGACCGCTCGCGGTGCGGTTCCTCGCGGTGCGGTGCAGCCTTGGACCGCCATCGCGCCCGCTGTTTCCGCCAGACCTCTTCGACGTCCGCCCAGTCGGCCGGATACGCCTGCTTGAAGCGGGCGTACTGCGCGCGCAGCGGCTTCACCCACGCCGGGGCCAGGCGGGGGCCGACGACCACCTCCAGCAGCTCCGGGTCCACGGCCTGCAGCACCAGGCGCTTGACGCCGTCCCTCGCGTCCATCCGCTCGAACTCCGAGCGCACCCGTGACAGGCGGGAACCGCCGGCGCGCACCGCGCCGATCAGGTTCTCGCTCAGCGGCGCATGCGGGCCTGCTTCGCGCGAACCGGCGCGCGCCGCAGCCGGCGGGCGCTCCCGAGCGGGCGGCTGCTGGCGAACGCGAGGAGCCGGCGGTGTTTTCGAGGCCGGCGGCCGCACCGGCCTGGCGACCCGGGCGGGCTCGGGGGCCGGCGCGGGGTAGTCGCGTTCGAGGTTCTTGTCGAGGTCACGCATGATGCTCGACAGCGACGAGCTGCGGTCGGGGGGTGGCGCCGGCTGTGCCGGCGGCGGTTTCGACAATCCCAGCCGCTCGAGGATCCGTTCG